>CALXQU010000001.1 GCA_944390725.1 uncultured Spirochaetaceae bacterium
CTTCATTCTCCTTCTTTCCCTTCGCTTAGGATGACAAAGACCTTCTTCCAGCCTCTCCCGAGGCCATGACAGTCTAGCCTGACCCGACATCTTCTGTCAAGCCTTCCAGCCTGCCGACCTTCGACATTCTGCACGCTTCACCTGCCTTTGTAAACCCCTTTCGCGAAAAATTTTCCGATTATCCGCATAAGGCCGGGATTATTCATTGCGTAAGAATGAAATATTGTTCCGAAATTTTTCAGGGGCCCTATTCCCACCTTCCGGAAACCGCGTCGATCTCCTCGGAAATCCTGTCCAGGGCCTTCATCAGCCTCTGCGAGGAGCGCTCATCAGCAGGGTCGATCCCCCTTGCCCGTTCCTCCATCCTGGCGACGATCCCATCCAGCCGTCCCTTTGCCGCCTCCATCCGAGAGAGGCATCCGTCCATCATCATGGCTGTCCGCCGGCGGAGAGGCTCATCGCCTGATGACGGGATATCCTCCGAAGACAGGTCGACCTGCTCCAGAAGGGCGGGGGCGTAGGCCCTGATCCCCAGCCCATGCGAGAGCTTCGAGGCGAAGTATTCCGCGCATTCCTTCTCCCCATGCACGACGAATATGCCCTTCGGCTTAGGATCGAAGGCGGAAGCCCAGGAGAGCAGCCCCTTCTGGTCCGCATGCCCCGAAGTCCCCTTCAGTATCCTGATCTCGGCATTGACGCACACCTCCTCCCCGAAGAGGGAAACGGTATCGGCGCCATCGACGATCTTCCTGCCGAGCGTCCCCTCCGCCTGGTAGCCTACGAAGAGTATCGTCGAGGCGGACCGCCATATATTATGCTTGAGATGGTGGCGGATCCTGCCTCCCTCGCACATCCCGGACGAGGAGATGATCACGGAGCTCTCCTTCCTTGAGTTGAGGGCCTTCGAATCCTCCTGGCTCGTGACGGTGACGAGGGATGGGAAGAGTATCGGGTTGATGCCCCTGCCGGCCAGCGCCCTGGCATCATCGTCGAAATAGTCCGACCTCAGGCATGAGGAGAAGACCTCGGTGGCCTTCACCGACAGCGGGCTGTCCAGGAAGACAGGTATCGTATAGCCGACCATCTTCCGTTCCATGATGATTCTGAAGAGGTAGAGTATCTCCTGGGTCCTGCCCACGGCGAATGAGGGGATGATGAGGTTCCCGCCACGGCTGAAAGTCTCATCGGTGATCCTGGCAAGCTCCTCGGCGCGGCGGATGAGCATTTCCCTCTCGCTGCCTTCCATCGCCTCATGGAGGCGGTCGCCGTATGTCGATTCCATCACGGCGAAGTCCGCCTGCCTGAAATACGAGGGATCCCTGAGCATCGGCACGCCATGGTTCCCGATATCACCCGAGAACACAAGCGACTTCTCCTGCCCGTCCTCGATGTATGAGAACCGCACGGAAGCGGAGCCGAGGAGATGGCCTGCATCTATCATGGTGAATGAAAGAGAGGGCGTGAGATCCACCCTGCTGCCATATTCCACATCGACGAAGAGCGAGACAGCAGCCGCCGCATCCTCGGCTGTATACAGGGGCTCTACCGGCTTCCTGCCCCTGCGCAGGTTCTTCCGGCTCTCCCATTCGGCATCGCTTTCCTGGATATGGGCGCTGTCGGCAAGCATGATCGAGCAGAGGAGCCTCGTGGCGCCTGTTGCATAGATAGGGCCGGCATACCCTTCCTTGGCAAGGAGCGGCAGGCGGCCTGAATGGTCGATATGGGCATGGGTGAGCACGACGGCATCGACCTGATAGGGAGAGACCGGAAGCTCCCTGCCAACAGTATCCTCATCGCCGCCCTGGGCGAGCCCCAGGTCGACAAGGACCGAGAAACCATCATGGGAAATAAGGAACGAGGAGCCGGTGACGGTCCTCGCTGCGCCTAGGAACGAGATCTCCATGGATGCCTCCTAGCAAGATGATAGCATCACATCCATGGCAGCTGCGTGTCTATTCGAAGAAGAGCTGGTATACGTCCTGGGGAGTCTTCGACGAGAGGAGCATCCTCACGAAGAGCTGGGAGGAAGCGACCTTGGCAATCGACGACAGCAGCTGAATATGCTCCGCGGGGCTGTCATCGCGGGCGAGGACGAGGAAGAATACCCTCGTGCCCTCCTTGCCGCCGAACGGCACCGGTATGCGGGAGATGCCTATGACCACGGCATTCCTGGCCAGCCCGTGGAGCTTGGCATGCGGGATGGCGATGCCGTTCTCCATGGCAGTGGAGCCAAGGGCTTCCCTTGCCTTGACGGCCGCGGCTATGGATGATGCTTCAGCCTGCGGGAGGCCCTGCTTGGCTGCATAGAGCCCGACGAGCTCATCGATGACGGAGCTGCCGTCAGCAGATGAGAGCGGTACCTTGATAAGATCCCTGTCCAATGTCTCAAGCAATGTCATAACTCACCCCTCGAACTGTTCCCAGATGCCGCTGTCGTCCCTGACGACCAGTACCTGGCACGGTACCGTACGCAGCATGCGGTCATTCTCGCTTGTCAGCTCATCACGCCTAGAGCGTATTGCATTGACAGGCCCTATTGCAAGCAGGTCTATGCCGTTCGCCTTCACGTAATCCTGTATGACGATATGGGGAGAGCCCTCTATCGCCTTGACGATGATGTCCTGGTCCTTGGAGGACGCGAGGCGCTCGGCATGCCTCAGGTGCCTTGCCGAATCCTTCTTCAGGTCCTCCAGGTACTCCCTCTTCTCCTGGTCGATGAATATGTGGGCGCGGACAAGCTCGCTGAGGGCCTTGGTATTGACCACATAGACAGCATGCAGCTCCGCGCCAGTGCTCTTGGCCAGGAGTATCGAATACATCAGAGCGCTTATCGACTCCTCGCTTCCATCGAGATAAGCGAGTATCTTCCTGAACGGGACCTTCACTTGCCTGCCTCCCTTTCCATCCTATCCTTCACGGCCTTCATGAGGACGAAGTTCTCCCTCTCGGCCTCCTCGATCCTGCCTGTCAGGTACTTCACAGTCTCCATTCTATCAGGAATCACGAGCTTTTCGAGCGAATTGACCTTCCTGATCGTCTTCTTGACCTCGCGGGCCAGCCTCATGATCGAGACCTTCAGCTCCGCCATCTGCCCCATCAGCGAGAGCGCATCGCTGAAGCGTGATACAGCGATTTCCGAGACCATGCTGATTCCCTCGGGGGAGAAGAACGGACCCTTGCCGGAGAACTCGGTCGCCACCTTAGGAAGCGAGACGCCCATGACCTTGCGCTGCGAGAGCGTTATCGATGACGATATGCTCACCGCCCCCGCAAGGTTGGCAACCCTGAGCCTGCCCATATGCATGATGGCATCCTGGAGGCTCTCATCGGCATCGGCAAGCGCCTTCTCGACCCTGTTCTGGTAATCCACGGCCTGGTCGACGAGCGTAAGCAGCTCCGATACCAGGATGGACCGCTTCTGGTCAAGAAGCTCATAGCCCGTCCTCGAGAAGGCAAGCTCGTTCTTGATCTTCATCAGGTTGCTTCTTGTAGGCGCTATCTGCACACTCATCGGCTATCCTCTGTAATGCTCAGCGATTTCCTCGTCGGTAAGGCGCTGCAGCTCCTCCGCCGGGAGTATCGACAGGGCCTCCCATGCGATATCCAGCGTCGTCTCTATCGACCTGTCCTCATCATATGCCTGGGAGACGAACTTCTTCTCGAAGCACTCGCCGAACTCGATGTACTTATGGTCGAGCTCAGTCAGCTCCTCCTCGCCGATGACGGACGCGAGGTTCCTCACATCCTGCACGTGGGAATAGGAGGCGAAGAGCTGGTTCGAGAGATGCGGATGGTCCGCCCTCGTCATCCCCTCTCCGATACCGTCCTTCATCAGGCGCGAAAGCGATGAGAGCGCATTGACAGGAGGATAGATGCCCCTGCCATGCATGTCGCGGTCGAAGACGATCTGCCCCTCCGTGATATATCCGGTAAGGTCCGGGATCGGATGGCTGATATCGTCATTGGGCATGGTGAGTATCGGGAGCTGGGTAATCGACCCTGGCTTGCCGATGAGCTTGCCGGACCTCTCATAGATCTCCGCGAGATTCGAATACAGGTAGCCAGGATAGCCCTTCCTGGACGGGATCTCGCCGCGCTGCGTGGAGATCTCCCTGAGCGACTCGCAGTAGTTCGTCATATCGGTCATGATGACCAGCACCTGCTTGCCGCAGTCGAAGGCAAGGTGCTCAGCCAGCGTCAGCGCCGTCTTCGGCGTGATGGTCCTCTCCAGCGACGGGTCGTCCGCCAGCGAGAGGAACATGGCTACATTGCCCAGCACCCCCGTCTCCTCGAATGAGTCGATGAAGTACTTGGCGACATCGTACTTGACGCCCATAGCCGCAAAGACGATGGCGAAATCGGAAGCCCCTCCCCTGACCTTGGCCTGCCTGACGATCTGCGCCGCCAGCTGGTTATGCTCCATGCCGTTGCCGGAGAATATCGGGAGCTTCTGCCCCTGGATCAGCGTCATCATGCCATCGATCACGGATATGCCGGTCTGGATGAAGTCCCGGGGATACTCCCTGGCAGTGGGATTCATCGGCACGCCGTTGACATCGCGCTCATCGGATGAGGCGGGCACGGCCGCCCCGTCGCGGCTCTTGCCGAGCCCGTTCATGACCCTGCCGAGCATCTTCTCGGTGACGCCGAGCGTCAGAGGCTCCCCCAGGAAATGCATCCTGGTGCCTGGCAGCGAGAGCCCGTCGGTCCCCTCGAAGCATTGCACGCAGACAGCCTCATCGGAGGTGTCGAGTACCTGTCCGGAACGGACGGAGCCATCGGGTGCGAGGATCTCGACGAGCTCGCCGTATCCTACCGGGTGGGTATTGCGCATATACACGAGCGGTCCGTCGATCCTGGACGCGCCCCTGTATTCCCTTCCCGCGAGAAGGGTCCTGTCTATCTGGCTGTTTAGGATATCATTCTTCATAAAGGCTCCCCAGCTGCATCATCGAGCGCTCGAGCTTGAGCTCGATCCTGTCGATCTCATCGGTATCGTCATTCGACACGTTGAAGCGCATCTTGGCGATATCCTGCACGACCTGCAGGCGGCGGATCTTCACGAGCGGCACTCCCTTCGATATCGCATCGGCCCCGAGGTCATAGTAGCGGAGGATCACCGAGAGCATCTTCACCTGCTTCCCGATTGAGCAGTAGCGGTCTATCTCATCGAAGGCGTTCTGCTGCAGGAATGCCGTCTTGAAGAGCGAGCACACCTCAAGGATGAAGTTCTGCGAGTCAGGAAGGGCATCCGGGCCTACCAGCTTGACGATCTGCTGCAGCCTGACCTCCTTCTGCAGGAGCTCCATGATCCTCTTCCTGTTATCGTACCACCTGCCCTGGCTCTGGCCGTCCCACCATCTCCTCACCTCATCGACATACTCGGAGTAGCTGTCGAGCCAGGAGATCGCCGGATAGTGCCTTGCCGACGCAAGCGACCTGTCCAGCCCCCAGAAGGCCCTGACGAACCTCTTCGTATGCTGGGTGACAGGCTCGGAGAAGTCGCCTCCCGGAGGGGATACGGCGCCGATTACGGAAACGGACCCCTCATTGCCCGAGAGCGTCTTCATATGGCCAGCCCTCTCATAGAACTGGGCGATGCGGGTCGGCAGGTACGCAGGGAAGCCCTCTTCCGCCGGCATCTCCTCCATCCTGCCCGAAAGCTCCCTGAGCGCCTCGGCCCAGCGGGATGTGCTATCCGCCATGATGGCGACCGAGTAGCCCATGTCGCGGTAGTACTCAGCCATGGTGATGCCTGTGTAGATAGATGCTTCCCTCGCCGATACCGGCATGTTGGATGTATTGGCTATGAGGATCGTCCTCTGCATCAGCGAGAGCCCCGTGCGGGGGTCGACGAGATGGGGGAACTCCCTCAGTACGTCAGTCATCTCATTGCCGCGCTCACCGCAGCCGATATAGACGATGATATCGGCATCGCACCACTGCGCAATCGAATGCTGCGTCATAGTCTTGCCTGTCCCGAAGCCTCCCGGGATGGCGACGGTGCCTCCCTTGGAAAGGGGGAAGAGGGTGTCGATGACCCTGAGGCCAGTCACGAGGGGCGTGCCGAGGTCAAGGTGGTCCCTGACCGGGCGCGGGACCCTGATCGGCCAGTGCTGCACCATCGTCAGCGCAGCTGCCTTGCCGCTTCTGTCCTGCACCATCGCCACCTGGTCAGTGACGCGGTAATCGCCCTCATCGGCGATGCTCACCACCTCAAGCTCCTCGCCTGCATCGGCGGGAACCATGATGCGGTGCTCCACCCTCTCGGTCTCTGCCACCGTGCCGATGACCGATCCGCGCGATACGGTATCGCCGGGCTTCACCGACGGCACGAAATGCCAGAGCTTCTCATGGCTGACCGCCGGCACGTCTATGCCGCGTCCGATGAAATCGCCGGAAACCGTCCTGATCTCCTCGAGCGGGCGCTGTATGCCATCATATATATTGCCTATCAGGCCGGGACCGAGCTCCGCAGAGAGGCTCATGCCCGAACCATAGACATTGTCACCGGGCGAGATGCCGGTAGCGTCCTCATAGACCTGGACCGTCGCCTGGTCGCCATTGAGCTTGACTATCTCGCCGACGATACCGAGCTCCGATACATGGACAAGCTCCATCATCATGGCATCGGTGATGCCGGTTATCTGGAGCACAGGCCCGTTGACGCGCTTAACCTTACCTACTATTCTGCCTTGCATATTCTTCCTGGATTATCCTTCTGATGTCCCTCTGGTACCTGCGCTTCCTCACGCCGAGCTGGTTGTTGTAGGACACCTTGCCATCGGCGGACGAAAGCACGACTCCTGCATCCCGGAGGTCGCCGGGACCCAATGTGAGCCTCACATCGAGGCCGGCCTTCTCCTTCGCCTCCTTCTCGGCGGCGCGGAGGATCTCCTCGGTCACAGGCGAGGAATGCGAATAGGAGACGACGGCTTCGGGCCTGTCCAGGCCGATGGCCGCCTCCGCTATCCAGCTGACAAGCACCGGGGAGAAATCCGGGGAGGAGACGAGGTCCCGCATCTTGGCATCGACCCTCTCCATCACCTGGCTGAAGGAGACATCGAGCATCTTCAGCTCAGCCGTACGCTCGATGCTCTTGGCGGCGCTCTCCTCCTTGAGCCTTATCTGCTCAAGCTTGAGCGCGAACATCCTCCGCTGGCTCTCCCTCTCCTTCTCGGCACGCTGGTGCCCATCCCTGGCAATCGCCTCGGCATCGGCCCTGGCCTTCCCGATTATGGAAGACGCCCTTGCCTTCGCATCGTTGAGGATCCCTTCCACAAGTGGATTTTCAGCTGTCATATGGAAACTCCTATCGCATCATTGACCAGCGACCGCAGGTCCGGGCTCCTCCCGCCTGGCGATGGGATCTCCACCACAAGCGGGAAGGTCTCGGAGAAGAGGAACCTGTTGACGGTTGGGCGCACGAGGTCAGCAGCATCCTTGGTGATGATGATGACGCCATGGTTCCTGTCCTCAAGGGCCTTGTCCCAGGCAGCCTCAGCTTCCTGCTGGGTATGCACTGCCTGTCCCGATACCCCTACGAGCGAGAAGCCGAGCACGGTATCGTCGTCGCCGATCACGAAATATTCCATCTCAGACCTTTCCGAGAATCATCAGCGCCGTAATGAATCCGAATACGACGAGACCTTCCGCAAGGGCGATGAAGATCAGGGCATTCGTGGCGATCTCCGGCTTCTCCGATATGGCTGCCATGGCGGCGGACCCTACATTGGAGATTGCCATGCCGGCACCGATGGCTCCGAAGCCGAATGCGAGCGCTGCTGCGAAGCATACCCATGAGACATCGGAGCTGCCCTGTCCGGCTCCTTCGGCCGCTGCGCTGAGCGTCGGCGTGAAGAAGAATGCCGTCAGTGCCAGAAGGACGAGCGTGAGTACGAGTGAAAGACCAATCTTCCTTTTCAATGCATATGCGGTCATAAAGACTCTCCTATTCAATCGGCAGAGATCCTGCTCCTGAAGCTCACTGGCTCAAAAGCGATTCCCTTGCCGGTAAAGTACTTGGTGAAGAACTCGTAGTAGTTCAGCCTGAGGGACTGGATCCCTGCGGAAAGCCCCTCGAGGACTATGACGAGAACATTGCCGATCGCCGCTATGGCGATATACGCGGCCATGCTGCCGGGCATCTCCGCCATCTGGTAGAAAGCCGACATGAGCGACGCATGGGCGATTCCCAGTCCAGCCACCCTCATGAAGGAGAGCGTGTTGGAGAGGAATCCGGAGAATATCTCCAGGACCTGGACGACGAAGTCCATGATGGTATCGACGGCCAGATGGCCGATGCCGCCTTCCGCCGTCCCCCTGCGCCTTGCGATGATATAGCCGACGGGTCCCTTCAGGAAGAGGACCGCCAGCGCGGCTATCAGCAGCGGCGCGAACCACGGAGCGGATGGGAACGTCCTGTATCCGGAGGCAACGAAGCCGAAGGCGAACCAGATTCCCAGCGTGTAGATGAGGCCGCCCATGAGACCGTTCTTATCGAAGACCAGCTCGAAGAACCTCCTCTTCCTCACCAGGTTCACCCAGTTCAGCAGCAGTCCGAGATATATGATTATGATACCGAACCTTATCGTAATCCCCAGGATATCGTAGATGGAGGTTATCAGGCCCTCGGTGGCTGTGCCTGCCACGACAGCCTCGTATTCGAACCACAGGGCCGGGAAGAGCGGCAGCCCGAAGCATGAGCCGAAGAGGATGCCTCCGACCATCGAGGCCGGCCCCAGATACAGCAGCAGGTTGCACAGGTACCTGGAGATGATGCCATCCTTCCTCAGCGGATTGCGCTTATAGTAGATGGTGCCGATGATGCCTGCCAGCAGGAGCACGAAGCCCTGCCCCAGGTCCGCGAACATGAGGGCGAACATGGCAAGGTAGGCGACAGCCGTGAACGGCGTCGGGTTGATGGAGCCGTATTCGGGCGTCGAGTAGTTGTCGACCATCCTCCTGAACGGGCTGAGGATCTTCGGGCTCGTCATCATCACCGGGACTTCCTCACGCGGGAGATCCGCGGCATCGGTCCACTCTATGATGCACCTGCCCTTCGTCGTATCGTATATCGTCCTGGTGACGTCTTCCTCGCTGTCAGCAGGCACCCAGCCAGAGAACAGCGTCGTGTTCTTCGTATACGAGAACCTGGACTCGACATGCTCGCAGAGCTCATGGACACGCACGTTCACCCACATCGCGATAAGCTCGCTGCTGCGTTCGGCAATCTTGCCGGCAGCTGCCTGCGAGAGCTCCGAGAGCTTCGCCTCAAGCCCGGCCTTCTCCGCCCTGGCCTTGCCTATCGCCTCGTCCATGGCTGACTTCTGCTCCTCCACATCGGTGCTTTCCGTCCAGCCGAACCTGTCCATCGCCTCGCTCACGCGCTGCGAGTCCCTGCGGAGCGTCAGCGAGATGCACGGCTCGGATGAGAAGAGGAAGATGCCGCCGATAGGCTCCAGCCTGCCCTGCAGCTCAGCCGGGGTGGAATGCGTCACATGGCCTACCCTGAGGTCCAGGTACTCCGTCTTGCCTTCGCTCTGGTACCTGATGAGCTCGGAGATCTCATTGATCTTCTGGTTCAGCTCCTTCTGCCTGTTCCTGACGGTCTGCAGAGAGCCGCCGATCCTGTCCAGGAGCCTCCTGTTGCCTTCCATATCAAGGGGCGGGAGGTCCCCGATATCCATGCTGTCGAGGTCAGGAAGCTGGATGGACGCCTCGCGCAGGAGCGTCTCGATCCTGATCCTCATATCGGTAAGCACTGCGCGCGGTACGGAGGATGAGTGGCTGGACAGGCGCGCCATCTTGTCGGCAGGGAGGAAGTCCATCCTGACGAATTCCATGACGCCTTTCGCGAGAAGTGCCTTGACGACAGCATCCCTGTCGCTATCCATGACGACAGCTGTCAGCATCTTCATCTTTTCCGTAAACATGCTCATATATGCAAAGCCTCCCTGATCTTCCCTTCTTCCCAATTATAGTACTTCGCGGAGAGCACCGCCTGCACGAGCCCGTCCTGCTGGCGCCTGATGAAGAAATATGCGAGGACGACGCCGATCGAGAACGGGTTGCCCAGCAGAAGGCGCGAATACTCCTTCTCCCTGGTCGCCGCGAGGTAGTTCTCGATTCTGAGGATCTGCATGGCATTCTCGTCCTGGCTGGTAAGGTCGTCCGACATCCCGCGGATATCATCGATCTCCTCCATGATCGCCGGATAGCGGCGGCTGACGATGCCCTTCATCCTGGCCATCATCTCATCGGCCGGAAGCGAGCCCATCCTGGCAGCTTCCCTCCCTATGGTCCCATAAGGGAGGATGACATCCTTCATCTCCTCCGGGCCGAGGCTGTAGTAGAATCTGTACCTTATCAGGAAAAGTATGTTCTTGAGGTCGACATCGACGCTGAAGATGGCCTCCGCGATCTTCCTGTCCTCCTTAGCGAGCGCCTCTGCCGCGGCCTCGAGCTGGCCGAACCACAGATGGTCCAGGGCAATCTCCAGGGGAAAGAGCCCCGTGACGCCCAGGTCCCTGTCGGCGAATTCCCTTGCGATCCCCGCATACGGGGTGGCGGAAAGGGCATGCACTATATCCTGGAATGACGAAGCATTGACTATCCTGTCATAATCGATCGGATGGACGATGAGCCTCTTCTCGATATACGGGGCGCGGCTGTTGATCTGATGTCCGCGGATGGCCGCCGAGTACCATATCCTCAGCGCGTTCTTCAGGTTATCGATCTCCACCTTCTCGAGCAGCATCGTTATGTAGCCGCGGCTTCTCTCCTCAAGGTAGGATGCGACCTCGCGGTAGGAAGCTATCTCATCATCGACAAGGGCAAGCTCAACCTGCTGCAGGTCACCGGTGGCCCTGTACACCTCGGCAAGGCGCGCGAAGCGGGTGCCGTCGAGCTTGGCGATAGCCTCGGAAAGCGTCGGGGCCTTTATCATCTCATCAATCGCGGATTCCGACCGCATGATGCCGATCCTGGCCCTGAGCTTAGCATTGATGAATGCGTAATCGGAGACCCTGCCCATCAGCCATTCCCTGCGCCTACGCCAGTGATGCGGCTGATGATCCTGTCTGAAGCACGCTCAAGGAGGTCCTCCGGCAGCACGGGAACCCTTTCCGGATCGCCCAGCTTCCTCTCAAGCTCATCGAGATGGGCGTTCATCACCTGCTCGGCATCATCAATCGCCTGCTGGCCTTCCCTGGCGGTATCGGCAGCTGCCGAGCTGATCTCGGCCGCGGCTTTACGGTTCGCCTCATCCACGATGCCCTGCGCTTCCTTTTCCGCATCCTCTATGATCTTCGCTGCCTCATCCTCTATAGAGAGGATGCCATCAATCACTTCGCTCTGCATATGCGCTCCATCGCGTTTACAATGAATCTTTTGCCCTGCTCTGTCAACCATCAGCCAGGGCGGCCTGTGCGGCAGAGCCTTTACACTTGCCTGCGCTTGTGGTAATCTGCACCTCAGCGGGCAATAGCGCAGGGGTTTAGCGTACAAGTCTGGGGGACTTGGGGTCGGCGGTTCAAATCCGCCTTGCCCGATATAAATGGAAGGGAAGCTTCTATCAGCAGATGGCCTCAGGGTCATGATCGGAAAGGAAGAGCCTGTGAGGGCATCTTCCTTTTCTATTGATTACGGGGAAGCGAAGGCGCTGATCGGGGAATCAGGGTCAGGCAAGAGCATGACGGCCCTTGCCCTCATCGCGCTGCTGCCGGAGCATGCCGCTGCGGAAGGGAGGATCGCATACAGGGGGACGGAGATTGATGCCTCGGACACCAAGCGGCTCTCAGCTCTCCGCGGCAGGGAGATCGCCATGATGTCCCAGGACCCTTCCTCCTCGCTCAATCCGGCATACAGGATAGGAAAGCAGATAAGGCGCATCGCAGCCATCGGCGGGGCGGAGGATCCGCGGATGGAAGCGGAGAGGCTCCTTGAGGCAGCCGGCCTCGGCGGCGCAGGGCGCAAGTACCCGCATCAGCTTTCAGGCGGCATGTGCCAGCGGGCGCTGCTGGCGATGGCCCTTGCGGCATCGCCTTCCCTCTTGATAGCCGATGAGGTGACGTCCTCTCTGGACAGCGATACGGAGAGGTCCGCCATGGAGCTCATCCTCACTATGATGGGGGAGAGGGCCCTCTCGCTCCTGATGATCTCGCACTCGATCGCGCTGGCAGCATCATACGCGGATTCCATCGCCGTCATGCATGGCGGCTGCACCGTCGAGGAAGGACCTGCCGCAGAGGTCCTCCGCCACCCTGCCCATCCATACACGGAGCTTCTTGCCGCATGCGCGGCGATGAAGAGGGATCCCGATGGCACCCTCGTGACAATCGGCGGCAGGATGCCTAGCCCTGCGGAAAAGGTGCCAGGCTGCACATTCGCCGGCAGATGCCCATATGCGGAAAGGAGATGCATGGACGGCATGCCGGCCTGGCGCAGCAATGGCAGCCACAGATGGAGATGCATCCATGGATGAGCTGCTGAGGGTTGAGAACCTTTCCCTGTCATATGGGCATGAGAAGGTGCTGGAGGATATATGCCTCTCGGTCGCGAAGGGCGAGAAGGTCGGCATCTGCGGCCGCTCAGGCGCAGGGAAGACGACGCTTGCCCGCTGCATCATGGGGCTTGAGAGTCCGGATGCCGGCAGGGTGCTACTCAACGGCAGCGACATATCCCGGATGAAGAGGAAGGACCTGATAGGGATGCAGATGATACCGCAGGCGCCTGCTTCCTCGCTGGAGGGATGGATGAGCGTGCGCGCCGCGATACTGGAAGGGGCCAGGACGCTGAAGCCAGGCAGGGAGGCCATGGAGAGGATGCTCCCGCCGCTCCTTGCCAGGACAGGGCTGGATGCAGGCCTCCTGGGCAGGAGGACGGACGGGCTCTCAGGCGGGGAGAAGGCCCGGGTCGCGATTGCCCGCGCGCTTGCGCTCTCCCCTTCCCTCCTGATAGCTGACGAGCCCACGGCATCGCTCGATGCATCGCTGCGCTCGGCGATCCTCAACGTGCTCGCATCGCTGGACATGGCGATGATCATCATCAGCCACGATGAGGACGCGCTCGGCTTCATCGCCGCCAGGACCTTCCGCCTAGACGCTGGCAAGCTCATCGAGAAATGATACTATTCATCTGCTGATATCATATGATATATAAATCATAATGATATCATACTCATAGCAGACTTATTACATTCCAAGCAGAAGCGATGCGGAATCCCTATCAAGGAAGAGCTTCCAGTCAGGATGCGTCTTGAGGATCGTCGACGGGATCCGCGGCGATACGGAGGTCGTAATCGCCTTGATGACAGCCTCCGCCTTGACCGTATGCGGGCAGGCCGTGATGATATGACGCACCCCCATGATGGCCTTCGGAAGCATGGTGACAGCCTTCTCCGGCACATCCGACACCTTGGAGAACCAGCCCTCGCCGACCTGCTGCTTGCGGCACCTGTCATCGAGCGTGACGATCCTGTAGATATCATCGGACTCGAAATCCGCAGGAGGGTCATTGAATGCGATATGGCCATTCTCGCCGATGCCTATCACCCCGATATCCACAGGGCTCTCGCGCCATGCCTGCGAGACCTCCTCTATATTGTCCTCGCACACGAAGTTGACCTTGCCGGGATGGACCTTATCGACGAAGCGCCTGGAAAGGTAGAAGCGGAAGCTTGCCGCATGGTTCTCAGGAAGCCCGACGTATTCATCGAGATGGAACATCTCCACCCTGCTCCAGTCCAGGTCCTCCTTCACCAGGCTGCCGTACATCTCGAACTGGGACGAGCCCGTCGCCAGCACGATGCGGCACCATCCCCTCTCCTCTATCGCCTTCCTTATCTCGCATGCGATGGCTCCGGCAGCCCTCCTGCCAAGGTCCTCGGCATTATCCGAAATGCTTATCTCGATCATCTATCCTCCTCTTTGGTGTAGAATGCGTTTTCCTGCCGTACGGACAGCCTTTCCGTCAGCATCCGGGCAAAGGCGGCATAGCCGCTGTCGCCCTCCATCGTCCTGGCGCCCCTCGGGCAGACCCTTATGCACCTGAAGCAGGAGATGCAGCGGCTGCTGTCTACCGTCCTGCAGCCAGGGCCGATGGCGCCTTCAGGGCAGAGCCTTGCGCAGAGCCCGCAGGAGATGCACCCTCCTGACGTGGAAGGCCTGTATGCGCCTCCGTCCCCGCCTTCGCGGTATGGCCGCGTCCCCGGAATCCTGAGCGCTCCGTCCGAAGGGGCCTCCACGGCCCGCCTGCCGAAATCACGGAGGGCTGCCAGGTCATCGCCACCAGGACGCCCCTGGGCGATGGTGCCATAGGTATGCCTGCCGACCGAAGCGGCAGCGCCGATTACGCGGAAGCCCTGCGCCTCCATCGCATCGGCAAGCTCCAGAAGCGCATCATCATACGCCCTGTTGCCATAGCTCACGGCGACGATGCAGCGCGTACCGCTGCCGGAAAGCAGGGAGAAACGCTCCATCGCGCCCCTATAGACCCTGCCCTTGTACACGGGAGCCGCCACTACGAGGATATCATCAGGGGCGAAGCTATGCGCTCCGGCCTGGCTCCTCACCGTCATATCGATTTCAGAGGCATCCTCCGCTATCCCCGAGGCGATGGCAAGAGCGGCCTGGCGGGAATTGCCCGTGGCGGAGAAGAATGCGGTATATACGCTCATAGGGAATCTCCAAGTCTAGGATATTCTACCCTATGGGGAGCGGAATTGCACCTGGAATTATCGATTGAGGCCCCTCCGTCTCCGAAGGGGCCCCAGATGATGCAGACCGGTATATCAGACAGCGCTTTCAGCGAACGCCCTGATCTGCGAGGCGTTGGATACCACCGTGGCCACGCCATCCGTGAAGGAGACGAGGCTCGGGGCCTGCACGATGCCGTACTGCCTGCAGAGGTCCATGTTCTCCTCCGCATCCACTACCCTGTACTTCAGCCCTGCCTTGTCGAGGGCGGCCTTGGCTATGCGGCAGTTGGGGCATGTCTTCGTCACGAAGAGCAGGAGCTCATCGCCATTGCCCTCCGCCGTGAAGCACTCCTCATCCCTGGCGAAGACCTTCCCAGGCACCCCATGCCTCGTGAGCTTCGAGTGCGGGATATCGTATGTCTTCCTCTCCTTGAACTCCTCGGCCTTGCCTACGTTCCAGTTCTGCACCGGGCGGTAGTAGCCGGTGATCCTGGAATACACCTCGGTCGGCTTATGGCAGTGCGGGCACTGGTAGACCTCGCCGGCCAGGTATCCATGCTCGGAGCATACGGAGTATGTCGGGCTGAGCGTGTAGTACGGAAGCTCATAATTCTCCGCGATCTTCCTCACCAGCGTCATGGCGCTCTTCCAGTCAGGGAGCTTCTCGCCGAGGAAGGCGTGGAAGACAGTGCCTGACGTATAGAGCGTCTGGAGCCTGTCCTGCACATCGAGCGCCTGGAAGATATCATCGGTATAGCCGACCGGCAGGTGCGACGAGTTCGTGTAGTACGGCGCATTGCAGTCGCTGGAAGCCGTGATGATATCAGGGAACTGCTCCACATCGTGCTTGGCAAGCCTGTAGGACGTGGATTCGGCAGGCGTGGCCTCGAGGTTATAGAGGTCGCCATACTGCTCCTGGTAGTCAGAGAGCCTGTTCCTCATATGGTTGAGCACCTCGACAGCGAAATCCTGGGCCCTCTTGTCCCCGAGGTCGACTCCGAGCCAGGAGGCATTGAGGCAGGCCTCGTTCATGCCGACGAGCCCTATGGTGGAGAAGTGGTTCTCGAATGTGCCGAGGTACCTCTTCGTATATGGATAGAGACCCTCGTCGAGGAGCTTGGTGATGACGGTCCTCTTCACCTTGAGCGAGCGGGCCGAGATGTCCATGATCCTGTCCAGCCTCCTGTAGAAGTCAGCCTCGTCCTTGGCCTGGTACGCGATGCGCGGGAGGTTGACGGTGACGACTCCGACAGATCCTGTGCTCTCTCCCGATCCGAAGAACCCGCCTGACTTCTTCCTCAGCTCCCTCAGGTCGAGGCGGAGGCGGCAGCACATGCTCCTCACGTCATTGGGCGACATGTCGCTGTTGATGTAGTTGGAGAAATACGGGGTGCCGTACTTGGCCGTCATCTCGAACAGCAGCCTGTTGTTCTCGGTCTCCGACCAGTCGAAGTCCCTGGTGATGGAATATGTCGGGATAGGATACTGGAAGCCCCTGCCCTCTGCATCGCCTTCGATCATGATCTCGATGAAGGCCTTGTTGACCATGTCCATCTCCGCCTGGCAGTCGCCGTAGGTGAAGTCCTGCTCCTTGCCTCCTACGATGGCAGGGACATTGGCAAGGTCCTTCGGGCATACCCAGTCGAGCGTGATATTGGAGAACGGAGCCTGCGTACCCCATCTTGAAGGCGTGTTGACGCCGTATACGAAGGACTCGATGCTCTTCTTCACCTCATTGAAGGAGAGGTTGTCCTTCCTCACGAACGGCGCGAGGTACGTATCGAAGGAGCTGAATGCCTGCGCTCCTGCCCATTCGTTCTGCAGTATGCCGAGGAAGTTGACCATCTGGTTGCAGAGCGTCGCCAGGTGCGATGCCGGAGACGACGTGATCTTGCCGGGAATGCCGCCGAGGCCTTCCTGAATCAGCTGCTTGAGAGACCAGCCCGCGCAGTAGCCAGTGAGCATGGAAAGGTCATGGATATGGATATCGCAGGCGCGGTGGGCATTGGCGATCTCCTCATCATAGATCTCGTTCAGCCAATAGTTGGCCGTGATGGCTCCGCTGTTGGAGAGGATGAGGCCTCCCACGGAATACGTTACCGTGCTGTTCTCCTTGACCCTCCAGTCATTGAGGTGGAGATAGTTGTCGACGACTGCCTTGTAGTCAAGGCTGGCCGACTTCATGTTCCTGATCTTCTCCCTCTGCTTGCGGTAGAGGATATAGCACTTGGCGACATCGGCATAGCCGGCCTCTGCGAGGACTTCCTCGACGCTGTCCTGTATGGATTCGACGGTGATCTTGCCATCCACGACCTTCTTCGAGAAATGAGCCGTTACCTTGAGCGCGATGAAATCGATGACATTGTCATCATACGGCTTCTGGATGGAATCGAAGGCCTTCTTGATTGCTGCCGAGATTTTGGAAATATCGAAGGAGACTACTGCTCCGTCACGTTTTACTACCTGATACATTGGTTCCTCCGTCGTGTAGAGAGGACTATAGCATAGGTTTTCCCATTGGACAAGGCCTGTACACAATACAGAGTGTCGCTTTTTACAGATAACGCTATATATAGCGTAAGTCGACATTGCAAACAGATATATTAATTATATCGTTTCCGATAAGCAGCCATTGCATTCCATCATATGCGCGCAAAAAACATCATCTTCCTTAAGCGATGCCATGCAAGGACTTGGCCCTGCGGATCCGGGCCTCTCCGCCAGCGCGGGCGGAAAAGCTATCTATCGCGTATGGAAGCCTGCCCGACATGGGGCGCCAGTATCGAGAGGTACCGTTCCATATCCTCCTGCGCCGGGGTCGAGAACACGGGGTCGATTATGTCGCCGCTATCGCTGTAGGCCTGCAGGAAATAGCGGGGGGCACCCTCCACGAGCCTGGCTATATCCCTGAACGAATCATCGTCATGGAGCTCCGCCATGACAGTCGTCCTGAACTCGAAATCGACATGGCCCTCCAGGAGGAAGGCGATGGATTCCAGCACCGGCGCCGGGTCGAAGCCCTCGATGCCTACGGTGGCACCATAGCGCGGAACCGAGTTCTTTATATCCATGGCGACATAGTCGAAGAGCCCTTCCCTGACAGCCTCCTTCAGCACATCAGGCCTGTAGCCGTTCGTATCGAGCTTGGTCCTGAAGCCAAGGCTGCGTATCCTCTCCGCGTACTGCAGCAGGTCCTTCTGCAGCGTGGGCTCACCGCCAGTCAGGACGACGCCCTCGATCATCTTCCGCCGCTTGGCAAGGTAGCCGAATATCTCCTCATCGGGAATCCGTGGCTCCGTATCCGGATGGAGGACAAGCGCCGCATTCTGGCAGAACGGGCAGCGGAAGTTGCATCCGCCTGAGAAGAGGATCGCCGCCACAAGTCCGGGGAAATCGACCAGCGTCATCTTCTGCATACCGTGTATGACCATCAGAGCGCCTCCTTATCATAGGCGACACGCTCGGTGCCGTCCGCGATCGTGATGATGCCGCAGCGCCTGAATCCCCTTTCCGTAAGGGCCCTGTCCATCACGATGTTCTTCCTGTGGGTATCTATGCGTATATAGCCTATCTGGGAGAAGGCGAAGCCCAGCGCCTTGTCGAGGATGCCATGCGACCCCGGAGCCGCGGCGATGCGGTGGATGACGCCATAGGGCCTTTCTGAGCTCCAGCTTCCGTCGATCACGCGGTAGGTCGGGTCATCTGCAGCCATGAAGAAGAAGACGCCTTCCATGTCACCGATGACATAGAGCCCGCCCGCTATGATATCCTTCTCCAGCATGGCTGGCTGCGGATAGCCGTTTATCCACTGCTCATCGTTGCCATACGAGCGCATGAAGCCGCGTGCCGCATCATATACCTGCATAATCCTGGGAAGGTCCCCTTCCACCGCTTTCCTGATCATACAAGCAATCTAGCACAAGGAGATGCCGCTGGGAAGGATTGCGCCGTAAAAATAAGAAGCCGGGACGCAATGCCCGGCTTGCTTCTGAAGAGGCCATCAGGCCCCGCTGTTATTTATCCTTCTTTCCCGTGATCTTGTTGAGGACGACGAGCGCGACGAAGAGGATACCGAGAGCGCAGGCCAGAAGGCCCCAGCTCGAGAATGCGATTACGAATACATTAGGTTCCATATCCAAGACTCCTTAGCCGAATATCGGGAGCAGCTCCGAGAGGAGGAGACCGCCGGCGAGAACAGATGCGATCTGGCCAGAGACATTGGCGCCAAGGGCGAACGGAAGGAGATGGTTCTGCTTGTTCGCCTCGATGCCGACCTTCTGGACAACGCGCGAGGACATCGGGAATGCCGAGATGCCTGCGCCTCCGATAAGCGGATTGATCTTCTTATCCCTAGGCAGGAATATGTTGATTATCTTCAGGAAGATGACGCCGCAGGCCGTATCGAAGATGAATGCGACAAGGCCGAAGGCCATGATCATCAGCGTAGCCGGGGTAAGCAGCGCTTCTGCGGACATCATCGGGGAGATGGCCAGGCCGAGCACCAGCGTGATAAGCGGCGAGAGCATGTCCTGGGCTGCGCGCGAAAGGGAGTCGATGACACCGCACTCGCGGATGAGGTTACCGAACATGAGCATGCCGACGAGGGCTGCCGAATCCGGTGCGAGGATACCGCAGACGATGGTCGTCACGATCGGGAAGACGATCCTCGTCGTCTTCGACACCGATGCAGCTGAATAGTGCATCTGGATCGCCCTTTCCTTCTTCGTCGTGGTCGCCTTGAGGACGACTGGCTGGATCATCGGGACGAGCGCCATGTAGCAGTATGCCACTACGAGGATGGCAGCCACGTAATTCGAATTCAGCCTCTGGGAGACGAGGATGGCAGTCGGGCCATCAGCTGCGCCGATGATGCCGATCGAGGCAGCATCGTTGAGCGGGAAGCCAAGGAGGGATGCGATGATCATCGAGATGAAGATACCGCCCTGGCCTGCCGCGCCGATGAAGATCAGCCACGGCTTGGAGATAAGCGGGCCGAAGTCGATCATCGCGCCGATGCCGATGAAAAGCAGAAGCGGGAAGGCCTCTGCGCTCTCGATTCCGACTGAATAGAGCCACTGGAGGATCGCATGCTCCTCAAGCATGACCGAACCAGGGAGATTGACGAGTATAGCGCCGAATCCCATCGGAAGAAGAAGCGTAGGCTCCATCTCCTTGCGGATGGCAAGATAGATAAGCAGCAAGCCAACCGCGATCATTATCACTTGGTTAACCAATTCGGTGTTCATACGTGCGATTCTAAACAATAGAGGGGAAAGATTCCATAGCGTCTCCGCGGTATGGGGGAAAAGATTTTCCTTGACCGCTTTAGTAAACCGATTTAGCATTTGCTTACCGGAGGACAGGGATGGAAAGAGGGATGCGCCTCCTGCCTCGCAGGCCAGGAACGCGCCATGGACGGCGGACCGCGAAGGGATGAGGATTGGGAAAGAGGGCGACGATACAGGATATAGCTGAGAAGGCAGGATACTCGAAGACCGCGGTATCATTCGCGTTCAATGCTCCCGGAAGAATCTCCGCAGAGGCACGCGAAAGGATACTGAGCGTCGCCAGGGAGCTGGATTACGCACCGGATCCGATGGCCAGGAACTTCTCGAAGGGGAAGCATATGGCCATCGGCTTCCTGCTTCCGCAGGATGCGGGCAAGGCGCTTGGCAATCCCTACACGCAGACGATGATAATGGGCATAGCCTCCGTCTGCCAGGACCATGGCTACGTGCTTTCGATCATCCCTCCCCTGCGCTCCTCGGTACCGGAAGCGGTACGCAATGCCCCTGTGGACGGCCTCATAGCCATGGGGCTCTACATAGGCAGGGGCATCAGGGATGCGCTCAGGAGGCGCGGCCTCCCCATCATCTCCATCGATGGGTCGGAGGATGACGGGTTCCCATCGGTCGGCATCGATGACGAGGCAGCCGCATATATGCAGATGGAAGCTGCCATCAGCAATGGCCATAGGGACATCGCGGTGATATCGCTGCCGGAAGCGGCATACGGCAGCAGCGGGACAGGCATAGTACAGAAGAGGAAGCAGGGATACATCAGGGCCCTCGCCCAGGCAGGCATCGGCTGGGACAACGTGATGAAGGTGCAGTCCCCTGCCTCTTACCAGGGCGGCATGGAGGCGGCAGAGTCGATCATCGCCTCGCACGTCCCCAGCTGCATAGCGGCCATGGCGGACATCTCCGCGCTTGGGGCCATCGCGGCGCTGTCGCGGAACGGCCTCTCGGTCCCTGGCGATGTCTCCGTAATCGGCTTCGACGGCATAGAGGCCCCGGGACAGCAGCTGGCCACTATAGTGCAGAGCGCCGAGGAGAAAGGAAGGGAGAGCGCATCGATGCTCTTCTCCATCATAGACGGCAGGGAGGTGGCTCCTCCGGCGAGGAACATCGGATTCGCCTTCCGCCAGGGAGAGACGCTCAGGAGGGTCTGATGGATATCGAAGGGAAGAGGGAAGCCGGGATACTGATGCATATCACATCGCTGCCGACGGATTACGGCATCGGCGACCTGGGACCGGCCGCATATGAGTTCGCGCACCAGCTGAAAAGCGCAGGCGCGACGCTCTGGCAGGTGCTGCCGCTGGGCCCTACCGGATACGGCAACAGCCCCTATGCGCAGAGAAGCTCCTTCGCAGGCAATGAACTGCTCATATCCCCTGCCCTCCTGCGGATCGAGGGGCTCCTTGATGACAGGGACCTGATGGACGTGCCTGCCTTCCCCAGCGACCGTGTCGATTTCCAGGCTGTCGAGAAATGGAAATGGCCCTTGCTGAGGAAGGCTGCCGCGAAGGCACTGAAGAAGGTGGGGATCCGCCGCGAGATTGAGGCATTCCGCGCCAGGGAGAGCTACTGGATCGAGGACTATGCCCTCTTCATGGCGCTCTATGATAGCTACTGCGATGCCAGATGGCATACGGTCTGGGACGGGAATGAGGGCAGAAGGGACCCGCAGGCGCTTGAGGATGCGAGGAAGAGGCATCGCCGGGATATCGAGGCATACATCGCCTTGCAGTATCTCTTCGACAGCCAGATGAGGGCGCTGAGGGAGCATACGCGCTCGCTCGGCATCAGGATCATCGGCGACATCCCCATCTTCGCCGGGGCCGACAGCGCGGATACCTGGTCCCATCTCGAGCTGTTCAAGACAGATGCCGACGGCCATTACAGCGCTGTGTCAGGCGTCCCTCCTGACTGCTTCTCGCCCCATGGGCAGCTCTGGGGCAATCCGGTCTATGACTGGAAGGCGCATGAGAGGACCGGCTTCAGGTGGTGGAAGGAGAGGATGAGGAGGACGCTCGGGATGGCCGACATCGTACGACTCGACCACTTCAGGGGCCTTGATGCCTACTTCGAGATCAAGGCAGGGGCGAGGACGGCAGAGCACGGCAGGTGGAGGAAGAGCCCCGGGAAGAAGCTCCTTGCGGCCCTGAAGGAGGAGTTCGGATCCGTTCCCATCATCGCCGAGGACCTCGGATGGATCACAGACAGCGTCAGGAAGCTGAGGGACTCGTTCTCGCTTCCCGGCATGAAGATCGCCCAGGATGGCTTCAGCAGGGATGCGAAGGGATACCTCAACACCTATGATGACTTCCTCCCCCACAACTACACGCGCCAGTTCGTCGCCTACCCCGGCACCCATGACAACCATACGGCGAAAGGCTGGTTCCTCTCCCTGCCGGATATCGGGAGGCATATCGTGCGCGAGTATCTCTCCTCCCCTGATGACGATATCGTCTGGGGGCTGATACGCGCGATCATGATGAGCAATGCAGATACCGCCATCTTCCCCATGCAGGACGTGCTGGAGCTCGGCGATGAGGCGAGGATGAACTGCCCATCCACATGCAGCAGCAGCAACTGGACATGGAGGATGGGGAAAGGCGCCTTCAATGCGTACAGGATCTCGCGCTTCGCCTTCCTGGCAAGGATCTCAGGGCGCAACGGCCTCACGGCCAGGGAATACGGCAGGGGAAGCTGATCAGCGCCTGGCGGCCTTCACCACCTGCAACACGACCATCACCACGATGGGCACCGCGATAAGCGAGAAGCCCGTGGCGACGCCTGCCGCATCGGCAACGCTTCCGATGATGACGGGCATGACGATCGCGCCCACGGTTGCCGTCCCTATGCAGATACCGGTCGCGACGGTGGAGTTGTTGTAGTTCCTGTCCATCGTGGAGAGCGTCGTCGGATAGATGCCGCTCATGGCCAGACCTGTGCCGATGACGCCTATGACCTTGAGGGCCATGGAAGGCGCGGCTATCAGCAGCAGGAACGAGGCGAGCATCATGATGCCGAGGATGAGGATCAGGCGGGGCTTGTCCACCCTGGCGGATATCGCGGCACAGACAAGCCTGCCAGCCAGGATCATGATCCAGAGCAGCGACTGCATGGCCGTGGAGAAGCCGGCACCGGCATCAAGCGAGGCGAAATAGGTGACAAGCCAGCCCATCAGCGAGGCCTCGCCGCAGAGGTAGAAGAACATGATGAAGGTATTGACCCAGAAGGTGAAGGAGCATGGGAACTCCTCCTTCCTGCGGTCCTTGCCGGACCTTCCCGAGGAAAGCGATGAGAAGACGACCAGCACGAGGGCAAGTGCCATCAGCGCCGCTATCACGAGAGGCTCGGCACGCCAGCCTGACGACGAGAGCGCGATGACCATGAAAGGCGCGATGAAGGCACCGACGGCGAACGTGGCATGGAGGAGGTTGAGGCCTGCTCCCTTGTTGGCCATGCTCTCCCCTACGACGACATTCGTGATATTCGACATCGTGCCGCGCCCGATCCCTGTCAGCGCGAAGGCGCAGAAGAGGATGAGGGGATTGCCTGTAAGGGTGATCAGGGCGAGGCCTATGACGATGCCTGAGCCGAGGAGCACGGTATTCTGCTTGCGCCCTATCGCATACGGCAGGATCCCCGAGATGAAGAGCGCGGCCAGATTGCCGATCTGATGGGCGGACAGCAATGCCCCCCTCACCGTCTGGGAGAGCCCATGCTCATCCCCGAGGAACGGGAGGATGACGCCGAGCACGGTGCTCATCATCCCTGAAACGAAGAACAGGAAGTATATCCTGACGAGAAGCCCGGCATCCTCCTTCCTCACCCCGAGGAAGGAAGCCGGACCTGCAGATTGTCTTTCCATAGCAAAGCCCCAGCTGTAAAGCCAGGGCTGATGATATCACAGCGTGATTTCCGAGCCAAGCTTGATTCCCCAGATATCCCTGAGGGAATCCATCACCTTCATGACCCTGACTGTCTCTGCCCATGGCATCGAAGGCGGCTCGAGAAGGCCCTTCGCAAGGCAGTCGGCGCATTCGCGGATCTCGTACTCATAGCCGTTGACCTCATGCTCTATCGTCTCGCACGAGAGCTCCTGCGGCTTCTTCTCGCCATCATAGACTGTTATCTTCTCAGGATTGTTGATGTTCTCGATGACGATGACGCCCTCGGTACCGTAGATGATGCCCCTCCTGTCGGTATTCGTCTCGGTATCGCTGGAGACGGAAGCCATCGTGCCGTCCTGGAATGCGAGGGAGACGGAATTCCTCGCATCGACGCCGTCCTTGATGTTGGCAAGCCCGGAAATCGAGGCAAGCTGGGAATGAGCGAACATCATGGCGAAGTTCAGGGCGTATACGCCTACGTCAAGGAGCGCGCCGCCTGCGAGCTTCGGGTCCTGTATCCTCTTCTTATGCGCGATCTTGTAGCCGAGGTTGGCGCTTATGGAGACTACCCTGCCGATCTTCCCGGACGCGATGATCTCATCTATCTTCCTGCGCGACGGCATATAGCGGGTCCAGATGGCCTCGGCGACGAAGACGTTCCTTGCCTTGGCTGCCGCGAAGACCTCCTCGGCCTCTGCAGCATTGACGCAGAATGCCTTCTCGCAGAGGATGGCCTTGCCATGGCTGATGGCCTCCAGCATCTCCTGCTTATGATGGCTATGCGGAACCGCGATATACACGAGGTCGACATCACTGTCCTGATAGAGCTCCTGGTATGAGCCGTATGCCCTCTCTATGCCGAAGCGGGAAGCGAACTCCCTGGCCTTCTCAAGGTCCCTGCTTGCTGCGGCGATAAGCTGGATATCGCCGCCCATCCTCACCATCGTATCGGCCAGAGTCGCGGCGATATTGCCGCATCCGATAATGCCTATCTTCATTTGTCTTATTCCTCCATTGGTCTTATTATACATTTGCAGGAGGAAATATGGCATTCATTTCATTGATTCTCATCATCCTTATGATCGCCCTTGTGGTGGCGATGATTGTCGTATATATAATGCTCGCGAACAAGGTCGCCAAGGAAGCGAGGAACAGGGGCGAGAGCTACGGCTTCTACCTCTTTGCCGGCATATTCCTGTCCCCGCTGCTTACGGCGATCGTGCTGCAGGTGACTGCCGACAAGACGAGGAAGAGGGTCGCTGACGAGCTTGCGACAATCTCCCAGAACGTCTATGCATCCGCAGAGCTCCTGAAGGACCTCAAGGCGCTGAAGGAAGCCGAGAAGGAAGGCAAGGCTCCCGAAGGGAACTGACAGGAAACCACTAAGGGCACCGATGATGGCATGAAGGTGCCCTTTGCTGGCTATATGGCCGCATCATCAGGCAGCCAGGGGATATCAGGCAGGGAATCATGCTGGCCTGGCCTCCCCGCATAACGGGTGCCTGCAGTCCGCAGCGTCAATACCGAGATGCTTTCCCCTGCTGGGATATCAGGCGGCTGATAGCCGAGGATGAGCAGGAGAACCGGGAAAGGGCACAGTACGGAGAGCAGACCCTAAAGACTCTCTCAAAAAGACTTACGGCAGAGATCGGCAGTGGATTCTCAATGACTAATCTTTCTTTCATGAGGAGGTTTTACCTTGCATATCCAAAATTTCAGACGGTGTCTGAAAAATCGAGCTGGTCACACTACTGTGAGCTTCTCACTATCTCCGATGATAATAAGCGCTGCTTCTATGAGAAGGAATGCATTGCTTCAAAGTGGTCTGTCAGAGAATTGAAAAGGCAGCTTGATTCATCGCTGCATGGGCCTCTCCTTCTCTCCCGCGGAAAGGAGAATAAGGAAGAAGCGAAGCGGCCTGCGGAGAAAGGACAGGAGATAGAGAGGCCTGAGGATATCCTCAAATACCCTTATGCATTCGGGTTCGTGGGGCTGCCTGAGGGCAAGCCTGCGATGGAAGCTGACCTTGAGGATGCCCTGGCCAGCCATATCGAGAAGTTCCTCCTGGAGCTTGGCAAGGGATCCATGTCCGTCGGAAGGCAGCAGAGGATAACATCCGATAATGAGCATTGCTATGCTGATATGGTCTTCTACGGCAAGATCCTCAGGGCCTATGTGATAATCGGGCTAAAGACAAGGAAGCTTTTGCCTGCTGCTGCCGGACAGCTTAATATCTATCCCGATTGCTGCAAGGCTGAAGCCAATGATGCCGATGACAATGACCCTATCGGCATCATCCTCTAAGCCAAGATCGGATATGTGGGGAGTGCGGTAAGCAAATCCGATTTCCGCACGATCCGCTCCAGCCGCTTCATTCCTTTATCGGACAGCTTTCCATAGTTCAGCTTATGAGCCGCCTACAGATTTAATGCAAGCACAATTGCAGCCATAAACGACAGCATGCCACCGAATGCGAATGGTGCGAACGCGCCGATGCCATCCCATAGCAGACCTGCGATTACGCTTGCTGGAAGCAAGGCAATCCCCGCCAGAGTGGATTGCAGGCCGAGCATTGTGCCCTTAAGCTGCGGAGGTGCGATCTCTGCGATAAGTGCCCGTTCCGCCCCTGTGGTCATCGCCGTATAAATACCGTAGATCACGAAAACCAAAACCATAAACGGCTTGGAGTTGCAGAAGGCAAATCCGAAATATACAAGCGAGAAGGTGATGTATCCGCTCACGAGCAGCCGCTTTCTTCCGATTTTATCAGAGAGCTTGCCGCAAGGAATCGCCAATAGGGATGCAGACAGGTTGTAGATAAAGTAAAGCAGTATCGTAGCACTGCTGTCGAACCCTATATCCGAAGCTCGGAGGAGCAGGAAGCTATTCGAGGAGTTCCCGAGCGTAAATAGAAAGGTAATGGCAAGATAGAGCTTGAGCCTGCCATCCAGCTGAGAGATATTCTTCCAGAAATGTTCCCGTTGTACGATTTCCCTTTTCCCCTTCTTCTCATGAACCAGCAGGAACAACAGGAGCGCGATTATTATCGGGATAGCGGAAACAGCGAATATCATTCTGTATCCATTTGCGTCTGCACCGATATCCTTCAGAAGAAGGAATGCCATAAGGATTCCGATAGCTGACCCTGCCATATCGAGCATCTTATGGATGCCGAAAGCCCTGCCTATGCTGTTCTTGCCTGCGCTTTCAGAGACCATTACATCTCTTGGCGCAGTCCGGATTCCCTTGCCGAACCGGTCAATCACCCTTGCTAACAAGATCCCGCCCCAGGATCCAGCGAATATAAGAGCTGCCTTATAGAGCAGTCCTGTTGCATATCCACAGAATGCGATTGCCTTCTTGTGCTGGAATCTGTCGCTTATATATCCGCTGAACACCTTCAGGAGACTGGCCACGCTTTCCGCGATCCCCTCGATGATTCCAACGAGCACCGGAGTCGCTCCGAATACCGCTGTCAAGTACAGTGGAATCAATGGATATACCATCTCGCTGGATATATCCGCAAAACAGCTTATCAAGCCGAGTATGATGACATTCCGGGTTCCCTTTGCAACACTGGCCCTGCTTTTTTCATCATCTTCCATCTTCTTATCCTTCAATCAGTTTTCTCACGTCTGGAAACCCTGAGCGGGACTGCTGCTTTGACCGTACATACAGGCCATTCAGAATCCGGCAGAATCCAGCCCTTTCTTCTTCAGGCAGCTCAGATAACAGCCATCCATAGAAAGCCTGCTCGATTGAGACTTTGGAATTCCGGAGATTCTCAGCCTTTTCAGTTGCATATAGAAGCTTGCTGCGGCCATCGGCAGGATTATCCTTGCGGACAAGGTATCCCTTCGCTTCCAGGCTGGCAGCTTGCCGGGCGGCTGCACCTTTGTCGATTTTCAATTCCGCCCTGATCTGTGCCTGTGTCATGCCAGGGTGATGGCGCAGCAGATGGATGAAATCGAATTCCGCTGTCCCGATACCATCAGCTTTCATTACCTGTACCGTGAGCCTGCTGGCTTCACGGGCGATTTTCGTGATCTGTCGTTTGCTTTGATCCATATATGCCTTCGAATTGGATGCAGTATCAACCAAATAGTTGATACTGCATCTTTCTGATTTTATCAAGCCTCGTCTCAAGCTTTTGCCTGACCAGTCCGATACGGATGCGTCGCCCCCAGACGTTTCGCGATGGAATACCTTGGTCCTCTGGATCAGATATCCAGCATTTCGGTATAACCGCATCCTGCTGCTGAACAGCAATACCTGCCATATGTGGCGATAATGATGTGAAGATGTCCCAGAAGATCCATGTCCTGTACCTTCATCCCTTGTTTTCCATGCCGATACATTGCACTGCCGCATATTGGACATCCCTCTGGTCTTTTGGGGCTGTACCGATCCCTCCTGTGATATAGATATCCTTCCCTGTCTTTGTTGTTACAGGTCCTGGTTCTGCCGTGACAGGAAAGCATGACAGTTCATGCCGTATTGTGATATTCCCGTTCACGGGGATGCTCGTCCTGTCGATTTGTCCTTGCTTTTTTTCAAATCTTAAGGGATCTCATACCTCTTCTGTTGCTTTGCTGTTGTCCTGGTCCCACGGCTTTCTGTATAGAGCCATATGCATTGGGATAGGTTGAAAGCAGGATCTTCGCTTCAGGATATGTCCTCTATCTCCCTGGGAAGGAAGCCCTGGAAGAGGAAGCGCAGGCATTCATCGAAGGCGGGGAAGGGAGGCCTCCCCGCTGCCTTGCCGCGGACCATGGGAAGATGGCGGGCCACCCCGCCATCCGTCATTCAAGCTCGGTCTCGCCTGTGCAGAGCCTGTAGTAGGTCCCTTTCTGGGCCATGAGGTCATCATGGTCGCCGCGCTCGATTATCCTTCCATGGTCGAGGACCATGATCGCATTGGAGTTGCGCACCGTCGAGAGCCTATGGGCGATTACGAAGACCGTCCTGTTCGCCATCAGCTTGTCCATGCCGTCCTGCACGAGGCGCTCAGTATAGGTATCGATGGAGCTGGTGGCCTCATCCATGACGAGGACGGGAGGGTCCGCCACGGCGGCCCTGGCGATGGACAGCAGCTGGCGCTGCCCCTGCGAGAGGTTCTCCCCGTTGTTCTCCAGCATCGTATCATAGCCATCAGGCATCATCATGATGAAGTCATGGGCATTGGCGAGGCGTGCCGCCTTCTCTATCTCCTCATCTGTCGCATCGAGCTTGCCGAACCTGATATTGTCCCGGATGGTGCCGGTAAAGAGGCTCGTATCCTGCAGTATCATGCCGAGAGACCTCCGGAGGTCAGACTTCCTTATCTTGTTGATATTGATGCCATCGAAGCGGATCTTGCCGTCCTGGATATCATAGAAGCGGTTGAGAAGGTTCGTAATCGTCGTCTTGCCTGCGCCCGTCGAGCCGACGAAGGCGATCTTCTGCCCCGGCTTCGCATACAGCGAGATATCATGGAGGACGATCTTGTCAGGCAGGTAGCCGAAATCAACGTCCTGCATCACGATATCGCCGCGGAGCGGTGTGTACGTGATGGGGCTGCCGTCATGGTGCGGATGCTTCCATGCCCACTGCCCGGTATGCTCATCGGTCTCGACGGTATTGCCATCAGCATCCGTCTTCGAGTTGACGAGCATCACGTAGCCGTTGTCCGTCTCGCTCTCCTGGTCCAGCAGGTCGAATATCCTCTCCGCGCCGGCGAGGGCCTGGAGCATGATGTTGGACTGCTGCGCGATCTGGTTGATGTTGTTCGAGAACGACCTCGAGAGCTGGAGGAACGCCGCCAGCGTGCCGATCGTATAGCCCGATGTGGGGCCGCCTGTGGAGATGGCGATGATAGCTCCGATGATGACAAGGGCGACATACTGCAGATTACCGATGTTCATCGTCACAGGCCCCATGATGTTGGCCAGTGTATTGGCGACGGACATCTGCTCGAAGAGATCCTCGTTGATCTTATCGAAATCCTCCTGGCTGGCCTCCTCATGGGTGAAGACCTTTATCACGCGCTGCCCGTTCATCATCTCCTCGATGAAGCCGTTGACAGCGCCGAGCGCTGCCTGCTGCGAGGCATAGCGCGTCCTGGACTTCCTCGTGATGAAGCCAGATGACCTGATGGTCAGGAACGCGAACACGGCCACTACCGCGGTGAGCACCACGCTGTTCGCCAGCATCGAGATGACAAGCATCAGCAGCGTGATGCCTGACTGCATGACAATCACCAGCGAGTTGGAGATGAGCTGGTTGAGCGTATCGGTATCGTTCGAGAAGCGCGACATGATATTGCCGTGGGCATTCCTGTCGAAATAGGAAAGCGGCAGCGATTCCAGCTTCCTGAACATCTGCACGCGGATGCGGAAGAGCGTATCCTGGCTGACATTGACCATTATGCGGCTGAGGATATACGTGAATGCGACAGAGACCAGGATCACGCATCCGTATCCTGCCAGCGCCCTCACGATAGGCCCGAAGTCGGGATCCTCGACGCCGATGATCGGCACGATATAGGAATCGACGAGCGTTCCCAGGAACGATGCCGAGAACACGATCGCGATGGATGATACTATTATGCAGAGGAGAATCACCGCGAAGTGGCCCTTCCTGTCGCCGAACGTGATGGAGAGAAGGCGCCTGAGCGCTTTCATCGGATCCTTGGCTGCCGTGCCTGCCTTCTGTGCCCTAAGCATTCTTCCTGCCTCCTTCCTGCATCTCGTACAGCTGCCTGTACTCCGCATTGCGCTCCATCAGCTCCGCATGGGTGCCCCTGTCCACGATGCGTCCGCCGCTCATCATGAATATCTGGTCGGCATCCATTATCGAGGAGAGCCTCTGGCTGATGATGATCTTCGTCAGATGCTGGACATCCTCCCTCAGCGCGCGCCTTATCTGCGCGTCCGTAGCAGTATCGACCGCGGATGTCGAGTCATCGAGGATGAGTATCCTCGGATCCTTCAGCAGCGCCCTGGCGATGCAGAGCCTCTGGCGCTGGCCGCCGGAGAAGTTGGTGCCTCCCTGGTCCACATGGCTATCGAAGCCATCCTTCATCGATGAGATGAACGGCGTCACCGATGCGATGTCCGAGGCCTTCCTGATAGCCTCATCTGATGCATCGGGATTGCCCCAGCGCAGGTTCTCGGCGACGGTGCCGGTGAAGAGCGTGTTCTTCTGCAGCACGACCGAGACATTGTCGCGCAGCGCCTTGAGGCTGTAGCTGCGGACATCCCTGCCCCCGACCTTCACCGTGCCTGACTTGGCGTCATAGAGCCTCGCGATAAGCGAGATCAGCGTGGTCTTCCCGGAGCCTGTCGGGCCGAGTATGCCGATCATCTGGCCGCTCTCAATCCGCAGGCTTATATCATCGAGGACCACGGAATCCCTGCCGTACCCGAAGGAGACATGGTCGAACTCTATCGAACCGTCGGCGACCTCCTTCTCCCCTTCCGGATTCGGGTCCATCGAAGGCTCGGAGGAAAGCACCTCCGCGATCCTCTGCATCGAGGCCCAGGAGATGGACATCATGACGATGACCATGCCGACCATCAGGAGCGATGAGAGGATCTGGAACGTGTAGGTATAGATGGAAAGCAGCTCGCCTGTCTGCAGCTGCCCTATATTGATGTATCTGGCCCCCAGGTATGAGAGCGCGATGATGCATGCGAACGTGACTGACATCATTATGGGGCTGGTGAATGCCATTATCCTCTGGCCCTTCTTGAAGTTATCGCGGATGACAGCCGCGGAGTCATTGAATATGGCCTGCTGCTGGTCCTCCCTGACATAGGCCTTGACGGTACGTATGCCGCCCAGGTTCTCCTGGACGACCCTGTTGAATACATCGTAGCCCTTGAATGCCTTGGTGAAGTACGTGTGCGTCCTGCTGAATATGAGATAGATGCCGCAGGCGAGCACCGGGATGGCCACTGCGAACACGAGCGAGAGCGCGCCACCGTTATGCCATACCATGATCATGGCGAAGATGAACATGATGGGGGCCCTGACGCAGATGCGGATCATCATCTGAAACGACATCTGCACGTTCTGCACATCGGTCGTCATCCTCGTGATCAGCGATGGCGTGGAGAACCTGTCGATATCGGCGAAGGAGAACGACATGACCTTGGCGTATTCATCATGCCTGATGTTCTTGGCGAATCCTGATGAGGCCTTGGATGCGCTCCAGGCACCCAGCATGCCGAACGAGAGCGAAAGCATCGCAGCCGCCACGAGCATGATGCTGACGCGCCTGACGACATCCATATCCGTATTGCTTATGCCCGCATCGACCACGTAGGCCATCAGCGTAGGGATAAGGACCTCCATCGCCACCTCACCTACCATGAAAAGCGGGGTTATCGCGGCATACTTCCAGTATTCCCTTACCCTGGAAAGAAGTATCTTCAGCATAGCTCCTCCTCATACAGTCCGATCAGCTTCTCGCCGATCCGGGAGAATTCCTCTATCTCATCCTCAGTCAGCGCATCGGCGATCCGCTCATCAAGCTTCCTTATGCCGCCGATGGCATGCGAGAACAGGTCCCTGCCCTTATCGGAAAGGGTCAGTATCCACTGCCTCCTGTCGTTTTCGCTCGCGGCAGCCTCTACCAGGCCTTCAGCCATCAGGCGGCTGACGAGCCCGGAGACAGTCGCCCTCGTCATCCTGAACTCCTCCTGGAGATCCTTATGGGAGACAGGGCCTTTCTCCATCATGTAGCCGATGAACCTGAACTCCGATGTGCGGAGCCCATATCCGGCAAGGTTCCTGTCGAAGAGCCTCGCCGCCAGCCTGGCCAGCTTGCCTATCGTCAATGATACCGGTTCATTCATATTTGTTTGTTTCCGAACGAATATTATTGATGAGCCCGTATCTGGTCAATCATGCATGCGAAAACTACACATTCACCACATATTCCCGGCCCTGCACCTTCCTGCCCTTTTCGTATATAGTCATGGCATGAAGCTGTATTTCGCATCAGGCAATGACCACAAGAGGCAGGAGATGTCCCGCCTTCTGGGAGGATACGAGCTCGTGCTGCCCAAGGATGAGGGCATCGCGTTCGATCCGGATGAGGACGGCTCGACATATATCGAGAATGCCATGATAAAGGCGAAGGCGCTCTGGGACATAGTCCACCAGCCCGTGCTGTCCGATGATTCGGGACTGAGCGTCAGGGCCCTCGGCGGCAGGCCGGGCATCCATAGCGCCAGATATGGCGAGGAAGATGGCAGGAAGCTCTCATCGGAGGAGAAGTACATGCTCCTCCTGAGGAACATGGAGGGGATTGGGGACAGGAGCGCATCATTCATCGCGGCGCTCTGCCTCATGCTCGACGAGGAGAGGATCTACATCATACAGGAGCGATGCGCCGGACGGATAGCGATGGCGCCATCAGGGGCGGCAGGCTTCGGATACGACCCGGTCTTCATCATCGATGAGGCAGGCATGACAGCGGCAGACCTCCCTGCGGAAGATAAGGACCGCTACTCGCACAGGGGGAAGGCTGCCCGGAGGATGGGAGCCCTGCTGGAGCGGGAGCTGGAAGGCATAAGGAGGAATCAGCAATGAAGAGAAGCGAGCAGATCGAAAGCAATACATGGGACCTCTCATCGCTGGCGAAGGACGCCGCGGCCTGGGAGAAGGACCTTGCCAGGCTGAAGAAGGCATTCAGGAAGGCCAGGTCATTCAAGGGGACGCTATCCAGGAGCCCGGACAGCCTCTATGCATTCCTCTGCTATCTCAGGGACACGGAGATGGAAGCCGAGAGGATCGGCAGCTGGGCCTTCCTCTCATATGAGGCGGACAGCAGCAACCCCGATGTGCAGAAGCGGATGATGATGTACCAGGATGCGGCTGACGCATTCACCCAGGATATCTCCTGGTATTCGACGGAGCTCATATCCATAGATGATGCCCTGGTCAGGCAATGGATGAAGGAGCCCAGGTACGCGGAATTCAGGGTCTACCTGAAGAAGAGCCTCAGGGAGAAGAAGCACATACTCTCCGAGAAGGAAGAGCATCTGCTCTCGCTCTACGCGCCGGTCTCGGGCTCGGCCGAGAAGGCATTCATGGACCTGAACAACATCGAGCTCTCGTTCGATGGCGTATTCGGCGAGAAGCTGACGCATGGAAGCTATGCGAAGTTCCTCAAGAGCCAGGATGAATCGGTACGCGAGACAGCATACAGGAACTACTACAGGGCCTATGATGCGCACAAGAACACGATAGCGGACCTCTATATAAGCTCGGTCAAGGAGGATATCTTCACATCGAAGGCGAGGAATTACAGGTCATCCCTGGATGCGGCCCTCTTCCCTGACAATATCCCGGAGTCCGTCTACCGCTCCCTGATCGATGCCGTGCACGGGGCCTTCCCCCTGCTCCACAGCTACTATGAGACGAAGGCGGAGGTCCTCGGCAGGAAGAAGCTCAGGCACTGGGACTGCTATGTGCCGATGGTCAGCGGCGTGAAGTCATCGCGGACATACGATGAGGCCGTGGCCCTGATAGCGGAAGCCGTGAAGCCCCTCGGGGAAGGATACCGCGATACCCTCATCAGCGGCCTGACAAGCGAAAGATGGGTAGACCGCTATGAGAACGAGGGGAAGCGCAGCGGCGCCTTCTCCGCGGGCGGATACATAGGCAAGCCGTATATCCTCACCAACTATGAGGACGATGTGCTCGACTCCGTCTTCACGCTGATCCATGAAGGCGGCCATTCGATGCATTCCTGGTACTCCTCGCGCAGCAACCCGTTCATGTGCTACAGCTATTCGATATTCGAGGCTGAAGTCGCCTCGACATTCAATGAGAACCTGCTCTCGAGATACCTGCTCAGCACCTCGCAGAGCGATGAGGAGAAGGCATACATCCTCGGCAAGAACCTCGATGATATCGTGGCGACGCTCTTCCGCCAGACGATGTTCGCCGAGTTCGAGCTGAAGGCGCACGAGATGGCGGAGAGAGGAGAGCCGCTTACGCTCGAGGTGCTCAGGACGCTCTACCGCTCGCTCCTCGCCCAGTACTTCGGTCCGGCCATGGAGTTCGAGGATGTAAGCGACCTTGAATGCCTGAGGATCCCGCATTTCTACAGGGCCTTCTACTGCTTCAAGTACGCCACGGGGATATCGGCATCGATCGCGCTTTCGGAGAGGGTGCTGGCCGGCGGCGGCAGGGAAAGGGATGACTACATGGGATTCCTCAGGTCCGGCGGCTCGGCGTATCCGATACAGGCGCTCAGGAAAGCAGGAGTCGACATGGGTACCCCGGAGCCAGTCATGAAGGCCACCGAGCATTTCGGCAGGCTGCTCTCAGAGTTCAGGAAGCTGCGGGGGATCTGACGAATACGCGGCCTTTATCATGCCATCCTGGAAGATGAAGGCCACCTTCGCTCCCCCATCGAGGTCAAGCAGCTCCACGGCGCCATCCTTCTCCAGCCCGGCAATGGGATTGGAGAGCGGCAGCAGCGCGGAAAGGTATGGGGAGAGGGCCTCCCCTGCGATAATGGGGTCCGCCGTATACCTGGCGAGCCACTCCTCCGTATATGGCTCCCTTGCAGCCGCAAGCGCTGTCTCGGTAATGGAGCCCGGCTCCACATCGGTCACGACCCGGCCTATCGAGCCGGACTCAGGCGCGACGGCCGCAAGATGCGCGGCAGCGATGGCAATGGCGATGATGGCTGCGACCTTCCTCATGATATGGATGATACTCTCATTTAGCGGTCCTTTTGTCAAAAAGCCGCATATGCTAAGCTGTCCCCATGAGAAGAAGCGAAGCGCTTGGGATCCTCCACGCAGGATTCATCCATACCGTCAAGGACCCGCTCTGGGGGAATATACCGATGACCGAGGGGCTGAAGAGGCTGCTCGAGACAGACGATGTGGAGAAGCTTTCCAGGATCAAGCAGAACGGCCCGGCGTACCATATATACCCCGGTGCCGTCCACACCAGGCTGAACCACAGCCTCGGCGTCTACTACCTGGCACGTGAGATACTGCTGTCCATAGCCACCAAGGCAGAGGACCTCCCGCTCACCAAGGAAGGGATGCTCAGCTTCCTGGCAGCCTGCCTGCTTCATGATATCGGGCATTTTCCCTACGCCCATTCGCTCAAGGAGCTGGCCCTGAAGGAGCATGAGGAGATTGCTGCAGGACTCATACTCAGGGACGGCCCGCTGAAGGATGCGATAGCAGGGCTCGGCGCCTCGCCGGCGATGGCTGCCGCCATAATAAACAAGGATGCGCCCTCCTCGGACCGCGAGACGCTCCTCTACAGGTCGGTGCTCTCAGGCACGCTCGACCCTGACAAGCTGGATTACCTCACGCGTGATGCCTTCTTCGCCGGCATCCCGTACGGCAGGCAGGATACCGACTACATCATCTCCTCGCTTTCCTATGCCGATGGATCGATAGTCCTCGATTCAAGCGCCATCTCGAATGTCGAGCAGGTGCTGTTCTCGAAATACATGATGTACAGGAACCTCTACTGGCATAAGGGCGTCAGGAGCGCTACCTGCATGATAAAGAAGGCCCTGCTCTCGGCGCTCAGGGATGGCTACATAGGATACGATGACCTGTACATCAAGGACGACTATGAGTTCCATGAGCTGTGCAGGCAGAAATCAGCATATCCGCCATTCTCGCTGATCGAGCAGGCTGAGCACGGCAGGCTGTTCGAGCGCAAGGCATACAGGCCCTTCTCCGCCGATGGGGCGATCGAGCGCAAGGCGCTCTCCATCACCGAGCGGTTCAGGACGGAAGCCGAGATATACGGGATACTCAAAGGAAGGTATCCGCAGCTGAGGGAGTATGAAGCCATCATCGATATCCCCGAGCCCATCAGCTTCGAGACCGAGATCGGCATCCTGATGCCTGGCGGCTCCATATCCTCGATAGCTGAGGAAGGGATGATCTTCGAGAAAGCCGGCGACCTCTTCTCCAGGAGCCTCCGTTCTGTCGCGCTCTATCTGCCGCCCTATGTATCGGAAGAGGATGCGGAAGCGGCATTCAGGGAGGCGGACAATGGATGAGCGGATTCCCTACCAGAGCCTCATCGACGGGGATATCCCGCCATGGGTGATGCGCTTCATAAAGGGCGTCGGCCGCGCCATCAACCGCTACAGGATGATACAGGGAGGAGACGAGGTCGTGATAGCTGCCTCGGGCGGCAAGGACTCTCTGGCGCTGGCGCTGGCGCTATCGCTCCGCCGGAAATGGCTTCCAGTGGATTACGGGCTCAAGGCTGTGATGATCGACTGGATTGAGCATCCCATACCGGTGGAGTACCGCGGCAGGATAGCAAGGTACTTCGATGACCTCGGCATCGGCTTCACCCTCTTCGACGAGCCCCAGTTCCCTGAGTCCTTCAAGGGAGAGTTCAACTGCTATCTCTGCGCAAGGAACAGGAGGAGGATACTCTTCGAATATGCGGAAAGGACAGGAGCTGGCCTGATAGCCATGGGCCACCATCTGGATGACCTGGCCGAGACGACGATGATGAACCTCTGCTTCAGGGCCAGCTTCTCGACGATGAAGCCGGTACAGGAGTTCTTCGGCGGGAAGATGCACATCATCAGGCCGATGATCGAGATCCATGAATCGGCGACGCGCCGCCTTGCCCAGGTATATGACCTTCCTGTCGTGAAGCCTGTATGCCCATATGACCAGACCAATGTCAGGGCACGCCTCAAGCCTGTCATCTCGGAGCTCTGCCATATCGACAAGCTGGCACGCGAGCACATCTACAATGCCCATGATTTCAGCGGATGCCTGCTTCCGGAGAAGCCGGTACCGCCAGGATCAGACAGGCGCTGAGCGCTCTCCGACCCGTCTTTCCGTCCATAATCATATTATTTTCATATAGTTGCCTTGCACCTACTGTGGTAGACTTAGACAAAGGGCATTATGTCCTTAAGGGGTAGAAAATGAAAAAGACTCTGGCAGTTCTCGCGACGATCCTCTCCATCACGGCGGCTTTCGCCGCTCCGCTTTCCATCAAGGAAGGCAACCTGGATGCCATCCAGCTCTACGCGCCTGACGGAAGCATCATAGATTCCGCCTCGGATATCACGGGAAGCGGATTCATAATCAGGGCCACGGAAGGAGGCCAGGTCTTCTCCTGCGATTTCGGTGATATCCACATCGGCGATGATGCCACCATAGCAGTCACGGGATTCACCGTCTCCGAGCCTTCCCTATACCTGCTCGACGGCAGCATGAACATCGTACTCCCCGGCGATGAGATAACCTTATCAGTCTACACCCCTACGACGCTCTATATGGTCTCCGGCCCTGGAGAATACGCTTTCTCATCGACAGCGGAAGCGGAGTCATTCGCCAACTTCTCCGATACGGAGGCTTATGCATATGACTCGATCTTCGCAAAGGAGATAGGAATCCCGGCGATGTCCGGCCTTGACCTGATGAGCTCACCGGTCCCGGAAGCAGTCAGCGAGGAGGAATACCATGCCGCCTCCGTGCTCGGCACCATCTCCTACCCGGCGGAACCTGAGGAAGAAGCCATAGCTGCAGAGCCTGAGGAAGAAGCCATAGCTGCAGAGCCTGAGGAAGAAGCCATAGCTGCAGAGCCTGAGGAAGAAGCGCTTCCTGCGGATATCATCACGGAAGACGTGCTCGGCTATAAGCTCACCTTCGCGGTCGGGGATGGCATGACCACCCTTTCCTACCCATCTATCGTCACGGACCAGGACGTCATAGGATTCATGGCATATGAGAGCGAGAAGCATCCTGCCGATGCGGCAGCGGTGAGCTACGCAATCGGCGACGGTGAGACAGTGCTTGAGTATCCTGAAGCAGTCTCAAGGGCTGCCGTCAGGTCATACATCCCCGTATTCGTCTCGGATATAGAGGAATACGTCGCCATAATCAGCCAGCCTGCAGTGCCATCTGCTCCAGCAATGGAGGCTCCTGAGCAGGTCCTTGAGCCGGAATCCGTCACGGAGGATATCATGGGCTATGAGCTCGTGTTCACCATCGGTGATGGCTGGACCGTGCTTTCCTACCCGTCTATCGTCACGGACCAGGATGTCATAGGCTTCATGGCATATGAGAGCGCGAAGCATCCTGCCGATGCGGCAGCAGTGAGCTACGCAATCGGCGACGGCGAGACAGTGCTTGAGTATCCTGAAGCAGTCTCCAGGGCCGATGTCAGGTCCTGCATACCTGTATTCGTCTCCGACATAGAGGAATACATCAGCCTCCCCGGCCAGCCTGCAGCGCCGGAGAAGCCTGCGATGACGGAGCCCGTGATCACCATCGGGCCTGATGTCGTCATCGAGCACCCCATGGGCTATGAGATCGTGTTCACCATCGAGGATGGCAGGACCACCCTTTCCTATCCGCCGGCAATCACGGCAGAGGATGTCGAGGCCTTCATGGCATACGAGAGCACGAAGCATCCTGCCGACGCGGCAGCGGTAAGCTACTCAATCGGGGATAGTGAGACAGTGCTTGAGTATCCTGCTTCCGTCTCAAGGGACGAGGTCAGGGCATATATACCTGTCTTCACATCCGACATAGAGGAATACATCGGCATCATCAGCATCCCAGCAGCCACTGCAGGGGAAGAAGGGACTGCCGCCGTTCCCGTTTCCGGAGAGGATATCCCCTCCCCATATATAACGGGACAGGATATCAGGCCGGAGTTCCTCTTTGACCTCGGCCTCAAAGGCAGGGCCTACGCGGACAGCCTCGGCAACGTATCAGTCGCCCCTGCCCTCGAGCTTGCCTTCTACTATGGCGGATTCTCGGCGGCATTCAACATCGATCCGATCCATATCGCCTCGATAACCAACCTGCTCGACAATCCCGATGCAGATGCATTCAGCTGGGTCGGCTGGGCATCCGACTTCATCGAGTACATAAGCTTCAGGACCATAGATGAGAGCGTGACGCTCAACCTTGACCGCTTCTCGTTCCTCAGCGGCGACAGCCTGGGGCTCTATGCCGGGCTCGACCACAACTGGGACGGTAAGGACAGGGCCCTCACGTTCGAGCACACCTTCAGCTCCACCTATTACTCGCACCGCATCTGGTTCGATGACCTCTCCTTCAGGAGGGATCCGGTATGGTCTACAGGCGGGCTCTCATTCACATTCGGATTCTCCGAGAGCTATCCGGCCTCGATTACCCTGGAAGGCATGGCAAGGATCAACAGGGATGATATCGCGCTGACTGAATTCTATCCGGAGGCATCGCTCTTCATCCCGTTCTATGCCTCAGGGAATGACTACATCGGCCTTTCCGGAGGGGCTGCCACGCTATTCGTGGGTGACTGGAACGTGAATCCGTTCACGGAGAACGGCTATCTGGCCTTCGCCAGCATACCGATGAGCTTCAGCGACTTCTATGCGGAGGTCGGTGCCGGCTATTCTACCGGATACGTGCATTACGGATCGGTCGGCAACGGCTCATATGACCCGGTCGATGGCCAGCTCCTGACATTCTACGGAGCCCTTGGCTACAACGGCAGCACTGTCGGCGCAGGAGTGAGGGGCTGGTTCGACCTTGACGTCAACACCCTCTCGTATATCAGCGAGAATTCCTTCATAGATGCATACGCCTACCTGAACATCTACAGCAGCTTCACGATATTCGGCGGCGTGCAGTCATATCTCCTCGACGGCTCCTATGATCCTTCGTTCTACGCAGGGTTCAGCGCCGCGGCAGGTCCTCTCGATGCCTACTTCAAGGCCATGTATAAGGACCGCGCATGGTCCTTCTCGGTCGGAGGACGCATATCAGCGCTCGGAGTCGGCAGGGAAATCGCGGAAAGCTACGAGAAGCAGGCTGCCGGCGTAGATATCACCACAGGCTTCAGGTATGACTTCGATATGAACAGGACGGTCTTCGATGTCATGCCCGCGATCCGCATCGGGGACAGGAGCCTCGGAGTCACGCTGAGGGCGCCTCTGCAGCTGGCATTCAGCGACGACGGCTCGATACGCCTTGAGGGATTCAACGGCCATAGCTTCTACAACTTCGGCGCATCCGAGATGAACGAGGAAAGGAAAGTATGGGCAATCTATTCCGATACCCTCTCGATCATCGACGGCCTCTACCTCGGCAAGGAAGGCGACCCGGTATACCTCGTGATGGACAGGGACTATGCAAGGACATCGACGCTCTTCTCCGGCTATGGCACGGCAGGCGACCTTGCCTTCGCAGCAGGATTCTCCTTCCCCGTCCTCGACATCTCGCTCTATGTGGATGACGCGGCAGCCCCGCACCTTGGCGAGTTCTTCCTCACCATCCTTCCCGGCGGGCTTGGGAGCGTCGCCATCAGGCTCGGCACCAGCATGAACTTCCTCTACCAGGACAAGACGGCATACTCGCTTGAGTTCCATCCTGAGCTGAGGATCGACGTCCCGATCGGCGACTTCTCGCTCTCGGCATTCGTGCTCGGCTCCGCTGGGCTCGATGTGGCGGATGGCACCTCATCCTCCTATCTGATCTACAGCAAGGAAGCAGGAGCCGCCTATGACTGGATGGCAGGCGCGGAAGCTGCGTACAGAGGAGGCTTCTTCGATATCATCCTCACGGCAGGCTACAGGACAGGCGCCCTGGGATACGGCATCTACGACGAGCTCGGCTCCTTCAGGAAGACCCCGTATGATATCACGAGCCCGTCAGCGGATGGCTGGTTCGGCAGGATCGAGATCGCTACGAGGATAGACTGGTTCTACCTCAGCGCATCCTACTACATCGACAACCTCGTGGAGTTCGGCAGGAATCCTGCGGAAGGCAGCTACTCCGACACATTCACGGCCAGGATAGGAGCGGATCTGGAGAATGCCGATATCTACGCACGCTTTGCCAGGAAGGGCTTCGCCAGGTCCCTGCTCATGGAAACGCCGTTCCTCAGCTACATGAGCTCCGATGACACGCTCTTCGCGCTTGGCGCCGAGCTCAGGTACGGCAATGTCAGCTTCCTTGCTGAGCTTGGCCTCAGCATCGTCGAGGAGGAAGGCGCATACATGAACATCCCGTCAGCAGCTGGCCAGCACTTCCAGCTCAAGCTCGGCACCAGGTTCGGATTCTGATGGGCAGGATAGCCCTGCTTGATCCCCGGCTCGCATCACGCATCGCGGCCGGGGAAGTCATCGAGAGGCCCCAGTCGATAGCGAGGGAGCTTCTCGACAATGCGCTGGATGCCGGAGCTGATGAGATCAGGGTCGAGATTGAAGGCGGCGGGATAGACAGGATCTCGGTCATCGATAACGGCAAGGGCATCGCCCGCGAGGACCTTGCCATGCTCGGCAGCCGCCATGCCACCAGCAAGATAAGCCGGGAGGATGACCTGTACGCCATCACGACGCTCGGCTTCAGGGGCGAGGCCATCTACTCCATCTCGGCGGTATCCAGGTTCACGATGAAGACAAGGTCTTCGGAGACAGGCGAGTCATCGACGCTCTCCATCGACAACGGCAGGCGCGGCGAGATTGAGCCATATGGCCCGGACAGGGGCACGATCGCCACGGCGGAGGCGCTGTTCGCGGAAATACCGGCAAGGCGCTTCTTCCTCAAGCGCGCATCGACGGAAGGCAGCCTGATCAGGAATCTCGTCATCTCCAAGGCCCTCGCCTTCCCTGCCGTACGGTTCACGTTCGTATCCGATGGCGCGATAAGGCTGGACTGGCCGAAATGCGCTTCGCCCAAGGAACGCTGCATGCTGCTCTACAGGAGCCTCGGCATACCTGACGCGGATGTCGGGGAGATGGCAGCGGAAGGAGACGGCTTCAACGTCAGCATCATCGCTGGCAACTCATCAGTCAAGCGCTCCGACAGGAAGGAGATAAGGCTCTACGTCAACAGGCGTCCCGTCGATGACTATGCGCTGCAGCAGGCCGTGGTCTATGGTTACGGGGAGCTCCTTCCCGGAGGCTCATTCCCCTGCGCTGCCGTATTCATCGATGACAATCCGGAGATGGTCGACTTCAACATCCATCCGACGAAGAAGGAAGTCAAGCTGAGGAATGCCGCGGAGATACACCATGCCATCGTCACCGCGATAAAGTCAGGCGTCGAGCGCAGGATCCCGGAAGCGATGCCTGTGCAGAAGGAATTCTATCTGGAGGAGACGACGAGGAGGACCGAGCACCAGGCCAATCCCCTATCCTACCCACATCATGCCGCACCGAGGCATGGAGGCGGCAGCTTCGCAGCTGAGCGCATCGCCCCTGCATTCCCGAAGGATAGCGGCTGGCTGGAGAAGGCGAAGTCGCTGAAGGCCGAGCGGGATAGCTCCCTGGAGAGGAAGGATGCAGGAAGGCCCCATGTGGCGGAGCATACGGAAGATGGATTCAGGTACATCGGCCAGGCATTCAGGCTGTTCCTCATCGTCGAGAAGGGGGATGAGCTGCTCTTCATAGACCAGCATGCGGCGCATGAGCGGATCATCTACAACGAGCTCATACAGCAGATCGACGTGCAGAAGCTGCTTGTCCCCATCCCGATCGAGACCGATGCAGCCTCATCCGCATTCCTTGATGAGCACAGCCATGTCTATACCAAGCTGGGGATCATGCTGTCGAAGAAGGATGACGGCAGCTGGGAAATCACAGCGCTGCCTGCCGCCTGCCGCCCGATAGAGTCACAGGTAGTGGATTTCATCGAGGCATCCAGGCTGGATGACGAGGAGCTGGAAGCGCAGCTTTTCGCCATAATCGCCTGCAGGGCCGCGATAAAGGCCGGTGATGATATCGACAGATGGAGCGCTGAGGAGCTCGTGAGGAAGGCGCTCGCCCTGCCGGATCCGGCATGCCCCCATGGACGCACATTCATAACCGTGGTGAAGGAGAAGAACCTCAGGCTGCTCAGCGGACGTACTGAATGATGGTATAGCGGTTGGAATACCTGTCGGTCCATTCCATCCTCACGCTTGCCGCGTACGCCGTGGGCATGTCTCCCCTGCGCCTCTCGCCATAGGCCACGCGGTTGCCATCCTTGTCATATTCCGTGACATATGCATCAGAGGTGAGGCCATCCTCACCGTATATGGGGAATGAGGCATCGGCCTGGTACACGGCATCGGCAGAGCACTCCGTCCCCTGGTCCGAATAGAACAGGCACATATACGTGCCTTCAGGGAACCGGGCGCCATCCGTGATCTCCAGCTCGGCCGTGCGTATGCCGCTGCCCTGGATGACCCCTTCCCAGGAGAGGACGGAGCCGGGGCTCTTCACGCTGAAGGAATACGAATCGTCCTCAAGCGAGAAGGCGGCAGAGAGGATGAGGCTGGAATCCCAGCTCCCGCTGCCATCGGCGGAGACCGTCACGGTGTTCTCCGAACGCAGCGAAAGGGACGAGACATCAAACTGCTCCTGGCTGCAGGAGCAGATGATGGCAATAAGCGATAAGGCAGCAAGGAGCCTCTTCATTCACTGGCCTTGAGGGCGCTCCTGACAGGGTTGGCATAGCTGTTGAGCACGAAGTCCCTCACCTCCGGAGCCAGATGGGCGAAGCGGGCGAGGAACGCGTCTTTATCCAGGCCTGCCGCCTTGTCCGCGAACCTGCCGGTGCCTTCGATGCAGTCATAGGCGAAGTAGTTCGTATCCCATAGCCTGTACATGCTGTGGATCTGCCTGTCGATGGCAGCAGCTGCCTCATCGGCATCGGCATACTCATCGGCCAGGACATCGCCTATGCTGAGATGGACCCTGCCTTTCTGGCATTTCATGCCCTTGGTCATCGAGATGAGGTCCTCGTACTTCTTCTTGGCATAGTCGCCGTCATGGGTCTTCCTGATGACCTCTTCCCTGCCCTTGTTGATATCATTCGGGTCGTATTCATAGCTGATTGCCACCGGCACGATATTCATCTCCTTTACGAGGTCGGGGAACCTCTCGCCGCTCGAGCGGCTGGAGAGGAAGAGCATCTTCACTATCGCCGGCTGCGTGATGTCGAGCCCGTCCTTGGACCTGCCGGACTTCTGCGCGACCCAGACGGAGTGGTGCTCCTCCGTGATCAGCTTGTGGAAATACTCGGAGATCCTCACGGACTCGAGGTACTTCTCCCTGATGGGGAGCTCACGGCGGATCACGATGCCTCCGTTGAGCCTGAAGAGGTCCTCGATGAACTGGTTGACGATGAGGTTGTCGCCGAATGCCATCTCGCACACAGGCAGATGATGGGTGGAGAGCGCATAGTCGAGAAGCGCGCAGTCCAGGATGATATCGCGATGGTTCGAGATGAAGACATAGCCCTTCGCAGGGTCCAGCTTCTCCAGGCCCGAGACGGTGAACTCCGTTATCGTGCGCCTGATGATCGTCGGTACGAAGATACCGCATGTGATATCGTTCAGGAAGTCATCATAGCTCCTGACGGAGGAGAAGCTCCTGACGATATGGTCCAGATAGGCCTTGTTCGTCGCTTCCTCGATATCGCCGGATACGAGCGTGACGAAGCCGCTCAGATGGCTCATCTCCCCGTTGAGGCGCCTGAGCGCATCGATGACATCCTGCCCCCTGTACGGTGCAAAGCTCTTGTATCTATCGTAATCCATCAGCTGATCGTCTTCAGGAACTGCGTGCGTTCCCACTTGTATCCCTCTTCGGACTTCTCCTGTGCAAGGCGTCCTCTGAAGTCATTGATCGATGAGAACCCATGCCTTCCCATCCACGCTTCAATCGCATCATTCATCGAGGTTATCGCGGAGAATCCGTTCCTGATGACGGACGTGCAGACCTCGCAGGCGGGAGCGCCGGCAAGGATCATCTTCACGACTGTCTCGCCTGAATGGATGCCGGTATTGCCGGCAAGGTCCATCTTCACCTCGCCGCTCATGAGCCCGATCCACCTCAGGGCCTCGCCGTACTCATCAGGCGATGATGAAGGGGATCCCTGCGAGAACGTCATCGTCTCGATATCGATATCGGGACGGAAGAAGCGGTTGAAGAGGACAAGGCCGTCGATACCTATCCTGTCGAAGCTCATGATGATATTCGCCAGCGATGAGTACTTGTAGCCAATCTTGATGGAAAGGGGAATCCTGATCTTATCCCTAGCGGCCTTGGCGAACTCGATTGCCCTCCTGTCCACCTCGCTGCCGGGAACGCTGCTCTCCGATGAGATCGGATAGTAGTTCAGCTCGATGGCATCGGCACCGCATGCGGCGAACCTGCCGGCATAGTCGATCCATGCATCCATGGTCTTCGCCGAGATCGACGCGATGACGGGGATGGAAAGCTCCTTCTTGGCCATCGTGAGCAGCTTCATGTACTTGTCGATATAGAAGTCGCGCGACGACTGGGCGAAGAAGCCCTCCGCCGATGAATGCGACAGATACTCCTCATTGGCCTCCATCTCCGATGAGACATCGGCCTCTATCTGCTCCTCGAAGATGGACTTGAGCACCACGGCTCCGGCTCCGGCTTCCTCGCATTTCCTCAATGATACTATATTCTGCGTAATAGGCCCTGATGAGACGATTACAGGCGACTTCAGGCCAAGGCCTAGATATTCCGTATTCAGCATATCCGCTCCTTTCCATGATTATAGCACAAGAGGGCCATCGGTTACGACAGCCCTCTCCCCTTGCCTGGTGCGGTCAGACCGTATAAGGCACCCAGAATGACTTCGACTGGTAGACGACGAACGTCTCGACCTCCAGCACATCCGCGATCTTGACGAGCTCGGTCTTGAAGAAATCAAGCAGGCTCAGCCCATCATCCTCGGAGAGCGTGAGCTGGACTACGAGGTCATAGCGCCCGGTGACGACGGCAGCGCTGAACACGCCGCGCAGGCGGCAGAACTCCTCCGCCTTCTCCTCCAGGTCAAGCGTCTTCAGCTTGACGCCCATCATCACCACCTGCAGTCCCGGGACCTTCTCCGGATCCACCAGCCCCATGATCCTGAGGACACCTTCCTCCTGCATCCTGTTGACGCGGGCACGGACGGTATTCTCAGTGATGCCGAGAGACTCGGCTATAGCCGAATAAGGCTTCCTCCCGTCCTCTAGCTGGGAGACTATAGCCTTATTCGTATCATCTATGCGCCTGTCCCTGCTCATCCGTTCCTTCTCTCGAAATCCTTCATGAACTGCGCAAGCGCGGCAGCATCCTCCATCGGAAGCGCGTTGTAGAGGCTCGCCCTGAGCCCGCCGACGGACCTGTGTCCCTTGAGGCCCAGCATGCCTTCCTTGGTCGCCTCCTGGACGAACTTAGCCTCCAGCTCCTCAGAAGGAAGCCTGAAGACCACATTCATGCGCGAGCGGTAGCGCCTATCGACAGGCGAGCGGAAGAAATCGGAGGAATCGATCACGTCGTAGATGTATCCCGACTTCTCCCTGGCATGGAGCTCCATGCCTTCCGCGCCGCCATTGGCGAGGATCCATTTGAGGACGAGGCCCACAGCCCAGATCGAGAAGACAGGCGGCGTATTGTACAGCCCCTTCTCCTTCGCATGCTTCGCATAGTCCATATAGGCAGTGAGGCCGGAGTTGCGCCTCTCGAGCATATCGTGGCGCATGATGATGAAGGTAGCGCCAGCAGGGCCGAGGTTCTTCTGGACTCCGCCATAGATCATCGCGAACTTCTTCACGTCGACAGGGCGCGAGAGGATATCCGAGGACATATCCGCGATAAGCGGCACATCGCCGGTATCAGGGAACGACTGCCACTCTATTCCGCCGATCGTCTCATTGGAGCAGAGATAGAAGTAGGACGATCCTTCAGACGGCTTCACCTCAGCGGGATCGGGAAGCGTGGTGAAGCCCGACTCCTTGCCATCGAATGCCACATTGACATCGCCAAGCAGCCTGGCGTCATCGCAGGCCTTGTTCGACCATGAGCCCGTGCGGACGTAATCGGCATGGCTTCCCTTCAGGAGGAAGTTCATCGGGATCATCGTGAACTGGAGCGTGGCGCCGCCGCCGAGGAAATAGACATCATAATCATCGGGGATGGCCAGGAGCTTCCTGAAATCAGCGAGGCATTCGTCATACATCTCCTCGAACATGCCGCCGCGGTGCGATGCCTCGACCATCGAGAGGCCCTTGCCCTTGTAGTCGACGATATTCTCCTTCAACTGCTCAAGCACCTCCACCGGCAGGACCGACGGCCCTGCGAAGAAGTTCATCTTCCTCATATCCTTCCCTCCTTGATAAGGTTATCGATCGTCTCATACACTTCATTGCCGATCCTCAGCAGGTTCTCCACCGTATTGGCACCTACATGGGGCGTAAGCGTGACGTTCTCCAGTCCGAGGAGCGGATAATCCTCCGCCGGCGGGTCTGACGGGTATACATCGGTGGCATACCAGGAGACGGCACCTGACTTCAGGGCCTCCGCGAGGTCTTCCTCATTGACGCACTTGCCGCGTCCCGTATTGATGATGACGGGCTTCCTCCCCATCTTGGCGATGAGGTCCTTATTCACCATGCCGGCAGTCTCATCCGTGAACGGGAGATGCATGGAGATGTAGTCGGCATCCCTGACAGCATCCTCGAGGCTCATCATCTCCGCGGCATCGCTCTTCTCCACATACTTGTCATAGGAGACGACGCGCATGCCGAACGCCTTGGCCCTTACGGCCACCTGGCGCGCTATATTGCCGATTCCCAGCAGGCAGAGCGTCTTGCCGTTCAGCTCGGTACGCTTCACGCTCTTGTTCCACTCGCCCTTCTTCATCGTGCTGTCGTAGTATGGTATATGGCAGGGCACCGAGATCATCAGCGCGAATGCGAGCTCTGCGACCGCGATGGCGCTCGACTTGGGCGTATTCACCGCGATGATGCCCTTCTCCTTGCAGTAGGCCTTGTCGATATTGTCCATGCCGACCCCGCCGCGGATAATCAGCTTGAGGTTCTTCGCCTGGTCGATATACTCCTTCGTGGCCTTGGTCTTAGATCTGATGAGGATCACGTCTGCTTCCGCGATGCGGGACTTGTCGTCAGTCACTTCCCCGAATACGGAAAGCTTCTCCGGCAGGCTCTTATCAAAAGCATCGGAAATGAGAATCAACATAAACTGCCTCCTTTCGCTTTACACAAATAATTGTGCTTTACATTGCGGAGGCAGTCAAACAAAATAATGAGTTTTTACGAGATCCGATAATATTGCATCGATTATGGCAGGCCTGCGGCGGCTAGTACCAGTAGGTCACGGAAAGAGACGGGGCGACCGATGCGCCGGATATCTTCTCCTGCGAGTCGTTGCCGCTGAACCTCGCGCTGAAGAGCGGGGTCGCGAATCTCGCGCCGATATCGATCGAGACATTGCTGGCGACGCTGAACATCGCCTTCACCGATGCGTAGAAATCGAGGATGATGCCGCGGTATCCATCGGCACCCCCTTCGTTGACATCGATATCCGCAAGGAGTCCGAAGCCGACGCGTGCCGTGAAGAAGCCCTGCTGCACGAACTTGTAGCCGAGCCCTATGTTGAAGTAGAAGTCCCAGGGATAGGACGAGGAGAACGCAAGCGGCTCATCAGCCATCCTCTCGGCATAGAGCATGCTGCCTCCGGCTCCGTATTCGACGCCGAAGCCTGAATCGCCGAAGAAGTTGGCGCCGTCGAATCCGATGGAAAGGCGCATCTTCACGAAGTTCTCCGACGGCCCGTTCGTCACATATGTATGCCCGCCCCAGAAGAAATCGGGAGCGACGATGACGCTTGCATATCCCTCAGCGAAGGCAGGAGCCGCCAGCGCGGCAAGCAGCAGGAACGCTGCGATGATCCTCTTCATGTTCCCTCCAACCCCGACATGATACAGCGGATCGGCGGGGAAAAGGAAGAGGCCGCATCAGCGGCCCCTCTGATCAGTATGACTTGGAAGAGTTCATCTTCCTGACTTTCTTCATCTGCTTCCTCGCAAGAGCCTTGTTCTTGCGGTTGAGGATGGTTGAAGGCTTCTCATAGTACTCGCGCTTCTTCCACTCGCGGATGATGCCTTCCTTCTCGACCATTCTCTTGAAGCGCTTGATCGATTTCTCCAAAGGCTCGTTCTCATCTACCTTTACAAATGCCATGATATCACCTCCTCTCCCTGCGGGTCAGAATCTCCTGCATTCTGCACATATGGCAGGAACTTGTCAATCACTTCCCGCCTCCGACATCGCCTGCACTATGATCTGCAGCTTCGACTGCCCCTTCCAGTAATTGACATCAGGCGTGAATACGATATCGGCGCGCACGCCCCTGGCGTAGCGATCCCTGTCATCCGGGGACCACCAGAGCGCCGGCCATATGAAGCTGCCGAAGCGGACAGCGAACCTGAGCACCCTGCTGTCGCCCCTGTTGGGATATACCTCCGCAATCTCCGCCCCGTGGATGGAGAAGCGCAGCTCACCGTTCTCCTGGCCATATGGCTCAAGCATCTGGGAGATCTTCCAGAGATCCTCCGTCATATACTGCGGAGGGATCTCCGCATCCGCCTCGACGGCTTCCGCTTCCCCGCCGCTCTCATCAAGGGTGGCGGCATATCCGGAAGCGACCTCGATGAAGCGCTCCCTGTTCCCGGAAGGCATCGAGAATCCCGCCGCGAAGCGGTGCCCGCCGAAATCATCGAAGAACGAGGCGAAGAGGCTGAGGAATGAGCGCGCATTGCACCCTCCCGAGCTGCGCATGGAGGCGAAGACGCGGTCTTCGGACTCTGACATCACGATGGCAGGCACCGAATGCTCCTTCTGCAGCTTGGAGGCGAGCGCCCCCGTAAGGCCGCGCGGTATGCGGCTGTCGGAGACGATGATCATCTTCCCGCCCAGGGCCTCCTTGCTCTCCGCGGCCTTGCCAGCGATCAGCGAGAGGGCATCCTCCTCCCCCTTCTGGCGCTTCCTGTTCAGCTCCAGCAGCCTGTCTGTCAGCGCCTCGGCCTCCCGGATATCATCGCAAAGGAGGAGCGAGAGCGCCGTATCGGGGTCGCCCATGCGGCCGGCGGCATTGATCACAGGCGCCACATAGAATGAGATATCGCGGGTATTGAGCAGCTTGCCCGCCAGGTTCTGCCTTCCCAGCAGCGGCTTGAGGCATTCCAGGGGACGCTCGCCGAGCAGCCTGAGGCCGCGCCTGACGATGATCTTGTTCTCGTTCCTCATCGGCATCAGGTCGGCAGTCGTGCCGATCGCTGCCAGCTGCAGGTATCTATCGAATCCGGATGAGAGCGAAGGCTCGGAATAGAAGGCCATGGACCTGAAGAGCGAGAGCAGCGCCTCCATCTCCCTGTCGCCGTCCCTGTACCTTACGGCGCGTGAGAGCATGGCAAGGTCGAACAGCGACCTGCCGCGCGCAGACGGCATGATGCTGTCCAGCCGCTGCCTGATATCTATCAGCGAGATATCCACGCCGCTGCCGAATGCCTTGCGGAGCATATTGCGCTCCGTATCGCCATCGAGCACGAACACAGGCAGCCCGACTGCCAGAAAGTCCATCAGCCTCGTCCTTTCGATCGACATGGCGCCTTCGACGAGCTCCTCGGAAATCCTGTCGGTCTCGATGAGGTTCTCCAGCCTCACCGCATTGATCCTTATGGTGCCGTTGCGCGGCTCAGCATGGAGCAGTATGCACTCGCTTGAGTAGAAATCCGTCTGCGAGAACTTCAGCGCCCAGACCATCTTGGCAGCCACGGCACAGCCCGCGAGGCCGGTGAACGGATATCCGCAGCCCGGCACGAGCGGGTCGAAGATAGCGGCAGCGGGAGGAAGCTCCTCGCCAGGTATGTGATGGTCGAGCACGATCACGTCAATGCCGCTCCTCTCCAGCGTCCTGACCTCCTCGATAGCGGAGATGCCGCAGTCGACGGTTATCACGAGCGAATATCCCTTCTCCTGGATCTCGGCTACCTGGGCCATCGTGAGTCCATATGGCTCATCGCCCCGGGGCAGCCTTGTGGAGACATCCTTCGCCCCGGCTTCCTTCAGGCCGCGGTACATTATCGCGGCGGCAGCCACCCCGTCCACGTCCCTGTCGCCGAAGATGAGGATACTCTCATCCGATTCGATGGCATCACCTATCCTGTCGACGGCAGGGAAGACATCATCGCATTCGAACGGCGAATGCAGGTAGACGGCATCCGACTCCAGGGTGAACATCATCTCCTCATCGCTGTCTATGCCGCGCCTCTCCAGCACCGTGGCAGCCAGGAGCGATAGCGAGAACCGCTCCTTGAGGCGCCTGACGCGGGCTGGATCCGATGGCTTTATCTCAACTCTCATCATCCTCTCCGAAAATATCCCAGATCCCCGATTCGATGCTCCTGAGCCTGCCCGGATACGAAAGGCGCAGCATGCGCAGGAAGTAGCGGAATATCCTGTGGCGCTGCATCGGGCTCACGGACAGCAGCATCGCGTCCTCAAGCCCCACTTCCTGGATCCTCTGCACATAGCGGCGCGCATTGGGAGGAAGTATCAGGGATGATGCCATCGTATCACAGCGATGGCAGACAGGAACACCCTCCGCGGAGGAGAAGCCGAGCACCTCGCCATCTCCGTACGGCATGCCGCATACCGGGCATGATTCCCAGTCCCCGATGAATCCGGAGAGGGAGAGGAAGACGACGATGAACGCTATGGCGACGCTTTCCGGCTCATGGTCCTCAAGGAGGTCCAGCGCCCTGCAGTAGGCTGAATACAAGGCAGCATCGGCAGAGCGTCCCGTGATGACGAGCTCGGAGAACAGCGAGGCAGGCATCGAGCGGCCGAGGTCCGACAGTATCCCCTCATGCGTGGAGATGACATCGATATCGCGGATCGTCCACAGCTCCGACTGCCCTATCCTCTCAAGGGAGAACGTACCCTCCGTATAGAGCGGCGCCTTGATGGCCCTTACGGACTTGCGTGCCCCATAGCTTATGATCCTCACAAGCCCGCTGTCAGGCGAGAAGAGCGTGAGGAGCCTGTCGGCTTCCTTGCATCTCTCGCTTCTGATGACTATCCCCAGGCCTTTGGATGAATGCTCCATACCTGTGAAGATAGGAAGTTGGGAGTGCAGTGTCAATGAATCCGCCCTCCTCGCAGAAACCCCCGCGAATTGCTATGATGGGGCCATGCGCATGATCTGCATGATACTGATAGCCGCAGCCATGCTGCCGCTCCACCCGGCCTCGGTTTCCGGCGGCAGCCAGCTCCGGCCCGGCCTCTTCTACAGCGAGGAGGAGCTTGGAAAGACATCATTCGGGGAAGAGCTCAGCGAAAGCGAGCGCAGCTATTATGGCCAGATGGAGATCTCCCTCATAACGGCAAGCCCCGCGGAGCCTGTCTACCTCTATTTCGGCCACAGCGCGCTGAACGTGAAGGCACCTGGCAAGGATGCCGTCTCATTCGACTGGGGCACATTCGCCTTCTCGCCGGACTTCTACAGGCAGTTCGCCTTCGGCCTGCTCTACTATACGCTCACCGCAGGCTATTCGGACAGCAGGCTCCTGCAGTTCGAATGGGAGGACAGGACGACGACGGAGGTTCCGCTCCTGCTCACGCCTGAGGCCAAGAAGGGCATAGCCTCCTTCCTGGAGAGGAACATCCAGCCTGGGAACGTCACATACCAGTACCATTACTACAAGGACAACTGCGCGACCCGCATCCGCGATATCTACGCCCATGCAGAGCCCGGCTTCCGGGAATGGGCCGAATCGATAGAGACAGGCAGAAGCTACAGGGACTACGCCATGCCATGCCTCTCCCCGTCCCTTTTCTTCGCCTATTTCCTCAACTTCCTGCAGGGACCGGAGATAGATGAGCCGCTCAGCCTCTACCAGGCATGCTTCCTGCCTGCAGTGCTGCAGGATGCCGTTGCTGAGTTCGAATCGGTGGAGCCTGCCGTCCTGTATGAGACAAAGACAAGGGAACCGGTGCCGGAGAGCTATTCGCTTGAGGCAAGGGCGCTGGCAATCGGCGCCGCCTGCATGGCCATGATACTGCTGGCATATTCCCGGAGAAGATGGGTCCGGCGCATAGGCGATGCGCTCTCCGCCATCATCTACATCATAGCAGCGGCCATGTCATCGATACTGGTCTTCATGATGCTCTTCACGAACCATGACGTGACATACGGCAACATCAACCCGTTCATCATCAGCCCCTTCACCATCGTCCTGGCAGCGCTCCATATCACGGCGATGGGATCGCGGAAGGAGGGCCTGAGGCGCAGGGAGCTGGGAACCGCAGCCGCCGTGCTCTTCGCAGTGGCTTTCCTGGCCCTGCTCTTCCAGCTGCTGACGCCGTTCCATCAGGACAATGCGCCTTTCTACATCACGGCCTTCATGGCATATGGGGCGGATGCCGCGGGAACGGTGGCATCCGCAATCAGGAAGCGTCTGGGAAGATAGCGCCTAGAGGGCCTTTATCCTCTCCCAGATCTCCTCGACGACAGGGATGCCATGCTCAAGGTTGTCCCTGCGCGTCTCCCAGGACCTCTGCCCAGGATAATATACCTTGCCGCCTTCGGCAGCGGGAACCGACCCGTTCACGTAATCAGCGATCGAGGAGACGATGCTGTCGGTAAGCGCGGCATCATCCATCTTCCCCGGGGCAACCGCGATCATCACCTGGCTCAGCCCCTCCTCCTTATCGAACGTGCCGATGCGTTCCACGGGATTGCCATCGGCAAGGACGGCCGCCACGGCATCGAGGGCAATCGAGAGGCCGCTGCCCTTCCAGTAGCCCATCGGCAGCACGCGCCCCGTCTTCTCTATCTCCGCCGGATCCCTCGTCAGCCGGCCTTCGCTGTCATAGCCGCCATCGACAGGCAGCATGCGGCCTGCCAGTCTCGCTTCCTCGAGCTTGCCATAGGAGAACTGCGAGAGGGCGCAGTCGACGACGATATGGTGGCCATCGCTCCTGGGCACCGCGATGACGAAGGGATTGTTGCCTATCCTGCTATCCATGGCGCCCCATGCAGGCATATTCGGCATCGTATTCGACCAGCAGATGGCTATATAGCCTTTGTCGGCAGCCTGCCAGCCATATGTTCCACCGCGCATCCAGTGGTTATTGTTGCCGAGCGCCACGATGCCGATGCCGAACCTGTCGGCAAGCGCGCAGGCCCTGTCCATGGCGATACGCGCATTCAGAGGACCGAATCCCCTATGCCCGTCCCAGCGCTCGAAGGCCATGAACGAGCTGACGCATCCAGCCTTGCGATGGGGGTCCATCAGTCCGCTGTCAAGGTATTCCACGACGCGCGGGAACCTGTTGGTGCCATGGGAATAGACGCCGTCAAGGCTGTTGTCGGCAAAGATGGAAGCGGCTGCCTCAGCATCGCCCTCGTCGAATCCACGCGAGAGCAGGACACGCCTGAACTCGGCTTTCAGCTCATCATATGGGATACGCATAGGATCCTCCCTAAGGAGGGATTATACCAGAGCCCCTGAGACGAAGACATCCTCCCGGAGGAGGATGCCCTATGGATTGATGCCTGCTATGGCACTATCTTCGTACCGCCCTCGCCGGAGACTGCTTCGGAAAGATGGGCTGGATCGGTGATGATGCCGAGCCCTCCCGTCGTCCTCACGTAATCAGAGACGGCCTGGACCTTGGGAAGCATCGAGCCGGCGGGGAACTGTCCCTCAGCAGCATATCCCTCAGCCTCGGCTACAGTCATCGAATCAATCTTCCTTTCCGTAGGCTTGCGGTAATCAAGGCAGACCTTGTCGACAGCTGTGGAGATTATGAATGCATCGGCATCAAGCGACTTGGCGAGTATCGCCGCGGCAAGGTCCTTGTCCACGACGGCTTCCCTGCCCTCATACAGCCCCTCGCCGTTCCTGACGACAGGTATCCCGCCGCCGCCTGCGGCTATGACGATCACGCCCGCATCCAGGAGGAGCTTGACGGTACCGAGCTCGACGATGGCCTTCGGCTTGGGAGAGGCGACGACCCTCCGCCAGCCCCTGCCGGCATCCTCTACGACGGACCAGCCTGAGTTCTCCTTATGGTACATGGCATCCTCTTCCGTCATGAACGAGCCGATAGGCTTGGTGGGATTGCCGAAGGACGGATCCGCGGGATCCACCTCGACCTGCGTGACGACGGTCGCCACTTCCTTCCTGAGGCCGAGCTTGGCGAACTCATTGTCGAGCGCCTTCTGCAGCTGGTAGCCTATCGCTCCCTGGGTATCTGCCACGCAGGAATCAAGCGGTACGGAATGAAGGACCTTCCTTGCATATTCCGCCCTGAAGAGTATATAGCCCACCTGCGGCCCGTTGCCGTGGGCGATGACGACGCGATGGCCGTCCGCTACGAGCTTCGCGATATGATACGCCGTCTTCTCCGCAGCCTTGTACTGGGCATCTACCGTTACATGGGAGCTATCCTCTATAAGGGAGTTCCCTCCGATGGCTATGACAATCAGCTTTGAGTCCATATGCAACCCCTTCAAGAAGAAGGTTACCACACCTGCAACAAAATGCAACAAAAATTGACATCCTGTATATCATGTTGGATCGCAAGCATTTACCGCTTGCATATTCCATACATTCACGCAATCAGGTGCTTTCCCGGAGGGAAAAGCCCCTGCCATCCAGGCCGGCATGTTGACTCAGCCATGCCCTTTTGCGGATAATCGCCTCATCGGAAGCCTTCGCTGTATTGAAAAGGGTACTGCGTCGTCCTGCTATCCGCACCAAGCAGATATCGTGAATGGAGAGCTAGGATCATGCATGGAGACCCTGGAAGGAACATCGGGGACTATGTTGTCTCCGTACTCAACGGCATGGCCCAGGGACTGTTCTCGTCCCTGATCATCGGCCTGATAATCAAGCAGATAGGAACGTATGCGGGACTGGACTGGCTCGCATCCTTCGGCCAGATAGCGCAGTGCCTCACCTGCCCTGCCATCGGCATCGGCGTCGGATACAGCATAGGAGCCAAGGGGCTCTCGCTTCTTTCGGCTGCCACGGCAGGCACGATTGGAGGCGGAGCTATCACGGTCGCCCAGTCCGGCGCGATCGCGATTGCCTCCGGAGAGCCTCTGGGAGCATGCATCGCGGCGCTTGCCGGAGCGCTCTGCGGCAAGTGGGCAACAGGCAGGACGAAAGCAGACATCATCGCAGTGCCGCTCATCACGATCCTCGCAGGCGGCATCACGGGCCTTTTCCTGTCCCCGGTGATAGCGGCGCTCATGGCGGGCCTCGGATCCCTGATAAACCATCTCACCACGCTTTATCCCCTGCCGATGGGAATACTCGTATCGGCTGTGGTCGGCATGGTGCTCACACTGCCGATAAGCTCTGCTGCCATCTGCATCTCGCTGGGCCTTTCAGGGCTTGCCGCAGGCGCTGCCTGCGCGGGTTGCTCTGCCCAGATGATCGGCTTTGCCTTCATGAGCTTCCGTGAGAACGGCATCGGCGGCCTCATCAGCCAGGGGCTGGGCACGTCCATGCTGCAGATACCGAATATATGGAAGAACTGGAGGATATGGATCCCGCCTACGGCCGCCTCGATGATAACCGGCCCTATCTCCACATGCCTGCTGAAGATGACGAACAATGCAGCGGGAGCCGGCATGGGCACGAGCGGGCTTGTCGGGCAGTTCAACGCGGTTGCGGAGATGGGAGCCTCCGCCCTGCCTGGAATCGCCCTGGTCCACTTCATCCTCCCGGCGGTCCTCACCGTGCTCATCGCGGTCCCGATGAGGAAGAAGGGCTGGATAAGGGAAGGCGACCTGAAGCTTCCCGACTGACCGGATGGCTCAGGCCTCCCTCATCTCCATATACAGCAGGGGATATGGATTCCCCTGCCCGTCCAGCTCAGTGCGCCTGCAGACCGTGAATCCCATATGCTCATAGAATCCCCTCGCCTGGGGATTCTGCTCATTCACCGCAAGCCGTTCCACTCCATAGCAGCCGATGCCTTTGCGGATAAGCTCCCGGCCAAGCCCCTTCCCGCGGCTATCGGGGTGTATGAAAAGCATCTCCAGGGTGCCATCCTGCACGCCCATGAAGGCGACAGGGCAGCCGTCATCGCCTTCTGCCACAATCAGATGCGCGACTCCGGACAAGGCATCCGGCACATACTTCCTTATGTCCATCACCTCATCCCCAGAGAGGAAGAGATGCGTAGCCCTTACAGATGATTCCCAGACACCGAGAAGCCTATCGATCAGCTCCTGCGGCCTATCCCCTGCCTCATATATCCTCATCAGCGATAATCTACAGGTTATAGCGATGAAAGGCAAAGGCTTCCCATAGCCGCTGGACAAACCGCGGCTTCCCTGCTGGAATACCATAAGGAGCCAGCCGCGATGCCATCTTTCCTGCAGGGGCTATCCATGGGAATAGCCTACGTTGCACCGATCGGGATGCAGAACATATTCGTAATCGACTCAGCAGCCGCCGACAGGCTGCCGCGGGCACTGCTCACGGCGCTCATCGTGACATTCTTCGACATCACCCTTGCCCTCGCCTGCTTCTTCGGCATCGGCGCCATCATGGAACGGCATGGATGGCTGAGGACTGCGGTATCCCTGGCAGGCAGCATTGCCATCATCGCGATTGGCACCAGACTCCTGCTGTCAAGGCCTGCCAGGGCCGGGAGAGGCGGGGATGGAAGATCCATCCTGCAGACCATCTCGGCGGCATGCATAGCCACGTGGTGCAACCCGCAGGCGATAATCGACGGGACGATGCTGCTCGGCGCATCCCATGCATCCCTGGAGCCATCGGAGGCCGTGCCGTTCATCATCGGCGTGTGCAGCGCATCCGCCTTATGGTTCTCAGGGCTGGCAATCGCCGTCTCATCGTTCAGCAGCCTGCTCACGGAGAAGGTGATCCGGGGCATCAGCATCGCATGCGGCAGCGTGATATGCCTATATGGCCTGAAGCTCCTGGCCACGGCCGTAGCGGCGCAGACTGGATAATCACACGCAATCTGAAGGATTTCGGCAATTCCCCTATACCACCTATCAGCCCCGGAGACGTGCCCAGGCTCATTGAAGGCGCAAGGCGATAGGATATCGCAGAAGGAAGCCTGCTCCCCAAATCACCTCAGGATACAGGCAGGAATAACAGAGATATGGGCCGCGGGATAAGGACTCAGGCGTGCTTTGGTGGTATCATTTCCGCATGAGGAAGTTACTCGCAGCCATCCTTATCCTTCTGTCCGTCTCCGCCGCATATGCCTCCGATAGTGGCTTCGAGCCGTCGTATGGGCGCGGCAGCGCACCGCAGGCCCCAGAGCCCCAGCAGGCCCTGCAGCAGGAACCGTACATAAGCTGGGAGCCATCCATCGGCATCGAAGCCGGCTATAAGGCGGACGGGCTGCAGCGCTTCGTCTCGAGCTCGTTCTACGCAGAGCTGGATATCGACCTGCTCGCGCTGGGGATAGGAGGCCGCCATATGGTATCGCTCCCTGTCTCCGTCGCCTATTCATCGGAAGGCGATGAGCACTCCTATGAGAGGAAGCAGGCAGAGGCCATCACAGGATTCGAGGCACGCTATGCCTACAGGCTCACCGAACTCTTCAGCCTAGGCATAGGCGCCGGCATGAGGTTCCAGTGGCATCTCGGCACGAGATACCTCTCGATGTCAGCCGGCGGCAGCATGATCCCGGCATTCAGGATCAATGACTGGCTCTGGATCACGGTACCCGTATCCATGTACGGCTCACGCAATGACTGGAGCCTTACCATAGGAGCAGGAGCATCCTTCAGATTCGGCTCCATGATATAGCTAGAGGATATGCCTGCCGAGCGTACGGCGCGGCACCAGCATCTCCTCGCTGATATCCACCATGCCATCCTCTGATACATCCGCGATGCAGAACCTGCCTGGAGCCGGTGAAAGCACCGGATAGCTCTCAAGAAGCGATGGCAGGCAGAGGAATGAGGTGCCATCGGCGCGGCATGTATACATCCAGTGCGTATGGCCGCTGAAGCACACCGGGACCCGGCCCCTGCCGATGATGCCGGCAATGCGCTCCATCCCCGCAACGGAATACCCATCAGGATGATCCACGAAGAACGGATTGCCCCTCTGGTCCTGCAGGCAGAGCGGATGATGTGAGAACACGAGCGGCACAAGGCCATCATCCTGCGAGAGCTCAGACGCAAGCCAGTCCATCTGCGCTGACGAGATCCCTCCCCTGCCCCCTTCCAGAACCTCAGAGGTATCGAGGAAGATGAGGCGGAAGCCATCCTGCACGGCGGAATAATACGGGGCCGGAAGCCCGAGGACCCTGGCATTATCATCCGTGGTGAGGAAATGCACATCATGATTGCCTATCACGTGATACGCCTTGATGCCGGATGAGGCGAAGGCACTGGCAACAGCCTCGAGATTGCCGAGATCTGCCGCATGGTCAGTATTGTTCACCCTGTCGCCAAGGTCGATGATGGCATCAGCCCTCTCCTCCCTGGCTATATCGATGAACCGCTCGAGAAGCGGCAGGGCTTCCCTGCCCGGACGGCATTCCACCGTCTCAGGACCTGAATGTATGTCGGAAACGAAGGCTATCCTCATTGATTACCCCTTGAGCCCAGAGGAGATGAACGAATCGACGAACATCTTCTGGAAGAACATGAATGCCAGGAGGAGCGGAAGGGACACGATGAGGGTGGCTGCCATCAGCAGCCCCCACTCGGCTCCGCCCTCAGCCTGCTGCGCGAATACCGTAAGGCCTACCGTCAGAGGCCTGCTGTCCGTGCTCTCGGTGACGAGGAGCGGCCAGAGGAACTCATTCCAGTGGCTGGTGACGCTCATTATCGAGAAGGCGACAAGCGATGGCTTGACCTGGGGGATGAAGACATTCGCTATCGTCTGCAGCACGCTGCAGCCATCAATCCTGGCAGCATCCTCCAATGACATGGGGATGACCATGAATGCCTGCCGCATCAGGAACACGCCCATGGCTGAGGCCATATACGGAAGCATGACCCCTATCCTGGTATCAAGCAATCCCATCCTGCTTACGGTCATGTAGTTCGGATAGATGGTGCTCTGCGCCGTGATCATGAGCTGCGTCAGGAACATCAGGAAGAGGATATTCCTGCCAGGGAAGCCCAGGCGTGCGAAGGCGAAAGCCGCCATCGATACCGTTATAAGCTGTATCGCAAGCAGTCCGAAGACGATGACCACTGTATTCAGATAGTACTCGGCAAATGGGGCATAGCTCCATGCCGAGGTAAAGTTATCGAAGCTGGGAGCCTTCGGCAGCAGCGCATACGGGAAGCTGAAGATCTCCATCTTCGGCTTGAATGCTACCGATATCATCCAGACAAGCGGGAAGATCACGGCCAGCGAGACCAGTATAAGGACCGCATGCGTCAGCACAAGCTGCCATGACGGCCTGCGCACGGCGATGCTATCGTTCATAATTCACCATCCTCTGGCCGCCAAACCAGTAGAAGAACGTAAGGATGAGCAGGAAGGCGAAGAGAAGCGTCGATGCGCTGCTGGCCATCCCTGGCTCCCAGTAGACGAATCCGTATTCATATATGTAGTAAAGCAGAACATCCGTGGAATTGTGGGGTCCGCCCTTGGTCATGACATATATCTGGTCTACGGCCTGGAATGAATTGACGATGGCAAGCAGTATGACGAAGAACGATGTCGGAGAGAGAAGCGGAAGCGTTACCATGCGCAGGCGCTGCCATGCCCCGGCGCCCTCCAGATATGCCTCCTCATACAGGCTCCTGTCGATCGACTGCAGGCCGGAAAGGAAAAGGAGCATGTAGTATCCGGAATACTTCCATATATAGACGATGATTATCGACACCATCGCATAGGGCGAGGTGTTCACCCAGTCTATCTTGGAAGGGAGGCCGAGGAAGCCGAGTATGTGGTTCACGAGGCCGATTGACTGGGAAAGCAGGAACACCCAGATCATGGATGCGGTGGCTATCGGCAGTATCGTGGGATAGAAGACCGCGAACCTGTAGAATCCCTTTCCCCTGATCCTGGTATTGAGGACTATCGCGAGAAGGAGCCCGAAGAGCACGGCCGGAACCGTGCTGCATACCGCATAGACGGCATTGTTGGCGATGGCTTCACGGAATTCCCTGCTTGAGAACATCGCACGGTAGTTGCCGAACCCTATCGCATCAGCACTGCCATGGGAACCTTCCATCAGGCTCGTGACGGCTGAGTATGCAATCGGATAGAATGTGAATAGGATAAGGAATATGAAGCTGGGCAGTATGAGAAGGTATGCCATACCCCAGCTTTTCAGTTTTCTGCTGCTGACCATAATGATAAGGAAGCAGGATGGCATCGCGCCACCCTGCTGCCGGATCCACCTCCTGTCCTACCTGTACTCGGCGAGGATGCCGCTGCAGGAAGCCTGCAGCTCCTTCATCCCCTCTTCAGGGGAGATATTGCCCGCGAGGATGCTTTCGAACATCGAGGCCATGGCCTGTGAGACTTCCCTGGCATCATGGGTCTTCGGCGGCTCTCCTATCGCATACTGGAGCTGGTCCCTGGCTACGATTGCCTGGGGAAGGGCATCCGTGTACTCTACCATCTCCGGAAGGCCGAAGGCTGCCGGATTGACCGCGATGAATCCGCTCGCCATGCTCCACTTAGCTGTCTGGGCAGGCTCCGTCATCCACTTGATGAAATCCCATGCAGCCTGCACATGCTCATCGGAAAGCCCACTGCAGATGACGAACTGGCCGCCGCCCGTGGTGACGATGCGTTCCTTCCCTGCAGGGAGGAAGCCCACGCCCCAATCAAAGGACGCGCTGTCGCGCACGAATGCGAGGCTGCCTGTCGAGTTGTACATCATGGCTGTCTTGCCAGCCACGAAATCGCTCGAGGAATCACCGAAGAGCCTCTTGGCTGGCATATATCCCTTCTCTACCAGGCCAAGGAGGTACTCAATCGCCTCGATAGCCTCAGGTGAATCAAGATATGTCTCGGTTCCCTCGACATTGTTGATCTCTCCCCCGTTCTGGAGGATGAAGATGGAAGGAAGCCACTGGTCGATAGGTATCTCCAGGCCGTATCTGTCATCGGTCGTGAGGATGGCGGCATACTCGGCAAGCTCCTCCCATGTCTCCGGGGCCTTCTCGGGATCGAGGCCTGCCTCACGGAACATATCCTTGTTGTAGTAGAAGATCGGCGTGGACTTCTGGAACGGGATGGCATAGAACTCGTCGGCTACCTTCGCGTCATACAGCATGCCCGGGAAGAACCTGTCGAGGAATCCCTCGCCTTCTGCATCGATAAGCGGCTGGAGCGGGATGATGATCCCCTCATCGACAGCTGTCCATACATCAGCGCTCGTGAGAAGGGCTATATCGGCAGGGTTGCCGGCCTTGCTGCTCGTGAGCGTCCTCTGCATCGTCTGCACATAGTCGCCGGCATATATCGGCTCGACATCGACGTCAGGGTTTTCCTCTGAATACTGCGCGCAGAGAGCGTTCATCGCGTTCGCGAGGTCACCAGCCGTTCCGATCGGATAGTAGAAACGGATCGTGAGCTGGTCCGATCCGGCTTCCTTCCCGCCCTGGGCGGAAAGCGATGCAGCTGCAAGAAGGCAGGCTGCAAGGAAGAGAATGATCCTGGTCTTTCTCATAAGTCCCTCCGCCATGATACTTATCAGCCTAATGTGAATTGATCGGGCAGTGCCGTGTTAAATCGGCGTCAAATGCTTCCTGCCGGCTTGTTCCATTGCAAGCCATGCCATCGGGCCTTATCATCCAATGGTAGATATGACAGATACAGCAGCATTGCAGGCCATCCTCGACAGAGGCGGGGATGTGGTTATACCGAAGGGAAGATACACGACGGGGCCTCTTTTCGTCAGGAACGGCACGACGCTGACGTTCGAGGACGGCACTGAGCTCGTAGCGACGACTGACGAGAGCGAGTATCCGCTGGTGGAAACGCGCATAGCAGGCATCTGGATGAAGGCTTACCCCGCCATCCTCAATGTCATCGATGGATATGACGTGACGATACAGGGCCATGCCACGATCGATGGAAGCGGGCCCTACTGGTGGGATAAGTACTGGGGCTGCGACGGCAGGGGCGGCTACCGCGGCAGGTACGATGCGGCAGGACTGCGGTGGGCCGCGGACTATGACTGCCTCAGGCCGAGGAACCTGCTGGTCGAGAACTCGGAGAATGTCAGGCTGCGCGGGATCGTATCGCGCGATTCGGGCTTCTGGAACATCCATATATGCTATTCGCGGAAGGTGACTGTCGAGGACATCACGATAGAATCAGGGGATGCGCATGGCCCGAGCACGGACGGGATCGACATAGACAGCTCATCCGATGTCATCGTGAGGCGCTGCACGGCAAGCACCAATGACGACAGCATCTGCATCAAGTCGGGACGCGGATGGGATGGGTGGCATGAGGGACGTGCATGCCATGACGTGCTCATCGAGGACTGCACGGTCCTCTCGGGCTTCGGCATCACCATCGGCAGCGAGGTCTCGGGAGGCGTGCATGGCATAACGATAAGGAACATACGCTATAGGGGCACCGACTGCGGCTTCCGCATCAAGTCATCCCGCTCCAGGAAGGGATACATCCGTGACATAGACGTATCGGACCTGGATATGGAAGACGTCAAGTACCCTATCCATATCTTCCTCGACTGGAACCCAGCCTACTCCTGCTGCACGCTTCCGGAAGGATATGAGGCGGAAATCCCGGAGCACTGGCAGAAGCTGCTGAGGGAAATCCCGGAGGACGTACCTGACACAGCTGTCAGCGACATCAGGATAAGGAAGGTCAGGTCGGCATGCAGCGATGGCTATAACAGCATCAGCCGCGCCTTCAATATCGAGGGATATGAGAACCAGCCGATCAGGAACCTGTCGATTGAGGACTCATGTTTCATGGCAAAGGAGTTCGGCATCATCAGCTGCGTCAGCGGCCTGTCATTCAGGAACACGGATGCGACAGCCACGGGGAAGCCCGTGAGGGAAAACGACGAATACGATAACCGATGAAGGGAAATCGCTGTATAATCAGGATATGTCCATCACAATCCGCAGATTTCCCATACTGCTATCGGCTATCCCGCTCATCATCCTGGCGCTCATCTCATGCAGCCCTGCTCCCGAGACGCTCCATCACGTCGTCTTCGATGCCAATGGCGGAAGCTGGGCGCAGGGGACGGAAATCTCCCTGGATGTCCCAGACAACGCCCCGATCTGGAATGCAAGGCCATCTGTCCCGGAAAGGAGCGGATACAGCTTCAGGGGATGGTTCTCCGACAAGGCCGCGACGAAGCCCTACGACCCGGATTCCCTGGTCACTTCCGATACGGTGCTCTATGCAGGCTGGACTGCGGACAGGGTCTTCAGGATAACCTTCGACACGGAAGGCGGCTCATCGGTGGCCCCGCAGCTTGTAACCGAAGGCCATAAGGCCTACCCTCCCGTGAAGGTCCCGGAAAGGAGCGGCTACGCATTCATCGGCTGGAGCGCGGAAAGGGGAAGCAGCACACTGTATGACTTCTCATCTTCCGTCAGGAACGACATGACGCTCTATGCCGTGTGGAAGGCAGCAAAGGAAGTGGCATTCGCCTACGACCTTCCCGCCTCGCTGGGAAAGGAAGCGGAACTGAGCCCATGCCCGCAGCCTGAGGCAGTCCCCGAAGGCTCCACCATCAGCCGCCCGGAGGCCACGCTTTCATATAACGGGACCCGGTTCGGATTCCTAGGCTGGTTCAAGGAAGGAAGCACAGAGCCTTTCGACTTCAGCAGCGGCATAACGGAGGATATCACGCTCCATGCCAGATGGGAGGACCATGCCATCGCTTCGGATGGAGGCTATATCGTATACAGCGAAGAGGGTCTGAGGAGATGGGCGGAAGCTGCGCCATCAGCCTCATGCACCCTGATTGCCGATATACAGCTGGCAGGGCAATGGACGCCCATAGGCACTGCTGAGTCGCCATATGGGGCATCGTTCATAGGCAATGGCCACACCATCAGCGGCATGTCTATAAGCGGGGAAAGCGGCCATCAGGGCCTCTTCGGCTACCTGGGCCGCAGCGGCAGCGTGAAAGGCCTTGCGCTGAGCGGCATCTCCATCAGCGGTGCCGAATCCTCCGGTGGCATCGCAGGCGAAAGCCAGGGTACCATAGAGGACTGCAGCGTCTCAGGCTCGATTTCCGGCTCAGGCATCGCAGAGGGCGGCATCGCAGGCCGCAGCAGCGGGACCATCTTCGGCTGCACCTCCTCCGTGTCTACCGATGGCGATGGCGATGTCGGCGGCATCGCGGGAATCAACACAGGCAGGATCGAGCGCTCCTCGGCATCCGGCTCCATCAGAGGGGAGTATGCGGTCGGCGGCATCGCCGGGCTGAACATGGACGGCGGCACGATCGAGGCATGCACCTTCAGCGGACGGATAGCCGATGGCTACTATGCGGGAGGCATAGCCGGATGCAATGATACGGGAAGCACGGTAACAGGCTGCTCGTTCGAGGGTACCATCAGCGACATGGACTGGTATATCGGCGGGATTGCCGGCCTCAATTCGCAGGAATCCGTCATCAGGGAGTGCTCCTCATCAGGCACGATTACCGGCAATGCGGAGACAGGGGGCATCGTCGGCTACAACTTCGCGGCATATGTCTATGCCTGCACCTTCTCCGGAACGCTCTCCAGCGACACCATCGGCGGCGGCATCGCCGGCATAAGCATGGGCCCGCTCGAGGCCTGCGTCTCCTCGGGGACAGTACGCTGCAGCAGCACGGCCGGCGGCATCGCCGGAATCAACAGGTACCTGGAGATGAAAGCATGCTACTCCACAGGAATCACGGAAGGCAGCAATGCTGCGGGAGCCATAGCCGGACTGAATGAAAGAGGGGCTACCATAACCGCATGCTACTGGCAGGGAGGAAGCGGGCTTCCAGGCATAGGAAGATTGATGCAGCTAGGAACCATCGATGTGCATGAGGTCGCCGGCGATACCACCTGGGACTCGGCCATGGCTGCGATGAACGCCGCGCTCTCCGGCAGCGGGTATGGCTATGAGCTGAACACAGGCAATGATGCCCAGCCCCTCATTCCCGTGCGGAGATGAGGCGATCGCATTTGCATCCGCCCCTCAGGAGGATTAGACTGCATCCATGACCAGAGTGCTTATCATCGGCGGTACCGGCAACATAAGCTCGTCGGTAAGCCGCCTTGCGGTGGAGAAAGGATTCCGCCTCACCATACTCAACAGGGGCAGGCGTGAGGAGATAGCGGGAGCGGAGCATATCTATGCGGACGTGAGCGACAGGAAGTCGCTGGAATCGGCGATTGCCGGCAGGACGTGGGATGCCGTAGCGGACTTCATCGCCTTCAATGGGGATGATGCCAGGCGGGATATCTCGGCCTTCTCCGGAAAGACAGGGCAGATGCTCTTCATCAGCAGCGCATCCTGCTATGCCAAGCCAGTCACGTCGCTGCCGATAACCGAGTCGACTCCCCTCCGCAATCCCTACTCCCCGTATGCGCAGGGAAAGATCGAGGCAGAGCGCGAGTTCATGCGGGCATTCGAGGAGAAGGGATTCCCCATCACGGTCGTCAGGCCTTCCCATACATATGCGACGCGCCTCCCCCTTCCCATGGGCACAGGCGGCGAATACACATTGGTGGACCGCATGAGGAAGGGGCTGCCGGTGGTGAGTCCCGGGGACGGGACTTCCCTCTGGACGGTGACGCACAGCGATGATTTCGCCAAGGGCTTCGTCGGCCTCCTGGGCCTTTCCAGGGCGCTGGGGAATGCCTACCACATCACATCCGACGAGGTGCTGACATGGGATGCCATCTACAGGGAGATCGGCAGGGCAATCGGCGTCGAGCCTGAGATCGTCCATGCCCCTTCCGACATAATAGCGCTTGAGGATCCCGGGGCCGTGGCGAACCTGAAGGGCGACAAGGCATGGAGCCTCATCTTCGACAACTCGAAGATCCGCCAGGCCGTACCGGATTTCAGATGCACTATCCCCTTCTCCATCGGCATCAGGCGCACGCTGGCATGGTTCGGCGAGGAAGCCTCAAGGCAGGTCATCGACCCGAGGACGAACGGCATCACCGATGCGGTGATACGCCGCATGGAGAAGGCACGCTCATGACCGCGGAGGCCATCATGATAGCTGATAGGATCGGCTGCATGGACCGGTGCATCGATGGATCCTGCGCATTTACCGGCCATATCATCCCCGGAGGTGCCGCCTGATGGAATTCAGGGAAATCGGCACGGATGAGGAAATCGCCAGGATGTCAGCGCTGGCGACCATGATCGTGAAGGAGCACTTCGACCCGCTGGTGGGGCCGGAGCAGAACGACTATATGATCAGCCTCTTCCAGACGCCTGGGGCAATCAGGGGGCAGATCAGCCATGGATACCGGTATTTCTTCGTCGTGGAAGATGATAGGGAAATCGGCTTCATCGCCTTCTATCCCAGGGGCGAGGCGCTGTACCTGAGCAAGTTCTACCTTGTGAGGCAGGAGCGCGGCAAAGGCCATTCGCGCCGGATGCTCAGCTTCATCGCCAGCGAGGCGCGGAGGCTGGGGCTCAGGGCAATCGAGCTGAACGTCAACAAGGACAACGATGCGGTGGAGGCATACAGGAAGCTCGGCTTCAAGGCCATCAGGAGGGAGGTGAACGATATCGGCAGGGGTTTCGTCATGGATGATATCGTGTTCCGGCTGGATATCGATTGCCCTGGAGTGCGCTTATGATTATCTTTCTGTAAGCTTGCAAGCTTCATGCAAGTTCAATAAAGTCATAAATCCAGAGGTGCAAATGGACAACAGAATAGATGCGCTCAACCTTGAGGCCCTTCCGAAGGAAGCCATCGTGCTTCCGCTCTATGAGAGGCCTCTCTTCCCGGGGACATTCACGACGCTGATGGTCGGAAGGCCTGAGGATGTCGCCGTGATATCCCGGGTGATAGAAAGCAACGGGTATTTCGTTGCCGCCCTCTTCATCGACGAGAAGCCGGAGAAGATCGCGACGCTTGCGAAGGTGACCAAGTACATCAGGCTGCCGAACAACTGCCTCCATGTCTTCATATCGACGATAGAGAGGATCTCCGTCGGCGAGTACAGCCAGGTGGATGGCGTATACCACGCAGCCTCATTCAGCAGCCTTCCGGACACCCCGGCCAGGGCGAAATCGCTCGTCTCATACGTGCGCGTGCTGCGCGATACCGTCACGGCCATGAGCCAGACGACGAACCTCTTCGCGTTCGCATCGGAGATCAACGTATCGAATATCGACGACCCGTCGATACTCTCCTTCTATGTGGCCTCGAGCATCAATGCCAAGCCGGAGTTCCTGCAGAGCCTGCTCAACGTGACCAGCCCGAAGACGAGGATAGAGATGCTGCTCTCGCACATAGCGCTTGAGAAGGAGATCATCGACAAGGAAAACGAGGTCAGGCAGGATATCTACGACAGGATCAAGGTCCGCAACAAGGAGCAGGTCCTCAGGGAGCAGATCAAGGCGCTGAATCAGGAGCTCAACCAGCTCACAGGCAGGCCCGCAGGCCCCGGCAAGGGCGCGGAAGCTGCCGACCTCTATACGAAGGCGAAGGATACCAAGCTCCCTGACATCTTCAGGCAGACCGTCGAGAAGGAGCTGGACAAGCTCTCCGGGCTCGAGACGATGAATCCGGAATACGCGATGACGAAGCTCTATATCGAGACGATCCTCGCCCTGCCCTTCTCCTTCGAGGACAAGGCTCCTGACTATACGATACCTAAGGTCAAGCGCATACTCGAGCGTGACCACTACGGCATGAAGGAAGTCAAGGAGAGGATCCTCGAGTTCCTTGCCTCCCGCCTCAAGGCAAAGAACGGCAAGGGCGCCATAATCTGCCTTGCGGGCCCTCCGGGAGTCGGCAAGACATCGGTCGGCTACTCGATTGCCAAGGCGCTCGGCAAGAAGTTCTTCCGCTTCTCGGTAGGAGGCATGCGGGATGAGGCTGAGATAAAGGGGCACAGGAGGACATATGTCGGTGCCATGCCAGGCAAGATCATCCAGGCGATGAAGACAGTCGGCGTCCCAGACCCTGTCATCCTCATCGACGAGATAGACAAGATGGGGGAATCGTATCATGGCGACCCGGGCTCTGCCCTGCTTGAGGTGCTCGACCCTGAGCAGAACTCAAGCTTCCAGGATTTCTACATCGACCTCCCGTATGACCTTTCGAACGTACTCTTCATCGTCACTGCCAATGATGTGTCGAGGATACCGGAGCCGCTGCTGGACAGGATGGAGATCATAGAGCTCTCAGGCTATACGCCGAATGAGAAGCTGAACATCGGCAAGGGCTATCTCGTGCCGAAGCTCCTGAAGAAGAACGGCCTCACATCGAAGGAGATCAGGTTCGACAGCCATGCCCTCATCCTCATCGCGGAGGAATATGCGCGTGAGGCCGGCGTCAGGAGCTATGAGAAGCTGCTGGACAAGGTCATGAGGAAGGTAGCGCTCGAGATCCTCGAGGATCCGAAGAGGAAGCTTCCGGTGGCGATTACGCCGAAGAACATCGAGAAGTACCTCGGCAAGCCCATCTTCCCTGCCGATGATATCGTGCGCGCCGACAAGCCGGGAACGGCTATCGGCCTTGCATGGACGAGCATGGGCGGGGATGTGCTGCTGATCGAGGCTGAGTCGATACCGATGAAAGGCGAGCTCAAGGTCACCGGCCAGCTCGGGGCTGTCATGCAGGAGTCGGTTTCGATCGCCTGGTCCACGGTGAAGAACGAAGCATACCTCAGAGGCCTCGACCTCGATTACTTCGAGGATAATACCGTCCATATCCACATACCTGAGGGCGCTGTCCCCAAGGACGGCCCATCTGCGGGCATCACGCTCTTCACGGCGCTGTGGTCGATGTTCAGGAACGAGACGGTGAAGCCATACCTCGCCATGACAGGCGAGCTTACCCTCACAGGCCAGGTGATGCCGATCGGAGGGCTGAAGGAGAAGGTGCTTGCGGCAAGGCGCAACGGCATCAGGGAGATCATCATCCCGGAGAAGAACCGCAGGGACCTCGAGAAGCTCGACGAAGAGGTCAAGGGGGATGTCGTATTCCACCCCGTATCCGACCTGACGGAGGTGATTGCCATCGCATTCCCGGACGAGAGCACGAAGAGGCTTGACGGCAATGTGCTTGCAGAGCTCCTGGAGCAGAGGCACAGGAAGACCCTGGAGGAAAGGGAAAGGTCAAGGCAGGTCTACCAGTGGCAATAGAGCTCCTCTCCCCTGCCGGCAATATCGAGAAGCTGGAGACAGCATTCGCATATGGCGCGGATGCTGCCTACATGGGCCTTACCCGCTTCTCCCTCAGGAAGAATGCCGGCAACTTCAGCGATGATGACCTGGAACGCGTCCGTGCCCTCAAGGAAAGGATCGGGAAGAAGATATACGTGACGATGAACATACTGTTCAAGGAAAGCCAGATGGAGGCCCTCCATGGGATGAGGGACGAGATAGCCAGATGGCCTTTCGATGCGTTCATCGTCTCGGATATCGGCACGGTACCCTTCCTGAGGAAGAACTTCCCGGACCGCCAGCTCCATCTCTCCACGCAGGCATCATGCATCAACTCCGAGAGCGCGAGGATGTACCATGACATGGGCTTCTCCCGCGTCATCCTCGGCAGGGAGGCATCGCTTGATGATATAAGGAGGATCAAGGACAAGGTGCCTGAGCTTGAGCTCGAGGCCTTCGTCCACGGGGCCATGTGCATGGCGTACTCTGGACGCTGCCTGCTCTCCGCGCATCTGGCGGGGCGTAGCGGCAACCAGGGAGACTGCTCGCATACATGCAGATGGAACTACCGTCTGGCGCTGGAAGAGGAGGAGCGTCCGGGAACCTACTATCCGATAGAGGAATACGGAGACTACACCACCATACTCTCATCCAAGGACCTCTGCATGATAGACCATGTCAGGGAGCTGGAGGATGCAGGGCTGTCATCGCTCAAGATCGAAGGCCGCATGAAATCAGTCTACTATGTGGCTGTAGTCACGAGAGCGTACAGGAAAGCCATCGACATGGACAGGGATGCAGATATCTACAGGCGCGACCTCTTCGATGTCTCGCACAGGGAATACACCACCGGATTCTTCTTCTCGTCCAATGCAATCGATACCCCTTCCGATGTATCGCGTCCTACGAGCTACGGATACGAAAGGAACTACATATTCCTCGGCAGCGTCCTGGGCCGTATGCCGGACGGAAGCTACAGGCTCGATGTGCGCAACCAGATCCGCAAGGGAGACCTGGTGGAGTTCATCGGCCCCGATGTCCCGAACCTCTCCGACAGGGACCTTATCCTCATCGACGGGGAGGGAAACGAGACCGACCAGCTCGACCACGGCAAGCCCGGATACATAAGGACCCCGCTGGATCTCAGGGAAGGCTATATCATGCGCAAGCTATCCGATACGAGATTCGTGAAATAAGGATCATCTGGCAGCAAGGCGGAGTATCGAGCACCTGATGAGCGACCCGATGGCACTGCATGCTATCGAGGCTATGCCAATGGCTCTGGATCCGCCTGCTGGAATCCTCAATCCCAGGCCTCAGCAAACCACGGGGACAGTGGATCCGCTGAAGATGCAGCTGCCTAATGCTTCATTTCCAGATAGCATTGACAGCGAGCCGCTGCTGGGGATTCCGGTATCTGCGAATCCATTACTTCCACAGCCATAAGCATTACCATATGCAGGATGCCCTTTGGATGCAAACCCCTCTACAGCAGGACAGAAACCCCCAGAAACAAGCACGTGTAACCACGGATTGATTCAGATGTTATAATTAAGTAGTCTGTTGCACAGTGCAGTTCCTTTACAAGGGAATCATCTGCTGTAAAACAACATCACCTGAGTAGCATGGAGCACGAATGGATTTATACTTGAAGATTTACGGCATAGTGATGCTGCTTGTCGGTCTATATACGTTTATGGTTGTTTCGCTCAACAGACGCCATTTCAGGAAATTCAACCCAAAGGAACTGATGAAGGACGGCCCGCTCATCTCAGTGGTTGTCCCAGCCAGGAACGAGGAACACAATCTTCCGAGATTGCTTGACAGCCTCATCAAGCAGAGCTACAGGAACATAGAGATCATCATAGCGGATGACCAGTCCACGGACCGCACGCCTGAGATCATAAAGGAATACATGGCAAAGGATTCCCGCATACGCATGATCTCAATCGACCCGAACAAGCCGCTCATCAAGAATGGCAAGATCAATGCCCTCATCAACCTGATGGATAATTCCAAAGGGGAATATGTCCTTTCGACAGATGCAGATACTGAGCATCATCCGGATTCCGTGGCATACAGCTACACAGTTGCGAAGAACCACGGCCTTGACCTGCTTTCCGGAATACCCCGGGAAAACTGCAAGAGCTATTCATCTGAGGTCATCGCTGCTGCTATGATGTTCACCAGGATATTCATTCCCATCTTCCTTGTTAACAACAATACAATCCCCGGAGCGACATTCGCCATCGGCCAGTATATGTTCATGAAAAGGGATTCATATTACAGGACCCCTGGATACAAGGGAGTCAAAAGCAGCATCGATGACGTTGGTATCGCAAGGCTGTTCGTGGAGTGTAAGCTCCATTATGCTACGGCAAGCATCAACAGATACGTGACATGCTATATGTATTCCTCAATGAAGACGGCATTCCTCGGCGTAGAGAAATCGCTTGGAGATGTCGTCATACCGACAATCGGCAACTTCCTGCCGCTGATTATCGCAGCAATAGCGCTGCTGCATCTGGCAGTATCCCCTATCTCTGCAATATTGGCACTCATCTTCTTTGGTATTAGCCCCTCAACGCTTCTTCTACTGGCGGGAACTATGCTCCTGTTCCTTGGATGGTTCATCGGATGCCGGCAGGATGGCTGGCCCAAATCCATATCGGCTTCCTACGGTATCACCATGTTCATGACATGCATCATGTTTTTCCACAGCTTCTACCGCAATATCACGGGGAAAGGATTCATCTGGAAGGACAGGAAGGTAATCAGTAAGCCAAGCAAGAAAAAGTGATGTATAATATCTGAAAATATACAGCTAGGGAGGTTCAATGAGCACACACGAACAGCTCCTCGAGGCAATCAAGACCTATGAGGAAGAGAACAGGCGTTTTGAGAAGAGCGGGTTCAATACCGCAGCGACAAGAGCGAGGAAGGCACTAGCTGAAATCGCCAAGCTTTCCAAGGAGAGACGCAAGGAAATCCTTGAAGCACGCTCAGAGGGTTCTGAGGAATAAGCAGATGCAGCTTCGACTGCATTTTCATTTTCCTATAGATCCTGCCCTGGGCTTCCGGGACATGGGATGATTCCGGAAAGTCCCTGGGTCTATCTGCCAATGCGCGCATAGCAGGACCGAAGTCCAGCCTTATAGCCTATGCCAGCTCCTTCCGAAAAATAATCGCCAGCCCCGCTTCAGAGGAAGAGCGGCAGGCTGGCGATATCCGCAGGAATCAGCCCTGGCAATCAGAGATGCCGCTCTTCAGCTTCTCGACCTCATCAAGCGATAGCCCGGAGAACTCAGCGACCTTTGCAAGCGGTATGGAGCCATCCCGAATCATGCTCCTCGCTGTATTCATGGCTCCTTTCCTTATGCCGTCCTCAATGCCCTCAGCACGTCCTTCGGCAAGCCCTTCAGCCAGGCCTTCCGCACGACCCTCGGCAATTCCCTGTATACGTCCCTCAGCTATGCCTTTTGCAATGCCTTCAGCAAGCCCGTTCTCATAAAGCCTCTCAAATACATCAGACATCCTGCTCTTTCCCTCCTCCGTCTCCTTGAAGTAGCTCGTTCTTTCCCTGAGCCCAGTATAATACATCTTCCCAGGGTCCGTGCACCTCAGGTCATGCATCAGCCTCCCCAGCTCCGTGCCCTCATCTGCAAGCGATGCGCTCACATGCACTATATGCGACCCGTCGCCATATGGTTCGCAGGCATCCTTATCCATCCTCTCCATCTCATACAGGGCCTTCCCCATCCCCAGGGCATCATGCTCGTCTATGAAGATCACATACGACTCGGGCAGCCTGTCGTATCCCATCCCCTCCATGAGGCTCCCCGCATCCATCATGGCGCTGTAATATCTGGCGCGTTTCCTCTCCGCCTTATCCCGGGACCTCTGGATCTCTATGTCATAGAGGTTTCCTTCCCTGTCCCTTGCGGCTATGTCCAGGCGGACCGAGCGCTTTCCAGGCATGTTCCTTATATCCTCCTGCGTACCCACGCTGGTGACTGTGAGGTCATCGCGCCCGAGTATGATGCGCAGCATCAGCTCCGTGTTCTCCCTGTCGCCGCTGAACGAGACGGAGAAGAAGCCGTCGTCCATCAGGCACAGCTCCCGCAGCATCCTGTCGGTATCCTGCCTGGCTGGGATATCCCTATCCATATACACCTCCTGGGGGAGCCGGATGATTCCGCTCCCTATGATGTATACGCGCCCAGTGGCGATTCCTGACAGTCCGCCCTTATGCTAATGCCTCCCGAGCCTCCTGTAGCCGGCTAGGCACGCCACAAGGTATATCGTCCAGCCGATAGGGACGACATACCAGACAACCTCAACGCCGAAACGGGGAGCTAACGCCATCGAGCCTATTACGCGGAAAGAGAGATTGAGGATGCTGCCAAGCGTGAAGAATGCCATCTTCCCGGCTCCCCTGAGCACTCCGCCTGTGACCATGGCGGATCCAAGGATCGCGTAGAACCAGCCAAGGAACGACAGGTAATCCTCCCCTGTCCTATATGCGGCCTCTGTCCCTGCCTCCCCTAGGAAGAGCTCCATTATGCCGGTCCTGAACAGCTGGAGGACAAGGCAGATGGCGATGCCGGCTCCGGCTATGTACAGCAGCCCTGCACGGTATCCCCTGCCTACACGTCCATACTGCTTGGCACCGAGATTCTGCGCCGTGTACGGGCTCATCGCATTGCCCATTGAGCTTAAGGGGACACCTGCGAGGCTATCCACCCTGATAGCGGCGCTGTATCCGGCCAGCACCTGGCTGCCGAAGAGGTTTACCACGCTCTGCACGAGCATCATGCCGAATGATATCGTCCCCTGCTGGACAATCGAGGGGACGGCCGTCGATGCCATCCTCCTGAACGCATCCCAGGAGAACAGCATCCCTGCCCTGCCATCGAGGCCTGCAAGCGTCCTGCGCAGGATCAGGTAGGAAAGCAGTGCGGAGACCGCCTGGCTGGCCAGGGTTGCCCATGCTGCGCCTTCCACTCCCATACCGAACGCGATTACGGCAGCCAGGTCCAGGAAGATATTCAGCACAGATGAGAAGATAAGCAGGAAAAGCGGTATCCTCGACTTGCCAAGGGCATTGAATACCGAGGAGAGGATATTGTACATGAAGAGGAACGGCAGGCCCAGGAAGTAGATCTCCAGGTAGGCGACGGCCTCTGCCATGATATTCCCCGGCGTATTCAGCACGCCCATGATCCATGGGCTGGCGATATAGCCGGCTGCGCCTAGGGCTGCCGAGATGGCAAGGAATGACAGCAGTGCTGTACTGACTGCTTCCTTAAGCACATCCCACTCGCGGCTGCCATAGCTATAGCTGACCAGGACACCCGCGCCGTTCCCTCCGCCGATGGCTATGGCTATGAAGACATTCGTCAGCGCATAGGAAGCACCGACAGCAGCAAGCGCATCCTCCCCGACGAAGCGGCCGACGATGACTGAATCCGCCATGGTATAGAACTGCTGGAAGAACGCGCCGACCATCATCGGCAGGCACAGGACCGCCAATGCATATGCCGGCCTGTAATGCAGGAGGTAATCATCATCCTTCCTCAGGGCTTCCATGATTCCGGATTATATTATCCCTGCGCGGAAGTGCAAATAATGCGCTTATGCAAACCACGGCAATTCCCTATCATATGTACCATGTCAGAAACAGCATCGGACTTCACCGAAGGCAGGATACTGCCCCGTCTCATACGCTTCATGGTCCCTATACTGGGAGCCCTCATACTACAGGCCGCATACGGAGCAGTCGATGTGCTGGTCGTAGGATGGTTCGGCAGCACCCAGGGCCTGTCAGGCGTATCGACAGGCAGCAGCGTAATCAGCCTTGTCACATTCGTCATCACGGCACTGGCGTCAAGCATCACCATCATGCTCGGCAATGCCATCGGCAGCGGCAACGCGAAGCAGGCCGGCAAGGCTGTCGGCAATGCGATAGCCTTCTTCGCCATCGCAGGAATCGTGCTGACCGTCATCCTTGTCGGCCTTGCCCGTCCTATCGCAAGGCTGATGCAGGCACCGGAGGAAGCGCTGCAGAACACCGTGAACTATATACGCATATGCGGCATGGGCATCATATTCATCATCGCCTATAACATCATCAGCTGCATAATGCGCGGGCTCGGCAACTCAAGGCTTCCCCTCATATTCGTAGCCATCGCCTGCGTAGCGAATATCATCGGGGACTATGTGCTGATCGCGATCTTCCATATGGATGAATCAGGGGCCGCCATCGCGACGGTCGCAGCCCAGGCGATATCGGTAGTGCTCTCGCTGGCGATCCTCAGGCGCCAGAAGCTGCCGTTCACGCTCACGAAGGATGACTTCATCTTCTCCGGGGAGCTCAGGAGGTTCCTGCGGATAGGCTTTCCGATGGCGGCCCAGGAGCTGATGACCCAGATATCCTTCCTGGCGCTCATAGCCTTCATAAACAATCTCGGGCTGGAGGCATCGGGAGGCTATGGAGTCGCCAACAAGATAGTATCATTCGTCATGCTGGTGCCATCATCTCTCGTGCAGTCGATGTCCTCGTTCGTCGCGCAGAACATCGGAGCAGGAAGGCGGGACAGGGCCAGGAAGACGCTCTATACGGGAATGAGCATCGGCATCGTGATGGGCATCATCACATTCAGCCTCTCCTTCTTCTTCGGCAGGGAGATCTCCGGCATATTCTCCTCGGACCCGCGCGTCATCGCACGTTCCGCCGAGTATCTCAGGGGATTCGCGCCGGAAGCGGTCGTCACCAGCATACTCTTCTCCTTCTCGGGCTATTTCAGCGGCCAGGGGAAGACCCTCTTCGTCATGGTCCAGTCGCTTGCCCAGACGCTGCTTGTCAGGCTGCCTGTCGCCTACGCCATGTCGATACAGCCTGATGCGAGCCTGGCGATGATAGGCCTCGCCGCACCCCTTGCCACCTGCTTCGGCATAGCCATCAACCTGGCGTATTTCGCCAAGTCGGAGGGAAAAGGCAAGGATAATCCCCTCAGGGCTAGCCAAGAGCAGTAGTCGCTGTTACTATTGTCCCCGCAATCCGGCGTTGCCGGAACCAGACTTAATGATAAGGACCGGAAGAACCGGAAAGATACCATGGAATAAGGAAGAGAAGAAGAGATGCATACGAACAAGTACTTCACCGATCGGCAGGATGGGTTCGAGTCTTCTGCCAGGAGCTACCCCAGGAAGTTTCCTGTCGCGCTGACAAAGGCCAAGGGCAGCTGGGTTGTGGATGCGGATGGGAATGAATACCTTGATTTCCTCTGCGGAGCCGGTACGCTGGCGCTCGGCCACAATGATGATGAAGTGAACAAGGCGATGATGGACCTGCTGTCATCCGGAGCGCCGCTCCATACCCTTGACCTCACGACCCCGGTAAAGGACAGATTCGTAGAGACCCTCTTCTCTGCCATACCTGAGGAACTGGCCAGGAATGCCAGGATCCAGTTCTGCTCCCCTTCCGGCACCGATGCCACCGATGCAGCCATAAAGCTATGCAAGACAGCCACTGGCCGCGGGACGGTCATCGCCTTCTCCGGAGGCTACCACGGCATGGGACATGGGGCCCTAGCCCTGACTGGCAACCATAATGCAAAGAACAAGGTGCAGAACCTGATGCCGGGCGTGCAGTTCATGCCATACCCGTATTCATACCGCTGCCCGTTCGGGCTTGGCGGCGAGGCTGGCGAGAAGGCCTGCTCCGCATACTTCGAAAGGATGCTGAAGGATCCGGAAAGCGGCGTGACGAAGCCTGCTGCCGTCATCATCGAGGCTATACAGGGCGAAGGTGGGGTGATTCCCGCGCCGCGCTCCTTCCTGCAGACCGTAAGGCGCGTCACCAAGGAGCTGGGGATTCCCCTCATCCTTGATGAGATCCAGGCAGGGATGGGACGTTCCGGAGATATCTGGGCATTCCAGGATTCCGGCATAGTCCCCGATGCGATGCTCATCAGCAAGGCTATCGGAGGGAGCCAGCCGCTGTCCGTGGTCGTCTATGACAGGAGCCTTGATGCCTGGACTGCAGGCGCCCATGCCGGCACGTTCAGGGGAAACCAGCTGGCAATGGCTGCAGGCACCGTGGTCCTGGGCAGGATCAGCTCACCTGCATTCCTGGCAGCGGTGAAGGAGAAAGGGGCAAGGATCCGCAAGGGAATCGAGGAGATACGGAAGGACTTCCCCATCATCGCGGATATCAGGGGCAGAGGGCTGATGCTCGGCATCGAATTCGCCGACCCCGGGGATAAGAAGGACATAATGGGCCATCCAGTGCCGTCCGGGAAGCTGGCTGCGGAGGTGCAGCGCCGCTGCTTCGAGAAGGGCCTCATCATGGAAAAGGGAGGCCGGAACGGAAGCACCATGAGGTGCCTCTGCGCGCTGAACGTCTCGGATAGCGAGATCGATACGATGCTCACGATCTTCAGGGAAGCCGTGAAAGAGGCCGCCGATGCCTGACTTCACCGTGCTTTCAGGTAAGGCAGAGGACCTCTCCGCCTTCGTCTCGCTGACAGACGATGCCAGGAACCTCATCATGGAAGCATGCCATGGCAGGTCGGCATTCTCCGGAATCGACCCATATGGGCTCAGGAAGGAGATAGAGGGCCTTGGATTCCTCCCGGAGGACGGAGACGGATGGGAGAGGACCGCCGCCAAGCTCAGGTCCGCGGTCATCCCCAATATGCTGAGGACATGGTCTCCTGACTACATGCCGCATCTCCATTCCCCTGCCCTGATCGAATCAATCGCTGCCGAGCTTATCATCGCGGCATTCAACTCATCGATGGACAGCTGGGATCAGGGTCCTGCCGCGACGGAAATCGAGGTGGCGATGATCAAGGGCCTTCTCAGGCTGTATGGATATGATGAGGGCGGAGACGGCGTCTTCACCTCCGGCGGCAGCCAGTCCAACTTCTCGGCGATAGCCTGCCACCTGAACTCATTCCTCCTCAGGCGCTATGGCCATGATGCCAAGAAGGAGGGGCTTCCTCCCTTCTATCGCAGGCTGAGGCTCTATACATCATCGATCTCGCACTTCTCGATGGAGAAGAGCGCGCACATGCTCGGCCTTGGATACGATGCCGTAGTGCATCTGCCGATCGACAGCAGCTGCCGCATCGATATCGAGAAGGCATGCGGGATCATCAGGCGGGATATCGAGGCGGGGCTGATCCCCTTCTGCATAAACGCGACGATAGGCACGACGGATTTCGGCTCGATAGACAGCATCGACGAGCTGAGGGGTATCGCCGATGAAGCCGGCTGCTATCTCCATGCCGATGCCGCATACGGCTCTGCCGCGATCATGAGCCGCACATACAGGGAGCGGCTTGGCAGCCTGCAGCTTGCCGATTCGGTCACCATTGATTTCCACAAGATGTTCCTCCTGCCGATCTCCTGCTCTGCCCTGCTGGTAAAGGACAGGGAAAGCCTTGACGCATTCATGCTCCACGCGGACTACCTCAACAGGGAGGAGGACGAGGAGGATGGATATATCAACCTGGTGGGGAAATCGATGCAGACGACAAGGCGCTTCGATGCGCTCAAGGTATTCATCTCGTTCTCGATGAGGGGCAGGAAGGGATTCGAGCAGATCGTCGACACGGCCATCGGCAATGCCTCATGCTTCTACTCCATGATCCGGGACGATGATGACTTCATCACCTCGGTTCCCCCGGAGCTGAGCTCCGTGGTCTTCGCGCTCAGAGGCGGCGATGAGGTGAATAAGAAAGCCAGGAGGACCCTCCTGGCCGAAGGCATCATCATCGGGCAGACTGTATACCAGGGGATGACGATGCTGAAGTTCACGCTCCTGAACCCCGCCTTGGGAAGGGACAGGATAGAGGAGCTTGTACAGAGGCTCAAGGAACTCAGAACCAGTCGTTGTTGAGTCCCGTCCACTTCACTCCGACAGAAGCCTGGGGAAGGAACATATCCTGCCCCGGCTTGTTGTTGTAGTTCCAGTACATATTCATGCCGATAGCCCCATACAGCTCGAGGTTCTCATACGTGAAGAACATCTTGCCGTACACGGCGACCTTGAACATGTGCTCTATCCTATCGGCGGGTCCTGACGGGGCCGTCGGCGCATAGACGCCATCCTCAGGGAATACCCCGTGGGACATATCGATATACGTGACCCTGTTCCAGGGGCTGGTATGCCTTACGCCGTTCTGGCCCTGGGCCTTATACATCAGGTTGCCGCCTACCTCGAAGGTATCCTCCCCGTACTTGGTGCCTAGGGATACCGTGATATTGTCAGGCCCATAGAGATAGCCCGTATAGCCATAGTCGGCATTCGCCCAGGTGCTGTAACCCACTACATGGTCGAGGTTATGGTTATAGACCCTGTTGCCATTCTCATCGGTATACTTCCCGTTGAGATAGAGATACGGCGACGAGTAGACGAACTCAAGCCACGAATCAAGGCGCCCGTTCCCTACCCTGGCGGTATGCTTCACATTCGCGAGGATGCCGTATGCGGAGGGGAGGCCGCCCTTCTCGATGCCGAGGGTTATCTGGTCTACGACGAACTGGCCTGATACGGAGAAGCCTGCACCGAGCGCTCCCTCGACCTCGAACGACATGATATTGTTCGCCTCATCATAGAACACCTCCTCAGGGGTATTCGTATAGTTGAAGAGGTTATGGTGGAACATGAACGGCTCGAAGAACCTGATATCAAGGCCGAATGTCGTCTCATAGAGCGTAGCGAGATTGATGACGATCCTCAGCTGGTCGATCGGCGTGATATCGAAGCGGTGGGCTATGCGGTACTGCTGCGGCCCCTTGAACTTCTGCGGATTCATCTCGACCCACCACTGGTATGGGTTATAGACGAATGCGTCTGAGGTATCCGTATGCTCCCAGGGCGACATCATCGAATCGAAATGGGTGACCGAGATATTGTACGTGAAGCTCCTGCTCATGAAGGAGAAGAGCATCACGTCCTGATAGATGAAGTTATCACCTATCATCATGTTGCCAGTCACTCCGGAGCCCATGGAATGCGGATAGCGTCCGATGATGAATGACACATTATCGTTTCCAGCTGCAAGGCCCGCCCTCTGCGGGAACTCCCTGGCCATGAAGGATACGTTATCAACATCGGCAACGCCTGGCGTGTAGAACATCCCATCGTAATAGTCGAACAGCCATGCGAACGTCGACCAGTACATATGATGGTTGTTGTTGCCTATGGAAATCTCGCCTTCGAGGTACACGTTGTCGCCGAAGAAGAAATCAGCGCCGATTGTCAGCATCGGGTCCTGGTATCTATAGGGCATCAGGCTCTCGATATCCCTGTTGCGGTCCAGCTGCTCATTCAGCTCGGCAGGGTCGGAGTCAGCCGTGATATCTATCCTGTGGCTGTAATCCATCTTGCCGAACGGGGCCACGGAGAAGCCGAGATTCGCCTCGAGGTTGATATTCGCGCCGAATCCGTTCTCATTGAAGAGCGCATCAGGAGACTTCAGCTCCTCCATCACTTCGGTATACTCACGGTAGGCGCTTGCGGAAAGGTCCTCCGGATCGATGCGCTCAAGCGCGATGAGAAGGGCCCTTGCGGTCATCGGCGATACCGACTGCGGCCCGACGACCCCCGCTTCGCGGCAGAGGGCCTCGACCGTATAATACATCGAATCCCTTACCGTATAGACCTTCTGGTCATTCGTATCTGCCGCCAGCGGCGATAGGGCGGCCAGCAGCACCATTATCGCAACAAGGATCCTCATACTCTAAATCCTCCCCCTTCTGTTATCCCTGCGTGTTGAATCTATTGCTGAATCAGTAGTGTATATATCCTGCGCCATATCGAGATAGGCATCGCTCTCATCGAACTCATCCTGGTCGGAAAGGGCCATGCCGTAAGCTACGTAATATGAGAAGAGGTCCGGCTTCGACAGCGACTGCGGATCCATTTCCCGCAGTATCCTCATGGCCTTCTTCGAGGAGCCTCCCGCGATAGGAGGCGTGAAGAGGTACCTGAAGACCTCATTCAGGGCGACGGAGATCTCCTCAGGATACTTCCCGTAGAGCTCCTTGACCTTGTCTGAGTTCTTCAGCCCGTTGCCGATGCCTCCATGGACATAGTAGGCAGATGCAATCAGGTCCCCCTCCGCGATATCCCGCCTGACAGCAGGCGTATCAGCGGATATGGCAGCGAACTGCTCCTCGATTCCAGCCAGATGGGCAAGGGCGAGCTCCTTGTTCCCATGGTCCATGAAATAGCGGATTATCTGGTATCCGGCCCTCACCTTCTCCTCAGGCGAGATCCCGCTGGCGATGTATCCATCATAAGCGGCTATGACCTCGCTTTCAGGGAGGTCGTTCTTGATTGCCCCATAGAACCCAAGGTAAAGCGGGTCCGATACCATATCGGCATAGCTGTCGGTGAAGGCAGCAAGCGGCAGGACCGCCGCCGCCAGGATCATGGCCATAGCCAGGAACTTCCTCACTCCTTCCCTCCTCAGAATGACTTCAGGAGCGCGATATGCTCCTTAGCCTTGGCGATCTTCTCCTCGAACTCGGCCTTCTTGGCCTTCTCCTTCTCGACGGCCTCCGGCTTCGCATGGCTGACGAAGTTCTCATTGGAGAGCTTCTTATCCGATGCGGCAAGCAGCGACTCGTTCTTGGCGATCTCGCCTTCGAGCCTCTTCGTCTCCGCCTCGATATCGATAGCATCGCGGACGAAGAGGAAGGCTTCGAAGCCTACCGAGGTGACAGGGAACGCACCCTTGACATCCTCCGTGGACGCCGTATCGATAACTACCTCCGAAGCATTGATGAATGCCTTGAGCAGGTCACGTTCCTCTGCCAAGAAGGCAGCTTCCTTCCCCTCAGGCAGCCTGATGACGACCTTGAGCTTCTTCTCCGGCGCGATCTGCAGGTTGGCCCTGGCGGCACGGATAGCGCGCGATGCTTCCTGCATCATGCCGACAAGCCCATCTGCCTCGGCATCGCAGGCATCCTCGCTCCAATGCGGATACTTAGCTGCGATGACATCACCGTTATGGTTCGGCAGCTTCTGGTAGATCTCCTCGGTCACGAACGAGAGGAACGGATGCATGAGCCTCATCGCCTTCTCGAGGATATCCATGAGTACGGAGACGGCGAGGTCCTTCTCATCGTCGCTGCCGCCGAGCATCCTCGGCTTGGAGGCCTCGATATACCAGTCGCAGTAATCATTCCAGAAGAATGAATAGATTGCCTGGGCAGCCTCGTTGAAGCGGTAGCTCTCCATCGCATCGGCTATCGTCTTGGCAGCATCGTTGAGCCTGGAGTAGATCCAGCGGTCCATGATGGAGAGCCTCGACCTCTCGATCGGCACAAGCTCCCTGCCCTCCAGGTTGAGGAGCAGATAGCGCGTCGCATTCCATATCTTGTTCGCGAACCTGGAGCCGAGGCGGAATGAATCCATATCGATCATCACGTCCTGCCCCTGCGCCGCAAGATAGCAGAGCGTGAACTTCATCGCATCGGCGCCGTACTTGTCAATCACCTCAAGGGGATCTATGCCGTTGCCGAGGGACTTGGACATCTTGCGTCCCTTGATATCCCTCACGAGGCCCGTGATGACGATGTCCCTGAACGGCGCCTTGCCGATGAACTCCTCGGAAGCCATGATCATCCTGGAGATCCAGAAGAAGATGATGTCATAGGCGGAAACCAGCGCGTTCGTCGGGAAGAACTCATCGAAATCAGGGGTCTTGTCAGGCCAGCCAAGCGTCGAGAACGGCCAGAGCCATGAGGAGAACCATGTATCAAGCACATCGCTATCCTGCTCAAGGCTATGGCTGTGGCAGTCAGGGCACTCAGTGACCTCCTCCCGCGAGACGATCATCTTCCCGCAGTCCTTGCAGTACCAGACGGGGATGCGGTGCCCCCACCAGAGCTGGCGGGATATGCACCAGTCCCTGATGTTCTCCATCCAGTGGGTATATGTGTTCTCCCACCTTCTCGGATAGAAGACGATATCGCCATCCTTCCAGGCCTTCAGCGCCTTGTCGGCAAGGGTCCTCATGGAGACGAACCACTGCTCCGAGAGATATGGCTCGACTGTGGTATGGCAGCGGTAGCAGTGCCCTACGTCATGGGCATGGTCAGTCACCTTGACGAGGTACCCGCCCTTCTCGAGATCCTCGACGACAAGCTTCCTCGCCTCCTCGGCCATCATGCCCCTGTACTTCTCCGGCACGTTCTCATTGAGGGTGCCATCCGGATTGAGGAGATTGATCTGCTCGAGACCGTGCCTCTTGCCGCATTCGAAGTCATTCGGGTCATGGGCAGGGGTGATCTTCACCATGCCCGTACCGAATTCCTTATCGACGAAGCGGTCTGTGATGATCGGGATCTGCCTGTCGGTCAGAGGCAGGCAGAGCATCTTGCCCACGACCGATGTATAGCGCTCATCATCAGGATTCACGGCAACGGCGGTATCGCCGAACATCGTCTCCGGACGTGTCGTCGCGACCGTTATGTATCCGGACCCGTCAGCATATGGATAGCGCACATCATAGAGCTTGCCGGGGACATTCTCGTATTCGACCTCATCATCGGCAAGGGCCGTGCCGCACTTTGGACAGTAGTTGACGAGGTACTTGCCCTTATAGATGAGCCCGCGCTCATAAAGCGTGACGAATGCTTCCCTGACAGCCCTGGAGAGTCCCTCGTCCATCGTGAAGCGCTCATGGTCCCAGTCGCAGGAGCAGCCCATCTGCTCAAGCTGCGCCTTGATGATGTCATGATGCTTCTCCTTGACCTGCCATGTACGCTCAAGGAACTTCTCCCTGCCGAGGTCCTGGCGCCTGAGGCCTTCCTTCTGCAGCTGGCGCTCGACCACGTTCTGCGTAGCGATGCCTGCATGGTCCGTTCCCGGAACCCAGAGGACAGGCTTCCCCTGCATCCTCTGGTAGCGCACGATGATATCCTGAAGCGTATTGTTAAGAGCATGGCCCATATGGAGGATTCCGGTCACGTTCGGTGGCGGCATGACTATAGAGAAGTGCTCCTTCCCTGACTTGCGTGGCCTGAACTCGCCCGCTTCCTTCCACTTGCAGTAGATACGCTGCTCGAAATCCTTCGGATTGTATGCTTTCTCTAGCTCAACAGCCTTCATAAGAGCGTTGCTCCTCCCATTCGGTGATTCTAACCAAATCATCGACAAGTCTCAACCGATGGCCTGTGCGAAGCGCCCCGCATGGGCCTGCCGTCCGGCACCGGCCGCATATACGGCGGGCACAGCGAAAAAAGCTACCATCCGGACTGGAAGATGGGGTATAATCTTCCTTGGGATTTTCAGAGGAGGTCAGGATTTGAAGAAGATTCTCTTTGCAGCTTCGGAATGCGTGCCATTCGTCAAGACGGGGGGACTGGCGGATGTCGTAGGATCCCTTCCGCAGGCATTCAACAAAAGCGAATACGATATTAGGGTGATTATCCCATGCTACCATGCGATACGCCCTGACTGGAGGGAGAAGATGGAGACCATCTACTACTTCCAGATGGACAACAGGATATACGTCGGGGTCAAGAGGCTCGAGCATGACGGCATCACATACTATTTCATCGATAACGAGCAGTATTTCTCGGGCATCGTCCCCTACTATGATATGTTCCAGGACCTGGAGAGGTTCGCCTATTTCTCGAAGGCGGTGCTGTCTGCCCTGCCCCTCATAGGGTTCAGGCCGGATATCATCCACTGCCATGACTGGCAGACCTCGCTTATCCCCGTATATCTCAACACGGTATTCCAGGGCGACCCGTTCTTCCGCGGCATACGCACGGTCTTCACGATTCACAACATCAGGTTCAAGGGAGAATGGGATGTCGGGCATATCAGATGGGTATCAGGGCTCCCGAACGAATGCTTCGAGCCGGGGCTCCTTGTCAGCCCATACCAGAACCGCTCTATCCCGCGCGATGACTGGAACTGCACGATGATGAGGGGCGGCATCGTCTACTCGGACTATGTCACCACCGTCAGCAACACGTATTCATGGGAAATCCAGACACCGGGATTCGGCGAGGGCCTTGATGACATCCTCAAGTGGCGCCATGAGAGGCTGTGGGGGATCATAAACGGCATCGACTACAAGGTCTGGGACCCCAAGGCAGACAAGCGCATCCCGTTCAACTATGGGCTGAACAACTTCACATCGATGAGGAAGAAGAACAAGAAGGCGCTGCAGAAGGAGATGGGCCTCAAGGAAGATGAGAACGTGCTCACGTTCGCAATCGTCTCCAGGCTCACCGACCAGAAGGGACTCGACCTTATCGACCAGGTGATGGATAGGCTCTGCGCGATGAACATCAACCTCATCGTCCTCGGCACCGGCAATGAATACTACGAGAACATGTTCCGCTACTACCAGGGGAAATACCCAGGCAAGGTGGCAGCGTGCATCGGCTATTCCGAGGACCTTGCGCACAGGATCTATGCAGGGGCGGATGCGCTCCTCGTGCCATCGGCCTTCGAGCCATGCGGGCTTACCCAGCTCATCAGCCTGAGGTACGGAGCCGTGCCTATCGTGCATGAGACAGGAGGCCTGAAGGATACCGTGAAGCCGTTCAATGAGTTCGAGGACACAGGAACGGGATTCTCCTTCGCGAACTACTCCTCCTCGGACCTGATAGACAGGCTCAAGCATGCCGAATGGATCTTCTACAACAGGAAGGAGCTCTGGAAGCACATGCAGAAGAGAGGCATGTCGGAAGACTGGTCATGGAACAACTCCATGCAGATCTACAAGGACCTCTATTCAAGGATGTGAGCTGCTTGAGCATTAAACCGCAATCATGGAGAATACCAGCAGAGGCCAGCCCGGCCTCTGTTCTATTGAGGTTATGATGCCAGGACAGCTGCGCAAATGGTTCCATCAGGTATTCTTCTTCCTGCTCTTCAGCTTCGCAGGCACGGTGACGCAGTATCTCATCCTCTCATTCCTCCCCTATCTCCTCGGATACGGTCTTGCCTCGGCCGGGTTCATGTGGCCGCAGAAGGAGATGAGCCTCTTCGGCATAGGCTATACATGGAGCCTCCTCGGCTACAACGTGCTCAGGGATGCGGCGGGCAACGTGCAGATCGGCGGCGGGCTGGGATACTTCATCTCATTCGAAGCGGCATCATTCATAGCGCAGTGCCTGAACTTCCCGCTGCAGCGCAATATCACATTCAGAAGCCATGGGAACGTGCTGTACCAGGCGATGTGGTACTTCATAGCATGGATACTTATCTCCCTGGTATCCAATGGCTTCAACAACCTATGGATGCCGATAGCCGCAGCTTACGTATCGCCATTCATATACAACATCCTCGTGATATCGCTTGCCGGCAACTTCGCCATGGTCATATACTTCTTCATCTACAGGATCATCTTCCCTGAGGGCAAGGCAGGCACCTGACAAGTACAGACAAGTACATTGATTGTCAGATTTGCGGCATTTTTCTGGAAATGATTGTCAGATTTGCGGCATTTTTCCGGAAACGATTGTCAGATTTGCGGCATAATCAGCCTTGAAAGTACTATATCATCTGGTATAATATCTTGTGAAGGAACAAGATATGATTCTAAGACGGAAGATCTATGATTACCTGCTGGACTGGAAGGCAAATAAAGACAGGGAATGCCTTCTTATCAAAGGCGCACGGCAAGTCGGTAAAAGCTTCATCGTAGAGCAGTTCGGCAAGGAGAACTACGATAGCTTCATAGAAATCAATTTCATCTTCCATCCAGAGCTCATCAACGCATTCTCCGGAAGCCTAGCCGTGGATGATATCACAAGGGCCTTATCCCTGAGCCTTCCCGAAGCCAGGTTCGTTCCAGGAAGGACATTGATCTTCCTGGATGAGATACAGCAATGCCCGCTGGCACGAACAGCCCTGAAATCATTCGCGATAGATAACAGATATGACGTGATAGCATCTGGTTCCCTCCTAGTACTGCATTATGGGCAGGATGCGGAAATGAAGGAGCCAATCCCTTCGATTCCCGTTGGATATGAGCATCAGGTACAGATGCATTCGCTTGATTTCGAGGAATTCCTCTGGGCCAAGGGGATATCCGAAGATAACATATCGTATCTGCATGGCATGCTGCGCAAGGAAGAGAAGATACCTGAGCCGATCAATGACCATATGATGGACCTCTTCCGCCAGTATATCGTAGTAGGAGGCATGCCGAATGCGGTGGATTCCTATATCACATCAAACAGCTTTGCGGCAGCACATGAAGCGCAGGAGAAGATCCTTGCTTCCTATGACGATGACATAAGCCGGCATGCAAAGGGGACAGAACGCCTGAAGATCAGGAAATGCTGGGCCTCGATCCCGCAGCAGCTTGCAAAGGAAAACAGGAAGTTCCAGTACTCGAAAGTAGAACCCAAATCAACCGCGAAGAAGTATATGGAAAGCATCCACTGGCTTGAGGATGCCGCTGTCGTCAACGCATGCATAAATGCAACCAGGCCGGAATTCCCCATTTCTGCATATTCCGATGAAACCGACTTCAAGCTTTATGCCAACGATATCGGCCTGCTGATAGCCATGTATGGATTCGACATGAAAGCCGCGATAATCAACAAGACCCTTACGGGGCCGGCAAAAGGCGGGATATACGAGAATGCGATTGCAGACCTGCTCGTCAAAAGAGGACATAGGCTCTATTTCTTCCATGAGACCGGGAACGAACAGGAAATAGAGTTCCTCATCACGGAAGGAAGCAGCGTCATCCCCATCGAAGTGAAACCAAGGAATGGGGCGACGCTTTCGCTCAATCGCTTCATCGAACGCTTCAGCCCCAAAACGGCGTACAAGCTCGTAGATGGGAACATAGGAAGGGATGGAGCCAAGCTGACGCTCCCCCATTACCTTGCCATGTTCCTGTAAGGAACAGGCTGCCTTCCGGCAGCCCTGCATCCTGTCATTCTGCTTCGCTGATTGCCTGCTCAAGCGGCTGGAGCCCCTTGATCGAGATATCCACGTTGTATCCCTTGCTGTCAAGATAATGGAGTATCTCCTCCAGGGTGAAGCTATCCAGCGATGCCTCATTCGCCACGTACCTGACATTCGACCCATCGGCCTGCACGGCAAATGACGGAAGTATATCACCGGTCTGCTCCGCAGATGTGCCGAAGAACATGAAGCCTCCGATGAATATGAACACCACTGCGGCAGCTGCCGTCATGAATGCAGGTACGGAAACCTCGAGCCTGCGGCGGATGAAGCTGACCTTCTTCCCTTCCTGGAAGTACTTCTTATCGAGAAGCTGGAATATCTGGTCCTTCTTGCGCGTGAGCTCTTCCTGCGGATAGGCGGCGCCGCTGATACGCTCATCCAGCGCCTTCATGTCCTCAAGATGATGGCGGCAGGCGGAGCAGTATTCAAGATGCTCTTCCACCTGTGTCCTGTATGGTTCCTTCAGCTCCCCATCCAGATAAGCCGAAAGCATCTGAGCATCAATACACATCTCTCTCCTCCATCGAAAGCGCCTCCTCAAGCTTCTTGCGAGCCCGGAAGACCCTTACTTTTACATTCGTTTCCGAGATACCAAGCACCTTGGAAATCGATTTGTAATCCAGCCCGGAGAACTCCTTGAGCTGGATGACAAGCCTGAGGTTCTCAGGCAGGGCCGCAATCGCCTTGCGGACCTCCTCCCTGTTCTCGGCCTCGATTGCTTCCTTGGCTCCATCCCTGCTGTCGATGGCGACGGAAGGCATCCTCTTCACCTTCTCCACCATCTCGATCTCGCGCTTGTTCCGCCTTATATGGTTGAGCGCGAGGTTCTTAGCAACATGAAGAAGCCAGTATCTTGCATCATCTTCGCTCGGGAAGGTCATGTTCTTCACATAGAATCGCTCGAACGCTTCCTGGGTAAGATCCTCTGCGATTTCCAGGTTGTATACGATATGCATCACCACCTGCACAAGCAGCCCATAGTTGGCATCGTATACGCGCCTGAAGTCGTCGCGGTCTGTGCTTTTTATCTCCATCTTGTTAACAACTTACCTTACCAAAAGGTTACATCTTTTTTTCAAGAATGGCGCCCTGCGGCGTATCCTTGACGATAAATCCTCTCTCCATAAGGATCTGCCTTATCTCATCGGCCCTGGCGAAATCCCTGGCCTTCTTCGCGGCTGCCCTTTCCTCCACGAGCTTCCAGTCCTCATCGGAGCCGATCCGCTCCTCCTTATGGGGCTCCACCTCATCAAGCCTGAGACCGAGCACCGCATCCATATGGTAGATAGCCGCAAGCTTGTCGGCAGCAGGCATATCGCACTTGAGGAGCATATGGAACTGCGAGAGCGCCTGCGGTGCGCTGAGGTCATTCTCCATAGCCTCATCGAATGCATCCATGTATCCCCGCGCCTCAGCGGAAGGCTCGGCAGCAGGAGCAGCCTCTGCCTTGAGGAGGGAGACCTTCTCCACGATGGCCTTCCTCGCCGCCCTGGCATGGTCAAGCGCCTCATAGGAGAACTTGAGCTGGCTCCTGTAGTGGCCTGACAGGCAGAAATAGCGGTAATCGAGCGGGTCATAGCCTTTCTCCTTCAGCACGGAGAGCGTGAGGAACTCGCCCGAGGACTTGCTCATCTTGCCCTTGTCGTTGACGAGGAACTCCCCGTGGCACCAGTAGTTCACCCACACATGCCCGCATGCAGCCTCGGACTGGGCTATCTCATTGGTATGGTGGACGGGGATGGCATCGATCCCGCCGCAGTGGATATCGAAATGGTCGCCGAGGTACTTCATGGACATGGCGCTGCATTCGATATGCCAGCCGGGATAGCCCCTGCCCCAGGGGGAATCCCACATCATCGCCTGGTCCTTGAACTTGGAGTTGGTGAACCAGAGCACGAAATCCTTGGGATTGCGCTTGTTCGAATCGACATCTATCCTCGCCCCGCTCCTGAGCTCGTCGAGGTTGAGCTTGGCAAGCTTGCCGTAGTCGTCGATGGAATCGATGGAGAAGTAGACATTGCCGCCGGATGTATATGTATGGCCGCCCTCCTCCAGCTTCCTTATCAGGTCGATCATATCCTGGATATGGTCGGTCGCGCGGCATACGATATCCGGACGGATGATATTGAGGTCCTTCTCATCGCTGAAGAAGGCATCGGTATAGAAAGCCGCGATATCCCAGACAGACCGGCCGGTCTCCCTGGCGCTCTTCTCCATCTTGTCCTCGCCGTCATCGCCATCCCCCGTCAGATGCCCGACATCGGTGATGTTCATCACATGCTTCACCTTGTATCCGGCCCTCTCGAGCGTGCGGTGGAGGAGATCCTCGAATATGTATGTCCTCAGATTCCCTATATGCGCATAGTTATATACAGTCGGACCGCAGCAGTACATCGAAGCATGCCCTTCGGCAATCGGCACGAACTCCTCGACCTTGCGCGACATCGTATTGTAGATCCTCATAGCCAGCCTCCTGAATGAAGGTATACTGATGCATTATAGTTTCTTTGGATTGCCTCATTCAACAACACTATGGCATATGCCCTGCCTCAGGCATGCGGATGCGGTGCGGCTATGAAAAAAGGAGGCATCCGAAGACACCTCCTTCCGGAAAGCAAGCCAGGTCAGGCCCTTCCCCACTTGGTGAATGCATCCTGGAATGACATGCCCTTCTTCATATCGTTGCGCATGCCCTCTTCCCTGGCCTCGATCTCCTCAGCGTTCTTGAGAGCCTCCTCGGCGATCTCGGACGGGATGACCATCACGCCATCGGTATCGCCGACGATCCAGTCGCCCGGCTTGACCCTGACAGTCGTCGTAAGGGTTCCCGGCATGCCGATGATGGTGTTGAATTCCCTCAGCATCCAGCGCTGCTTGGATTCGATAGGAGCCGTTCCCTTCGAGCAGACCGTGTAGTCTGGGATATCAAGGAGGCCTTCATAGTCACGGATGTATCCATCGACGACTATGCCTGTAGCGCCCTTCTGCTTGAATGCCCAGCTTGTCATCTCGCCGCACTTGCCTGTCATAGGCTCGCCGCCGCCATCGATCACGATGACGCATCCGGGATAGGCATAGCTCTGGATCTGCTCGAATGGCGGATCGAGCTCTGCCTTGTTGCTCTCGATCTCCTCCTCGGTGTAAGGAGCCCTCATGCCGCGCATCGTCACTGCGCATCCTGCGATGCGCGTGCCCGGCACGATCGGCTTGATGGCAAGGCTGATGCACTGGTTGGGATAGCCCATCTTGTCCAGCGTATCATAGATGTTCGCGCTGCGGATCTTTATCCAGCGCTTCTGCAGTTCAACGATATCACTCATCTCATTTCCTCCTGATCAGCTCCAGAGCCTGTCATGGGACCATTCCTTGTCCCAGGCATCCGTCGGAAGCCAGATATCCTTCTCGGAGCTATGCATATGCTCCCTGATCACCTCGTCGTTGAGGCCCTTGATGCCGAGACCCGGCGCGTCAGGCACTTCGACGAATCCGTTCTTGATGAGCGGCTTATTGTCCATCTCCACGAGGTCCTGCCACCATGGGATATCGACCGAGTGGAACTCAAGCGCGAGGAAGTTCTCCGTAGCGGTAGCCGTGTGGGCTGCTGCCATGAAGGCAATCGGGGTCTCCGCCATGTGGATAGCCATAGCCACGCCATGGTCCTGAGCCATATCGCCGATCTTCTTCGTCTCGAGGATGCCGCCTGTCGAGAGGATATCCGGATGGATCACGCCGAGGGCGCCGGACTCGAGCAGCGGGATGAAGTTCTCCTTGAGGTAGATATCCTCGCCTGTGCAGAGAGGCACGCATGTAGCGGCAGCAAGCCTCTTGTAGCCTTCCGTCATCTGCCACGGGAGCATATCCTCGATCCATGCGATGTTGTACTTCTCGGCCCTCTTGGCGAGCTTGATGCACTCCGTCACGCCGATATGGCCGACATGGTCGATAGCGAGCGGAACGTCATAGCCGATCACCGAGCGGACATCGCTGACATACTGCTCAAGGACATCGAGGCCCTTCTCCGTTATCTGGAGGCCTGTGAAGGGATGAGCCGTATTCACTATATCCCAGGCCTTCTTGTACAGATGCCTGTTCTCTTCCCTTGAATCGTTCGTATAGGGCTCAAGCTCCCTCAGCTCACCGACGAATCCGAGCGGTGCGCAGAGCGTGCCAGGGATCTCCATCTCAAGGAGCTCAGGTGCGCCCCAGTCCATCTTGAGGAAGGTGAAGCCGAGGTCAAGCCTCTTCTTGAGCGCCTCGCCCATCTTCTTGCCATCCGGCTTGCCTTCGCAGTCGGTATCGGCATAGACGCGGACCTTGTCGCGGAACTTGCCGCCGAGCATCTGGTATACGGGGACGCCATAGGCCTTTCCTGCCAGATCCCAGAGCGCAAGCTCGATGCCGGATACGCCGCCACCCTGCCTGGAATGGCCGCCGAACTGCTTGATCCTCCTGAATATCTTGTCGATATTGCAGGGGTTCTCGCCGATCAGCCTGCTCTTGAGCATGAGGCCATAGGTCTCAGAGCTCCAGTCCCTGATCTCGCCATAGCCGACAAGCTCGCTGTTCGTCAGGATCTTGACCATGATGCAGTCCATCGGCGCACCCTGGATCTTGGCGATCCTGATATCCGTAATCCTCAGATCCGAAGGGGCTGAACATCTGTTGATATTGCCCAAACCTTTTTCCAAAGTATCCATAAAGCCTCCTGTAGTGAATACTCTTATTACTGCTTGACTCCTCCAGCGGCGAGGCCCGTGACCATGAAGCGCTGCGCGAACATGTACAGGATTACGGCTGGAAGCGATGCTATGAACGAAGAACTCATGATCAGACCCCAGATCATGTTATCGGAGTACCTGAACGATGATATACCGACCGGAACCGTCTGCTGGCTCGGGCTCGTCATGAGGACCATGGCATACAGATACTCGTTCCAGGACATCGTGAACGAGAACGTCGCGACGACTGCGATGCCGGGGGCCGCGATGGGAAGGATGACCTTCACGAGGGCCTTGAGATGGGTACAGCCATCGACGAACGCAGCTTCCTCAAGTGATTTCGGGATCGCGGCGAAGTAGCTGATGAGCATGTAGCAGGCATACGGGATGACGATCGTCTGGTAGACGATGATCAGCGCGTTCTTGTTGTTGATCAGGCCGAGCTTGCTGACGAGCTGGTACATAGGGATGAAGAGGACGGCCGTAGGCAGCAGGTAGGCATAGAAGATAGCCTTCCTGATGAAGTTCCTGCCCTTGAAGCGGAGCCTCGTCATCGCATATGACGCGAGGATGGCGAGCACGATGGCGATCAGCGTCGTGATCACAGCAACGTATACGCTGTTCAGGAAGAACGTCATGAACTCGGACTGCGTGAAGAGCTGCTTATAGTGGTCGAGCGTGAGGCGCGACGGCACCAGGCTCGGATGGAGCTCATACATCTCATCATTCGGCGTCAGGGATGACTTTATCATCCAGTAGATCGGGAAGCATGACCAGAGGATGCCGAGCACTGCGGCCACGTAGATGAAGATGCGCTTCGCGGTATGGATATGTTTCAGTGATTTCATACAGCCTCCTCCTTAACCATTCTCCGAAGAGCGGTGCTTCGTGACGAGGACCATCAGGATGACGAGTACCGGGATGATCGATACAGCGACAGCCATGCCGGTGCCCATATCGTTGTACATGAAGGCCTGCTCATATGTGTATGTCGCGATGACGCTCGATGCATTGAGCGGTCCGCCTCCTGTGATAAGCCAGATATTGTCGAAGTCGTTGAATGTCCAGATCGTCGAAAGCAGCGTCGAGATGGCAACGACAGGCATGATCGACGGGAGCGTTATGTTGAAGAAGCGCTGGAAGACATTCGCGCCATCGATCTTGCCAGCATCATACAGCTGGTCATCGATTGACTGCAGCGCGCCGAGGATGCTGAAGAGGAAGAACGGGATGCCTCTCCAGATGTTGACTATCATGACCGAGAAGAGGGCAAGCCCCATGCTGCCAAGCCAAGGAATCGGCGTGGAGATGATATGCAGGTCCCTCAGGATCTCATTGATGATTCCATACTGGTCGTTGTACATCCACTTCCATGTGTTGGCCGCGACCATGCCGGGGATTGCCCATGGCAGGAGCATCGCCACCCTGGTTATGGAGCGCCCATGGAAGGACTCGTTGAGAAGAAGCGCGAAAAGCATGCCGAAGACAAGCTTGACGACGATACAGATGACCGTATAGATGACCGTATTCATGAATACGCGCCAATAGGTCGAGTCTGTGAAGATGGATATATAATTCGCAAGGCCTACGAACTGCGCAGGCATGCCTACTGTCTTGTTTGTGAAGCTGAGATAGATCGTATAGGCAAACGGGAAACCCATCAGGATGAAAATCAGGATGAATATAGGTAACGTGAATGCCAGTCCCAGTTTTCTCTCTACTCTGAAGATAGAAGCTTCATGGCCCATGCTAACCTCCTTTTAGAACATGGGCGTGGCAGCCGGGCCACGCCCGAGAGAACGGCGATTACTTGCCGAGGATTCTGTTGAAATCAGCCTCAAGCTCGTTGAGAGCCTGCTGCGGATCCATTCCCTGAAGGACGATCTTCTGTACGGCACGTACGCAGACCTGCTCGCTGAATGCCCTGTTGGTAGCATCGTTTACAGGAGCTGGGTATGTGTTAGGAACACCGCCGAGGGAGTTGGCAAGCCAGCCAGCGTTCTCAGGATCTTCCCAGAACGGATCATCTTCAGCACCCTCGATGACAGGCTGCCACATTCCGCCCATCTGGATGACGAGGTTCTTGTAGAAGTCCATATCGAAGAACTCTGTGACATACTTCTTGGCCATGTCGACGGAGCCGCCGTTGGTGAAGATGATGAAGCAGTTCGATCCAGTAGGAGCGAAGGAGCCTGCCGGGCCCTGCATGAAAGGCAGGATGATCGTGTTGGCGAAGAGTTCAGGATTCTCCTCCCTGAGCTGGGAATAGAGGCTTCCGGAATTCTGGATGACGCCGACGGATCCAGCAAGGTATGCCGTGTTGTTGCCCATATCATCCCATGTGATGGCTGATGGCGGGCAGAGGCCTTCCTCATAGAGGGAAGCGATGTACTTGAGGGCCTCGAGGGTCTCAGGCGAGTTGACAGTCACGTTGCCGTCCACATCGACAGGTACGCCGCCGAATGCGAGGATGACAGCGCGGCACATGCCTTCAGCATCTCCGCCGCCGGATGTTCCCATCGGGTAGCCAAGGGCATAGAAGTCATTCGCTGGGTCATTGACGATCCTTGCATCCTCCCTCAGCTCTTCCCAGGTCGTAGGATAGTCGAGGCCGGCTGCTTCCCACTTATCGGTCCTGAGGTAGAGGCCAGGAGCGAGCATCGCGATAGGTACGATGAAATCGCCATCTTCGCAGTAGGATACGTTGATACCTGCCTGGATGAACGGGAGGGATGTCTTGATGTCGCTGACATCAGCAAGCTGGCCCATTCCGGCAAACTGCTTGGCCATGAAGTCATCGGTTACGACGATGTCTGGCGGGTTGCCGCCCTCAATGGCTGCATAAAGGCGCTGCCTGAGATCGTTTGGCGGGACGATGACGTACTCGCCTTCGACGTTGTTCTCAGCGCAGAACTCCTCGAAGCGTGCCTTTGCAAGTTCATTGTATGCACCTACATACTCAGACTTGTCCCAGATGATGAGCTTGTCCGATTCGGCTGATCCGGAAGCGAACACGCCGCTTACGCAGATCGCGAGCATTGCTGCTACAGCCAGAACCTTGAATGCTTTCTTCATAAAGATACCTCCTTTTCCAAGTTCTTTATGATTATATTCCAGACCTTAAAGGACTGCCCTATTTACGTACCAGCCTGGGCTTGAACAGCAGAGGCTGGGTCGCCTTCCCCTCCAGAAGGCTCAGAAGGTTGGAGGCAGCTGCCGCACCGATCTCCTCGTAGGGGATATCGAGATAGGAAAAGCTCCTCTCCACCATCCTGAAATAATAATTATACAGTACAATCCGCACCGATGCATCAAGATCGAAGCCCAATACCTTAGAGACCTTCACGAGGTCATAGAAGTGGCGCTCCGAAAGGATGATGCCATCGGGCCAGACCGGCTGCTGGAAGAGCGTCAGGAGCTCATCGAAGACCGATTCGTCCATATCGCTCTTGCCTTTTATCACAAGGGAATCATCGACCCTGAGGCCCTGGATCCCCATCTCCTCGGCGAATCCCGACATCAGCTGCCTGCTGACTATCGATTCCTCGACCCCTATCGATATCGCGATGTTGCGGCATCCCTCTTCCGCAAGGAGCCTGACCGCATCCCTGGCGCCGGCACGGTAATCGGTGCCGACATAGTTCTGCTGCGCGTCATCGCCCATATAGCCCATGCAGATGAAGGGGATGCCGCAGCCGGCAAGCTCCTTCACGTACATGTCATCGACATGGATATTGAAGAGGATGTAGCCGTCGACGAAGCCACGGCTCAGCTCCTTGAGGTAGCCTATCGTCTTCTCCGAGTCATGGTCCTTCTCGGGAATCAGCAGCGATGAATAGCCTGCCTTGTCGAGCACGGCGCCGATGCCCTTCATCATGAAGCCATAGAACGGGATGGTGAACATCGACTGCAGCAGGGTATCCTTGATGACGATGCCGATGGTCTTCGAGGGATCCGTCCTCCTGAGGCGGCGCGCGCTGAACGAAGGTATGTAGTTGGTCTCCTTGATCACCTTCGCGATGCGCTCGGATGTCTGCTGCGAAAGCTTCCCCTGCCTGTTGTTCAGGTAGTTGGAGACGCTCGCCTTGGACACCCCTGCCCTATCAGCGATCATGGAGATGTTGAGACCTTCCCTCTGCATGCGCCAATCCGGTGAACCGATTCACCTATCCAATCGGACAAAAAGCCTTAACTTTGCCGTCCGGTCATCGAATCAAAGGATATAACATGCTATATACAAAGGATATAACATATCATTCCAAACAAACCCCGCGATTGCTGCATTGGTAAACCAATACACCAACCATGCTTCTATGTTAAATCACAATTTCCACTTGTCAAGCTGAATTTTCTATTTTTTAATAGGCTCGGAGGACATGCATATGGAATACATCGCGGACGCGGCGCGCTACGGCGCCATGGAATACAGGAAATGCGGCGAGAGCGGCCTCAGGCTCCCCGCCATGAGCCTCGGGCTCTGGCATAACTTCGGCACCGACTCCATCTTCTCCAACTGCAGGGAGATGGTGCTCGGGGCCTTCGACTCAGGCATCACCCATTTCGACCTGGCCAACAACTACGGGCCGGTGCCGGGCAGCGCGGAGGAGACGTTCGGCAGGATTCTCAGCAGGGACCTCAGGCCTTACAGGGACGAGATCATCGTCTCGACCAAGGCCGGATACGACATGTGGCCGGGGCCGTATGGCGACCATGGCAGCAGGAAGTACCTTGTCGCCAGCCTTGACCAGAGCCTCAGGAGGATGGGGCTCGACTATGTAGATATCTTCTATCACCACAGGCCCGACCCCGACACCCCGCTCGAGGAGACGATGGGCGCCCTTGCCGATATCGTCCATGCGGGGAAGGCCCTCTATGTGGGCATCAGCAACTACGGGCCGGAGGATACGAGGAAGGCATGCCGCATGCTGCGTGAGATGGGCGTGCACTGCCTCATACACCAGATGAGGTACTCGATGCTTGACTGCTCCAACGACAGCGTGCTCTCAGTCCTCGAGGAGGAAGGCACGGGCGCGATAGCCTATTCGCCGCTCAAGCAGGGCATCCTGACAGGCAAGTACCTCGACGGGATCCCGGAGGACTCGAGGGCCAACGGCCACAGCCAGTTCCTCAAGGGCTCATCGCTGACGGATGAGGTGATGGAGACGACCAGGAAGCTCAAGGCGATTGCCGACAGGCGCGGGGACACGCTTGCGCACATGGCGCTCGCCTGGGTCCTTGCGCAGAAGCAGATGGCCAGCGTCATCCTCGGCGCCAGGAACCTCTCCCAGATCAGGGACAACCTCAAGGCGCTGGAATGCGCCCCCTTCTCCGACGAGGAGAACAGGGAGATCGACGCCCTTATAAGGAAATAGGAAATGGCCGGGGATACCGGCCGTGGCTGCGGATGGGGAGGCAGCGCCGGCGGCACTGCCTCCTCTGCATCACTTCCTCTTCACCAGCACGAATGCCTCATACGGATAGACGGAGATTATATTGCCGCCGAGCTCCTTCCTGCCGATATTCGACACCGCGAGCTCCATGGACGGTATATCCAGCTCCTCGGGCATGATGATGGTGAACTTCGTGGCGCTGAAGTTCAGGAGGACGAACATCCTCTCATCATCGTCCTCGCGCTCATAGGCGAAGATCCTGTCATGGTCCTCGAACCACTCCCTGAAGCTGCCATCGACGATCACGGGATGCTTCTTCCTGAAGGCGATCATGCTGCGGTAGAAGCTGAGGACGGAATCCGGATCCGCTGCCTCCTTCTCGGCATTGAGCCATGTATGGTTGGGATTGACATCCAGCCATGGCCTTGATGTTGAGAAGCCTGCATACTCCGATCCATCCCACTGCATCGGCGTCCTGGCGCTGTCCCTGCCCCTGCAGTAGACCAGCTCCATGATGTCATGCATCGGCACGCCCTTCGCCTTGTAGTCCCGGTACATGCCAAGCGATTCGACATCCTGGTATGAGGAGATGTCATCGAAGCGCACGTTGGTCATGCCCAGCTCCTCTCCCTGGTATACATACGGGGTGCCGCGCAGCGTCATATCCATCGTGCAGAGCATCTTGGCGCTCTCGAGGAGGTACCTGTCATCGTTGCCGTACCTGGATACCGAACGGGGCTGGTCATGGTTGGAAAGGTAGACGCTGTTCCATCCCTTGTCGCCGAGGGCCTTCTGCCACTTGGAGATGATCGACTTGAACTCCTTCACCGTCCATGGCCTCAGCTGCCAGCGCGTCCCCCTTATATCCGTATTGATATGCTCGAACTGGAAGACCATCGAGAGCTCGCCGCGGTCCGCGTCCACGTACTGGTGCGCAATCTCCGGCGTGACGCTGGGAGTCTCGCCTACCGTCATGATATCGTACTTGCTGAAGACATCCTCGTTGAGCTCATGCAGGTACTCATGCACGCGCGGTCCGTTCATATAGAACATATTGCCGCGCACGAGGCCCTTGGCGCCAGGGACTGAAGGAAGCCCCGGCACCTTGGAGATGAAGTTGATGACATCCATCCTGAAGCCATCGACCCCCTTGTCGAGCCAGAAGCGCGCGATATCCTTGACCTCCTCCCTGACCTCCGGGTTCTCCCAGTTCAGGTCAGGCTGCCCCGCGGAGAAGATATGGAGATAGTACTGCCCCGTCTGCTCATCGAGCTGCCATACCGACCCGCTGAAATGCGACTCCCAGTTGTTCGGGAGGCTTCCATCCGGATTCGGATCCCTCCATATATAATAATCCCTCTTAGGATTATCCTTCGACTTCCTGGCCTCGATGAACCAGGGATGCTGGTCCGATGTATGGTTGACGACAAGGTCCATCAGGATCCTCATGCCCCTCCTGTGGATCTCGCCGATCAGATGCTCCATATCGGCAAGCGTGCCGAACTCCTCCTGGATATCGCGGTAGTCGCTGATATCATAGCCATTGTCCACGTTGGGCGACTTATAGACAGGGCTCAGCCAGATTATGTCGATGCCGAGGTCCTTAAGGTAATCCAGCCTCTTCTCGATTCCCGGGATATCCCCCATGCCGTCCCCATCCGAATCCATGAAGCTCCTCGGATATATCTGGTAAATGACCGCATTCTTCCACCACTCGCTCATATTGCCTCCTGCATTGATTATATAGGCTGCCATGGCTATCGCAAGGCGAATATGCCGATCAAGCCTGTCATTATCCTCCGCGATGCTTTATCATTGGCATATGCTTGGAGAGCTTCTTATAGTCGAGGACTATCCGATGAGGACGCTGAACTCCTTCGCGGCAGGGGGTTCGGCCAGGTACTATGCGCAGCCGAGGAACGCGGCCGAGCTCGAGGCCGTCCTCGAATTCGCCTACAGGAAATCCATCGGCGTGAAGGTCATCGGAGGCGGCACCCACATACTGGTTCCCGAGGAAGGCATCGATGCCCTCGTGATATCCACGAAGGACATGCGCGGCCTGACGATAAAGGGTGACCTGGTCACGGCAGCTCCCGGCGAGATGCTGGACGGCATCATAAACATCGCCATCGACCATAACCTCGTAGGCATGGAGGAGCTCGGCGGCATACCCGGCACGGTCGCAGGCGCGATGACAGTCAACGCATCGGCAAACGGCAAGTCGCTCTCGGATGTCTTCTTCTATGCGGACTACCTCACGGCCAACGGCAGGTTCCACAGGCGCCCATACTACAGCGACATCTTCCGCAAGCAGGGTTCGGCCTTCGTCGACACGGAGATAATCACGGGAGTCGCGCTGCGCCTCAGGCCGGCCAAGGCTACCGCGGAGGCCCGGCTGAAGAAGGAGAAGTTCGTCGAGCTCTTCTTCATCCCGCCCTGCCCGCGCTACTCGGGGCAGATCTTCAAGGACCCCGAGGGGCATACGGCGCAGGAGCTGATAGCGAAGTCGGGATTCGCCGGCCCCAACGGCAGCAGGGCGGAGTTCTCCCTCTACCAGAGCAACTGCATATTCACCTACCCAGGCTGCACATCCACGGAGATACGCGACCTGATACTGCGCACGAAGCAGGGCGTGGAGGAGCAGACAGGCATAGCGCTGGAGCTCTCCATGGAGATGCTATAGGACCAGGGACACGCCTGTCTCTATCTCGCCGTCGGAATGGAGCCTTATCATCACGTCAGCGTCCTCGGCGCCGAAATCAAGCTGCACCTCCGCATAGGCCCTGCCATCCTCTATGCCTATCTCGAACATCCCATGGCTATATGACGCGATAAGACCGCCTGAGGAGCTGTACCCTATCCGCAGGCCATCGAATGAGAGCGTGATGATGTCGCTCTTGTATGTCCTGCCCGTCCTCGTGAAGCTGTAGCGCATTACGGACTCCAGCCTTATCCCTTCCACCGCGAGCTCCGAGCGCAGGACCGCCTGGTAAGGCATGAACTCATCGGAGAAGACGGGCACGCCGCCGAAGATGACGGAGAACTCGGAACGGAATCCCTCCTCGCCTATGCTCCCCCTTATGCCGAAGAGCCTCGTATCGCGTCCGCCGTACAGGCTTATGGGGTCACCGGCCATGGCATAGAGCGAATAGCCTCCGTACTCGACGCCGGCAGAGCCGAAGAGCCCGATGCCCTTGGTGTCAGAGAACGAGAAGATACCCATGGCGCTAAAGACCCCGTAGCCGCCGGAGATCCCCGCATACAGGACCCTGCCTGTCTCCTCCCTGTACGCATCGGAGACGATCGTGCCAGGATCCTCGCCGGGGAAGGCGAGGAGGACAGCTGCCTCGAAATGGCTGAACTCCGCGGAAGCGAAGAGCAGCGGCCTGCCGTTGAGGCTGGCACCGGCCGACAGCGGCCCCAGGCTGAGCACGAAGCCGCTCCTCTCGCCTGTCCGCGAGAAAGCCGATGCGCGCGGACGGAGCGACGGAGGGGATCCATAGGGATCGGAAAGCGTGCGGACAAGGCCGAACCTGTCGATCTGCCCGAATGCGATGTGCTCATCGGCAAGATAGAGCCTGCCGTCGGAAAGCGACAGCCGGAACCCATCCGACCCGGTATAGGCGGAGCCGCCATCCCTGGCGAAGGAGATGCCCGCAAGCGGGGAAGCGGCAGCCAGCAGCAGGAAAACGATGATAACCTTCATGACTATAATACGCAGCAGGATGCAGGAACGGACGGAAGCGCCGGCAAGGATGCGTCCAAGGTGGTAGAATACTTGGCGTCGATTTGATAAAATCCACCCGTACAATCTGTTAGGAGTAAACGCTGAAATGGTCATTCTGACTCTCAATTGCGGCAGCTCATCTGCCAAGTACCAGGTATTCGACTGGGAAGAAAAGGAAGTCCTCTCCGTAGGAGTCGTCGAGCGCATCGGCCTTGAATATTCGACTATCGAACAGAAATCCAAGGGCAAGCCAGTATATCAGGCAAGGTTCTCATCCCCGACGCACAAGGAAGCCATCGAGCTTGTCCTGAAGATGCTCGTGGATCCGGAATATGGATGCATCGGCTCGCTCGACGAGATCGGAGCCGTAGGCCACAGGGTCCTCCATGGCGGCGAGATGTTCAAGAAGTCGACCCTCGTAACAGATGAGGTCGTCGAGAAGCTCAAGACGCTCATCCCGCTCGGACCTCTCCACATGCCGGCCAATATCATGGGCATCGAGGCTGCCAGGAAGCTGATGCCTGGCGTACCGAATGCCATCGTCATGGATACTGCATTCCACCAGACCATGCCTGAGGAGGCATTCATGTATGCCGTCCCCTATGAGTGGTATACCAAGTACAACGTGCGCCGCTATGGCTTCCATGGGACCAGCCATCTCTACTGCGCGAAGAGGGCCGCATGCCTGCTTGGCAAGAAGAACGAGGACACGAACCTCATCATCCTCCATATCGGCAACGGCGCTTCCGCCTCGGCAGTCAAGAACGGCGTCTGCATCGAGACATCGATGGGACTCACGCCGCTTGAGGGCCTCGTGATGGGAACCAGGTCCGGCGACCTCGACCCGGCCATCATCCCGTACATCTGCCAGAACACCGGCCTCACGGTCCAGGAGATGGATACGTACCTGAACAAGAAGTCCGGGCTGATGGGCCTCTGCGGCAAGTCCGACAGGAGGGACGTCCATGAGGCAGCCCTCGCCGGCGACAGGAACGCACAGCTCGCCGTCGACATGGAGTGCCACAGGCTGAAGAAGTATATCGGTGCCTATGCGGCGCTTCTCGGACGCGTCGATGCAGTCGTATTCACCGCCGGAGTCGGCGAGATGGGCGACCACATCCGCAAGGGAACCCTTGAGGGCCTCGAGAGCCTCGGCATCATCTTCGACGAGGAGAAGAACAGGCTCTCGCACTGCAGGAACGCAGAGACATGCATCTCCGCGGACAGCAGCCCGGTGAAGGTCTTCGTCATCCCGACCGATGAGGAGCTCGTCATCACCGAGGATGCATATGCGCTGATGAACGGCACGTACGACGTCCACACGAACTTCCACTATACGTTCGAGTCCCCCGATTACGTGAACAAGGCAAGGGCCGAGGGGCTGAAGGGCAATCTGAAGAAGACGCCGGAGCTCGAGAGGATCATCGCCATCCCGCCAGCGAAGGCAAGCTGCTCCGTAAAGGGCTGCTGAAGGATGCAAGGCAGGGCTCCGGCCCTGCTTTTTGCTATGGATATAAGGAAAGCCAACAGCAGGGCCTGGGACTGGGAAGCCGACCACGGGAGCGCCTGGGCCAGGATCGAAAGCGAGGAGACCATCGAGGCCGCCAGGAACGGCAGGCCACGCATCCATATAACCGTCGAGAGGGACGTGCCGGAGGAATGGATACTGCCGCTCAAGGGCAGGGATGTCCTCTGCATGGGCGGAGGAGGCGGGCAGCAGACGCCTGTGCTGGCGGCGTTCGGCTGCCATGTGACCACGCTTGACCTCAGCCAGAGGATGATCTCCATAGACCGCGAGGCGCTGGACAGGTACGGGCTTGATGCCGAGCTCGTCTGCGGCGACATGTCCTCGATGCCCTTCGCCCCCGCTTCCTTCGATGCCGTGATATCGCCGGTATCGATGAACTTCATCGATGATATCGAGGCAGTCTATGCCGGAGTCCACCGCATCCTCAGGATGGACGGCTCCTTCATCTTCGGCATCGCCAATCCCGCCCTCTACATGTTCGATGACAGGCTCCTTGCGAAAGGCCGCATGAAGGTGAAGTACACGCTGCCTTTCTCCGACACGAAGAGCCTCTCGGAAAAGGAGCTCATCAAGCGCGTGGAACGCAATGATACCGTGGAGTATTCGCACACCCTCGATACGATACTCGGCAAGCTGACGGAGATGGGCTTCGCCATTACGGGCTTCTTCACCGACACATCCGGCTTCGAGCCGATAGACTCATTCCTGCAGGACTGCTATCTGGCAGTCAGATGCGTGAAGTATCGATGATATCCTCATCCTCCGTAAGGAGGACCGCCCTGATGCCATAGCGTTCCGCCAATTCCACAGCCTCTTCGCTGCCTGCAGCGAACATCGCCGTCGATAGCAGGTCAAGGAGGAGCCCGTCGGTACCGATCGCGGTAGCGGATAGGAGATCGGTCTCCGCAGGGTATCCCGTGCTCGAGGAGAGGATATGGTGATACGTCCTGCCATCCTCGACGAAATAGCGCTGGTAGCCGCCGGAGGTGACGATGCCCAGGTCCTCGGCAGGCAGCCTGATGAAATAGGATCCGGACGGGCCTCCCGGCGTCTGTATGCCGATCATCCAGGGCCTGCCCTCCTTGCATCCCATGGCCACGAGGTTCCCGCCCAGGTTTATGAGGGCATCCTCCACCCCGCTTTCCTCCAGGTATTCCCTGACGAGGTCAGACGCCCAGCCCTTCCCGGCTCCCCCGAGGTCAAGCGCCATCCCCCTGAGCGGAAGATATACCGTATGCGCATCATCATCGAAGCGGACCAGACGCCAGTCAAGGAGCGGCAGGACGGCGGCGATCTCCTCCTCTGACGGCAGCCGCTGGCTCTCCGTGCCGATGCCCCAGAGCGCCGAGAGCGGCCCGATGGCGGGATTGAACACGCCTCCTGTCTCATCTGCGAAGCTGACGGCGCGCCTGACCAGCTGATAGACATCATCGGGGACCTCGACAGGAGAGATGCCCGCGTTCTCGTTGATCCTGTGGATGAAGGATCCCTCATCATAGCGCGAGATCTTCCTGTCGATTCCATAAAGGAGGCTGAATGCGCCTTCGAGGATATCGCTGTCATCCGTCCCCTCCAGCTCGATATAGCATAGCGTCCCCAGTACGAAGCGGGAATCCGAGATGCTCTTCTCAGAGCATGACGCCAGCATCAGGCAGGCCATGGCGGCCAGGAGCAGCCTCCTCATGCAGCCCTCCCTTCCGTATCGATATGCTTCCGCTTGCAGTGGAAGTAATACGGCACCTCGAAAAGGAGCATGAGCACCCAGCCGATCGCGCAGGCATATGCAATCGCATGTATCCCCATATGCGGCACGAGGATGAATGTGAAGAGGACGCGCATCGATGCCTGGATGAAGGTGGAGACGAGCGTCACGCTCATATTGCCCACGCCCCTGAAGAAGCCCTGGATGCAGTTGGTATAGGCCGGGAATATGTAGAGGAAGGCCATCACGGAGAGGTACAGCTCGCCTTCCGCGATGACATCGGCAGCGCCCTCGCCGCTTATGAAGAGCGTCATGATGCGCTCGCGGAAGATGAACACGGCAGCGCAGATGATGGCGAAGTACATCGTCTCCAGCAGCAGCCCCCGGCGGAAGCCAGCGATCATCCTGCCGGTATTCCCCGCTCCCCTGTTCTGCGCGACGAATGTCGTGACGCCATGGCTTATCTGCTGCTCCGGCACGAAGGCGAAGTCATCGATGCGCGTAACGGCATTGTAGGCAGCGATTGTCGCCACGCCGAGGGTATTGACAGCGCTCTGTATCAGGAGCTTGCCCACAGGCTGGCATGCCTGCTGGAGCGCCGTGACGGATCCGTATGACAGCGTCGTCTTCAGGAGGCTGCCATCTACCCTTATGTCGCGCGGACGGAGGCTGAGCAGCGGCACCCTGGCATGGATATACGCGAAGCAGAGGAAGGCGGAGACCATCTCGGCAGCGACGGTGGTCACGGCCGAGCACATGATGCCGAAGCCCAGATAGCCGATGAGTAAGAGGTCAGATACGCAGTTGAGGATGGATGAGAACATCAGGAACTTCAGGGGAGTCTTCGAATCCCCTACGCTCTTGAGGGCCTGGGAGAGCGCATTGTAGAAATATGCGAAGGGAGCGCCTATGAATACGACCCTTATATACAGCGCCGTTATATCGATGATCGCGGATGGCACGTTCATCGCCCTCAGGAGCGGATATGCGAAGATGATGCCAAGGACCGCGATAGCTGTGGAGAAGACGGTGCCGGCCACGAGCAGCGTCGAGAGCTCGTTCCTCAGCTTATCGGTATCGCCGGCCCCGAAGAACGAGCTCATCAGCACCCCGGCTCCCATGCAGATCCCGGAGATGCCGAGGATGAGTATGTTCATGATGGGGCCTGCCATGCCTGTGGCGGCAAGCGCATCGGTCCCGATGAAGCGTCCCGCTATCATGGAATCGACGGCATTGTAGGCAAGCTGGAAGAGGTTGCCCAGCACAAGCGGAATCGAATATGAGACAAGCTTCCTGAGGATGCTGCCCCGCGTCATATCCATCGTCGGCATGCGAGGATTGTAGCACCGCTGGAAGCCTTTTCCTACCCAGCCGCGGAGTAATCTGCTATAGTCTGCTTATGGCATCCATCATTTTCACTGACATAGACGGAACGCTCCTCCATGATGACCTGACATTGGGCAGCAGGACCTTCGAGGCGCTCAGGAAGGCAGATGAGAAGGGGATCATCATAGGCCTCTCCTCCGGACGCTATCTCGCAAGCCTCTTCAATATAGAGAGGATGCTGCCCTGCAAGGTGATGAAGATAGCGGTCAACGGCGCGCTTATAGAATACAACGGCAGCTTCCTCCAGGACATACGCATCAGCGATAAGGCCTACAGGATGTGCGCTTCGTTCCTCAGGGGCAGATGCTCCTCGCTGATGGGCTTCACCTCGCGCCGCTACGCGATCGACGCCGATGACGAATGGTTCGCCATCCAGGCCGCGATGATGAAGCAGGAGGGCGTGAGGATGGATATAACGGATCCGGACGCGATAGAGATGGCAATCGGCGAGCGTCCATGCAAGCTGCTTGCCAAGGACAGGGATGCGGAGAAGCTGGTGCGGTTCGGGAAGGAGCTGAAGGAGATGCTCGGCGATGAGGCTGACGTGGTCTCCTCTTCCACGATGACGCTGGAGGTCCTTCCCCATGGCGTGAACAAGGGGAAGGCGATCGCCGCGATCTCCGAGAAGCTATCCATCCCGCTTTCCGATATGGTCGCATTCGGCGACTGGGATAATGACATAGGCATGCTCAGGACTGCAGGCACAGGCATCTGCATGGCGAACGGCTCCGAGGCGGCAAAGGCAGCCGCGGACTTCGTCACGCTCTCGAACAACGAGGACGGCATTGCCTATGCGCTGGAGAAGCTGGGCATAATCTGATCAGGAGGTCCATATGAAGACGATGGAAGATGCTGCTGCATTCCTGAAGGAAGCAGGGACATACTACCTGGCGACGGATGAGGGCGGACAGCCCAGGGTACGGCCATTCGGCACCGCGAATATCTTCGAAGGGAAGCTCTACATCCAGACAGGGAAGCGGAAGCCTGTCTCGAAGCAGATGCATGCGAACCCACGCATCGAGATCTGCGCCTTCAAGGACGGCACATGGCTGCGCATCGCCGCGAAGGCTGTCGAGGATGACCGGAGGGAAGCGAGGAAGAGCATGCTGGACGCCTATCCTGAGCTGAGGGCAATGTATGATGAGGATGACGGCAACACGGAGGTGTTCTGCCTGGAAGATGCGGAAGCAGTCTTCTCCTCATTCACCGCGCCTGAGGAGAGGATAGCGTTCTGAGGCTCAGAGCTGGAGGAACCTGCGGATCTCCTCCTCATCCCCGGAGACGATGATATCCTTGCCGGAGACCTGGAGGTCCCTAATCCTCCTATCCAGCAGCTCCTGGCTATCGATGAAGATGCCATCGGAAAGGTCCACTGCGGCCTTCCGCACGCATGAGAGGAAGCCGACCGTATCGACAGCTGCGCTGCCGGATGGATTACGGGAGAGGATGGATGAGGAGATGATGGCCGCATCGGCATCGATGCCCTCGGCGGCACTCCAGCACACGCCATCGGAAAGCGAATACGGAGCCGCGTTCCTCGCATAGAGGTCGCCATCGACCGCGATGGGCGTCGGGAGGTCGGACAGGAGGCCCTCTGCTATTCCCGAGCCCTCAAGCTCCTTCCTGATCCCATCCCCCAGCCTATCCCTGGATGTCCTGATGATATGGAAGAAATCCCTTCCACGCCATCTGAGGCCGCTGCCGGCATAGCACATGCGGTAGGCATCCCCTTCCCTTGCGAAGACTGCCTGGATATCTGAAAAGACAAGTACCATGGCAAGAGTCTAGCATCTGCCGGCAAGCCCCTGCAACAGCGGGCTGGATTCATTCCCCCTTCCTGCTATAATCATGGCATGAACACGAAAGGCGCAGCCTGGGTCGGCAAGGCAGAGATAGAGAGGATATCGCTACATACGCTGGAATTCAGGTCACAGTCAAGGCATAGCGTATTCTTCACGCTCGGAGAGGAGGGCATGCTCTCCCTCAGGCTTGAAAGCGATGCGGATGCCGCATTCGCGCTCATCCACACGGAAAGCGACTACATCATCTTCCATCCCGGCAGGACCATCTCATCATTCAAGGGGATGAGGACCGAGGCAGCAGCAGGTCCCGGCAGCTCCCTGAAGGCTGAGAAGAAAGGCAGCGAAATCACCTTCACCGGAGATGATGGATACACCTTCAAGGCCTCATATAGCGGCTTCCTTGCCTCAGCCTCGATAGGGATCGTGACAGAAGGCGAAGGCCATGTGAAGCTTGAGGTATTCTGAGCGAATTCCGCGGAAGGCGCTGAGAAGGCTCATTGGCCTCAATAATGCAAAGAGAATCAGTGACCTGCGCATACCTCCCAGCAACAGGCTTGAGCAGCTTGAAGGAAGGCGATGCTTATGGCGCCGAGTTCACGGATTATCATCAGGAGGGAAGTATATGGATACATATGAGATCAGCCTGGGGTCATTCGGCGATTACCTGAAAGAGGACTGGATGGAGCCGCTCGGCCTTTCCGCATACAGGCTTGCCCATGATCTCGGGATTTCCCCAGCAGCACTTGGGAAGATCCTCAATGGGAAGAACAGGATGTCTGACGATGTATGCTGGAGGCTTGCAAGGTACTTCGGGATGAGCCTGAACTTCTTCGTGGGGGTGCAGGCGGAATATGAGCTGCGGAACAGGAGCAAGGCATTCGCAGAGGAAACAAAGGATCTCCCCATATACAGCTGGCATTGATGGAGGGCATGGCGCTGAGAAGGGACTCTCAAGGATATCCAGGGCATCTGCAAGCAATTCCATATAGCCATGCGATATCGAGAAGCGGCATTTGACTTCGGACGGGAAGCTGGCGATAATAAGCATGTAAAGAGGCACTGCCGATAGACGGCTGACCTCGCAATCGTGAACTTAAGGACCGTCCTTGATCGCTACATCAGAAAGGGCGGCCTTACTTTTTCAGAACGACAATCACCAGGCCGATGATGGATATCACCAGCGACAGCAATTCAAAGTCCGTCATAAGCGTTACCTCCTTTTCCATCCGAAGACAAATCCGGAGGCATCCCCCTCTATCCCCAGGCGAGGCGAGGAGGCCAGCCACCTACCATCAATGGCAGTGCCATGGCCATTATACAGGCATCCTGAGACGATGTGGAGGAATCAGGATCTGCGCTTCACAGCCTTCCCATCCTATCTCCGGAAGGGCGTCGGAAACGAAACACCCGCAAGTACAGCTGGGCAAGGGCCGATTGGAGGAAGGCAATCTTAGACGGGCATCGGCCTTTCCCAGCCTGTCTGCGCATGCACACTGCAGCATGTATGCATCCATCCAGGACGGACGCCGACGGGGTGCAAAGCGTTACCGCAAATACTACCAGATGGAAGCCCTTGCGAAGACGTCCAGTCTTGTCCTCTGCCTCTGATGCGTTCTAATATAGGACAGCAAAGCCTTTAATGGCAGTGCATATTTCTGAATCCCCTTTGGAAGGGATTGAAGGAGAAACGAATGGAAGAGAACGAGAACAAGCCTCTGAACTTCATCGAGAAGATCATCGAAGACGACCTGAAGGCAGGCAGGGTGCCGGACAACACCATAGTCACCCGCTTCCCTCCCGAACCGAATGGATACCTCCATATCGGGCACATCAAGTCCATCTGCCTCAACTTCGGGCTGGCTGCGAAATACGGTGGAAGATGCCATCTCAGGCTTGATGATACCAATCCGGCCAAGGAGGATATGGAATACATAGACTCCATCAAGAGCGATATCCACTGGCTCGGATTCGACTGGGGAAAGTATGAGTTCTATGCTTCCGATTACTATGACAGGCTCTTCGAGATCGCTGTCAGGCTGATAAAGGAAGGCAAGGCATACGTCGACTCGCTCACTCCCGAGCAGATGAAGGAATACAGGGGTACGCTCACCGAGCCCGGGAAGAACTCTCCTGACAGGGACAGGCCCATCGAGGAGAACCTCGACCTCTTCATGAGGATGAGGAACGGCGAGTTCCCGGAAGGCAGCTACACGCTCCGTGCCAAGATAGATATGGCCAGCCCCAACATCAACATGAGGGACCCCGCGCTGTACAGGATAAAGTATGCAGAGCATCCGCGGACCGGGAATAAGTGGTGCATATACCCGATGTATGACTTCACCCACCCCATCTCCGATGCGATCGAGGGAATCACCCACTCGATCTGCACGCTTGAGTTCGAGGACCACAGGCCGGCATATGACTGGGCCACGGGCATAGACGGCATCGACCATGCACCGCATCAGTATGAGTTCGCCAGGCTGAACATCGAATACCTGCTCATGAGCAAGAGGAAGCTCCTCTACCTCGTGAACAACGGATTCGTCGACGGCTGGGATGACCCGAGGATGCCGACCATCGCGGGAATCAGGCGCAGGGGCTATTCCCCTGAGGCGATGAGGGATTTCGTGCAGAGGGTCGGAGTGGCCAAGGTCGAATCGGTAGTCGACTACGCGCTGATGGAGTTCTGCGTCAGGGAGGACCTCAACAGGAGGGCCAAGAGGCTGATGGCGGTGCTTGACCCACTCAAGGTCATCATCGACAACTACCCGGAAGGGAAAGCCGAGTACTTCGATGCGGAGAACAACCCCGAAGATCCGTCGGCGGGAACGCATAAGGTCGCATTCACGCGCGAGCTCTACATAGAGCGCGAGGATTTCATGGAAGTGCCGGTGAAAGGATACCACAGGCTCTATCCGGGAAATGAGATAAGGCTCAAGCATGCCTACTACATCACGGCAGTCTCCGTAGACAAGGATGCCGATGGCCGCATAACCGCCGTGCACTGCACATACGACCCTGAATCAAGGGGCGGCACGACAGCTGACGGCAGGAAGGTCAGGGGCACGAGCCACTGGGTGAGCGCCGGCCACAGCGTGAAGGCCGAGATAAGGCAGTATGACAAGCTCTTCAAAGCAGCGGATCCCGGCGCGGCTACAGGCAACTACCTTGACGATATCAATCCCGATTCGCTTATCGTGATAAAGGATGCACTCGTCGAGGAGGAGGCAAGGAGCGCGAAGCCCGGCGATTACCTGCAGTTCATCCGCAATGGATACTATATGGCAGACAGCCATGATTCATCGGAGGACCACCTCGTCTTCAACAGGACCGTCACGCTGAAGGATTCCTGGTCGAAGATGAAGCAGAAGATGGGACTCTAGGAATTGACGAGGAGCACAGAGGCGGCAAGGAAGAGATTGGCGGCGATATACGTCCACATGATCTCGAAATCCGATGTCGACCTGTGCTTCACTATATTGTAGGCGATCCTGGAATCCGAATAGCCGAAGAAGATGACGCCGACGAGGGCTACGATCCCGTAAAGCGGGTCATAGCTGGAGAATGAGGCGACCACGCCGGAGAAGAGGACCCAGATCGCCGCGCCATACAGGGCGAACGTCCAGGCTGCATCAGGCCCCTTCCTGATTACCTTGGCCATATAGGCCGCGAAAGGCACGGCGGCTATGGCGATGCCTGCGATGAGGAAAGGCAGGGAGAACGACCTCCTGACGAAATACGCGACATAGCACATATGGCCTGCCATGAAGGAGACAGCGCCGATGATGAAGGATGCCGGCCTGTCCTTCGGTATCAGGAGGATGTCGCCGGCTGTATACAGCACGGCGGCTGCGGCTATCAGCCAGGGCTCGGAGATCCTGATGCCGAATGCGGATGCGGAAGCGAACATGGTCCCGTAGAGCATAGGCATGAGGAACGGCTTCGTGAGATTGCCGACAGCATCATCTGCTGCATATCTGGACCAGAGATGCACCGATATGATGGCTACGCTGGCAACGGCAAGTACGATCATAGCGATATTATAGCAGACGAAAGCACGGGATCCGGTTATATTGCAGGATATGCAAGTATTCGCTGACTGCCATTTCCATGCGCTGACGCTCAACGAGCCCGTATTCTCATCCGTGCTCTCGTCGATATACGAATCAGGCCTCAATGCGATATCCGCGAATGTGACTGACAACTATATCCTCACCAGGGATGCCAACATCGTGAAGATGCTCGCCAACGGGCTCACCATGTTCGAGCGGCCCATAGGCGAGATATTCCTGGCTATGGAGGCTGACCTGCAGGGTGCCTTCACCTCGGACAGGAAGGAAGGCTATGCACCTCTCATCCCGTATATCAGCGAAGGGAGGTTCCATTTCAGGGGCATGGATTTCGACAGGCTGCTGATGTTCCCCCTGCTGATGGACTTCACGCCATGCATGCAGCCATCCGGGAGGACATACTACAGGACGCTCCCGGAAGACAGGATCGTGCCCTACATCGAGGCGACGCTCGAGGGCATGGAGGAATACTACCGCAGGAGCCCTGACGGCATCTTCGAGTTCTATCCCTTCGCCGGCATCAATCCGAAGGCCCATTCCATCAGCTTCCTCGAGGAGTTCCTGGGAAGGTACATCAACACCAGCCATCAGGCACATGGGGACCATGAGATACCTGAGAAGCCATTCTACGGCATCAAGGTGTATCCTCCCCTTGGATTCGAGCCATGGCCGGCTGAAGCGGAGACACGGGAGAAGCACAGGCTGCTCTACTCCTTCTGCGAGGAGAACGCCATCCCGGTCATCACCCATGCCGATGACCAGGGCTTCAGGAGCGTTACCGCCGACAAGGCATGGCAGTACACGGATCCTGCCTCATGGCGTCCGGTGCTGGAGCAGTACCCTGGCCTCATCCTTGACTTCGCCCATTTCGGCAAGCAGTATGCCTTCAGGAACAAGGGCAGCATATCGAGCCTGGCGATGAGGCTCTTGCGCCTCCCGGACAGCCCCTGGTTCATGTCAATCGCATCGCTGGTCGATGAGTTCCCGAACGTATATGCCGACATGAGCTTCTCCGGGACCACCCCGTCATTCTATGCAGAGCTCCTTGACTTCATGGAGGTGATGGATGAGGGACCGCGGGAGAAGCTTGCCAGCCGCATCCTCTTCGGAAGCGACTTCGCCGTCAACCTGATGAAGGTCGAGTCATACACCGAGTACTTCTCCATCTTCGAATCATCGCGTTTCAGCGATGATGACGTCGTCGCCTTCGCATCCGCCAATCCGCTCTCGTTCCTCGGCATCACCATGCAATGAGGATCCATATAATGCTGCAAGCAGCCATAGCGGACTGCCTGCAGCTGGACCGGTCAGACGTAGAAGAGGATCTCCGAATATGTCGGGATAGGCCAGAAGGACCTATCGGCAATCATCTCGAGGCTGTCGCTGGCCTTCCTTGCCGCCTCCATGGCAGGGATGATGCTGTCTGCCGCATAGAATGCGGCCTCCATCGTGCCGGATGGGCCTGAGGCCATGCATCTGTCAAGCTCATCGACACGGAGCAGCAGCTCATCGCAGAGAGAGCTCACCCTGGCGCAGAGGGCCTTATCAGCCTCCGCTGCCACGCCTATCGCCTCCTTTGCCTGCGCGGAAGAGGCCAGCGAGGAGGAGAAGCGCAAGGCGGCCGGGATGATCTGGCGCCTCAGCATCTCGACCATCGTCCCCGCCTCTATATGTATCGCCTTCCGGTACTCATCAAGCGATATCTCGAGCCTGGACTCCATCTCCTCCTCCGTATACACCTTATGCCTGCGGAACAGGGCGACATTCTTCCCATCGCAGTAATGGACAAGGGCATCCGGCGTCCTCTTGTAGTTCGAAAGGCCCCTTCTCATAGCCTCGTCCTCCCATTCCCTGCTGTATCCGTTCCCGTTGAAGAGGATCCTCCGGTGCTCGCCGAGCTCCCTCCTGACCAGGGCATTGAGGGATGCATTGAAGTCATCGGCACCCTCAAGCTCATCGCAGAAATCCTTCAGCGCATCGGCAACCGCCGTATTCAGCATCACGTTCGTGCAGGCGATGTTGAAGGAGGAACCGGGCATGCGGAACTCGAACTTATTGCCTGTGAATGCGAACGGGCTTGTCCTGTTCCTGTCCGAGTTGTCGCGTGCGAGCTTCGGCAGCACGCCCGTGCCGATATCGAGATGGGAGGATGACGTACGGCCCCTGAACGGCTTGTCCTCGATGATCGACTCGATCACGGACCCGAGCTCATCGCCGACGAACATCGAGACGATGGCGGGAGGCGCCTCATTGGCTCCGAGGCGATGGTCGTTCCCCGCGCTTGCCACGCTTATCCTCAGCAGGTCCTGATACTCATCCACGGCCTTTATCACAGCGGTCAGGAAAAGCAGGAACTGCGCATTGTCCTTGGGCGTCCTGCCGGGATCGAGGAGGTTCTCGCCCTCGTCCGTGCTCAGCGCCCAGTTGTTGTGCTTGCCTGATCCGTTGATGCCCTCGAACGGCTTCTCATGCAGGAGGCAGGCGAATCCATGGCGCTCTGCCACCTTCTTCATCATCTCCATTGTGAGCTGGTTGGCATCTGTGGCCTTGTTGGCGTTATCGAAGATCGGTGCCATCTCATGCTGGCACGGGGCAACCTCGTTATGCTCGGTCTTCGCCGTTATGCCGAGCTTCCAGAGCTCCTCGTCAAGGTCTGCCATGAAGGCCTTCACGCGCGGCCTGATCGAACCGAAGTAGTGGTCCTCCATCTCCTGTCCCTTGGCAGCCGGAGCGCCTATGAGCGTGCGCCCTGCCAGCCTGAGGTCCAGGCGCCTTGCATAGTCCTCCTTGTCGATGAGGAAATACTCCTGCTCGGCACCGATAGTCGCATTGACCCTCTTCACATGCTTGCCGAAGAGCGCCAGGGCCCTCACGGCCTGGCAGCTTATCGCATCCATGCTCCTGAGAAGCGGCGTCTTCTTGTCGAGGATCTGGCCGGTATAGGAGCAGAAGGCGGTAGGTATGCAGAGGGTATCATCCTTTATGAATGCATAGCTCGTGGGGTCCCAGGCAGTATATCCGCGTGCCTCGAATGTCGCCCTCAGCCCGCCGGAGGGGAAGCTGGAGGCATCCGGCTCGCCCTTCGTGAGCTCCTTGCCGGAGAAATCCATGATGACGCAGCCGTTCTTGTCGACCGTCAGGAAGCTGTCATGCTTCTCCGCCGTTATCCCGGTCATCGGCTGGAACCAGTGGGTGAAATGCGTGGCCCCCTTGCCTACGGCCCACTCCTTCATCGCGGCTGCCACGATATCAGCGACATCCTCGTCGAGGGCCTTCCCTTCAATCATGGTATTCTGCAGGGATTGATACACCTTTTTCGGAAGCATTTCTCGCATTACATGGTCATTGAAGACCATAGAACCGAACATCTCAGGTACGTTCATGATACTCCTCCTATGATAATTCCCGGACGATGCAGATCGCCGCGTCCGCAAGGCTTATGCGGCAATCCATCGCCTTCTTCTCTATATAGCTGTGGGCCTCAGGCTCACTCATCCCCTTCTTCGCGGCAAGCAGGCACTTTGCCTCTGTCAGCAGCTTCTCGTTCTGCAGGCGCATAAGGAGCCTGCTGTTCTGCGCCTCGGCCTTCCGTATCCTCTCCCTGGCGACGCCGATCGCGTCCAGCACCGCTGCGATGCAGCATCTGTCGGCAGCGGCGGAATAGACGCCACGGCCGCGCATCATCCCGGCAGCATGCGCAGCAAGGTCCTCAGGGACGACAAGCAGCGTATCGATCCCCTGGGAAGCCGCGAACACGGAGACATCCTCCGGAACGCTTCCGGGAAGCATCGCGTCGACGATGACAAGCGAGAGCTGGAAATCAAGGATCTTCATCCTTGCCTCCCGCTCGCTTCCGGCCCTGATGAATGCATAGGCGCCGGGAGGAAGGAGCTTCCTGAGCTCATCGCACCTGGTACGTTCAGCGACCACAAGCACCGTTTCCATAGGCGCTGCCTACACGAACCTGAAATACCGGTCGATCAGATAGCCATGGTCCCTTCCGCTTCCCTCATACCCCTCGGCCTCGGCAGCCTTGTCTTCCAGATAGCCATCGATGATGCCGGAAGGTATGACGCTGCGGACGAACTGGCTCTTCCGCGTTTCCGCAACCGCCTCGGAAAGGCTCTGGGGGAGCCTCTCCGGAAGCGGCGAGGAAAGCATATCCCCTGCTGCTTCCGGTTCTGGCTCAAGCCCATCCGCGATGCCTTCGAAGCCTGCGGACAGGATAAGGGAGATAAGGAGGTATGGATTCGCAGCAGGGTCAGGGCTCCTGACTTCCATCCGGCAGTCATGTCCCTCGGCATACGGTATCCTGACGAGCGTCGACCTGTTCTGGTGGCTCCAGGAGACAGTGGAAGGCGCCTCGAACAGCCCCAGCCTCTCATAGGAGGAAGCGAGCGGGTTGGCAAAGGATGACATCTCCCTCATCCTCCGGAGGATTCCCGCCATGAATGACATCGCCTTCGCATCTTCCGTCGCGAAGAGGTTCCTGCCTTCCTCATAGAGGGAAAGGTTTATATGGAGGCCGTTCCCGCTCTCATCGCAGAGAGGCTTGGGCAGGAACGACGCGAACAGGCCATGCTGCTGCGCGATTGCCTTGACGGCGGTCTTGAACGTCATCAGGTCATCGGCCGCCTTCAGGGGCGATGAGCAGCGGAAATCGATCTCATTCTGCCCGGGACCATGCTCATGGTGGCTCCTCTCGGGCTTGAGCCCCATGTCCTCCAGGGCGAAGCAGATCTCGCGCCTGACATTCTCGCCCCTGTCCAGCGGAGCCATATCGAAGTAGCCGGCCTCGTCAAACGGCTCAAGGGTCGGGAATCCCTTCTCATCGGTCCTGAAGAGGTAGAACTCGCACTCAGGCCCCACGAGGAATGAGTATCCGGCCTGCAGGCTTCTCCTCTCTATCTGGGAAAGAAGGTACCTCCCATCCCCCTCGAAGGGCCTGCGGTCAGGATACGTGATATAGCAGTAGAATCTGGCGACGCCCCTCTCCGAAGGCCTCCACGGCAGGACGGAGAACGTGTCGAGGTCCGGGAACAGCAGCAGGTCGGACTCGCTGATGTTGAGGAATCCCTTTATCGCGGAGGCATCGAAGGAAACGCCGTGAGTGACGGCATGCTCGAGCTCATCTGCCATGATTGCGATGTTCTTCTGCCTTCCGGCGATATCGCAGAAAGCAAGGCGGATGAACTTGATCCCATACTCAGCCAGCAGCTCTCTGATATCATTCAGGTCCATAAGAATCCTCCCTTAACGGAAAAAGCGCCGCAGATACACCAATCTGCAGCGCCCTTGCTGTCCTTGGCTGGATGATATGCATTCTGGCGCGGGATAGTCAAGTGGCAATATGCATCAGACTGCATTTTTATCCGGATCATATCCATATGCGCAATTGACAAGCTTGAGCGATATGTCGTAAAAGTACCACAGGACAAGGACGTTCTAAGAGAGATCTTAGTGCGTCCTTTTTTTCATTTCCAGAGGTGCCCGATGAAGAAAGAAGGAGAAGTGAGAATCAGTTCCGGCTGCGCGATCAGCGGCATATTCTGCCGTAACGGCAAGCGCATCACCGGGGAAGCGATAAGGAAGAGCATCGCCGTGATGCACAACAGGTCGAACGGGCTCGGCGGAGGCTTTGCCGCCTATGGGATATACCCGCAGTACAGCGATTTCTTCGCCCTGCACATATTCTATGACTCGCAGTCGGCAAGGGAGGAGACGGAGAGGTTCCTGGACAAGCGCTTCGACATAATAAACCTGTCGAAGATACCTGTGCGGCAGACGCCGAAGATACCGGACCCGCCGCTGATCTGGCGCTATTTCATCACGCCGCTTCCCCATCTCCTGCAGGACAGCCAGCTGGATGAGGATGAGTACACATCAAGGGCCATGCTCAGGATAAACGATTCCCTCAAGGGCGCGTATGTCGTCTCCTGCGGGAAGGACATGGGCGTATTCAAGGCAGTGGGATACCCAGAGGACGTCGCCGATTTCTACCGCATAGAGGAGTATGAGGGCTATTCCTGGACAGCGCATGGCCGCTATCCGACTAACACGCCAGGCTGGTGGGCAGGCTCCCATCCGTTCTCGCTGCTTGACCTGACTGTCGTGCATAACGGAGAGATTTCATCCTATGATGCCAACCGCAGAGCGGTGGAGATGTACGGCTACCCATGCAACCTCCTGACGGATACGGAGGTGATCACATACATACTGGACTACCTCACAAGGAAGCAGGGCCTCACGCTCCGGGAATGCTCCCGCGTGATCGCCGCGCCATTCTGGACGACGATTGCCATCAAGGATGAGGAGGAGCGGTCCAGGCTCTCATACCTGAGGAAGATGTACTCCTCCTTCCTCATAACAGGCCCCTTCTCGATACTAGTCGGATTCAGGGGCGGGATGATGGCGCTCAACGACAGGCTCAAGCTCAGGAGCCTCGTCGCGGCCGAAAAGGGCGGCACCGTCTATTTCAGCTCCGAGGAAGCGGCGATACGGGTCATCGAAGATGATCCCGACAGGGTCTGGGCTCCGCGCGGAGGCGAAGCCGTGATCGTCACGCTTGATAAGGAGGCTGCTGTATGAGGAGATTCAGGATCAGGAAGGATGAGGGCTGCATCTCATGCCTCAGATGCGCCAGGGAATGCTCTTTCGGCGCTATCGAGGCCGGGGAGGACAGGACACTCGTATTCCACCATGAGAAGTGCACGGATTGCCAGCGCTGCGTATCATGCTGTCCGGCCGGGGCCATCTTCATAACCGAGGATGGGAACAGGTTCAGGCATGGCAGCGTATTCACCGATGATGATATCCGGGAAATACTCCTGCAGGCGGAGACAGGGGGCGTGCTCCTCTCCTCGATGGGGGCCTCCGGCAAGGATATCCCCATCTACTTCGACAGGCTCCTGCTGAATGCAAGCCAGGTCACGAACCCATCGATCGACCCGCTGAGGGAGCCTATGGAGACAGCCGTGTTCCTGGGAAGGAGACCCGAGGGGATACAGCGGGACAGCGAGGGAAGGATCGTCGACAACCTCCCTCCCCATCTGGAGCTCAGGACCCCGATAATGTTCTCTGCGATGAGCTACGGGGCAATCAGCCTCAACGTGCACAAGGCGCTTGCCGCGGCAGCCGAAGAGCTGGGGACATACTGGAACACAGGCGAAGGAGGGCTGCATGAAAGCCTGTACCCCTTCAAGGGCAGCACCATAGTCCAGGTCGCCTCCGGCCGCTTCGGGGTGCATGAGACATACCTCAACACGGCAGCGGCTATCGAGATAAAGATCGGCCAGGGAGCGAAGCCCGGCATCGGCGGCCACCTTACGGGCAAGAAGATCATAGGCGATGTCTCGAAGACCAGGATGGTGCCGGAAGGGCTGGATGCCATCAGCCCGGCTCCCCACCACGACATCTACTCCATCGAGGACCTTGCCCAGCTGGTGATGTCGATAAAGGAAGCGACCCACCATGAGAAGCCGGTGATCGTCAAGGTGGCTGCCGTGCACAACATAGCCCCGATCGCTTCCGGAATCGCCCGCAGCGGCGCCGACATCATCTCCATCGATGGCTATCGCGGCGGCACGGGAGCGGCCCCGAAGCGCATCCGCGACAATGTCGGCATACCGATCGAGCTCGCGATCGCCTCGGTCGACCAGAGGCTGAGGGAGGAAAGGATAAGGGACAGGGTCAGCGTCATCGCCTCCGGAGGGATCAGGAACTCGGCTGATGCCGTCAAGGCCATAGCGCTCGGCGCGGATGCGGTCTCCATCGGCACGGCCGCGCTCTGCGCGCTTGGCTGCCATGTATGCGCTTCCTGCCATACGGGAAGATGCGCCTGGGGGCTTGCGACGCAGGATCCGCAGCTCACGGGAAGGCTGGACCCGGAGAAAGGGGCCGCAAGGCTCATCAACCTCGTGAACGCATGGACCCGCGAGATCAAGGAGATCATGGGAGGGATGGGGATAAACAGCATCGAGGCGCTCAGGGGCAACCGCATGGCGCTCAGGGGAGCCGGCCTCAATGAGAAGGAGCTTGAGATCCTCGGAATCGGATATGCAGGAGAATGAGATGAAGGAAATTGATATCAGGAAAGACGGGCTAGAGGCAGTCAGGAAGCAATCTGGCGGCGATGTCGCCGTAACAGGCTGCCTCGGGGAAAGGTATATAGGATGCGGCATGAAGGATGGCATCCTCCGCATAAAGGGGACGCCGGGAAATGCGCTTGCATCCTACCTCGACGGCGGCACGGTGCTTGTCGACGGCAATGTGCAGGATGCTGCCGCGGACACGATGAATGACGGGCTCCTCGCCGTAAGGGGCTCGGCCGGCGATGCCCTTGCATACGGCATGCGCGGAGGGCGTGTCTATGTCCTCGGCGACGCAGGCTACAGGGCCGGCGTCCACATGAAGGCATACGGGGACAGGAAGGGGATCCTCGTCATAGGAGGGCGGTCAGGTTCCTTCCTGGGGGAATACCTTGCCGGAGGCACCATCATCGTCCTCGGGCTCGGCTACGAAGGCAGGGACATAACCGGGTACTTCTGCGGCAACGGCATGTATGCCGGCACGATCTACCTGCGGACCGGGAAGGCCCCTCTCAACCTCTCTGACAAGCTCATAAGGCGCGCTGTCGGGGAAGATGAGGAAGAACAGGTCATCCGCCCGATAGTCGAGGACTTCGCGTCTGTCTTCTCCATCCCGGCAGCATCATGCCTCGAGGGCGGGTTCATCGCCATCGAAGCTGACAGCTCGAAATCGTACAGCCAGCTCTATGCTGCAGTCTGAGGCCTGCCATGTGTACCGTATTCGCTTATAGGGGAAGCGCGATAGGGCTTCCCCAGATCAGGACAATACTTGAAAGGACACGGAGGAGAGGCCCCGACTCCGAACGGGTCATATCTCCGGAGGACGGCCTCTTCCTCGCCTTCCAGAGGCTCTCGATAATGGGCATCGACGAACGGGGGATGCAGCCCTTCGCATACAAGGGCATGTACAGCATCACCAATGGCGAGATCTACGGCTTCAGGGATATCCGCAGGAAGCTCGAGGCCGAAGGCTATGACTTCCATTCGGATTCGGACTGCGAGACCATCCTCTATCTCTACGGCAAATACCATGAGAAGATGTTCGCCATGCTGGATGCGGAGTATGCGACCGTCATATACGACAGGGAGGAAGGGCTTGTCGCGGCGCGTGACCCGATAGGCATCCGCCCCCTCTTCTACGGCTATGACAGGGACGGCATGATCGCATTCGCAAGCGAGGCATGCCTCCTCACCCCGTTCTGCCGCGAAGCCATCCCCTTCCCGCCCGGGCACTATTACAAAGGCGGGGAGTTCATCTGCTACAGGGACATCTCATCGGTGAAGGCATACGCATACGGAACCGTCGATGAGGTAGCGGGGAACATCAGGGAGAAGCTCATCAGGGCCGTGGAGAAGCGCCTTGACTCCGATACCCCTGTCGCCTTCCTGCTCTCAGGGGGCCTCGACAGCTCCCTCGTCTGCTCGATTGCTTCCAGGATCCTCGGCAAGCCCATCCATACATTCTCCATCGGGATGGACAGGGACCCGATAGACTCGAAATACGCAGAGCGTACAGCCAGGTTCCTCGGTGCGGTACACACCGATGTGACCATGACGGAGAAGGACGTGATATCCATCCTGCCTGAAGTCATAGAGTCCCTGGCGACATATGACATAACGACGATACGTGCGAGCATCGGCATGTTCCTCCTCTGCAGATACATCCATTGCCATACGGAATTCAGGGTGCTGCTCACGGGGGAGGTATCCGATGAGCTCTTCGGCTACAAATACACAGACTTCGCCCCCAATGCGGAAGAATTCCAGAAGGAAAGCCAGAAACGCGTCCATGAGCTCTATGCCTATGACGTGCTGCGCGCCGACAGGTGCATCGCCGACAACAGCCTCGAGGCAAGGGTTCCCTTCGGGGACCTGGACTTCGCCTCCTACGTGCTCTCGATCGACCCGGAGATGAAGATGAACCGCTATGGCCATGGCAAATACCTCCTCCGCAAGGCATTCGAGGAGGGGAACTGGCTGCCTGACGACATCCTCTGGCGGGAGAAAGCTGCCTTCAGCGATGCTGTCGGACACAGCATGGCCGATGGCCTGAAGGCATATGCCGCGAGGCGCTATGAAGGCAGGGACCTCGAGGCGGAATACCGCAGGTACCCGGAGGACGGGAGGCCGTTCACCCCTGAATCGCTGCTGTACAGGGAGATATTCGAGAGATTCTATCCCGGCCAGCACCGCATGATACCGGGCTTCTGGATGCCGAACAGCAGCTGGCCCGGCTGCCAGGTATCCGACCCATCGGCCCGCGTGCTGGCAAACTACGGCAAAAGCGGGGAATGACCGGCAGGCATGGAGCCTGCCATCATCCCAGAGCTGCCTTGATGAAGCCGTCGAAGAGCGGGTGTACCCTGTTCGGGCGGCTCTTGAACTCCGGATGGGACTGCACGGCAACGAAGAAGCGGCAGGATGGATTCTCCATCGCCTCGACTAGCTTCCCATCCGGGCTCATCCCGCTGAAGACGATCCCGCTGGCGGCTATCCTGCCGCGGAACAGCGGGGACACCTCATAGCGATGCCTATGGCGCTCCAGCACGGAATCCTGTCCGTAGAGCTTGTGGAGCAATGTGCCCGGGAGTATCTCGCAGCGATAGGCACCGAGGCGCATGGTCCCTCCCTTGGCGACGATATTGCGCTGCTCATCCATCAGGTCAATCACGCATTCCTTCCCATCCGGCCTGAACTCGCGGGAATCCGCATCCACCAGCCCCGCCAGGGATCGCGCTGCCTCGATTACGGCGCTCTGCACGCCGTGTCAGATGCCGAGATACGGTATATCGTTCTCGCGCGCATAGCGTGCGCAGCTGACCATGCCCTCGATGCCCCTTGACCCGAAGCCGCCTGGCACGAGGATGCCGTCAGCCCCTTCCAGCAGCTTCCCAGCCCCGGCCTTCTCCACCTCCTCGGTATCGATGAACAGCAGCTCAAGGTCCGCATCGTTCCAGCTCGCGGCATGGTACAGGGCCTCGTTGATGGAGAGATAGGCATCATGGAGCTTCACGTACTTGCCGCATATGGCGATCCTCACCCTGCGCTCCTTCACGCGCGTCATGCGGCCGACTGCCGCACGCCAGGCATCAAGGCGGCAATCACCGCACTCCAGGGAGAGGCGCGATACCGCATAGTCATCGAATCCGCGCTCATGGAGCAGCAATGGCAGGGCATAGATCGGATTGACATTCTCATTGGCAATCACCGCACGCCTCTCGACATTGCAGAACATCGCGATCTTGCCGAGGATATCATCATCGAGGGGCCTGTCCGAGCGGGCGATGATGCAGTCCGGCATTATCCCCAGGCCCTGGAGCTCATGCACCGAATGCTGGCTCGGCTTCGTCTTGTACTCGCCGCTGCAGGCAAGGTACGGCACGAGGACCACATGGATGAACATCGAGTTCCCGATGCCGACCTCGGCACGCAGCTGCCTGGCGGCCTCCAGGAAGGGCTGGCTCTCCATATCGCCGATCGTGCCGCCTATCTCCGTGATCACAACATCGGCGCCTGTCATCTCGCCCACGGAGTATATCGCCGCCTTTATCTCATCGGTCACATGCGGGATTATCTGGACTGTCTTGCCAAGATACCCGCCGCTCCTCTCGCGCATGAGGATATTCCAGAACACCTTGCCGCTTGTCAGGTTCGACTTCCTGTTGAGGTCCTCATCGATGAACCTCTCATAGTGCCCCAGGTCGAGATCCGTCTCGGCACCGTCTTCAGTCACGAAGACCTCGCCATGCTGATACGGGCTCATGGTCCCCGGATCGACATTCAGATACGGGTCCAGCTTCTGCGCGGCCACCTTGAGCCCCCTCTGCTTCAGCAGCAGGCCAAGGCTGGCAGCGCTCACGCCCTTGCCGAGCCCTGATACGACACCGCCCGTGACGAATATGTACTTACGTTCCATGCCTTCCTCCCAAAAAAAGGAAAAGGACGCCTACCCCTCAGCGGGATAGACGTCCTTGTCCAAACTGCTGCCATTCTACAGCTTTCCGCCGCTCTTCCTCAACTAGGAAGGCTGCGGATATCCGGAAAATATGACCGGAAGCTGCCGGGATCAGACGAGATTGAAGAGCACCGATACGGCGGCCCTCGTCTCGCTCCACTTCGGCATCGGGTTGAGGTTCTCGAAGTTGCCTTCCATCGGGAAGAACGCAGCCGCACCGATGCTGACGGGGCCTATGTTGAACGTGACCGCCAGCCTGTAGTCAAGCGTCGCGCCGTAGATAGCGCTGGCGAACTGGTCCATCCTGTATCCGTTTATCATCCATGTCTGGCTGCCTGCCTCATATTCGAAGTCCATATGGAGGCCCACGCCTATCGCGATATCCAGGAAGCCTGCTGCCGGTATATTCAGGTTAAGCGACGGCAGGAGCCCGAACGTATGCACGCCGGGATTCGCATAGCCATAGGTCATGGGGACATCGATAGATATCCAGCTGAACAGATTCAGGCGCAGGTCAGCGCCGAACGTGAAGCTATGTATCGAGAGAGGCTCTTCCGTGATATCGATTACGCTGTTGTTATAGGCGACCGTAGGTCCGATCTGCAGCAAAGGCGTCGCAAAAGCGGCTGCAGCCGAAAGGATGAGCACGGCTGCCATCATCATAAGTCTCTTTTTCATTGCTATCTCCTGGGATGATTATAACCCATCCGCAGGCATGCAGAATAAATGAAATCAGGCAAGGATATCCAAATATCCGTGATTTCCTCTTCCCTGCCAATCTGCTAGACTGTCGCGGGTGGTATCATCATGTTCTCGCTGCTTATAGTCATATATATCGCATTCATCTCGCTCGGGCTTCCCGACTCGATGATCGGGGCGGCCTGGCCGCTCATGCATCAGGACCTCGGGGTGCCTGTCAGCTATGCAGGCTTCGTCAGCATGACGATCTGCTTCGGCACCGTCATCAGCTCTGCCCTGTACGGGAAGGTCAGCAGCCGCTTCTCCACGCAGCAGATAACGGCTGTCTCGGCCGGCATGACCGCCGTATCGCTCTTCCTGGTATCGCTCTCGCCGGCCTTCCCCATCCTCCTCATGATATCCCTGCTGCTCGGCCTGGGAGCCGGCTCCGTAGATGCGGGGCTGAACAGCTATGTATCGCTGCATTTCAGGGCCCGGGAGATGAGCTTCCTCCATGCCTTCTGGGGATTAGGCACCACCGTGGGGCCCTTCCTCCTCTCCTGGTGCTTCTCCCATGGGTTCTCCTGGAACCATGGATACCGGGCCATAGCGCTCCTGCAGGGACTCAACTTCGCCATACTCCTCCTCTCGTTCCCGCTCTGGAGGAAGGCCGATGAGCGGGACATAAAGCTCAGGAACCATCCCGTGAAGAAGGAGAACCCGCCAATCAGCGCCCTGATAAGGAAGAAGGCGGCCATCCCTGCCATGATCGGCTTCTTCGGCTACTGCGGCGCGGAGAATACGGCGATGCTGTGGTCCGCGACCTTCCTTGTCGAGGCTAGGGGCCTCGGGGAGGCTGCCGCGGCATCGGCTGCAGGGCTCCTCTTCTGGGGAATCACAGCCGGCCGCATCTTCTCCGGCATCATCAGCAACAGGATGGGAGACAGGAGGATGCTGAACATCGGCGAATGCTGCACCTTCGCAGCCGTCGCGCTGCTCCTCCTGCTGCCGGCGGACCTTGCCCCGCTGGCGCTCTTCTTCCTCGGCTTCGGCTTCGGACCGATATATCCCTCGATGATAAACCAGACGCCGAAGTACTTCGGAGCCGATGATGCACCGGGCATAATGGGGCTTGAGATGTCATCGGCCTACATCGGCTCGACATTCATGCCGGCCCTCTTCGGCCTGCTCTCCAGATACCTCTCCCTCGCGGTGTTCCCGCTCTGGATCCTGCTCTTCTTCGCCATCCATACCGCGGCCGTCCTCATCAAGAGGAGGATGCGCTATGGTACGGAGAGGGAGTTCTAGCCGTCCTGCGAGGGAAACAGCGTCCCGAGCCTCTCACCGGTCTCGGATGAATACATATCGATGCTGAACGCGCCTGAGGAGGTATCGAGCTCCAGCAGGTAGTAATAGCCATCGCTCTCGAAATCGATGATGGATTCCTTCCTGTGGAAGGCGGCAAGGTTCACCTCATAGGCACCGCCCGAGAACCCGTACACGATATTCCCCTTATGGTGATGGCCGGTGAGGAAGAGCGACACGCCGTATTCATCCATGATGCGCATCATGCGGTGTACCTCGCGCTGGTCGGTGATGCCGGTGATCGTCAGCGACTGGTCCGCAGCCCGGCTCGTGGCCATGTTCTCATGGGCGATGAAGATCCTATAGGGATTGGGATCGGCGGCCAGGGCCTCCTCAAGCCATGCAAGCTGGCTGCGCCCGAAGACGCCGAGGGAATTGTCGAGCTTGTAGATGGAAAGCGGACCGAAGGCATACCTGCCCATCCGCATCGTCTCCCTGCCGGGGCCAAGCGATGAGTAGAGCCTGTCGAAGGAAGAGGACGTCTCGTCATGGAGCTCATGGTTGCCTATGCATATGATATGGTTCCCGTTCGCCTTCATCGCTGTCTCGGCATAGAACCTGACGGCATTGGACCCCTCGTAATGCCCCTTGTTCAGCAGGTCACCGAGGTCGATGATGAACGGATAGCTCCCCTTATCGAGGAAATCCATGAAGGCCTCCTCGAATACATGCACCCCGCTTCCTGTCCTGTCTGCATGGACATCGGTTATGACGGGGATGCGGATCACAGAGGGGATATCCAGATGTATCGGCACCTCCTCAGCGGCAAGGACGCCATCCTCCATCGCCGCTGAAACGGCATGGCCAGTGCTGGAAAGGTCTACAGCCTCCATGAACGGATTCGACTCCAGCCCCTCGATATCCGCAAGGGTCACTATGCGGCATGATGCGGCAAGAAGCAGCGGTATCAGTACCGTAAGGGCCTTCCTCATATCGTCCCCCTGTATGAATATCCTACGCTGACGCCCCAGCCCGATATCGAGAAGGTATGGCAGTCCATGATGTTATCGAGCGAGAAGAAGCCATCCACATACACCATATGGTGCTCATCGATCGAGAGCTCGATGGTGGCGCCTGTCGCGGCTGCCAGCCTGTATTCCATCGCTTCCTTATGGACCATCGTCTCATACACCATCATCCTCACGGGCCCCAGCTCGAAGCCCAGCCGCAGGTCGATAAGCGGGACCAGCGAGAAGAACGGCTCCGAATACGGGGAATACGAGACGCCGGCCTGGATGCCGATGCCATAGCCGAGGCGGAACCATGACCATGCGAACTGCTGGGAGAAGAGGTACCCGAACGTGGCGAAGCCGCCTTCGGCCGGGACATTGTCGGTATGTAAGATGAACCTGTTGTGTATAGTATCGCCTACCCTGAGGTCATAGGAGAGGATGAGCGAGAAGTCATCATCGCCGATGCCGCTGAAATGGAGTGAGGCATCATAGGCTGAGGCATCCACCCCGTAGAGCACCATATCAGGGGCTGTGGAGCGGTATCTCACGCCTGCGAAGCCCCCTGCGCTCCAGGAAGATGCCATGAGCACCGAGGGCATGATAAGGATAGCCATGATAGCAATGAGTCGTTTCATCTGGTCGCCTATGATGGCATTCTCCCACTTTCCGGGATTTTGCGATACCCCTGGACAGGCGTCCAGCCTGAAGAAGAAGGCATCCCATCGCGGGATGCCCTCCTGTCATTCATCGTCTTCCGGTTTCTGGTAGACGGTATTCTTCAGCCAGAACGCGTCTGCGCTGTCGCGCTTCTTCGTGGCCATGAAGGAATCATAGCCATACGGCTTCGGGGCCGTGCGCCTGCGCCTCTCGCCATCCCTTTCGCCGAACGGGCGCCTGTCGGAGCCATCCTCGCGGTAGCGCGGCGGCCTCCTCTCGTCATACCTTCCTGCCGGGCGGTCATAGTCCCTGTCCCTTCTGGGGGAATCGGAGTACCTCCTCTCTCCCCTGTAGAACCTGCCGGTCTCGTTATCCCAGTCATCCTGGCGGCTGCGGTAGGGCCTGCCTACGGAACGGTCATCGAACCTCCTAGGCTCCCTGTCGCGGTAATCCCTCCTCTCATAGCGGCCGTCATCGCGGCGGCGGGGACGCTCATCATCGCGGAACCTCGGATTCCTGTCATCACGATAGCCGCCACGATCATAGCCGCCTCTCCTGTCATCGGAATACCTGGGGCGGTCATAGCGCGGACGGTCATCGCGGCGGCCGTAGCCGTCCCTTTCCCTGTCCCTGTATCCGCCTCTTCTCTCCCTTCCCTCATAGCCGCCGCGGCGGTCCGGGAAGCTCCTTCTTCCTCCGTCCCTTCTTTCCTTCTGAGGCTCCCTTGCCTCTGACTTCCTCTCCTGGCCCTGCTCCTCATCAAGCGTGAGGCGGCCGATTGTCTCGTCGTCCATTTCCCTTCTCTTCCTGCCGTACGCTCTTCCTGCTTCCTTCATCTCGGCAGTCTTCTTCATCAGCCAAATCCTCAAAGAGCTCCTCTTCGAGGAAAACCCCTGGGCCATCGCTTCCTGGCTCAGCTCCCTGATCTTCCAATATGGCTTCAGGAGCCTGCTATCGAACTCGAAGCCGGCAAGGTTCTCGGAGAAGAGGCAGACGCCGCCCTCCGCAAGCACCTTGCTGATCATATGAAGGAATCCCAGGTAATCCTTCTTCACATCGAAATCATCTGCCTTGTGCGAATTGGAGAAGGCAGGCGGATCGAATATCACGATATCATAGACGCGGCCGGCCGCGATGGCATCCTCGAGGAATGCCCTGGCGTCGGAGGCGACCACGCTGTATTTGCCCTCATCGAGGAAGCCGTTCCTGCTGAGGTTCCTGCGAGACCACTGACAGTAGACATTCGAGAGGTCCACGCTCGTCACGCTCTCCGCGCCGCCTGCCGCTGCATATACGGAAAAGGATGATGTATATGCGAACAGGTTGAGGACCCTCATCGAGCGTGACATGCCCTGGATCATGCGCCTTGTGTTCACCTGGTCCAGGAAGAGCCCCGTGTCGACATACTTCAGCAGCTCGCACTCGAACGTCAGCCCGCTTTCCCTCACCTCCACGGCAAGGCTCTCATCGGTCTTCTCATGCTGCTCGCGCCCTTCCCTCTTCTTCCTGGCAAGATACAGGATCCTGTCATGCTCGATATACAGGAAGCGCGAGACGATATCCTTCATGACGGTCACATCGTCATCAGCCATCGGCGGAACGGAATAGTCGACGATCCGCGCGTACTCATTATAAAGCTCGACAGTGACCGGGAATGCCCCCAGGTTCCTGTCGTAGACCCTGACGGCGGATGAATCCGTCTCCTTCATCCACCTGTGCGCCTCGAGCGCATTATGCTTGAGTATCTTCTGAAAGTCCTTCTTCTCGAATTCTTCCAACATGGCTATTCCACTGCATTCTGCATTAAATGGCCCGCCTTAGTCCATATCCTGCGGGATCTCCCATGGCACAGGTCAGTCCTTGAAGTACCTGCTCAGCCTGTTGTAGTTGAATTCGAATGTCCCCTCGATGATGCTGATGGCCTTCTCCGCATCCCTGCTGCAGATGGCATCGAGGATCATGCGGTGGTTGTTCTTGGCATTGTCCCAGTTGTTGTCGAGGTTATCGCCGGACATCTCGAAAAGGTATTTGTAGATCGTATCGCGGAATATATCGTAGATCTGGATGAAGACGGGATTATGCGAGCCGAGTATGAGCGAGTAATGGAAGCTGTAGTCGGCATCAGCATATGATTTCGCGGTATCGGCAGCGGAAAGCGCCTCGCAGGCCTCGCGCAGCCTGCCGAAATCCTCCTCGGTCCCCTCCGAGCAGAGCACCCTGATGCTGGTGAACTCAAGGGCCCTGCGCAGCTGGATCATGTACTTGTAGTCTGAAGCGCTCAGGTCGATCACCGTGGGGCTGAGCGCACCTGCCTGCGGCTGTGATGCGCTTGCCACGAAGGAGCCCTTGCCAGGCTTGGTGACGATATAGCCCAGGGCCTGCAGCTTGTGGAGAGCTGTACGCACGCTGACGCGGCTCGTATTGTATTCCCTCGATATCGCATTCTCGGACGGAAGCTTGTCCCCGACCTTCCACTCGCCTTCCGCAATCAGAAGGTACAGCTGATCATACAGCTCATCCGAAACCAGCCTGTTGCTCTCCACCGCAATCCTCCTAAGCCATTCTAGAAGAACACTAGCAGTTTACCCGATAATTCTCCAGTCCTTATTCGTCTCCTCTCAGCCTTGTCTTGAAATTGCCCCAGATCAGGAGCGCGATCAGGACGATGATCACGATCGAGATAGGCCTGAGCACGATATAGGAGAAGAGGTTCACGGACTTCGCTGCCGCGATGACCATCGACTGCCTGAGGTTCTCCTCCGCCATGCTGCCGAGTATCATGCCCAGGACAACCGGCGCGATAGGCACCGAGGCACGCTTGAAGACAAGGCCTATCAGTCCGAATACCACTGCAAGCAGCACGTCGAAGACGCTGTTCCTGGCGCTGAAGGCACCGAAGAGCGAGAAGGCGATGACTGCCGGGATGATATAGCTGATCTTGATCCGCAGTATCTTCGTGAAAAGCGGCGTGCCATACACTCCGATGAGGACCATCAGCAAGGTACTGACAAGAAGGCCTATCATCAGGGCGTACATGGTCGATGTATGCTCGGAGAAGAGCTTCGGCCCCGGGATCATGCCATGGACAGTCAGCGCGCCGAAGATGATGGCGCTGGTGGCGCTGCCGGGGATGCCGAGCGAGAGAAGCGGCACGAATGACCCTCCGACCGCGGCATTGTTGGCGCTTTCCGGGGCGACTATGCCGTCAGGCGCTCCCTGCCCGAACATCTTACTCTCCTTGCTGGTGCGCTGTGCCTCGCCATAGGAGATGAAGGAGGCAATCGCTCCGCCCGTTCCCGGCAGGATGCCGATGATCGTGCCGATGATGGAGGACTTGAGCAGTATGCGCCAGCGCCTGACGATGATGTCCTTGGCAATCGCTAAGGCCTTCACCTCCGAGAACTTATCGGTGATGATCTCCATATTGGAATCGGAGAGCAGCAGGTTGAGCATCTCGGCGATGGCGAAGAAGCCGACGCTGATGGGGATGAGGTCAAGGCCTGCCTGCAGGTTTACATTGCCGAACGTGAACCTGTAGTTCACGCTCGTGACATCCATGCCTACAATCGAGAGGATGAGGCCGAATGCCACTGCAAAGAATCCCTTGGCGAGGCTCTTGCCCATGAGGCTTCCCACTACGGCAAGCCCCATGATGCTGACAAGGAACAGCTCCGGAGGACCGAACTTGAGCGCGACGCGGGCAAGTACTGGCGTGAAGAACAGCATCACGATTACTCCGAACAGCCCGCCGAAGCCACTGGCAAGACAAGAATAATACAAAGCATCCTTTGCCTTTCCCTGCCTCGCCATCGGATTGCCGTTCAATGCCGTACAGGCTGCCTCACCCGTTCCAGGGCAGTTCAGGAGGATTGCGGAAATCGATCCTCCATAAGTCGCTCCCATGTAGAGCCCGGCGAGCATTATCAGGCCATACGCAGGCTGCATCCCATACGTAAGCGGAAGGAGCAGCGCGACGCCGACGACGCCATTGAGTCCAGGGAGCGCCCCGAATATGATTCCCAGCACCACCCCGATGAGGTTCATCAGGAGCCCCATCGGAGAGAATACCGAGCCCAATGCACTTATGATATAGTCCATCAAGTCCTCCAGTAGAATCGGTTATCAGTTGAATGCGTCAGGTACTTCCTGCAGGAGCTCCTCGACCATCGCGTAATCCTGGTCAAGGCGTGCCTTCACGGCATCCGCATCAAGCCAGCGGTAGTTCTCGCTCATGCCGGCCATCTTCTCCTGGAAGGCAGGATCCGATGAGACCCTTTCCATGCAGTCCGTCAGCTTCTGGCAGATCTCCTCAGGCGTTCCCTTCGGCGCTACGACGACCCTGTAGGTCTCGGTCGCGACATCGTATCCGAGGTCCTTCAGCGTAGGCATATCCTCGATCGGGCTGATGTGGTCAGCAGAGAAGGATACGATCGGGGTCACGCCCATGCCCTGTACCTGAGCGACGAAGTTCTTGTCCATGAGGGCCATATCGACATGCCCGCCGAGGACAGCTGCGAGAGAGTCATTGCCGCTGCCCTGCATGACTGTCGTCAGGTCGATGCCCGCGGCCTTCTCGAAGAGCGCGATCTCGGCGATATGCGTCTTGCCGGAGATGGAGACAGTCAGCTCGCCCGGATGCTCCTTGGCATATGCGACGACATCATCGACCGACTTGAAGCCGGTATTGGCATCGTTGGCATAGAGCACATTGGCTGTGGTATTGATAGCGCCGAGATACTCGAACGAATCATAGCCGTATGCGACGTTCTCGCCTGTCAGCAGGACGAGGATGTGGTCAAGATTCGAAAGGGCGCCGATCGTGTATCCATCAGCCTTCGCCGCGGAAAGCTCTGTCAGGCCTACCTGCCCGAGCCCGCCTGCCCTGTTGGTGATGACAAGCGACTTGCCGAGATCCTGCTCCATGGCATTGGCAAGGAGCCTCATCAGGGAATCAGTACCGCCGCCTGCATTATACGGGATCAGGAACGAGACGTTCCTCGTAGGATAATCCGCAGGTGTTTCGCTCTGTCCGGCAGCGATAAGGGCGCCGCTGGCAAGGATGCAGAGCATAAGCCCGATTATGATAGCTCTTCTCTTCATATTGTTTCCTCCTTTATATAAGGACACCCATAGGTGTCGTAAGCCCAAGGCAGATGCTGAAGCAGATGAAGCACAGTATGGTAATCGCAATGCTGTATATGACAGAGAAAATGACCTTCTTCCTCGTCAGCGGATACTCAACGCAGAGGGAGATCGCGAAGAGCATGAAAAGCAGCGTCGTATAGAAGCCGAGGATATCGAAAAGGAAGCAGGCGACAACGAGGATAGCGAATGCGGCAAGTTCCTTGGCGTGTATACGCAGCTTCGATGCATCGCCATGGGCCTTGCCCTGGCATGCCCTGATGACGAGGCTGAGGCCTGAAATGCCGATGACGGCAGCTGCGAAACCCGGGAAGATCCTGCTTTCGGGAACGCTGATTATGGCAATCTGCCAGAGCAGGATGCAGAATACCGCGATCATGCCCAGTCCGACATAAAGTTCTGAATTCCTCCAGAGCTCCTTCTTCTCCATACTTTCCTCCTAGAATTCCTTCCAATAGCCGTTATTGAATACCCTGCCGAACTCACGCAGGGCTTCCCTGCCGATCTCGATTCCGAGGCCAGGGAAGTCGCTGAACACGTATCTTCCGCTATCGATAGCCTCACCTGATGATGAGTACTGCGAACGCTCCGGAATGGCCATGAATGGGAATTCCAGAGGCTGGGCATGCCTGAGCGCCGCGGTCAGGTTCGCGCTGTGTGCCGTAGCGATGAGCCCGTTCGGATTGTGGATCGATACCTGCCTGCCCTTCAGCTCTGCCGTCCTCGAGGTGCTGAGCACCGCGCCCGGACCGCCTATGAACTTTACATCAGGCATGATTACATCGTACACGCCTGAGTCAATCGTCCTCAGCAGCTGCATCTCGTTGATGGCCGACTCGCCCGCGGCGAACCTTACCTCGGGGAAGTCCTCCATGATGAGGCGCTGGGTATCGTAATCATCGATATAGACCGTATCCTCGATCCAGTATGGGTTGCCGAACTCCTCAAGGACGCGCCTGACCATCCTGGCAAGCGTGAAGCGGCTGAAGCGCTGATGGCAGTCGATGGCGATGCGGGATATCGGAGCCGATCCGGAGACGATCCTTATACGCTCGATGCCCGGATCGAGCGGAGCATCCGGATCATCCGGCCTTATCTCATCGAATGGCGTGCATTTCAGGAAGGAGAACCCTGCAGCCGCGGCCTTGGACGCATGCTCTGCCAGCACTTCCGGGCGGCGATCCCTGCGCAGCGCCTTGTTGAGGTTGGCATAAAGGGGAATGCTCTTCACCGATGCAGCGCCATATACGGTGCGCAGCGGGACGCCGAGGCTTTTCGCGAACAGGTCCCAGAGGCACTGGCTGATCCCGCTGACAGCGCACCTGAACGTGCGGAGGTCATTGCGTACCGGGTACTCCCACCTCTCTATATCGCGCATGATCAGGTCGATATCCCTTACGTCGCGTCCTATGAGGACATCCCTGAGCTCCTCGATGAATGCCGCCGTCCCCGCGATGTTCATCGAGCTGCTTATCTCTCCCCAGCCTGCCGCCCCGTCATCTGAGTGCATGCGGACGAGGTCCCATTCATCGTTGGGGAAGGACATGCGGATTACCTGGATATCGGAAATGACCATCTGATTCTCCTGTTGTATGACTTGTAATACAGCTATTACAGGTTCAATGCTATTCCAGGTCATCCCAGCTGTCAACTTTTTTCTTCAGGAATGTGCCGCAGCTGCGGCAGCTGGATGGATATCATGCAATATCTACTGAAAATAGAGACAATTATAGAATCTGCTGATATGCAGCCAATGGATGCTGCAGCCACCTCAGAGGAAATCCCTGTCCAGGGTATAATCACGGCCATTGACGGATATGGTGCACTCCGAATCGCGGGCGACAGAGCCGTCAAGCCTGTATACCTTCCCCTGATACCCTATGAAGAACCTGTCGAACGTACATTCCCTGATATCCCCTCTGTTATGGCTCCCTACCCTGGCATTGCCCGCTGCAGAAAAGCCTATGCCGTCTACGGTGAACAGGGTTTCCGCATCGATATGCACGCGGGGATTCTGCGATGTGATATCACCACTCTCCACGAGGTCCTGGCGCACGGCTTCCATCGCCAGGGCCGCGGGGACGGCAGCTTCCTCATAAAGCCTTCCATCGAGCTCAAGCGAGAGCCTGAGGATATCGGCGGAGGATGCCTCCTCCCCTTCAATCGGAGGCGCTACGCTGCATGCGGCAAGGAATGCGGAAAGAATGGCTATCAGTATGGCTATTCTCATATCGGTATCCAGCATATTCTCTCCTACAAAGGAAATAGATGCAAGGGGAATGATAGAACGAATTGTGCCCATTATTTTTATTGACATTTTTACAATATTTGTCAAACTGTAAATATAGGAGTTCGAAATGTCAGAACAGGAAGTATTCAAGGCAGTAGCCTCAACGATTGCAGACAGGATAGAGTGCGATGAAGCCTCTATAAAGGACGACAGCACGTTCCGCGACCTCGGGATTGATTCCCTCGATACCGTGGACCTCCTCATGGACCTGGAGGACAAGCTCGGCATGCAGATCGAGATCGACCAGAAGATCGGGACCATCGGGGAGCTCGTATCCCTCATCGCCTCCAAGGGCTGAGCATGATCAGGACAAGGGTTACGGAACTGCTCGGCATAGAGTATCCGGTACTGCAGGGCGGCATGGCATGGATTGCCGACGGCCGCCTGGCAGCAGCCGTCTCGGAGGGCGGCGGCCTCGGGATCATCGCCGCAGGCAATGCAGACGGGGAATATGTCAGCAGGCAGATCGGGATTGCCAAGGGGCTTACCGGCAAGCCATTCGGGGTGAATATCATGCTGATGAGCCCGCATGCCGATGAGGTCGCCCAGGCAGCAGCGGAGGCCCATGCCAGCGTCATCACCACCGGTGCGGGCAATCCTGCGAAGTACATGGCGATGTGGACGGCGGCTGGGGCGAAGGTCATCCCTGTCGTGGCATCTGTCGCCATGGCCAGGATGATGGCCCGCGCAGGCGCATCCGCAGTGATTGCGGAAGGCGGCGAGAGTGGAGGCCATGTCGGAGAGCTGACGACGATGGTGCTTGTGCCGCTCGTGGCTGATGCCGTCGACATCCCGGTAATCGCGGCAGGCGGCATCGCCGATGGGCGTGCGTTCGCCGCATCGCTCATGCTGGGTGCCGAGGGAGTGCAGATGGGGACGAGGTTCCTTTCCGCGGAGGAATGCACGATAAGCGATGCATACAGGGAGAAGGTCCTCAAGGCCGGGGACCTCGCCACGATGGTCACCGGCAGGAGGCTCGGCCATCCCGTGAGGTCGCTGCGCACCCAGTTCGCCAGGGAATACGCGAAGGCGGAATACTCGGGGATGCCGGATGATGAGCTGGAGGCCATGGGCACCGGAGCCCTGCGCAAGGCAGTCGTCGACGGCAATGCGGAGGAAGGCTGCTTCCTTGCCGGCCAGGTTGCCGCGAGGGTCTGCAGGACCGAACCTGCCCGCGATATCGTCAGGTCAGTGGTGGAGGAAGCGGAACCCCTCCTCAAAGGAGCTTCCCGGTGGGTAAGGTAGCGTTCCTATTCTCCGGGCAGGGGGCACAGTACAGCGGCATGGGCAGGAAGCTCTATGATTCATCGCCTGCCGCCAGGGATGTCTTCAGGAGGCTCGATGCCATCAGGCCCGGCACCAGCGATATGTGCTTCTCCGGCAGCCCCGACGAGCTGAAGGAGACCCTCAATACGCAGCCATGCCTCTATGCGGTGGAGATGGCCGCAGCGTCGGCGATGGATATGGAGGCATGCACAGCAGCCGGCTTCTCCCTCGGGGAGGCCGCGGCACTGGCCTATGCGGGAACCTACTCCCTTGAGGACGGCTTCAGGGCCGTCATCAGGCGCGCGGAGCTCATGCAGCAGGCTGCAGGGAGGCACAGGAGCGCCATGACGGCGGTGCTGAGGCTGCCGGACAAGGAGGTGGAGGATATAGCGTCGGCGTTCCCGGGAGTCTATCCGGTGAACTACAACGCTCCGGGGCAGGTCGTCTGCGCCGGACTCGAGGAGGCCCTGCCGGCATTCGAGGCAGCAGTCGCCGGACATGGCGGCAGGACGATGAGGCTCGCGGTATCAGGCGGCTTCCACTCGCCGCTGATGGAGGAGGCCGCAGCAGGCTTCAGGGAGTATCTGGAGGGGATGAATCTCAAGGCCCCGCGCATCCCGGTCTATTCCGACATGCTTGCCGCCCCCTACCCCGAGGATATCGTATCGACGTTCTCGGGACAGATCTCATCCCCTGTAAGATGGACAGCAATCATCCAGGGCATGATTGCCGGCGGATGCACGGAATTAGTGGAGATCGGGCCGGGAACGACGCTCTCGTCGCTGGTCAGGAGGATCGACAGGACGGCAAGGGCATGGAGCATAGAGGCATGAATCTGGCAGGAAGGTCAGCAATCATAACAGGAGGATCAAGGGGCATCGGCAGGGCAATCGCCCTGAAGCTCGCCTCGCTTGGCGCCGATATCGCGCTGATCTACCAAGGCAGCAGGGAGAAGGCGGAGGCCACGGCCGGGGAGATCATGGACCTCGGAGTCAAGGCGATAGCCTATAGATGCGATGTCGCATCATTTGCAGAGACCAAGGAGACGGTTTCGGCTATCAGGAATGATTTCGCCGAGATAGAGGTCCTCGTCAACAATGCCGGGATAACGCGCGACGGGCTTGTCGCGATGATGGATGAGGAGAGCTGGGACAGCGTCATGGACACGAACCTCAAGGGCGCTTTCTGCATGATCCGCCACACCGTACCCCTAATGCTGAGGAGACGGTCAGGGAGGATCATCAGCATCTCCAGCGTATCAGGGCTGATGGGCAATCCCGGCCAGGCGAACTACAGCGCCTCAAAGGCGGGGATCATCGGGCTGACGAAGGCCTGCGCCAAGGAGCTCGCAGGCAGGGGGATCACCTGCAATGCGATTGCGCCGGGCTTCATCAGAACCGACATGACCAAGGATATGGAGACCGCAGACCTCGTGAAGGCGATTCCCCTCGGGAGGATGGGAACGCCGGAGGACGTTGCCGAAGCGGCGGCGTTCCTTGCGCTCTCGCCGTATATAACGGGAGAGACGATCAGGGTCGATGGCGGGATCTCGATGTAGGAGCAGACATGGATAACAGAAGGATAGCGGTAACGGGGATGGGAGCCATCACCCCGATAGGGAACAGCGTCGCGGAGGCATGGCAGTCGATGGTCGAAGGCCGCTGCGGGATCGGGGAGATCACCCGCTTCGACGCATCGGAGTCCAGGGCCAAGGTCGACGGGGAGGTCAAGGGATTCAACCCCCGGGACTACCTTGAGAAGGCGGAGGTCCTCAGGACCGACCTCTTCACGCAGTATGCCATCGCGGCAGCTGACGAGGCTGTCAGGGACAGCGGCGTGCTTAGCGCTGCCGATCCTGAGCGCCTGGCAGTCTATTTCGGCACGGGAATCGGCGGGATAGGCACATTCAGCACGGAGATGAGGAAGCTCCTCGAGCGCGGACCCGGCAGGGTCTCCCCCTACTTCGTCCCCATGATGATAGCGAACATGGCGGCAGGGATGCTTGCCATCCGCTATAAGGCAAAGGGCCCTGCCCTTCCTGCCGTCACGGCATGCGCCTCAGGCTCCAATGCCATCGGGGAGGCTATGAGGCTCATCAGGCATGGCTATGCCGATGCGGTCATCACGGGCGGCACGGAGGCATCCCTCACCCCTATCGGCATCGCCGGATTCGTCAATATGCAGGCGCTTTCCACGGCAGCTGACCCATCAGCGGCCTCGCTGCCGTTCGACAGGAGGAGGAACGGCTTCGTCATCGCGGAAGGGGCTGCGGCGCTGGTCCTCGAGGAATACGAGGCCGCGAAGAGGCGCGGCGCGCATATCTATGCGGAAATCACGGGCTATGGCTCCACATGCGATGCCTACCATATGACGGCACCCAGCCCTGATGCGGAAGGCGGCACGAGGGCCATCAGGCAGGCGCTCGAGGAATCAGGATACAGAAGCGGGGAGAGGATCTACATCAATGCGCATGGCACAGGAACCCCGATGAACGATACAGGCGAGACACTGGCAATCAAGAACGCCCTCGGGCTGGAAGAGGCCAGGAAGGCCGTGATCAGCTCCACCAAGAGCATGACCGGGCACATGCTCGGCGCGGCAGGCGCGATAGAGGCGATTGCCTCCATCAAGGCACTCGAGACCGGCATCATCCCGCCTACTATCCACCTGGAGGAGCCCGATGGGCAGTGCGACCTCGACTACACCCCGCTCAAGGCACGCCGCTTCCAGGCCGATATCGCGATCTCTGACTCGCTCGGCTTCGGCGGCCACAATGCCTGCCTGGCATTCAGGAGGCCGGTATGAACGAGAACGATATCAGGCGCTATGCATCGCTGATGGACGAGCTGGGGCTCTCTGCGCTGGAGATCAAGGATGACGGCCTCAGCGTCAGGATGGAGAAGGACAAGCAGGCCCCTGCAGTCCCGAAGGCAGAGACAGCAGCCCCGCAGCAGGCGCAGGAAGAAGGCAGGTTCATCGAATCGCCGATGGTCGGCATCTTCTACAGGGCCAGCGCGGAGAATGCAGAGCCATATGTGACGGCCGGAAGCCATGTCAGCAAAGGCGACACGCTCTGCATCATCGAATCGATGAAGCTCATGAACGAGATAAAGGCGGAGGAAGACGGCACCATAGCCGAGATATTCCCGGCGAACGGGGATGTCGTCGAATTCGGCACGAAGCTATTCAGGATGGTGTGAGATGGACAAGGAAGGAATCAAGGGGATACTGCCGCACAGGGAGCCGATGCTGCTCCTGGACTCTGTGGAAAGGAATGGCGACGAAGCCCATGGCAGCTATACGGTAAAGGGAGATGAGTTCTTCCTCCAGGGGCACTTCCCCGGCTTCAGCGTCGTCCCCGGCGTGATACTCTGCGAGATCCTCGCGCAGTCAGCCTGCGTCCTGATGGACGGGGCAATCGCTGAGGGGATGCTCCCGCTCTATGCGGGAATCGACAAGGCCAGGTTCCGCAGGCCCGTAAGGCCGGGAGATGAGTTCAGGACCGTCTGCCGCATCACGAAATCGCGGGGACCCTTCCGCTTCGCCGAAGGGAAGGGCTATGTCGGCGGCGAGCTTGCGGTAGAGGCATCATTCTCGTTCGCAGTCGCGGAGAAGGACAGCATATGTTCTCCAAGATCCTGATCGCGAACCGCGGGGAGATCGCCGTGCGGATCATCAGGGCCTGCAAGGAGATGGGCATCAGCACCGTAGCCGTATACTCCGAAGCAGACCGCGATACCCTCCATACGGCGCTGGCCGATGAAGCGATCTGCATAGGCCCCGCCCCTGCCAGAGACAGCTATCTGGACCCCGGCAGGATCATCAGCGCGGCACTTGCATCCAAAGCTGCCGCAATCCATCCCGGCTATGGCTTCCTCTCGGAGAACGCCGGGTTCGCACGCCTCTGCAGGGATAACGGAATAGCATTTATAGGTCCTGAATCGGATGAGATAGAAAGGCTATCGGATAAATCAGCGGTGAAGGAAGCGGCCCGCATGGCAGGCCTGCCCATCATACCCGGAACAGGTCCCCTGCCCTCCCTCAGCGATGCGCTCAGGGCCGCGGAGGACATCGGGTACCCCGTGATGCTCAAGGCATGCGCAGGCGGTGGAGGCAAAGGGATACGGCCCGCATACAGCAGCGAAGAGCTGGCAGCGATCTGGCCGGTGGCGGAAGCCGAGAGCCTTGCCGCATTCGCGGACCGGAGCCTCTATCTGGAGAAGCTCATCGAGGGGGCAAGGCACATCGAGGTGCAGATGGTCTCCGATGAGCAGGGACACGCCGTGGCGCTTGGCGAAAGGGACTGCTCGATACAGCTGCATCACCAGAAGCTGATAGAGGAATCCCCTTCCCCTGCAGTCACGGAAGCGCAGCGCGCGAAGCTCCTCGGCATGTGCGAGGAAGCGATACGGAGGATCGGCTACACCGGGATCGGCACGCTTGAGTTCCTGATGGACAGGTCAGGCAGCTTCTGGTTCATGGAGATGAACGTGCGCCTGCAGGTCGAGCATGGCGTCACGGAGATCCTGACGGGGATTGACCTCGTCAAGTGGCAGATACGGATCGCGGCAGGGATACCGCTCAGCTTCTCGCGGGAGGATATCATACCACGGGGCGCCGCGGCGGAAGTGAGGATCAACGCGGAAGGTGCCGGGCGGATCAAGGCCGTCCATATACCGGGAGGGCCCTCTGTCCGCTTCGACACGTTTATAGAGCCGGGAACGGCCATCACGCCGTATTACGACTCGCTTCTCGGCAAGCTGATAGCCTGCTCCGCCACGAGGGAAGAGCTGGCCAGGAAGCTGAGGGCATCGCTCTGCGAGCTTGTGGTGGATGGCGTGCCGTCCAACATCGGCAGCCAGCTCGGCATCATCTCAGGAGAGGCTTTCGCAGGCGGAAGCTATGACACATCAACGATGGAGGCAGCAAGATGAGGGAGATAAGGTTCCCATACCAGCCGCATAACAGGCTCGAGGCGGAGGGGAGGACAGCGGAGCCATTGCATGGGGAGGCGGAGAAGACCTGCCCCAACTGCCATGTGACGATGAAGGAGGGCTTCTTCCGCTCGCGGGGATGGACATGCAGCTGCGGCTACCATTTCAGGCTCGGCGCCAGGCAGCGCATCGCGATGATTGCCGATAAGGGAAGCTTCCAGGAGCTTTTCGAGGGCATAGGATGCAGGGACCCGCTGGCATTCCCCGGCTATGGCGAGAAGGCTGCGAAGGCACGGGCGGTAAGCGGAGAGAGGGAATCGGTCATCACAGGGACAGCCTGCATAGATGGCATGCCATGCGCATTGTTCGCGATGGAGGCAGGCTTCATGATGGGCTCCATGGGCACGGCCTGCGGCGAGAAGATCGCCAGGCTCTTCGAATACGCTGCCGGCAGCGGGCTTCCAGTCATCGGCTTCACGGTATCCGGAGGGGCCAGGATGCAGGAAGGGCTGCTGTCGCTCATGCAGATGGCGAAGACAAGCGGGGCCGTAAGGCGGCACAGCAGGCAGGGACTGCTGTATATCGCGGTGCTGACGGATCCCACCACGGGAGGAGTCACGGCCAGCTTCGCCATGGAAGGCGATATAATACTCGCCGAGCCGGGAGCGACTATAGGCTTTGCAGGCGCAAGGGTAGTCGCGCAGACGACGAGGCAGCCGCTTCCGAAGGGATTCCAGAGCGCGGAATCCCTGCTTGAGCATGGCTTCATCGATGCGATAGTCCCCCGTGCGATGATGAGGAAGGCGCTCTCATCGCTCCTGGCCATGCACCGGAGGGTCATCTGATGGATGCATATTCGCGCGTGAGGACGGCAAGGCAGACAGCGCGGCCGACAGCCTATGACTACATCTCATCATGCTTCTCATCATTCATGGAGCTCCATGGCGATAGATGCTATGGCGATGACAGGGCCATAATCGGCGGCATCGCCATGCTTGATGATATGCCCGTGACGGCCATCGGCATCGAGAAGGGCCACACAGCGGCCGAGAGGGTCGAGCATTCATTCGGCTCCCCTGAGCCTGAAGGCTACAGGAAGGCGCTGCGGCTTATGAGGCAGGCAGCGAAGTTCAGGCGCCCTGTCATCACATTCGTCGACACAGCAGGCGCATACTGCGGCATCGGAGCCGAGGAGCGCGGGCAGGGAGCCGCGATAGCCGAGAGCCTCATGGAGATGATGGAGCTGCCGGTCCCTGCCATAGCGGTGCTGATCGGCGAGGGAGGCTCGGGAGGCGCGCTCGCGCTTGCAGTCGCCGACAGGGTCTGGATGCTCGAGAACGCGGTCTACTCCGTAATCTCCCCCGAAGGCTGCGCAAGCATACTCTACAAGGATCCCGCCATGGCAGATATCGCGGCGGAGAACCTCAGGCTGACAGCAGCGGACGCCCTCTCCCTCGGTGTATGCGAGAGGGTAATCAGCGAGGAAGGCATCGGCACGGATGCGTTCTACGGCAGGCTTGCAGCGGAGCTGGCCGGGGAGATACGCAGGCTCGCAGCGGAAGATGACCTCCCCGGACGCAGGTACAAGCGCTTCCGCGCATTCGGCAGCGGGGATGAATGATATGCTCTACCAGGAATACTACAGCGAGAAGACGCTCCCTGACGGAAGCATCGAAGCCGGGCTGGACTATCCCGATGACTTCAGCTTCGGCTGGGATGTGGTAGCGAGGATCGCCGCTGAGGAGCCGCAGAAGAAGGCCCTCGTATGGTGCAATGCCGATGGCGATGAGAGGATATTCACCTTCGGTGACATCGATGCGGCAAGCAACAGGATCGCCAACCTGCTTCTCTCCTCGGGGATATCGAGGGGAGACAGGGTGATACTCGTGATGAAGCGCCATTACGGCTACTGGCCTGCGGCCATCGCGCTGCACAAGATCGGCGCGGTGATGATACCGATGACCCACATGCTGACCGCCAGTGACTTCGCCTACCGCTTCGCCGCTGCCAGGCCCAAGGCCATCATCACGGCAGCTGATGAGGGCGTGATGGGAAGCATCCTCGCCGGAGAGGCGCAAGCAGGCGCATCGATGCTGAGATGGTGCTGGGGGAAGCGCCACCCATCATTCAGGGACATCGAGGAGGAGATGGAAGCCTCATCGCCTCAGCTGGGGAGGATCCATACGCTGGCCACGGACCCGATGATCATCTACTTCACATCGGGAACCACAGGATACCCCAAGGGAGTCATCCATGACTTCTCGTATCCCCTTGCCCATATACCGACCGCGAAGGACTGGCAGAAAGCCAGGGATGGCGGGCTGCACTTCACGGTAGCTGAGACAGGATGGGCGAAGGCAAGCTGGGGCAAGATCTACGGGCAGTGGCTCGTCGGGGCCGCTGTCATGGCCTATGACTTCGACACCTTCGACCCACGCCAGGTCGCATCCGTGATCAACAGGTACGGGGTGACATCGTTCTGCGCCCCTCCTACCGTGTACCGCTACCTTGCCAGGAAGGGGATACCTCCCATGCCGACGCTCGAGCATGCCTCGACAGCCGGCGAATACCTCTCGCCTGACATCTTCAGGCTCTTCAGGGAGAAGACGGGCCTCAAGCTCCATGAGGGCTATGGGCAGACGGAGACGGTGCTGCTCACCGCTGATTTCCAGGGCGATGCGGCCCCGGGCTCGATGGGGAGGCCATCGCCCCTCTTCGATGTGAGGATACTCAGGCCAGACGGAAGCGAGGCATCTGCCGGGGAAATCGGCGAGATAGCAGTGATTCCGAAGGGCGGAAGGAAGGCGGCAGGCATCTTCTCCGACTATCTCGGCAGCAGCCAGCTATACAGCTATGCATGGAGAGGCGGCGCCTACCACACAGGCGACATGGCATGGAAGGACGATGACGGCATCTTCTGGTTCCATGGACGTGGTGATGATGTCATAAAGAGCAGCGGATTCAGGATAGGCCCCGGCGAGATAGAGGACATCCTGTCCACCCATCCTGCGGTAATGGAATGCTCTGTCGTCGGGGTGCCTGACGAAGCACGGGGACAGGCCGTCAAGGCTGTGGTGGTGCCTGCTCCGGAAGCGGAACCCGGCCACATGCTGGAAAGGGAGATCAGGGAGTACTGCAACGCCCGCCTGGCCGAATACAAGTGGATCCGGCAGGTCGAATTCAGGGACTGCCTGCCGAAGACGATAAGCGGCAAGGTAAGGAAGGCTGAGCTGAGGTGACATCCTCCTGGATTTGACATAGGCACCGCTTGCTGTAGAATCATGGTAAGCGAGGCACTTATGGCAAGACTCACGGCGATAATGCTGCTGGTGCTGATGCTCGCATCATGCACGACGGCAGACCTATGGTATGCATCCACGGCCATGGACCTGGCCTCTGATATGATCGACTTCGCCCTCGGGCCCTGGTATGTACCGCACGGACACCGTCCGCCGCCACCGCCGCCCCATCATGGGCATCGCCCTCCCCCGCCGCCACCGCCATATTACCGGTGACGGAAGGGGACGGCATCATCGGGCCGGATATCCGTCAGAATCTGTACAGCACTTCCGGCTCACCCATCTTCTCGCGCTCCGACTCCTCGCTCTCGAGGATCTCGGCCTTGCCCTTCGAGCGGGGCGACCTGAACTCGACATGGTCGGCGACGACCTCTATCGACCTCCTGGCCGCGCCTTCCGATGTGATCCACCTGTTCTGCCTGAGCCTTCCGACGACCCTTACGGTCATCCCCTTCTCCAGCTTCTCCATGCAGCGGTCCGCCATCATATTCCAGCACTGTACGCCGATGAATACGGTCTCCACGGCCTTGGCGCCGCTCTTGTCCATGTAGTAGCGGTCGCTGGCCACATCGAACTTGGCAAGCCTTGATGTGGTCATGGGATCCTTCTCCGATAGGTCGATCTTCCTGGGCTTATCGACCATCACGCCTTCCAAAAGTATGCTGTTAAGGTGATTCATTCATCATCCCTCCTGCATTATATACGCGATATGTGGCGATTTCCGACAGTCCATGGTATCATCCGGGATGTGATTACAGTGCTTTCAGTGGGCGGTTCGATCATCGCGCCCGACAGACCGGATCCGGAATTCCTCAGGGCCTTCAGGGCAGCTATCGGGGATTATCTTGCAGCGCATGCCGACGACAGGCTCGTATTCGTGATAGGCGGAGGAGCCCCTGCCAGGATATACCAGCAGGCCCTGCGCTCGGCATCGAGGGATGCATCGGCCTCCCTGCTCGACTGGATAGGCATCAGGGCGACGCACCTCAATGCCATGCTGGTGCAGGCCGTGTTCGCGCCGCTCTCCTCCCCGGGGATAGTCACCGATCCGACAGGCGATATCGACTTCAGCGGCAGGATACTCGTGGCAGGAGGCTGGAAGCCAGGCTTCTCCACAGATACCGATGCCGTCTACCTTGCCCGCAGATACGGCGCGAGGAAGGTGGTGAACCTCTCCAACATAAAGAAGGTCTATACCGATGACCCGAGGACCAACCCCGATGCCATCGCGCTTGATTCGATCAGCTGGCATGACTTCAGGAAGATGGTCGGCGACGAATGGTCTCCCGGCAGGAACACGCCGTTCGATCCGGTTGCCTCGAGGATGGCCGAGGAAAGCGGCATAACGGTGATCTGCGCAGACGGCAGGAACATAGCAAATACGATTGCCATACTGGAAGGCAGGGATGCGGAAGGCACCGTCATCGGTGCTTGAGCGAGAGGAAGAAGGGATCCGGGTCCGCGAATGAGGCGGGGAACGGCACATCCTTCGTGAAGTCTGGGATCCAGAGGACATCATCCTCGTCAGGATCCTGCATGAAGCCGTCCTCTATGCCGAGCTCATCCATGAGGGCGAGGACCATATCGACCTCCTCCCCGCTGATCGCAGGGAGGTATGCCTTCTCCCTAGGCGGGACGAACTGCGTCATGAACGAGAGGCAGAAGCTATCCTTATACCGTTCGGCGAAGAGGCGCAGGAAGCTGATGCTGCTCGCTATCTCGCCAGGGAATACCAGATGCCTCAGCACCGTCCCCTTCAGGGAATCGAGGTCCGTATAGGGATGCCTCTCCTTTATCCAGTCCATCACCGGGATGATATGGGAGGCATAGGCGGCCTTGCCGCAGAAGCGCGAGGCAGTCTCGGCAGAGAGCGTCTTGCAGTCAAGGAGATACAGGTCGATATACGGGTCGATGAGCCCAAGGCCATGGATGCTCTCATAGCCGGAGCTGTTCCAGACGACAGGAAGGGAAAGCCCCCTCTCCCTGGCCTCCTCAAGGGACCTGATTATGGACGGGATGAAATGGGTGCCGGTCACGAGGTTGAGCGTTGCCGCCCCCATATCCTGCAGCGACAGCATGATCCCCGACATCTCCTCCTCCGAGACCGCGATGCCATAGTTCTCCCCGTCGCTTCCGGAGATCTGCCTGTTCTGGCAGTAGCGGCAATGGAGCGGGCAGCCGCTGAAGAATATCATGCCTGACCCATGCTCTCCCGTGATAGGCGGCTCCTCGCCGCGGTGCAGCCCGGCCCATGCGATGCGTACCTGGGCGCCCTGGCGGCATACGCCCGTGGCCCTGTACCTGTCAGCATGGCACATATTGGGGCATAGCGTGCAGTCATGGTATTCCTTCGATTCCATAGCGAGTGCATGTTATCGCCAGCGGGAACCACTGTCAATTTGCGGCGAAAGGGAATATCTTTAGCCTATGAGGCTCTTCGGCAGGAAAAAGGAAATACGCTACATCCTCTCGATAGACGGCGGTGGCATGCGCGGGATAATCCCCGCTGTCGTGCTCGCCAGGCTCAGCAGCATCCTGCGCTCGATGGGCGATGCGATGCCGATGTATTCCCATTTCGACATGATCGCAGGCACCAGCACCGGCGCACTGCTCGCGCTGGGGCTCTCATCGCCGGTGGAGAGGACTGCGCTGCAGCCGGAGCGCATCAGCCCCTTCCCGGTCGAGGGCATGCGGCGTACCGGGCTCTTCAGGAAGGAGAGCTTCATCAGGGGATACATAGCCCCGGGAGCGGACCCGACGCTTTTCAAGGATATCTATATCGACAACGGCCCCCGCATCTTCCCCTCATCCTGGAGCTCGAAGACATTCCTCTATCCCATCCTGCAGGACAAGTATACGGCAGCGCCGTTCGAGGATTTCCTCAGGACGATGCTGAAGGATACCAGGATGTGCGACATGCGCGTCCCCACCATCGCCGTCTCATTCGATATCAGGAGCGGCAGGAGCTATCTCTTCAGGAGCTGGGACGGCAATACCGCCTTCGCCCGCGAAGCGGCCCGGGCCAGCGCCGCAGCCCCCATGTACTTCCCTCCCGCGGAGTTCTTCGACAGCAGGACGAAGAAGGTCCTCAAGCTCATCGATGGCGGCCTGATAGCCAACAACCCATCGCTGCTCGCATATGCAGAGGCCAGGAAGCTCTATCCCGATGCCGATGAGTTCAGGATACTGTCGCTCTCGACAGGGTCGCCCGGATTCCATCTCGATGACAGGGACATCGGCGGAGGGATCAAGAGCTGGGCGTCGCCTGTGATCAAGATCTACACGGAAGCCGGCCTGGAGAATGTCGACATCATCGCGGGAAGCATCAGGGACCTCTCCTATACGAGGGTCTGGGAGCCTGTGCTGGAGAAGAAGATCAAGCTGGACTCCATCAAGCCCACGGACACCAAGGAGCTGCTGGAGGCAGGCATGAAGACAGCCGATGCCTCGGAGCGGAAGCTGAGGTCATATGCCGCGATGCTGATGGAAGAGGATGTGCATGACTCGGTGAAGCTAAAGGGCCCTGCGCCTGAGCTCAGCCATGACAGGGGCAAGCTCGATACCTAGCCGGCGCTCCCGGCCTTTCACCTTGGCGGAGGCAATCGCTATCGAGGCGATGGATGTCGCATGGAGCACGGAGCCGAAGAAGCTGTTCCCCTTCACGGAGAGCGCGAAGAGTATCGATGCGAAGAGGTCGCCGGAACCGGGATACGACACCCCGATGTCATCATACTGGAAGAGCCTTATCTCCTCGCCATCCCAGGCGGCATTGCCCAGCCCTCCGGCCTCGAGTGGAATCGAGGTGATCGCGCCTTTCCTCGGGCCGAGCGACCTGAGGACGGTGACGAGGTCCTTTATGTCACCCTGCCCCAGCTTTGCCGGCAGCGGGCCTATATCCGCGATGATGGAAGCCTCAGTGAAGTTAGGCGTGATGATATCGGCCTTCCTCGCAAGGCGCGCCATAGCCCTGGCATGCCCTTCGGTAACCGTCTGGTAGAGCTCTCCGTTATCGCCCATCACCGGGTCCACCAGCGTGAGCGTATCATATCTATCGATCAGGGATGAGACGATGCCTATCTGCCGCTCTGAGGCAAGAAACCCCGAGTATATGCCATCGAAGGCGATGCCGAGGGAGGAGAAGCGGTCCGATATGCGCACCATATCATCGGCAAGGTCCCTTATATAGATATCATCGAAGCCATCGGTCTGCGTGGAGAGCAGCGCGGCAGGCAGGGCCGCTGCCTCCACGGAAAGCGCTTCCAGCACGGGAAGCGCTACCGTAAGCGATGACTTCGAATAGCAGGAGAAGTCATGTATGGCAAGGACAGCCATCAGACGGAGAGCCCCGCTATGGCCGCGCCGAGCGTCGGCGAGCTGTCGATCTGCACCATCTGGTAGTATCTGCCATGCCTCTTCTCGAGGATGGCATCGAGATACAGCCTCGTATAGAACTCCAGGAACTCCGTCTTGTAGAAGGTAGTGCCGTCGGCATTGATGACGACCGGCTCGCGGGGATCGGTACCCGCACCGGAGGCGAGGATGGCAGCCGTGAGGTTGATCGCGGTAAGCTTTCCTGCCCTCTCGATGATCGACTTGAGGATCTTATAGAGGCTGGAGGCATCCTCCTCATTGCCGTCCACGCAGCGGACGAGGTCGTAATCCATGTTATGGCACATCTCGAGGTAGTTGCTCATCCTCGTCGTGTTGAGCGGCTGGATCTGGCTGAAGCGCTCCGCGAAGATGGGGGAGAACACGCCTTCGGCGATAGCCTCCCTTATGGCGCAGGCCGCGAACTCGCCGAGGTATGCGCCGGAGATCATCTTCTCGAACCAGTATGAGCCCGGATCCTTCGTGCCGGCGATGAACTTCCTGTCGAGGTCCCCGATATCGAGGCGGAGGCAGCCGGACTCGACATTGATGATCTGCCTTCCATCGGCCTTGCCGCCCAGCTTGCCGATATTGGCGTTCCTCTCGATATACGCGGTATTGGTGCCCGTGCCGAGGATGAAGCCCACATACGATGATGCATGGTCAGGGCAGGCTGCCTTGGCTGCAAGCAGCGTGGCGACCGTATCGTTGACGATCGATACCTTGTGCTTCGACACATCATGCCCGCGCCTTGCCAGCTCAGCCAGCAGGTTCTCGCCCAGAGGCATGCCGATAACCTCCTCGGCCTTTATCTCCTTGGAGAAGATCATCGGGATGCCGTCATGGTTCTCGAGTATCCTGGTAGCGTAGGAGAAGCAGAAGCCGATCCTGTCGCTCCTGTCGATGAGGCGCTCCACGTTATCGGCGAGGATGGAGAAGAACTCCTTCGCGGTGACAGGGCTCTTCGCGCCCGGCATGCCTACCTTCTGGAAATCCGAGATGACAGGCTTCCTGTCCGCACCGAACGTCACGAGGCAGGTACGGAAGTTGGTGCCGCCGGCATCCATGACTATCACGGACCTGTCCGGCACTATATCGGCATCTGGGGCGATATACGTCGGGATCATCGCCAGCGAGCTGCCGCCGTCCTCCGCAAGCCCCTTTCCCATCTCATCCAGGAAGAATGCGAGAACCGCATCCTCATCGACATCGGCAGCGCCAAGCCTGTGGCGCGCGATGAAATCCTCCGCCTTACCCATAAAATCCCTCCATCGGATCAGAATGAATATACAGCATCAAGCAGGCTGTACTCCACTCCATCCACTTTGAAATACTCGGTTTCCAGCTCTATGGAACGGTTCTCCATCCCTGTGATGCGGAACGAACCTTCCACGATGATACCATGTGAGAGCAGCTTCCCATCAAGCGCAAGCGATGCGGTGAAGCGGAGCTCTGCTCCCTCCCAGTTCCCGGATGCCCCCAGCTCCGGCGTGATTCCGCTGCTCTCGGTCACCCGCATCGTCCCGTCGACGACCAGCTCACCTGCCGAGAGGGCCATGGAATGTCCCTGCATGAAGCCGTTGATGATAGCCATGACGAGAGTGGAGCGGGTATCATCGGCGAAGAAGCCGAACGAACCCTGGTACGTGGAGATGTCGGAGCGCACGAATGAGATCTCGCCGGGCACCGGGCCTGCCAGGCTGTCGAACGTGACGCCCTGCAGCCCTACCTTCGGATCGGAATAATATGATGCTATCGCCGAGGCGAACGCCGTGTAGGCTCCGTCGACTGCAAGCTGCGATTCCCTGTCCATCGCCCCGAAAGCCGCGGAGCACAGGCAGACAGCCATGAGGATGAGCAAAGAGATCCTTCTCACCATAGGATTGATTCTACCAGCACCAGGCCCATCGGGCAATCATTGAATTCGGCGATATGCCTCCACTTCCTCGGCAGCCCTGCCCTCATCGACCCTGCGGAGAAGCAGGAATCCTATGATGAAGAGCACGACCAGCGAGAAGATGCCGTTCCTCTGGTCTCCCGTGATAAGCGTGATGACCCCGACGAGGAGCGGGCCGATGATGGCGGCGAACTTGCCTAGCATGTTGAAGAACCCATAGAACTGCGATGCATGCTCTGCCGGTATGAGGCGGGAGTAGTATGAGCGGGAAAGCGCCTGTATGCCGCCCTGGAAGAGGCCGATGCAGACAGCGAGGATGAAGAAATGCGCCTCGGTCTGCATGAAGTAGCCCATCGTCGCTATGGCTATATATGCGAATATCGCGATATTGAGCGCGTTCCTGACGCCTATCCTGCGGCCGAGGAGGTTGTAGCCGATGGCCGCCGGGAATGCCACGAACTGCGTGATGAGCAGCGCGATGATGAGGCTGGTAGCGGAGAAGCCGAGGGCCGTGCCATAGTCCGTAGCCATCCTGATGATCGTGTCCACGCCGTCTATATAGCACCAGTATCCCACGAGGAACCAGGATATGCTCCTGAGGTTCCGCAGGTCCCTCAGCGTCCTGCCGACCTGGCCGAAGCCTTCCCTGACAGCCTCCCCCAGCCCGATCTTCTCGCCTTTCGGCTCCTTGACGAAGATGATGAGCGGGATCGTGAATGCCATCCACCAGACGCCGACGGTCACAAACGAGGCCTTGACGCCTGCGGTGCCATCCTCGAGCCCGAACGCGGATGGGAAGATATACATGGCGACATTGATGAGGAACAGGAGCCCGCCGCCGATATACCCGAGGCCATACCCCAGCGATGACACGAAATCGATCTTCCTCTCCGATGCGACGGAGGGCAGCAGCGAATCGTAGAGGGTGTTCGCCCCTGAGAAGCCTATCGTGGCGATGATGTAGAAGAAGATGGCGAGCGGCCACATGCCAAGGGCGATGAAGGCAAGGCCGATGGTCATCACGGAGCCGAGGAAGGCGAAGAAGATGAGCAGCTTCTTGCGGTAGCTTCCCCTGTCGGCGATGGCGCCGATGACAGGAGCGATGACTGCAATCACCAGCGATGCGGCCGAATTGCCGAGCCCGAGGAAGAACGTGCTCTGCGTGCTGTCGGCGCCATATGACCAGTACTGCGAGAAGAAGATGGGGAAGAACCCTGCCATCACCGTCGTAGCGAACGAGCTGTTCGCCCAGTCATAGAGCGACCACGATACTATCTCTTTCCTTGAATCCTTCACGATCAGCCTCCCATCGGCAGATGGCAGCACAAGCCACCCGGACTAACTATATTTTCCTTCGGCATGGAAAGTCAAAGAAGGCGGCATTCACTTTCGCCCGATTTGCGATTATATTCGGTATTATGATAATCGCAGCTTGCTATGATAATACGGATGGAAGCGTATTCGGCCATTTCGGCAGGACCGAGTACTTCAAGATCTATGATGTCGAGGACGGCAGCATCGCCAGCTCAGAGGTCGTCAGCACCGAAGGCACAGGCGGCCATGAGGCGCTGGGACCGTTCCTGAAGGGGCATGGCGTCGAGGTGCTCATCGCAGGAGGCGCTGGGCAGAGGGCACGCGACGTGCTCGCCGGATGCGGCATCAAGCTCTTCCCAGGAGTGGCTGGGGATGCCGATGAAGCCGTCAGGGCATATATCGCAGGCGATCTCCGGTTCGATATGGAGGCATCATGCTGCCATCACCATGAAGGCGGCGAGCATGAGCACGGCTGCCATCATGACGGAGAGGGGCATCACTGCCACCGCTGATGAAGACATTCCTCTGGTATGACATAGAGACATTCGGGCTCAATCCGAAATACGACAGGCTCGCCCAGTTCGCGGCTATCCGCACCGATATGGATATGAACGTGATCGAGGAGCCTGTGCTCCTCTATGCCAGGCTCTCCCCCGACTACCTCCCCTCCCCGGAGGCATGCCTCATCACCGGCATCACCCCGCAGGAGGCCAACAGCAAGGGCATGCCGGAGGCTGAGCTGATCGCCAGGGTACGCGACCTCTTCATGGTTCCTGACACGATCGTCGTCGGATACAACTCCGTCTCCTTCGATGATGAGGTCATCAGGAACATGCTCTACCGCAACCTCTATGACCCATATGAGAGGGAATACGGCGCGGGGAGGTCGAGATGGGACATCATCAACCTCGTCAGGGCGACAAGGGACCTCCGGCCGCAGGGAATGGATTTCTCCATAACCAACCCGGAGACGGGCGCGCCGTCATTCAGGCTTACCGACCTGACGGCGGAGAACCATATCGACCAGGTAGGCGCCCATGATGCGCTCGTCGATGTCTGGGCGACGATCGCCATCGCCAAGCTGATAAAGGAGAAGCAGCCCAACCTCTTCTCATGGGCGCTCTCGATGAGGTCGAAGGCCGAGATCCGCAATTTCATCAATGCATCGCATTCGGCGCCGTTCCTGCACACGGCATCGATGTTCGTATCGGAGAAGGGCAATACGCATCCGGTGCTGCCGATTGCCATCGACCCGCTTGAATCGAATGCGCTCTACTGCTTCGACCTGACCCGGGATATCCCGCAAAGCCCGGAGTGCTCATACCAGGACACCGGCATCTTCCGCCTTGCCATCAACCGCATACCGTTCATCGCGCCGATGAGCGTCCTCGACAGCGCAAGCGAGGAAAGGCTCGGCTTCACCAGGAAAGAGGTGATGGCGAAGGCCAGGGAGGCCAAGGCGGCCCCTGCCCTCTCGCGCCAGGCGGTGCTCAGCGCGAAGGAGGAACGGCCAAGGAGCGGCGAGACCGATCCCGACCTGGCCATCTACGACAGGCTCACCAGCATCCATGACAGGAGCCTGCTGGCAAGGATACACAGGCTCAGCCCGGAAGAGAGGCTCAGGTCAGGGGAATACGTATTCGATGACCCGAAGTACCACCAGCTCCTGTGGCGCCAGGTGGCGAGGAACTGGCCTGAGGCGCTGCCGGAGGATGAGAGGAAGATGTGGAGGAACTTCTGCGCCAAGAGGCTCCTCTCCCCTATCCTCGATAACGTGAAGACATACGAGCTCTACATGCGCGATGTGCAGGAGAAGCTCGATTCCCTCGATACCGATGCGCGCGGCAAGTCGATACTGATCCAGCTGCGCGACTATGGCCAGGAGCTCTACAGGCAGGTGCTGGCGCCATAGCAATTGGCATCGCCACCCTCCATTGGTATACTCTGCATTATGACTGAGAAGCTACCGGAATACAGGAAGCAGCTTGAGGAGATAGACTCGCAGCTATCCAGCGAGGCTGTCCTTTCTGACATGAAGCAGTACAAGGCCATGATGCAGGAGCGCTCGCATCTGGCTCCCGTGATAGAGAAGCTCGAGGAGATGACCAGGCTTGAAGGGGCTATCTCCGACGCGAAGGAGATGATCCACAGCGAGGAGGATCCGGAGCTGCAGGAAATGGCCAAGGAAGAGCTCTCCGCGCTGGAGATGCAGCTGGAGGAAGCCACGAGGCAGTGCAAGATGCTGCTTATCCCGCCAGACCCGCTGGAAGGCAAGAACATCATCATGGAGATCAGGGCCGGCACCGGCGGCGATGAGGCTGCCCTCTTCGCTGCCGATATCTTCCGCATGTATTCGCGCTATGCGGAGAGGAAGCACTGGAAGATGGATATCATGAGCCAGAACGAGACAGGCATCGGCGGGCTCAAGGAGATCGTCGTCTCGATATCGGGCAAGGATGTCTATGGCTCGCTGCGCTTCGAATCTGGCGTCCACCGCGTGCAGAGGGTCCCCGAGACCGAATCATCAGGCAGGATACATACCTCGGCCATCACCGTAGCGGTGCTTCCGGAAGCCGAGGAGACGGATATAGAGATCAGGCCCGAGGACCTGAGGATCGATGTCATGAGGGCGGGAGGCCCCGGCGGGCAGTGCGTCAATACGACGGACTCTGCAGTGAGGATGACCCATATCCCCACGGGCCTTGTCGTCATCTGCCAGGATGAGAAGTCGCAGATCAAGAACAGGGCGAAGGCGCTCAGGGTGCTCCGCTCCAGGCTCTACGAGCTCGAGGAGAGCAAGAAGAGGCAGGAAAGGGCCGATGAGAGGAAGAGCCAGGTCGGCAGCGGGGACAGGTCGGAAAGGATCAGGACCTACAACTTCCCGCAGAACAGGCTCACCGACCACAGGATAAACCTCACGCTCTACAAGCTCGACCTCATCATGGAAGGAGAGCTTGACGAGGTGATCGATGCGCTCAAGGTCGCTGCCGGCGAGAAGGCCCTGCAGGAAGCATGAAGCTGAAGGAGCTCAAGGCCAGGCTGATGGCGGAGACAGAGGCTGTCGATGCCCGCATGATCATCCATATGGCCACCGGCCTTGATGACGTCGCGCAGATCGTCCATGCGGATGATGAGGTCAGCGCTGAAAGCAGCCGGCAGGCGCTTTCCCTCCTTTCCCTGAGGAAGGATGGCACCCCGATGGCATACATCACCGGCGAGAAGGAGTTCTACGGCCTGCCATTCCATACCGACAGCAGCGTCCTGATACCGCGTCCGGACACCGAGACGCTCGTTGACGCGGCGCTGGAATGCGCGGCAGCCTTCAGCAGGCCGCGCATCCTTGACCTCTGTACGGGAAGCGGGGCCGTAGGGACGGCAATCTCCCATGCCCTCTCCATACCCGTCGCCCTTTCCGATATCTCCCCACAGGCCCTGGAGATAGCTAGGGAGAACTACAGGAGGAACACCGGCACCGATGCGGATGCCAGGCTCGGCTCGCTCTTCGAGCCATGGGAAGGGGAATCATTCGACATCATCGCCTCCAATCCGCCCTACCTCACCGAGAGCTGGTACGAAGAGACGGAGAGGGACGTGAAGAGGGAGCCCAGGATCGCATTCATAGGGGGCGGCGATGACGGCCTCGATATCATCAGGGCGATTGTCCGCACAAGCATCCATCATCTGCATGAAGGAGGGTACCTCCTCATCGAGTGCGACTATCGGCAGATGGATATATGTGCTAATATATTCCATCACGCAGGATTCAGCTATATCCAGATAAGGAAGGACCTTGCGGGAAAAGAACGGGTGATCTATGGAAGAAAAGGAAATCAATGAGGCAATCCCCAACAAGGAGCTGGTCGACAAGTTCGTCAAGAAGATCATCCGCTATGGCGAGGAGGACAAGGCCAAGATAACGGCCGCGGCCATATTCGCGGCGCAGAAGCACGGCGACCAGAAGAGGAAGACAGGGCAGCCGTACATAACCCACCCTATCGCGGTGGCTGAGATCCTCATGCAGATCGGCATGGATGCCGACACGGTCTCCGCGGGCCTGCTCCATGACACGATCGAGGATACCGACACCACCGAGGAGGAGATCTCGGAGATCTTCGGCAAGGAAGTCGGGCAGATGGTCCAGGCCGTCACGAAGATCAGCAGGATCACCGACGAGAAGTCGATACAGGAGGCGGAGACCATCAAGAAGATGTTCTTCGCGATGTCTAAGGACCTCAGGGTCATCCTCATCAAGCTTGCCGATAAGCTCCATAACATGAGGACCATCCAGGGCCTCTCCCCAGAACGCAAGCGCGCCTTCGCCAATGACTGCCTGGAGATCTTCGCGCCCATTGCCGACAGCCTCGGCATGTCGACGATCAAGAGCGAGCTCGAGGACCTCTCGCTCAAGGCCCTCAAGCCCGAGTCATATGACTACATCAACAGCTACCTGCTCGAGAAGAAGAGCGAGTACACCGCCTACATCAAGCAGGTATCGCGGGCGATAGAGGAAGCCTGCCGCAAGGCCGGCATCACCGATATCGAGATAACCGGCCGCGTGAAGCATGCCTATTCGATCTACCAGAAGATCAAGAAGAGGAAGAAGGAGATCGATGAGATCTACGATATCCTCGGCATCCGCGTCATCTGCCAGACCACCGTCGAATGCTACACGATCCTCGGCATCATCCATTCCACATGGATCCCGATAGAGGGCAGGTTCAAGGATTACATCGCCATGCCCAAGGCCAATAACTACCAGTCGCTGCACACCACCGTCCTCGGCCCGCAGAACAGGCACCTGGAGATCCAGATCAGGACGCAGGAGATGCATAAGACAGCGGAGGAAGGCGTTGCCGCGCATTGGGCCTACAAGGCGGCATCAGGCTCCGAGTCAGGCACATGGAAGACCGTCGACTCCATCAACTACCAGAAGATCATCCGCAAGATAAAGACATGGTCGAAGGAAATCGAGCAGTCCGAGGACTTCATGGATGAGATCAAGAACGAGCTCCTGAAGGATTCCATAGTCATCTTCACCCCGCAGGGCCATGTAATAGAGCTCCCCGTAGGCTCCACCGCGCTCGATTTCGCCTACAAGGTACATACGGATATCGGGAACCACTGCTCAGGCGCCAAGGCCGACGGATCGATCATCGCCCTCAACAAGCCGCTGGGCAACACGCAGATCGTGGAGATCATGACAAGCCCATCCGCGCATCCCAACCAGCAGTGGCTCGAGTACGCGCAGACAGCATCAGCAAGGAAGAAGATCAGGGCCTGGCTGAACAAGAACACGCAGACGAACATCCCCATCGCCGCATCGCCGCTGCAGGAGGAGAAGAAGCCTGCCCTCTCGCCGATGGAGAGCGCCAAGGCCATCATCCCGCTGATGCAGGGCCTCAAGTTCATCAACACCGACAGCAAGAAGGGCTCAGTCATCATCGGCAACAGCAGCAACATACTCTTCGACTTCGCCAAGTGCTGCAATCCCGTCCATGGCGACAAGATCGTCGCCTATATCACGCGCGGACGCGGCTACGTGATCCACAGGGCCGACTGCCCCAACCTGCGGAACATGCCGGAGGCGGAGAACAGGATCGTGCCCGTGGAATGGGACAGCCAGGAGCTCGTCAGGCGCTTCTCGGTGGTAGCCAAGTTCAATGCCGAGCTCTTCGGCGAGATAGACAATGCCGTCAGGAAGCACGGCGGGCATCTGATACAGGGCGCGCTGGATGTAGCGCCGGAAGGGCTTGTGGGCACGTTCACGGTCAGCGCCGACAGCGATGGCGACATGAAGAGGACCATCGCCGCCATACGCCAGATCCCCTCGATAATCAGGATACAGGGAGTCTAGGCCTCATCGAGCATGCTGAGGATCTCAGGCAGCAGCTGCTTCTTCCTCGACAGCACGCCAGGCAGGCTGTACACCCCTGCGGATATCCTGTCATAAGGCAGCCTGGCTATGCCATCGAAATCCGTAGTGAGGAGGACGGATGTCTCTGCCACCACATCGGTGACCAGCAGCATCGCCCAGTCAAGCTCCAGGGCCGACTTCTCGTTCCCCAGCGCCTCAAGGTAACGGCTGCTGATATCGCGTATCTCCGACATGTTGGTCACCTCCACCTGGGATATCGCGAAGGAAATGCCCTTCTCCTTATAGCGCTTCATATCGGCGGAGATGACCGCCTTCGGATCCTGCGCAGCGAGGCCGAGGCTGTCCGAGAAGATATCATTGCCGTATTCCGTGATATCCACGGAAGCGATGGCAGCCAGCTTGGCAGCCACATGCCTGTCGTAATCGGTCGTCGTCGGGCTCTTGAGGATCACAGTATCGGCAAGCAGGCCTGCCAGAAGCACCTTGGCAGTCACCTCGTCGATATCGGCGCCCCACTTCCTGTACTGCTCATAGACGATCGTACAGGTGGAGCCCAGCGGCTCTGAGCAGATGTAGATGGGATTGCGCATCCTCGGGGCAGCCAGCCGGTGGTGGTCTATGATCTCGATGATCTCCGCATCCTCTATCCCTGATACCGACTGCTCCGCCTCATTGTGGTCCATGAGGATAAGGCGCTGCCTCGGCTTGTCGAGGAAGCACCTCCTGGTGACGAACCCCGCCCATCTGCCGCCATCGTATATCGACATACCGCGCTTCTCGCTCTCGGCAAGCTTCCTCTTGGCATCATCGAAAAGCTCATCGGCATCTGCGGAGAACTCCCCTTCCGGATCGAGGATATCGGAAAGGGGCGTCGACAGCCTCATGAGGCGTAGCGTCTCCGCCGTATCAAGCGCCGAGAGGTAGACGAATCCCCTGAAAGCGGAGAAATCGAAGTCGAAGGCATCGAGGTCCTCCACGCCCGTAAGCACGATGCCCGGGAGCTGCTTCTCGATTGCGGCAGCAAGGTGCTTGCGCCTGTCGCCGATGATGAGCACGGGCTTCTCGGCGCACTTCCCCAGCCTGGAGAGGAATACCTGGTACTCCATCGCGCCTACCATGTAAGGCGCCCTCACCGAACCATCATCGCTCCTCTTCAGGAACGCTCCCTTGATCACCCTTGCGATATTGTCCTGCGAGATCAGATAGCTCTGCCTCGAGCCATTGACGCTCTCGCGGAGGAAGAACGCATTCATATCGTCAGCGGAAAGCAGCCCGCGGTAATCGCCATCATCTATCACCGGCACCACCGTAGGCTTCATCCGCGCGAAGAGGTCCATCAGGAGATAGACAGGGTCATCCGAGCGCATGCTGTACGTCGCATGCCTCGTGACCTGGCCTACCCTGGGCTTCACGTCATGGAGGAACATCGGCAGCTCAAGCGAGAGCTCCGAGAATATCCTGCGCGTATTCCTGTTGGCCGGCCCCAGCACCACCGGCGTGTATCTATTTACCTCATCAAGCGAATTCTTCAGCCTTGCATATGCCCATGCGGAGCATACGGAATCCATATCGGGATTCCTGTGCCCTGTAATGAAAACTTCCATGCATAAATGGTATAATGAACTCCCGAGGAGGAAAAGATGAAGAAAGCCGTAATGGCAAATGACCAAGCTGCCATAGACCTTGCCCGCAGGATGAAGGAACACCTGGAGAGCCGTGGGTATGAAGTGGACTACCTGGGCACGACGACGCCCGAGAGCATAGACTATCCTGACATGGCGGAGAAAGCCGTGGAGGAATTCCGCAGGGGCGGATATGAATTCGGAGTGCTTCTCTGTGGTACCGGCATAGGCATATCGCTATCCGCGAACAAGATGAAGGGAATCCGATGCGCGCTGCCTCAGAACGCATATGCTGCAGAGATGGCCAAGAGGCACAACAACGCCAACTTCATCGCATTCGGCGGCAGGGTCGAATATACGGAGAAGCCGGAGAGCATCCTTGACGCCTTCATAGATGCCGGATTCGAAGGCGGAAGGCACCAGCGCAGGATCGATAAGATGATGGCGCTAGAGGGGAAATAAGACCTATAACAACGGAACGGGACTCCGGAGATTCCGGAATCCCGCCATCCATACGTTTTGATCCTATGAGCCAACTGCGCGGATTCCGCTTTTTTCAAGAGCGGAATCCGATGGATGATTATCAGTGGAAAACAACAACCTTTTCAGGGGATACAAGCTGATAATTGCTATTCTTCTGCGTGTTCCTTACTGTCCCGAACAGACCTCCAGAATATCTATCTTGTCCTTCATAAGGTGTATTAGGACCGCTTGAGAGCGTTGAGTCTGTGAACTGGCATCCACTCTGATAGTAGTTCACTTCATGGCCTTTTTGTGGGCTATACGGATCTGTTCCGCTTACTGGCTCAGTACCTCCGACAGTACCTGCGACGAGTCCTATACCATAAGGATCATATCCATAATAATCAGAGCTGGTATTAGGAGCTGGTTTAAGGGAGATGTCGACGTCAATTACGGAGACCTGACTAATCCTACCTTCCTCAAAATGGCCAGCTATACCGCCGATGCACTGTACATCGCCTGCAATCGTATCAATCGATACGGAACAGTTCTCTATGACGTTGGCGTTATTTCCATGGGTGCCATAAGCCGCACCGATTATACCTCCCATAATGCTCGGGCCGCCGACTACTCCTCTGAGGAATGATCCGGCGGCTGCATCCACATGGCAGTTCTTTATGCTGATCCTGGATGCAGTGTGGTTCCTGCCGACGATTCCGCCGAAACTTGCCGCGCCCTGGATCTGAACCGAACCAGTAAGATTAAGCTTCTCCAGATTAACCGTATCATCCTCTGTCGGAGTGCCGCTGTCGCAATGAGGAATAAGGCCCACGAACGATCCTACGAAGAATGATGAAGAACCACCCATAGCCCGGCAGTTCTCAATCGTCAGATCTATTATCGAGGCACCACCGCCGACAACCCCGAACAGGCCGCTTCCGGTGCTGCTGTCAGTAGAGCACTTGATATCCAGATTCGAAATTGTTTTTCCATTGCCATTGAAAGTGCCTTTGAATAGGTTATAGCCTGATTCCTTCCCGATGTATTCGTTGTTTATCGGGGTGGCTATATTCCCAATCGGTGTCCAGGGATGATTACCCATATCAAGGTCAGCAGAAAGCGTGATTGTCTTATTATAAAAATTGTCAATCTTCTCATTCACGATCTGGGCAAGTCCTGCAAGCTGGTCAGGCGTGGAAATGGTGAATGGGCCCTGGCTGCTATCATACCAGGAAGTATCCACACCGCCCTTCCAGGAATTATCGACAATCGTGGTTCCTTCTACGGTTATAGATGCACCAGCGTCAACCGTGGCGGATACAGACACTTCTACAGTCGTTACAGCAAGCGTTCCTGATGTCGATTCAGCATATTCAATCTCTATCTTGGCATTGCCAGAAGCCTTGATGCTGGCCCTATATGTCGTGCTCTCGTTTTCCTGCTTGAGGGTAAGGGAGCTTTCACTTACAACATATTTGTCAAGCGTAGCGGAAGTCGCATCGACCATCGCATCGAATGCAATCCGGAGGAACCCGGAAATAGATTCAATGCCAAGTCCCTTGTTAAGCCCTTCTCCGGAATAACCGCCAAGGGTAACTGCTGCAATGATTGTGCCTTCCGTGGATTTTGCCCTGAGACCTTTTGCCTGCGAACCATTTTCCCAGACTATGGACATTCCGTCAGGACGATTCGCACTCTTAAGGTCATTGACGATTCCAGGGATATTTATCGCCGATGCTACATCGCCTGGATCCATCTGGTTATCGCTTGGCCAGTATCCCGGGAATCCTGGAATCCCTGGATAGCCATATGAACATCCGACAAGAACGGAAACAATGAGGAATACAAGGATAGCAGTGATTATGCTATTTGCAAATACCCCCCCCCTGCATGCTTAGATTTCTTCATGTCTGAGCCTCCACGGCTAGGATATCATACGCATCTTATGGCTGCAATAAAATCAGCAGCCAATTTTTCTGCGTAAATACGCATTTTCCTTAGCAACAATCCGCTTAGTATATAGCCAATATGCAAATAGGAAGCGTATCTAAAATGCGTAAATACGCAGAAAGATCACGGATCAGTTCCTCTTCACCTTCAGGAACCTGCCATCGCCCTCCACGCCGAGGTAGAGGCCATCGCCCATGATAAGCCTTCCGCGGAGATAGGTCATCACGACCTTGCCTGTCACGGTCATGCCATCATAGGCCGTATAGCCGGCTGCCGAGTGGATGGTATCCCTGCCGAGCGTCCAGGAGAAGTCTGGGTTGAAGAGCACGATATCCGCATCGGTGCCTTCCTCCAGGGATCCCTTCTCAGGATAGAGGCCGAAGTACTTGGCAGGCCCTGTGGAGATGAGGTTGACTATCTGCGAGAGCGAGAGCCTGCCGCTTACGAGCCCGAATGTGTTCATGAGCGGGAGGAGCTCCTCCGTGCCTGGGATACCGGGATATATGGTCCGGCAGTCATCGCTGGCAAGCTTCTGGTCATACGTGAATGAGCAGTGGTCGGTGGCGACTACCTGTATCTCGCCATCGATGAGGGCCTCCTGCAGCGCCTCGTTGTCCTCCTTTGTCCTCAGCGGCGGCGTCATCACATACAGCGGCCCCTTCTCCCCTTCCAGCCTTGACTTATCGAGGAAGAGATAATGGGGAGTCGTCTCCACGATGACCTTCACGCCGCGGCTCCTCAGATCCCTGACAGCCTCAAGGCCTTCCTTTGACGAGAGGTGGACGATATAGACAGGCATGCCCACTTCCTCTGCAATGCCTCCGACATATCTTATGGCAGCAGCCTCTGCCGATGCAGGCCTGAGCGCTGCATGGTCGATAGGCCTATAGCCGCCTTTCCAGTTCCTGCCGATCTCCGTGATGATCTGGTCATCCTCCGCATGGACAGAGACCATCAGCCCCAGCCCATGGGCCATGGAGAAGATGGCCTTGAGGTCCTCCCGCTTCTCGACCAGATACCCTACATCCCTGTAGGTGGTGAAGATCTTCAATGTGCCTATGCCTGCATCGGCTATGGCCTTCAGTTCATCGCCGAGGCCTTCCCTGAACTTGTAGACACCCTGATGGAGGGCATAGTCTATGGCCATGGGAGCCATCTCATGGCGCCTTGCCCTTGCCGAATCGGCAAGGGAGCGCTTATCGTCATCCGCGAAATCGACGACGGTGGTGACGCCGCCGAAAGCAGCGAGCCTTGAGCCTTCGGCGAAGGAATCAGCCGTGACCGTGCCGCGCGATACCAGATGGTAATGCGTATGGGCATCGATGATTCCCGGAAGGACGCAGAGCCCTTCCGCATGTATCAGCTGCGTATCGGAAGGAAGGGTCGATATGTCGATATCCGGGGCGACCCTGCGGATCTTCGATCCTTCGATATAGATATCCTGATGCCTCATCCATTCCGTGTCTATGAGCAGACCGCCTTTTATCAATGTACGCATGAGGATATTCTACCACACCTCCCGTCACCAGGCTATCGGAGCCTCGCCCCTCCTGCGGAGGAATTCATTGCAGGCCCTGAAGTGGCCATTGCCGAAGAAGCCCCTGTAGGCGCTCAGCGGGCTGGGGTGCGCTGATTCGAGCACGAGGTGTGATGGGTTGGTTATCAGGACCTTCTTGCTCCTGGCATAGCTGCCCCAGAGCATGAAGACACGCGGCTTCGCATCGCGGCCGAGGGCGCTTATCGCATTGTCGGTGAAGCGTTCCCATCCCCTGCCTGCATGGGATGCGGCCCTGTGGGCGACCACCGTGAGGGTTGAGTTCAGCAGGAGGACTCCCTGCCTTGCCCATCTGGAGAGGTCAGAGGACCACTCACCCTGCTCCACGCCCTCCTCGATGATCTCCTGGTGGATGTTCCTGAGCGAAGGCGGCTCCTCGGTCCCCTCATGCACGGAGAAGGACAGCCCCATCGCCTGCCCGGGCTCATGATAGGGGTCCTGCCCGACTATGATCACCTTCGTATCCGCGAACGGGGTGAGCCGGAAGGCATTGAAGATCTCATCCATCGGAGGATAGACCGTCTTCGTCGCATACTCGCCCTTGAGGAAGCTCCTGAGATTCAGATAATACGGCTTGGCCTGCTCCTCATCAAAAAGCGGCTGCCAGTCATTGCCTACGCGTATCATGGAAAAGAGTATAGCTGAAATCCGGCGTCCTATGCTTTAGAATCTTCTGTATGGATACAGCAGATGTTGCCCAGTTCATCAGGGAAAGGGAGGAGAAGCTCGGCGGGAAGATCCGCTACAGAACATACTGCACATGGTATGCGAGGCTCGGCCATGAGGTCAGGGAATACGGCATCCTGCTCTATACCGATGGCAGGACCGTAGCCTACGAGGACTTCGACAGGGGGCCTACGCTGCTTGGCATCCCCATCAGGAGGACGCGTCCCAAGGACGAGGAATACGTGAAGCTCGAAGTGGCCTTCCCCATAGAGGATATCGCAGACATGACGCAGGTCACTTGGTCATCTGCCGCGAAATCGGCAAGCTGTGGGAAGGACATATCGAAGGAGGCCAATGCCTTCGACCGGATGTTCCGCAGGATAGTGACGAAGCTGTCGCTGAAGGATGGCACGGTGATCTTCATCGAGCCAGGCAGCCATAAGGAGCTTGCCGGGAGCATCAGGAGGTTCAGGGAGGAAGGATGAGCGCATTCAAGGCATATGACATCAGGGGCGTATGGGGAAAGGATATCGATGAGGAGCTCTGCTACAGGGCCGGCTTCTTCCTCCCGGGACTGCTTGGAGCGAGGCAGGTCATCGTCGGACGCGATATCAGGCTCTCCTCCCCTGCTGCGCATGAAGCGCTCACGAGGGGCATACTCGACAGCGGGGCCGATGTCTGGGACCTGGGGCTTGCTACCACGCCGATGGTCTATTATGCGACTGCGGTGCTTGATGCGGATGCCTCCGTGCAGATAACGGCATCGCACAACAGCAAGGAATACAACGGCCTCAAGATCAGCCGCAGGGGAGCTCTTCCCGTAGGGATCGATACGGGGCTGAGGGAACTCGAGCGGCTCTGCCAGGAAGGCAGGATAGAGCCGGCTGCAGAAAGAGGCACGGTGAAGGATTATGGGCATATGAGAGAGAGCTATATCTCCTACATGCGCGGATTCGTCGATACCGCAGGACTGCGTGTCGTCGTGGACGGCTCATCAGGCGTCACCAGCCTCGTCAGCCGCGAGATCCTCGGCACTGATGGCATCAGCTATATAAACGACACATTCGACGGGACCTTCGCATCGCATGAGCCCAATCCCCTCGACCCGGCCAACTGCAGGATGCTCGGGGAGGCCGTGCGCGCCGCCCATGCCGATATCGGGGTAATCTATGACGGCGATGGCGACAGGGTCGTATTCACCGATGAGGAAGGCCGCTTCATACAGCCTGACTACATGATCGCCATCATCGGCGAATACTATGCCTCGAAAGGGATCACAGGCTGCTGCGTGCAGGACATCAGGACCTCGTGGAGCACGACAGAGCGCCTTGCCAAGCTAGGCTTCGATGTGCATACGTGGAAGGTTGGCCACGCATTCGCCAAGCTGAAGATACGCGAGCTTGATGCGGTCTTCGGCGGAGAGCTGGCGGGCCACTTCTACTTCAGGGACTTCTTCTGGTGCGACTCCGGCATCTTCGCCTCCATCCTCGTGATGGCAGCGGTGAGGGCGCTGAAGGCTGAGGGGAAGACGCTCTCGGAGGAAATAAGGGGGATCATCCGCTATGCCAACAGCGGCGAGGTCAACTTCAGGATCGGGGACCAGGACGGGGCCATGAAGGCGCTCTGCGACGAGTTCCTTCCCCGGCATCCGGTACGCGTGATGGACTTCGATGGCTACAGAATCGAATTCAGCTCCTGGTGGTTCAATGTCCGCAAGTCCAATACCGAGCCACTGCTCAGGGTAGTGGCAGAAGCTTCCAGCAGGGAACTCCTTGATGAGAGGATGAAGGAGATCGAAAGGATAATCAGCAGGTTCAAATAACATCGGATAGGCTGTAGAATCTATTGTTAGGAGGGAAAGATGAGAGTACTTCTTTTCGGCGGTGCCGGCTATATCGGCACGCATGTGGCGATGGCTTTCATGGACAGAGGGGACCATGTAGGCATCTATGACAACCTCTCCACGGGACTCAGGTCGAACGTACCGGAAGGCGCGTCCTTCTATGAAGGCGATATCCTGGATAGGGAGCATGTGGCAGAGGTCCTTTCCGACGGATGGGATGCAGCGGTCCATCTTGCCGCATTCAAGGCAGCCGGGGAGTCGATGGTGAAGCCGGAGAAGTACAGCGAGAACAACATCACGGGCTCGCTCATCATCATGACCGAATGCGAGAGGCACGGATGCATGAACTTCATCCTCTCCTCCTCCGCAGCCACTTATGGGGAGCCGAAGTACATACCGATCGATGAGGCCCATCCGACGGATCCGGAGAACTACTACGGCTATACCAAGCTTGCTATCGAGCAGAACCTCAGGTGGTACTCGAAGCTCAAGGGGCTGAGATTCGCGGCGCTGAGGTACTTCAACGCGGCAGGCTACGACACGCAGGGACGCATGCTCGGCCTGGAGAGGAATCCTGCCAACCTGCTGCCCATCATCATGGAATGCGCCTGCGGCGTGAGACCCAAGGTAGGAATCTTCGGCACCGATTACGACACGCCGGACGGCACATGCATCAGGGATTACGTCCATGTCACGGACCTTGCGGAGGCCCATGTGATGGCAGCTGACTACATCATGAGGAACAACAGGGACATCATCGTCAACCTCGGATCGGAGAAGGGGATATCGGTGCGTGAGATGGTGGAAGCCGCCAGGCGCATCACCGGGCAGCCCATACCATCGGTGGATGAGCCGAGGCGCCCTGGCGACCCTGCCAGGCTGGTGGCCTCCTCCACCCTGGCCCATAAGGAGCTGGGATGGAGCGCAAGGCATTCCGATGTCGATACCCTGATTGCCTCCACATGGAAGGTATACCAGGCGAACGCAGACAGCCTGAGAAAGTGACGCATAGCCCTCCGGCGAATCCGGAGGGCATTCATTTTCACGCAATTATGCAATCAGATTTTGATGTATACATCAATCTTTTCGATAAATCATTCTGTATATTGCATTAATTCCGCTAAAGTCATATATTCAGGCCATGCTTGATTTCGATTATATCGTCTATGACTACGGAAAGAAGGACCAGACAAGGGCGAAGGAGCTCTTCAATGTCGATGTCGCACGCCGCGCGATGAAGTTCCATCGCGACATACCAGGATACAGGATGACAAGGCTTGTGGCCCTCCCCCATCTTGCTTCCATGCTCGGCATCGGCGGCATATACATAAAGGACGAGGCCCAGCGCCTCGAGCTGAACAGCTTCAAGGTGCTTGGCGGATCCTATGCCGTCTCAAGGTACATCCAGAAGAAGCTGGGGCTGACGGACGAGGAGACCACATATGATTACCTCGCATCGGAGGAGTGCCATAAGCGCCTCGGCGACATAACATTCGCAGCAGCGACAGATGGCAACCACGGCAGGGGAATCGCCTGGGCCTCGATGAAGCTCAACCACAAGTGCGTCATCTATGTCCACAGGGAGACATCCAAGGCCAGGATCGATGCGATCAGGGGCTATGGGGCCGAGGTCAAGGTCGTCGACGGCAACTACGATGATGCCGTCCGCCTCATCGCCGAGGATGCGAAGAAGTACGGCTGGACGATCATCAGCGACACATCATGGGACGGCTACACGGAGATCCCCACATGGATCATGCAGGGATATACCACGATGCTCCTCGAGGCGCAGGAGGAATTCGCCGGCATGGGCATAAAGAGGCCTACGCATGTCATCGTGCAGGCTGGAGTCGGCGCGCTTGCCGCCTCCGTAGTCGGCTTCTACACCGCCCTCTTCCCGGAGAACCCACCTGTTTTCATCGTCGTCGAGCCGGACAAGGCACCCTGCGTATTCGAATCCATCAAGGCGAATGACGGCGCATGCCACAGCGTCAAGGGAGACCTCGACACGATCATGGCAGGGCTTGCCTGCGGAGACCCGTCTCCGATCGCATTCGACATCCTCTCGCACAATGCGGACTTCTTTCTTTCGGTACCTGACTATGTCGCTGCCAGAGGCATGAGGATCCTCTCCTGCCCGCTCAAGGGAGACCCGTTCATGATCTCCGGGGAATCAGGAGCGGTCCCGCTCGGAGCGCTCTATGCCATCCTTACCGAGAAGGGCGACGAGGACCTCAGGAAGAAGATGAAGCTCGACAAGGACTCGCTGGTATTCATGGTGAACACAGAGGGCAACACGGACCCGAAGCATTTCAGGCAGATCATCTGGGATGGCTGCGACCCGGTTCCCTACGAGTTCCGCACGAGAAGATAAGCGCAAATCCCATCAATGCAAGCCCTGCTTCCCATCATCGGATGCAGGGCTTTTCCCATCAATCAGGCCACCGCCTGCGCCTGATGGCCTCTGCCCAGGCTTCCGTATAGAAGCTATAGTAGCCAGCCCTGTGCCTGAGCCCTGTATACGAATAGAGCGCGCACCATATAAGCGAAGGCAGCCCTATGACGATGAGATAGAGAGGCCCCAGCATGCAGCTCTGCACGGAATGGGCCCGCTCATGGTCTATCGATGCAGGACCGTCGACGATGATGAAAGGCCCGAGGCTGATGCTGCCCCTCCTCTTCCATTGGTAGTATGCGACATCGCCGCGGCGCTTCCTTTCCGCTCCCCTCGAGAGCAGGAAGCCGATGATTGCCTGCGGAAGCTGCCATGCAAGAAGCAGGGCCTTTATCAATATCATCAAGTATCCCCTCATGCTGTGGCTTGATTATACCACAGCCCATTTCAAACCTGGATATGGTCTCCAGTCCGTCCGGCAGCGGCAAAAGCCAGCAGGCTATGCATACGGATCCTTTATGACTCCGATCCTGCAAGGGAGGGAAAACCATGGACAATTTCGCAAAAAATGATTTTTATCTTCGGAAAAATCAACTTGTAAATGATTTTTCTGGACTTAAAAGTCATTTTGATACTAGAATATTGGCATGTACAGGAAGATTGAGGGGATACTCTCCGAGTGGAAGGAGGAGTCAGTACGCAAGCCGCTTCTCATCACAGGAGCCCGGCAGACAGGAAAGACCTATATCATGGAGAAGTTCGGCAGGGAAGCGTTTGATGCTGTAATTGCCGTGGACTTCGAGAGGAATCCCGCTGCGAAATCCATTTTCGATGGCGATATCGGACCAGAGGCTATCATTCCTCAGCTCGAGGCATTGACGGGCATCAGATTCGTTCCCGGGAGGACCTTGATCATACTGGATGAGATACAGGCCTGTCCCCGCGCCATTACGGCCCTGAAGTATTTCTGCGACAGCGGCCTCGACCTGCATGTGATGGGTGCGGGAAGCCTGCTCGAGGTCGCGATAAGCAGGAAGGACTTCTCGTTCCCTGTTGGCAAGGTCCGGACAGTGAGGCTCTGTCCGCTGGATTTCGAGGAATTCCTCATCGCATCAGGCGATGAAGGACTGGCAACCATGTGCCGTGAGGCGTTCCTGTCGCGCTCTCCGCTTCCATCCGCCATACATGGGAGGCTTCTTGGCCTCTACCGTACGTACCTCGTCGTAGGAGGCATGCCTGACGTAGTCTCTACCTATCTGGAAAGGGGAAGCTATTTCGATGCGGGAGAGGTGCAGGAAGGCATCCTTTCCGACTACAGGGCCGATATCGCCAAATACGCAGATGACGGCCAGAAAGTGCTATCCCAGCGAGCATTCGACACGATTCCGATGCAGCTTGCAAAGGATAATAGGAAGTTCCAGTACAACCTCATACGCAGAGGCGCGACGGCTGCCATATTCGGGAAGTCCCTGGAATGGCTCTGCGCCGCAGGCCTCACGCTGAGATGCGGGAAGGTCACGGTACCGGAAGTCCCTCTCAAGGCATATGAGGACCTGTCCTCCTTCAAGCTCTATCTTCTCGATCCTGGGCTGCTGGTACGCATGTCAGGGATGCCGAGGGAAAGCGTGCTCAACAGGATGGGGGAACGCTTCATGGGCGGGCTCACGGAGAACTATGTGGCGGCAGCTTTCACAGCAGGAGGGATTCCCCTGTACTACTGGGAGTCATCGGGACAGGCCGAAATCGATTTCCTGCTGCAGGCTGGAACATCCGTCGTGCCTGTAGAGGCCAAGGCCGGGGAGCATGTGCGTTCCAGGAGCCTCTCCGTATTCCGGGACAGATTCACCCCTTCGCTCAGCATCAGGCTCTCAACCAGGAACTTCGGATCAGATGATGGGCTGTTCTCGGTGCCTCTTTATGCCGCATGGCTTATCACAGGCATTACCTCCGGGAAGTGACATGCGGCATTTCACTGTATATGGGAAGCACATGATTGCCTGCAGATGCTGCCATAATAGATGCCGGCTATTCATATGCGCCTGCATATCTTCTTCCGTTGCCGGCAAATATATCATATGTCCTTTTTATTCGTGAATATGATTGACACATCCATGGCAAATCTGCATAATACTCATTGTTCGAATGAACTTATTCTCCTGTAGCTCAGTCGGTAGAGCAGGTGGCTGTTAACCACCCTGTCGGGGGTTCAAATCCCTCCGGGGGAGCAAAAAGGCAATCCAAAACGGGTTGCCTTTTTCATTTGAGCTGCTCCAGCGCATTCTCCATCAGCTTAGCGACATTGCGGACTACGGTCCTGCCTGAACCGGCCTTCACATCCTTGGCCAGCATGAAGCTCTCCAGCATCTTCACAGCTGAATTGACCGATGACTGCGCATCCCTGGTCTTTATATCGAAGCGATGGTCATAGGTATATGCATTTATCAGGCGCTGGATCATCAGCGAGGATGAGTATGCCCTCCTGATATCCTTATGCCTGACCTTGCCATCCCTGCGCTTTGCCAGCGCATTGAGACGCGGAAGGAGCCTGCGTATCTTACGCATCGTGGAGGAAAGCGTATTCGAGTATCCCCTCGTGGCGATTACGAGGACGAGCAGGAAGAGGATGAGCACGAGCCAGTTGACTATCCTATCGCCGGCAAAGCGCCAGAATTCCCTGATGTAGAGAAGCAGCCTATCGGTCATTTCCGCTCCTCCTGCCCTGCAGTGGCCTTGGCTGCGCGCTTTGCGGCAGGTCTCTTCGCATTGCGCATGCTCACCATAAGCTGGTCATATGGGATCTGGATCTTATGCTCCATGTATGCATCATAGACCGCCCTCTGGATGCCGAAGTACGCATTCCAGTACTCGGATGTCGCGCACCAGCACCATGCCGAGATATTCAGGGATGAGGCAGCCGCCTCATAGAACTCGACCCTCGGGGCAGGCTTGGCCAGCACCGCCGGCACCGACATGCAGGCCTTCCTCGTCACATCGAGAGCCATGCTGAGGTCCGTGTCGTAATCGACAGTGAATACAAGGTCGATACGCCTGATCGGATTGGTATTGAAGTTCTCTATGCGCGACGTGAAGACGGTCTTGTTCGGCAGGATCAGCTTCTTGTTATCCACGGTCGAGAGAACCGTGTTCATCAGCCGGAGCTCCTCGATGGTCCCCTCGTCATCGCCTATCCTCACGTAATCCCCGACCTTGAACGGCCTCGTGCCTATCATGATGAGGCCATTGGCGACATTGGCTATCGAATCCTGTATGGCAAGGCCGATAGCGACACCGGCTGCGGAAAGCACCGCGATCATCGATGTCAGGGGGATCTCCAGGAGAGACATCGAATACAGGACCAGCGTAACGACCAGCAGCACCCTGATCGATGTCGTGACGAACCTGATGAGGGCATTGTCGAGCGAGCTTACGAGAAGCAGCCTCTTGACGACTGTCAGGAAGAGCCTGATTGCCAGGAGGCCCAGCACCATCGTGATGATGACAAGGCAGAGCGAGAAGCCGGAGGCATTCATCACTGCCTCGATTTCCTCTATTGCGATTTCCTGATTACCGTCCATCAGCAGTATTCTAGCGCCAAAGCAGGAAAACAGGTAGGGATAATCGCCCAATGTCATTAAGTTAAGGCATTGAGGCCCGCTTTCAGAACAACAGACCCACCTCTATCAAAAACAGGGGTGGGCCTTTTTTCTGTATCAGTTGAGTATGAAATCACTTATGTCTCACAAGGATTCCTTTTGCATGGTCGTATCGCCAGTTCCTGATATCACCGTTGATAATCAGTGGAACGGTCTGCTCCAGCGTCTCAAGCGGCACATTGAACCATTCGGACGCAACCTGCGACTGATGGTTCACATTGACCTTTATCTTCACCTGTGCCTTCTCGAAGAAATTGTGAAGAAAGGTCTCCAGCTTCCTGCCGTTGATATTGATGCACCTCCAGGTCTCCTCGATGACGACCGGAGCGCAAAGATACGTCGGTTCGTTCTCCGCATTCCTGATTCGCTCTTCGACCGTCTTTGACGTGTATCCGACCTTGTACAGCCTTCCATTGTACTGCTTGACCAGATCCTCATCAGAGGTCGTACGGAGGATGTAGATGTATCCTGTCTCGATATCAGGGGCAGAGAACTTCCTTCTGTCCTTCTCGGCAGATCCATCCAGCTGGAAATCATCAAGGTCCTTGTCTATGACCTCTGTGACGCTCCGCCCGTTTTCGGCAGACATTATCTTCTGGAACGTTGCAAACAGCATGTAGCTCTCAGTGCCATTCGCAAAGACGACATGCATACGGTTATCACGACGCCCGAATGAATTCAGCTCTTTCTCGAAAAGCTCATCTACATAGCAGAGGAGCCCTCCGGCTATGTAGAATCTTCCCTCCTTCATCCCATGAGCCGAGAACGGCACCACAAGACGCTGCTTCGAATCAATCTCTGCCTGTACCTGCTGGAACATCGGTTCATATCGCCTGAAATCCCTTACAGGAGTCCGTTTGGCGGTATATTCCGCCTGTTTCTTCTCCCATGGGCGTTTCAGGATAGAACCAGTGAAATCATGGATGCCTTTATCATCTCCCATGGCTGCTATCATCTTATCCAGGACTTCTGAATGAAGCGGATCATCATTATTCTTCGGTTCAGGCGTCGAGTCAGCCTTGATGCGCCTCAGCCTGGCTGCAAGCATCTTCTCCGTGGGATCCTTTGAATTGTAATCCGGCTCACGGTTATGAAGCTCCATCCAGTCCTGTATTTCCTTCCGCTTGGAGTCTCCTACATCAAAATCCTCATGAACGCTTTTCTTCGGGAGCTCCACCTTGTCGATGAGACCGAGAGAATCGGAGGAGAAGATGGAATCGAGAAAATCTTTACTTATCGCCATTCTCCGCCTCCCTTTCCTTGAGTCTTCTCAGGTACAGGAGCACTTCGCCGAGCTTCGATTCATACGGATCCTCGGCAGACCTTTCAGGGACACGTCCATATTCCTCGAAGAATGTCTGGACCTGGGGCCAGTAGATGCGTATCTCGTTCTCCGTGAAGTCGGGAAGCCTGTCCATCTTCCTGTCGATGGCCTCCTTGATCGCGCCGAGAGTCTGCTTATCTATCGACTTGGCAACGATCTGGAATGCCTCTTCGAATGGGTTGATGCTATCGATGAGGTTTATGTCGAGGTCGCGGATATCGAGGATGATGTTGTTTGCAAAATGGAGCAACCTGACATCCGGGCTTCCCGTCTTTTCTTCTTCCTCCTTGATCTTCTTCGGGATTATCAGCTCAGTAACAAGCCTCTGTCTCACAGCTTCCCTGTCATGCTCTGAGAGGTCTGGATACTTCTCGATGAGGATCTTCGGTATGAGGCCCTTGTTGATGAGCTTGCCAGCGTTCTTCTTCGGCATCGCCTGTATGACCTCGGGATTGGTCATGACGGACTCTAGGAGGTTGTCCATCTCGCTGTCGATGATCTTCTTCGCCTTGTCGCTTTCAGGTTCTACCAGCTGGAGCTTCGGCAGCTTCGTCTTGAGGTCCCACTTCGGAAGAAGCACCTGCTCCATCAGGAGGGATGCAGTCACAGCCTTCAGCAGGTTGTTCACAGCCTCTGCGACCTCGCTGGTCTCGGCATCAGGCTCGGCGATGATGTTCGTGAAGCGTGCTTCCTCCTTGCCGGGGTAATCCCTTGTGCAACGCCCGATTATCTGGACTATCTCTGTGAGGGAACCACGGTAACCGACCGTGAGCATATGCTCGCACGGCGGCCAGTCAAAACCTTCCTTTGCAAGGTTGAGGGCGATGATGATGTCTACCGCATCCTTGTCATCGGCATGGGCATTGAGATAGTCCTGCTTACGGCTACGGTCAGCCTCGTTCACCAGGTCGAGAACCTTCAGAAGCCTTCCATCCTTCGTCCTGACGACATCCACGACGCCATCCTCGGTGGAGACATAATCGCCGATGATGTCGATGATGCGGTCAACCTCGTCGTACTTCTCCTTCGTGGACTCCCTGGAGTTTACGTTCGGGATGTGGATGATGGTCTTCATCTTCGTATCAAGGTCTTTTGCAAGGACGTTGAAATAGGTTCCCGAATAGAAGTCGTATGAGAGCGTGATTGTATGGAGGTATTTGTAGCCTGAGAGCTGGTCGTAGTAGCTGAACGTGACGGTCGTGAACTTCGTCTCGATCTCAGGATCCAGAACTGGAACACCATCACCTCTGAAGTAGGAGCCGGTCATCGCCATGACATGGGCTGTAGAGCCCAATATTACGCCTCTGACGAGCTTTCCGAGGACGGACGACTCAACATCCGCTGAGGTATGATGGAACTCGTCTATGCCCAACAGGCAGCCGTTGAAAGACGATGGATCATTAATGTCATCGTAGGCGAAGCGGAGGGTCGCATGGGTGCAGATAAGAATCTTCGCTCCAGGGTTCTTCAGAAACTCACGGAACTTCTTCACCTTCCTCTCGTCGCTTCCAGGGCCGCAGAGATTGTATTCAGCATCTGGCTCCCAGTCCTTGAAGAAGCCTCCTGTACGGAGGTCTGTCGGGCGGAACGATGATGCGATGGTCTTCTCAGGAACGGCGATGATGACCTTCTTTATCCCCTGATACGCCATCTTGTCGAGGGCGATGTACATGAACGCTCTGGACTTTCCGGAGGCGGGAGGCGACTTCAGGAGGATATATTGCTCGTTCCTCCTCTCGTATACCTTCCGTTGCATCGGCCTCATTCCGAGGTTGTCCGATGATACACTCGCACCAGTCTGTGCATATGTGATATGGGCTATCTCAGGCATCCATCCCCTCCTTGCAATCTGTCTATAATGTTTTTTGAAATATCTCTTGGAATGATCAAATCTTCGAGATCATCAATATCTCCACAGTCAGCAATATCTTCAATGCTGCCAATATATGTCATCTTTCTTTGTTCTTTATGAATATCTTCATCTGGAAACAGTGATATAAGCCTGAATTCCTTCTGCCATGCATATTCTATTCCTTTCTGGAACATCTCTTTCTGAGGAATAGAACAAGTATCCACGAAATGTTCAAACTCCATATCCGCAAAACCATAATGAATGCTCCGGCAGATAACACGGCCTTCAAATCGTTTAATGAATTCTTCAGGATTGAATATCACGATAAATCGATCCTGCTTGAACTCTGTCTTTATTCTTTCAATCCATTGTTTCTCAATATGATAGTGAATACAGCCATCAATAATCTCAAAATCACATTGTTCGGCCTTTCGAAAACAGCAGAATGGCGTATGAGCAGATATCCACGACATTTTATGCATGATTGCTTCGTCTGCTAATGGCATTACAGGACCATATGTTCCATCATCATGGCATTCAGCAATGACTATATTCCTTATCTTCTGGCAAATCTGTGAATCCCATATGTCATTCTGGCCACCTGTGCTGCTTTTATCAGAATTGAATGCATGTGGATAGTTGAAGCAGAAACGCCCTTTCATGGTACTATCAAGAAACTCTTGTTTTAATGTTTTGATCAGGAAAGGAATCTTTTTATCTTCCTGTCTCAGGTATGAATCAAACATTTGCCATTTCCTTATATCTTCTGAAAAGCTCCTGGAGCCTCTCGCTGTCGTTATCGAAGCCACTGCGTCTATAAAGGGAATCAACCAGCAGGTCGTTCGACTCATGTGCGGCTCTGAGGTCATCCGGCATCTTATCCGGGTCATAAAGCTGAGCCATCGTGTTCTCATAATGGTTCTCGCGGGCTTCGATAATCCTCATTGCCGAATTCTCAAGAACCTTCTTCTGTGCATCCGAGAGGTTCGGGAACGGGAAGGTGTTGTAGCAGAGAGTGTTGGAATACCTGTAGTCAGTCTTCAACTTTCCCCCAGTTACCTTTACCCAAGCCATGTGAATTCGAGAAGTCAGGATAGCAAGTAACCAAATTGGTGCATCATATATCGTATAAGCCAAATTTGTTACAACAACATTCGTTGCAAGATATCCAATTGGAATATAGTCTCGTCGCTCTGATGAGACCAGAGGAATTATGATTGTCGGAACATCCGGAACAAATCGATTTTCGCTGAAACTCCAGGGAACATCTGCCTTCTTCTTGGTCTGCTCACGTGTGCTGTTTATCCTGAACGCACGAATGTGTTCAATCCTTTCTTTGATTTCAGGGACAGACATCGCCAACGACAAGGTGGCAGGAGTTATCCACAAGCACCAGCGTTCAATTCCATTGATAAATTCTCGGGATCCCATTGTTCGCAAAAATAGCTCTCTACATTCTGGATGAGCAGTCAAGAACGCTTCTTTCTGGGAATTTGTGAAAATCAGCTGACCATCATCAATAGGTGTGGAGCCAAATAAGCACTTTGGATATCCAGATGGTGTTGTATGAGAAGCTGTAACAGTATTCGTACTTGATTCATCTCTCAAATATGGATTGATATTCTGAACCAGCCTCGAACTCTCATTCGAATACAGACGTTTTGGGCCATCACCTTTATTTCTGAGGCCGATTATCGTTACAGTAACTCCCGCCTTATCCTTTGCATTGTTCGACCATTTGAACGATTCGTATCCAAAGAATATCTCCTCGTCCTCTTTCAGCACGGCTGGCCAGAGAGCCTTCACATGCTTACCCTGGGTGACTGAGTTGGTCGATACCAGCCCAAGCTCACGGTTCTTGTAGCCCCTGATGTAGTCGCTTCCCTTCAGGAACCAGCAGGAGACATAATCGAGATCCGTTGTTCCATGTATACGTCCCTGAAATAGTCTCTGGATATCAGCACGCTGAGAATCTGTTTTTGTCTGATGCCCTGCAAACGGCGGATTTCCACAAACATACACTATATCATCATTCTCTGCAGGACATACCTCATTCAAATCCAGCCTCAGGGCATTTCCGCAAACGATATGTCCGCTTGCCGTAAGAGGTAGCGTCGGGTTTGCGTTGTTATACTTCTCATAGCACTCCATATTGATCTGGTGCTGGGCAAGCCAGAGGGATAGGCGTGCAATCTCGCAGGGGAAATCATCGATCTCGATACCATAGAAGTTGTTGAGGTGGATGCCGACGAACGGAAGCTCATCAATCATGGATATCGCCCTCATATCGAGGTGGCAGAGCTCCTTATATGCCGTGATAAGGAAGTTGCCTGAACCACATGCAGGGTCGAATACTTTGATTCTTGCAATCTTCTCCCTGTACTCCTTTACCTTCCGTTCCTTCCACTTTCCAGAAGGGAGCGCATCGATCTCATCAAGCTCTGCCCTGAGGTCATCCAGGAACAGCGGATTCAGAACCTTCATGATATTTGAAACCGACGTGTAATGCTGTCCGAGCGTCCTCCTCTGTTCCTCTGATATGACCGTTTGGAACATGGAACCGAAGATGTCGGGATTGATAGCCGACCAGTCGGAAGCGCAGCACTCGAGGAGCTTGCGCCTCGAGGTTTTCGAAAACTTCGGTATCGGATAATGCTTCTGGAAGAGGCCTCCGTTCACATACGGGAATGCCTCATAATAGTCCTTGATATCGGTTCTCTGATCCACCGGTATATCAAGTACATCAAACAGCCCCTCAAGGAACGCCTGTACGCTGGACCCGTCCTCAGATGTATGAAGCTGGAGAGCATTGCGAAATTGGCTTTCTTCGAAGATGTGGGTATCATCGGCAAAGAGGCAGAAAAGGAGGCGTGTCAGGAAGACATTAAGAGCCTCCTCTGTCAGTTCGGCGTTGTCCTCATTGTCCTTCTTGATGGATTCAAAGAGATGCCCCATCTGAGTTGCGGCCTTCACATCGGCAGGGTTCTCGACAATCTGCTCGATTGTCTCACGACCGCACCAAGGGAGGAAGAACTCGTAGCTGTCAGGAAGCTCATCGAACGGGATGTCTATTCCACGGTCGCTGACCATATCCTTCGCAATCAGACGTTCGAAGTTTGTGGCAACGACAAATCTTTCCTTATTCTTCGCGGAAGCTACAGCATCGAGATAAAATCTTTCAAGCTCAGAACTTAGGCATTGGGAGGGGGTAAAGAGGAGCTTCTGCTTTACGGAATACCGCCCGTTCTGGTCCGGGCCGGCAGCCAGAAGCTTCTTGATTGTCGTATTTGCAAAGCCATATGCAGAGAGGAAGGATGAAAGGAACTCCTCGCCAACCTTTGTGATAGCATCTTCCAGTCTGCTCTTGATCTTATCTATGTTCGTATCAGTTGCTTTCATCCTGCTTTTCCTTCTTTTTAAGTTCAGCGAGCTTCTCATGGATCTCATCCCGCCTGATATCGACCCTATGCCTGAACTCGGTCATGTTCTTATGACCCGTGACGTAGGCGATGGTCAGGCACTGGTTGCATGTCATGTCCTGGAGTTCGATGTCCCTGATTGCACGCGGAACTGCCCAGTAGAACTCGTATAGATGAGGGGCCTTCGAGTGATCGTACAACAGCTCGTCCATGGAGATGTCGAGAGCTTCAGCAATCCTTCTTATTGTCGTGAAGCTTGGATTGACCTTCTGTGAACGCATGCTGGACAGTGTCTTCGGACTCAGTCCTATGAGACGTGCGAGGTCTGCCCATTTGATGTTGACCTCGGCAAGCAGATCGGCAATCTTGTTGTAAAGGTCCTCGACCTGTTCCTGTATGACTTCCTTGTCCTGTTTCGACGGCATGACCAACCTCCCTATAGAAGGAAAGTATATCATAGAATATTGAGTCCTGACAGGGAGCGAGGCGTTCAAAGCATTCAATTTGTTAAATATTCTCCGGGGTTCCATAGATCAGGCGGTCAACGCTGGTACCGAGAGCCTCCGCCATCTCCTTCGCACTGCCGATCGAGACGTTGCTGTTGCTGGACTTCTTCGAGGACAGCGTGCGAGGGTCTATGTCGAGCTTACCCGCAAGCTCCCTCCATGTCATTCCACGCTCCTTCAGCACGAAGTCGATATTGTTCCAGAAGTTCGTTGCCAATCTATCGTATTTGCCATTCTTCGGTGTATTCATTGTCCTATCGATATCCTTTGTACATAGTATAACAGATTGACGCAGAAAAACAAGCGATATGGATTATTATATTGAGTACAGATACCCTATATCAGATTGTATTCAATATCATAATCCTATATGGGGATATATGACAGAAAAATCGCATTATTTTGAGACTTTTTCCTTGTCTTTCCAGAAATCTGTACTTATAATAATATGTGCAACGGCGGGATTTTCACCTCATTATATTGAATTGTTGAACAGGAAGGACATGGCAGGATTCGAGGAAAGCTACCGGAACATCCTCATCTCCAAGCTGAACGACCTCGAAAAGGAGGCCGAACGGTTCGTCATGTCTCCAGGGCGGGACTTCAGCAGGAGAAGGAAACTGCCGTTCGCAGAGACGATGAAGACGGTGCTCTACATGGAGGGCAACTCCCTTAACAAGGAGCTCTGCGACCTCTACAACCTCCAGCCTGACAGCGATAGATTCATCACCAAGTCGGCCTTCGTCCAACAGCGCGGGAAAATCAGACATGAGGCGTTCAAAGAGGCTTTCAGAAGATTCAATGTCGATACGGGCATGAATGATTTGAACCTCTATCAGGGCCACCGCCTCATTGCAGTGGACGGCTCTGATGTGAACATCGCACTCAACCCCGATTCCGATACCTATTTCCCGCCGAACAGCAGATCGGATACTGGGTTCAACCAGCTGCATCTGAATGCCCTGTATGACATCCTCAACAATACGTTCCTCGATTGCGTGATACAGTCCGCTCCCAAGGAGCACGAGGTCGAGGCCGCCCGCATGATGGTGAAGCGGTTGCAAAAATCATCCTGCCGCACCATCGTCATCGCCGACAGGGGATATGCGTCCCTTGACCTTATGGAGACAATCCGTGACCAGAACGTTGATTTTCTCTTCAGGGTTCCGAATGGTTTCATCTCGGAGTTGTCGCGGATGCCGATGACAGAATTTGATACCGATATCTCGTTCACCATCGTTACAGAGCAGACCAACGAAGCGAAGCGGCTCATCGCTGAAGGAAAGGCCAAAAGCATGATTGGCCCCAGCAAGTTCGGAAAAAGAAAGAAGAATGTCACGTGGTATCATTCATCGCAGTATCTGATGAAGCTGCGTGCAGTCAGGTTCCAGCTGGATACAGGTGAATATGAGACACTTGTGACCTCGCTGGACCGCAACCGTTTTCCTGTTGATAGAATGAAGGAGGTGTACCACCTGAGATGGGGAATCGAAACATCCTTCAGATGGCTGAAATATGCCATCGGGATGACAAATTTCCATTCGCGGAAGGAGGAGTCTATCAAGCAGGAAATCTTCGCCCGGCTCCTCATGTACAACTTCTGTGCCCGCATAGCGAACTCGGTAATCATCGAACAGCCGGGAGAGAACATTCATGTCTACAAAGTCAACTTCTCCCAGGCGATACACATCTGCTTCTCTTTTCTGAAGAACAGCCTCGATATCGATATCCGAGAGCTGATACGACGATATGTCGAGCCCGTCAGACCGGGGAGAAGCGATAAGCGGAAGCTCCGCCCCAAAGGTGTCATCTGCTTCAACTATAGGGTCGCATGACAGCCATTCCAGTAAGGATGGCTCATTCCGTCATGTACCAGCATCCACCAAGAAACACAATTTCCATTCCTTATTCGCAGATATCAGTCATCCACCTCACATGAAAAAGGCCACAGTCCCCATTTCTGAGGAGGCTGTGGTCTTTCTGTATGGCTGGGAGGTTCAACCCCGTTTCCAGCCGGTTCTTAACTTAACAGGGCTCTCAGAATGCCGTGGCCTCGGAACCTTCATGATTCCTTAACTAAACGACATTGGATAATCGCCGGCAATCCGGTGTATCATCAGGACAGAGGAGGCATGCGGATGCTGACACACCCATTCCAGCCCGTATGGGACAGGGGCTCGATGATACTCATACTCGGCTCATTCCCTTCCGTGCGCTCAAGGGAGGAGGGATTCTACTATGGCCATCCGCGCAACAGGTTCTGGCCGCTGATGGAGGCGATGTTCTCCGAGAAGCTCATATCAATCGATGACAAAGTTAGCTTCCTCCACCGCCGCCATATAGCGCTCAGCGATGTCATCCTCTCCTGCGATATCGAGGGCTCTGCGGATGCATCCATCTCCAATGCGGTGCCGAACGACATCAGGAAGATGCTGGATGGCTCCCAGATCCATGCCATCTATGCAAACGGGGCGAAGGCGGCCGAGCTCTATGCCAGGCTCATCGGCATAGGCACTGCCGTAAGGCTTCCATCCACATCACCGGCCAATGCCGCATGGCCGCTGGAGAGGCTGCTGGATGAATGGCGGCAGATCCTAGATATGCTCGGCGTAGCGGATGAGCGGCCGCAGGGATGATGCCTGCATGAACACATCGGGGATGCTGAGCCTCTCCACGCGGATCTCCCTTACGTCCTTCAGCCCCTGGAATGCCATGATATCGATAGACGAGAGCGTCGATGGCAGCGTGATGATGCCGATCGATGCATCGGCGAAGGCCTCCGCCTCTATCGACGATATGCCATTTGGCAGTATCAGCGCACTGAGCGATGCGCCACGGAAAGCATGCGAGGCAATCGATAATGTGCCTGAAGGGACGAAATAGACATCGCATTCCCTGCCCTGTGGATACATCAGCAAGGCCTTGGAGGACCTGGAGAACACGACTCCCGAGAGCGATACGTATAGCTTGCTCCCTGCGTCGATATCTACCTCGGCAGCATGAACGGCATTCTCCAGGAGCCCTGCCTTCAGGCTCTGCGGCACGTGGATCGACTTCACGGACGGCGGGAACAGCGGCTCGCTGCCGACCTCTATCGATTCGATGCCTTCGGGAACCGAGAAGGCGCTGCCCGGCCTCTTCGGCGGATAGAACAGCAGCTTCCTGCCGCTGTAGAGGACCCCATCCCTGGCAGCCTTGCCGGTGAAGGCCTCGAGCTGCGGGCACTGCGATGGCAGCACGGGGAATGAGGATATGGAATCAGGCGCATGGAACACCTCTATCGTACAGCCTGCCGCGAAGGCATCCTCCCCTACCCGGGAAACAGTCTCGGGACAGAAGAAATCCTTTCCTGGCTTCGCTGCCGGATAGAGCAGCAGCGTCTTCATCTGCCTGTCATAGAGGACGCCATCCTTCGATACCAGCCTGCGGCTCTCCACCTCGATATCCTCAAGGTGCCTGAGCTGGCAGAACAGCCCCGTGTCCATCGACTCTATCGTCGGCGGCAGGATGATCCTGCGCACCTTGGCGCTCTTCCGCAGGAAGGCAGGCCCTATCTCAACGGGAGTGAAGTCCCCTATCCTTGCCGGGACCTCCACTTCATCAGCAGTCCCGCAGTACCTGGTGACTATGCATTTGTCCTTGCCGGACTTCCTTATCTCGAAGTCATCTATCCGCATCAGCGCCTCCGCCTGAGGATCCTAGCACACTTATGCCCTCGATGACAGCATGGCTGCCCAGGCGCCTTACGATCCGGCATGATGAGAAGCCATGCCTGGACAGAATCCCGACGATCTCCTCCGGCGACCTTACCGTGATTGCCCGGCTCATGCGGATCCATCCGGGAACGGATGACGGATCTGCAGCCTCAAGGGCCACGATGAGATGCCCGCCATCCCTGAGGACCCTCCTGGCCTCTGGCAACGCCTTATCGAGGTCCCAGTAGCAGAATGAATCGAATGAGATGATGCAGTCGCATGACTGGTCCGGGAACGGCATAGCCTCAGCTGCGGCCTGCTGTACGGCAAAGCCTTTCCGCGCCGCAAGCCTGACGCTCTCCGCGGAGATATCGATGCCTTTGGCATTGCCAAGTGATGAAAGCCTTGCAAGCCCGTACCCGCTGCCGAAGCCTATCTCGAGGATATCCCCGGAAAGCGATGGCGATGCCGCCTCGATAGCCCAGTCGATGAAGGGCCTGTGCGCAAGTCCCATGAGGCGCAATAGCAGCCTTCCCGCGAATCCGCTTGGCTTCCTGCATTGGCTGATGTACCAGGATGAGAGCATAGGGAAAGGATAATCTCCCTTCATGCCGATGAAAAGATACATCGGAGAAAGCCAATAGCGGCTAAATTCCCCGAACGGTCTTTATCGGAAATGAAATCAGGGATAGAATCAAGACATAAATCTAAGGAGATGATCTGATGACATTTGCAGAGAAAATGAAAGGTCTTGCAAGAGATGCCCACAAGCATCTTGTTCTTCCTGAAGGTCTTGAGCCAAGGACCGTCCGCGCGGCAAGGATGATTGCCGACGAAGGCATCGCCGCTTCCGTGACGCTTATCGGCAATGAGGCAGAGGTGAAGGCCAATGCGGAGAAGCTCGGCGTATCGCTGGAAGGAATCGAGATCTGCGATCCTGAGAAGAGCGACAAGCTCGCTGAGTTCGCGAAGGAATACTATGAGCTCAGGAAGCATAAGGGGATGACGGAGGAGCAGGCCGCCATAGATATCAAGGACAAGCTCAGGTGGGGTTCCATGCTCGTCCACCTCGGCTATGCCGATGCGATGGTAGCAGGTGCGGAGAGCACGACTGCCGATGTGCTCAGGGCTGCCCTGACGATCATCAAGACAAAGCCCGGCATCAAGAGCGCATCATCATGCTTCGTGATGGCGACGGACAAGAAGCAGTACGGGACGAACGGATCGCTGATCTTCTCCGACTGCGCCACCATCCCCAATCCGACATCGGAGCAGCTTGCGGAAATCGCGGAGGAAGCTGCCAACAGCTGCCGCGTATTCCTCAACGCTGAGCCTATCGTCTCCCTCCTCTCCTACTCAACGAAGGGGTCGGCCAAGGGCGAGCTCATCGACAAGGTGAAGAACGCACTTGAGCTCGTGAAGGCGAAGTGCCCTGACCTGAAGATCGACGGAGAGCTCCAGCTTGACGCATCCATCGAGCCATCTGTAGCGGCTCTCAAGGCCAAGGGATCCGATGTAGCCGGGAAGGCCAACGTCCTGGTCTTCCCTGACCTGCAGGCAGGCAATATCGGCTACAAGCTCGTGCAGCGCTTCGCAGGGGCAGAGGCTTACGGCCCGATACTCCAGGGATTCGCGAAGCCTGTCTCCGACCTCTCAAGGGGATGCTCCGACGAGGATATCGTAGTGACAGCAGCAATCACGCTCGCACAGGCCGGTGCGCTCAGCTGAAGGCCCGGGCAAGCTCTATAAGCTTTTCGGAAGAGAGGGTCTCGGCCCTCTCTTTTCCTGTCAGCCCGCACGAGGAGAAGGCCTCATCCATCCTGGCTGAGAACGGCGTCGGGGCAAGGTTGTTCCTTATCGTCTTCCTCCGCTGCGAGAAAAGGGACCTGACCAGCGGCAGCAGCACCTTCCTGTCCTCTTCCGGCAGGAGGGATTCCCGACGCCTCATCACCACCACCGCGCTGTCGACGCGGGGGGCGGGGAAGAAGCTCCCTGCCTTGATGACAAGGGGCATCGTATTGACGTAATCAAGCTGGGTGAGCACTGAGAAGGAGGAATAGTCGGCATCGCCGGGCTTTGCCCTCATCCTGTCAGCGACCTCACGCTGCAGAGTGAACACCATGAGCGGCGGCAGATAGGAGTTCTCGATAAGCCGCGCAATGATCTGCGACCCGACATTATACGGCAGGTTTCCGACGATCCTGTCCGCATCCATCGGACGCTGGAAGAGCGTCTTGAGCGCATCGCCCTCTACAAGCGTGAAATCATCATCGGCGAAGGCCTGGCTGCGCAGTATCGACGCAAAGCCATGGTCGATCTCGAACGCCGTCACCGCAGCGCCTGCCTTCAGCAGCAGATGGGTTATGGCACCGAGTCCGGGGCCTACTTCCCAGACCTCCATCCCCTTCTCCAGCTCCATCGCCTGCACTATACGCTCCCTGGCATCTTCGGAGAGCAGGAAGTTCTGGCCGAACTTCTTCGTCATCGCAAGGCCATTGTCCTCAAGGACCTTCTGGATAGAGAATATGCTGCTGTAATTCAGTGACCACATGGCATCAGGATACCCTAATAGCCACCTTGTTTGCTATACGGGACCTGATGGATCCGACTGCTGCAAGGAACAGCGATGCAGCAGCCATAACGGCGTACGGGACCATATCATCAGCCATCGGCACAGCCGCTGCCAGGGAGAAGAATGCGGATACTGCCATGAAGAGGAGTTCCATCACGATGCCAAGCGGCGGGAATGCGAGGACCGCAAGTGAGACACCCATATAAGCGGTGACCAGGGCATTGGCCGGCATCGTCGTGATGATGGAGCCGAGCGTATAGCTTCCGAAGGCCATCACCGTCAGGGGTATCGAGAAGAGCAGCGCGGCCATCGAGGAAGAGACCGCCGATGATACCCTGTATGGTATGGGAAGCAGCGTGCGTATCCCCTCATCGATGGCGCCTGATAGCAGGAAGATGCCCCCAAGGGCGATGAACGAGAACTGGGCGCCGAGGTCCACGGCAGCTTCAGGATAGAATGCGAAGAGGATGAGTGCCGAAAGCGCGAAGCCATCCTCTCCGCTTGAGGAGAAGCGGAGAGCCAATCTGTATATGAAGGCCCGCAGCAGGGACGGCCTCATGCCGGAGAGGAACGTGAAGAAGGCCAGGAAGCAGACGATAGCGGCTTCACGTACCTTTGATGGCAGGAAGAAGAGCATCCTCGAGGCAATCATCGCCAGTATCGAGAGATGCATGCCTGAGAGGGCGAGCACATGGGCAAGCCCCGCCATCCTGGCTGCATCCCCCGCCTCATACATCCCCCACTCCCCGGTGCCGAGGATAAGGCGCAGGGCCAGCTCCCCTGCCTCCCCATGGACGGAGAGCCTCTCCCTGATGGCCGAGCGCATCATGACGCGTATAGACGAAAGCAGTGAACGTGAGATAAGCACCGCGCCATCTGCATAGAAGACCGGTCCCGACACGCGGCCCGGCAGATAGAGCCTGTCCCCTGAGGCAGCATCGGCCTGCGAGGATATGACATAGACAGACCCGGATGCCGATGACAGCATCCCTTCCCCGTCTTCCGCGGCAACCAGGGTGGCACGGAAGCCTACGCTTCTGTACCGGCGCTGCACGCTGTCCTGCTGGGCCTCGGCGATTACGGCCCTGACGGCATGCGCCTCGATGCCATACGAAGGGGAGGCATCGGGCATGAACCTCAGCACTGCAAGGAGGAGGGCCGCGCATTCAACAAGCGCAAGCGAAAGCCCTTGCAGGCCTGCAGCTGCGGAGCAGGCGGCAAGGACCATGATGACGAAGAGCGCCGGCAGTGGATCTGAAGGCGCTGCCGGCACTGCCCAGAAAACGAATATAACAAGCGGGACTGCCAGGTAGCTCATGACCTATATACGCCGCAGGATGCGGTTCCTGACAGTCCGTCCCCTCAGAGAAGCGCCTGCTGGAACTCAGCCTTTATGCTGGGAGCAGCGGCTTCCAGGGCCTTCCTGCCCCCTTCTCCCTCGGTAAGGAAGAGGTAGTACTTGATCTTCGGCTCCGTACCGGAAGGACGCACGACGAGCTTCTCACCGCTCTCGAAGCGGAAGATGAGCACATCTGACTTCGGGAATCCCGTATTCTCGCCCATCAGGTCCTCCTTCGCGGCAATCGTCCTGCCCGCGATAGCAGCCCCCTTGCCCTTGGACCTGAGGTCAGCCATGATGGATGCCATCTTGGCCTTGCCTTCCGCGCCATCGTACTCAGCGGAGAATACGACCTCCGTCGAATAGCCATGCTCAGCATAGATCTCATCAAGCCTCTGGATGAGCGTCTTGCCCTGGGATTCCCAGTAGCACATCATCTCGACAGCTGCCACGGATGAGGAGACGGCATCCTTGTCATGCACCTGGCTGACAGTCAGGAATCCATAGCTCTCCTCGCATCCGAAGAGGAAGCGGCGTCCGGGGTTGTCTCCCCTGTCGATCCTGTCGATCTCCTCCGCGATGTACTTGAAGCCGGTAAGCACATCCTTGCATTCGCCGCCATTGCTTTCCGCGATCTTCCTGACGATATCCGTGGTGACGAGGGACTTGGCGACGAACGGGATCTCCTTACCTCCCTGTTCCTTATATGTCAGCATGAGGTAATCGATGAGCAGCGTCGCTATCTGGTTGCCGGTAAGCAGCTTATATGACTTCTTGTCAGGCCCTTCCGGGATGGCGATGCCGAGCCTGTCGGCATCAGGGTCCGTACCGAGCACGATATCGGCACCGATCTCCTTGGCCAGGCTGATGACCTTCGTCATCGCCTCCGCGCTCTCGGGGTTGGGAAGCTTGACTGTCGGGAAGCTGCCGTCGGGAAGCTCCTGCTCCGCCACTACCGATACCGAGATCCCCAGCTCGGAAAGCATATGCCTTACCGGGATATTGCCGGATCCATGCAGAGGCGTATATGCGACCTTGACCGAGCTCCTGCGGATAAGGTCAACGCGCCTGAGCGATGCCATCACCATGGCGTAGTATGCCTTGTCGACATCCTCGGGAACCGATGTGAGGAGGCCTGACTTCCTCGCATCTTCCTCGGTGACCTCGCGGATATCCTCCGGGGATACCGCATTGGCCAGCTTCGCGATGCCTATGTCATGCGGCGGGGTTACCTGGCCGCCATGGCTCCAGTACACCTTATAGCCATTGTACTTGGACGGGTTGTGGCTTGCCGTGATGACGATGCCTGCCGAGGCCTTGAGATACCTCGTGGCGAATGAGAGCATCGGCACGGGGCGCAGCGAATCATAGAGATATACCCTGACGCCGTTGGCGGCAAGCACCCTCGCGGCGCTATGGGCGAACTCGGAGGAGAACAGCCTCGAGTCATATGCGATGACGCAGGACGGATCGGCGCAGTTCTCCCTGAGATACCCGCTCAGCCCCTGGGTCACCTTGCATACCATGAATGTATTGATCCTGTTCGTACCGCCGCCGATGACGCCGCGCATGCCCGCGGTCCCGAATGCAAGCGATGTATAGAATCTGTCATAGAGGCCTTCCCAATCCTCCATCTCGATAGCGTTCTCGACCTCCTCCCTGAAGACACGGTCCTTCTCTGCCCCCACATAGGCTCTGGCCTTTGCGAGGATATCCTCCTTCATCTTTTCGGTGAATTCCATGTTTTTCTCCTCTATTTTTCCATTGTACCACTCAAGAAGCCGCTCCGCGATATCCGATTCCACAGCTCACTGGCATTTTCGGAGGTTTCCTCGATGCCGGCCGCAGCCAGCTCCTCCCTGCTCCTGAAGCCCCAGGAGACGATGAATGTCCTTATCCCGGCCCTTCTGCCCGTCTCTGCATCGACCTCGCTGTCACCTACGAACATGGTCCTGTCCCTCTCCGGCGAGAGCGAGTCGGCAGCCTGCAGGAGGGCGGCCGGATCCGGCTTGAGCGGCACGCCTGGCCTCTCCCCTGCCGCATAGTCGAACTCCACCCCGCAGCCGGCTATGATCTCATGGAGGATGCCATCATCCTTGTTGGAGACGATGCCTATGCGTACGCCTCCGGCCTTCAGGCGCGAAAGGAGATCCTCCACCCCCGGATAGAACCTCGCATGCACGGCAGGATGGTTCCTGTAATAGCTTTTCATCAGCTGGAACATCAGCTCTTCCTCGCCTTCCTCGAGGCGCGGGCAGTGCTCTGCGGCGGCAGAGGCCATCGCGCGCCTCAGCCCCCTTCCCACATACCTGCGCACGTCATCAGGCGATGCCTCCGAGCCATCCCATGCCCTGAGCGCGTAATTGATGGCGCTCCTTATATCCTCAAGGGTATCGAACAACGTCCCGTCGAGATCGAACAGCACTGCTTCCATGTTTTCCACGATAGCTGTTTTCACTGACGCTGGGAAGACTGTACAATCATGGCTATGTATTCGATAACGCTGGCATCAGGAAGGGAGAAGCTCCCGTTAAAGCATCATCCATGGGTATTCTCGGGCGCGATCGCATCGGTCACGCCGCCGTATTCATCCGCGGACTGGGCTGAGGTCCTCGCATCGGACGGGCGCTTCATCGCCTACGGCTACTATGACGAGAGGAGCCATATCGCGCTCCATCTGCTCTCATGGAAGCGCGATGAGCTTCCCGGCGACGGGCTTGTCAGGAAGCTGGTGAGGGAATCGGTGCTGAGGAGGAAGGACCTTTTAAGGCTTGAAGATACCACGGCGCTGCGCCTGATACATGGCGAGGCCGACTTCCTGCCAGGAATCGCCGCGGACTGCTATGGCCGCGAGATCCGCATCATCGTGTCCTCGAGATTCGCCGATGCGTTCCTGCCGGTGATAGCCTCCGAGCTGGATGCGATGCTCCATCCCTCGGTAATCGAATCGACTGTCGACAGGGCCTATTCTTCCTCAGAGGGGCTCTCCGAGAGGACCAGGCACTTCAGGGACGGTGCCGAGACGAAGGAAGGCGACGAGAGGGAGAACGCGCTCTTCATCGAGAACGGGATATATTACGAGGCAGCATCCGGGAAGGGGCAGAAATCGGGCTTCTATGCTGACCAGAGGGACAACAGGCAGATTGCCGAAGGCTATGCCTCTGGACGCACGGTGCTGGACCTCTTCTCCTATACAGGGGCCTTCACGCTCCATATGCTCAGGGGCGGGGCACTCTCCGTGGATGCCGTCGATTCCTCGGAAAGCGCCCTCAGGCACCTCCTCTACCAGATCCACCTGAATGAGAACAAGGGCGTCCTTCCCCCGGGGTCGCGGGACAAGGTGGAGACGCACCAGGGCAATGCCTTCGAATACATCAGGGGAATCGAAGGCGGGAAGTACGACATGATGATACTTGACCCGCCGAAGCTCGCGAAGACCAAATCGGCGCTCGAGCAGGCAGTCAAGGCCTACAAGGACCTCAACCGCGTCGCCATGGAGAAGATCAGGAACGGCGGCATCATCGCCACGTTCTCATGCTCTGGCGCGATGACGAGGGAGAACCTGCAGACGGTCCTTTCATGGGCCGCGGCCGATGCAGGCGCCGAGGTCCAGATACTGAGGACGCTCTCCGCCGGGGAGGACCATCCGGTCAGGCTCTCCTTCCCTGAAAGCGAGTATCTCAAGGGATTCATGATCAGGGTCTGGAAATGATCAGTCCCCTTCCAGGACTTCCTTCTTCCTCCTGAGGTACTTGACCTCGGAGGGAGTGCGCTCGTCCTTGCCCCTCCTGCGCTTCTCGCCGAGGTTGGCACGGATCAGCGACCTGCTCTTCCTGTCGGATATCAGCCAGGAGCCGATGATGGCAGCCAGGGCGCAGAGCCCCAGCAGGAGGAGCCATGCGAACGGCCTGCCGACAAGGGGAAGGTCCACGTTCATGCCGAAGAAGCCCGTTATGAAGGTGGGGAACATGAGGCTGAGCGAGATTACCGTGAGCCGCTTCATGATGAGGTTCATGTTATTGCCGATGACGGAGGCGAAGGCATCCATCGTCCCCGTGAGGATATCCGAATAGATATTGGCCATCGCGATAGCCTGCCTGTTATCGATGATGGAATCCTCCAGGAACTCCCTCTCATCATCGCTGTTGAGATGGAAGAGCGGCGTCTTCTGCAGCTTCTCGAACAGCAGCTGGTTATCCGTCAGGCCCGTCGTGAGGTAGACAAGCGACTTCTGTATCTGCAGGAGCTGGATCAGCTCATAGTTCATGATCGACTTGTGCAGCTGCTCCTCGACGATATCCTTCTGCCTGTTGATATACTTCAGGAGCCTGATGTAGACAAGGGCCGCGCGGCCGAGGATGGAGATGACGAATCCCTCCTTGGTATCGACAGGGCACTGCCTGAAGCGATGGCGCGCGAAGTCATCGATGACGACGCTGTCGCCGCGGCATATAGTGATGACCTTATCAGGGAAGAGGACGATGCCGAGAGGTATCGATGTCCTCTCCAGCGGCTTATCCTCATCCTCCTCGGCTGAGGGCAGGCGGCAGATGATGACCGTGTAGTCATCCTCGCGCTCGATCCTGCTCTGCTCATCGGCATCCATGATATCGGCAAGCAGCTCCGATGAGATCATGAACTCATCGGTCAGGACCGAGATATCATCCTTATCAAGCTCCCGGGCATCAATCCATGTGAACTGCTGCTGCGGGGATAAATCATTCCTCTTTGCGATCATATAGGCTCTCCCAAGCCTTCAGATCATCTGCTGCATCCGAAGGCTCTATCGTAGGTATTCTTTCTAGGTAAAGGTTTTATACTGCCGCCTTCGTCCATGCTTGTCTCCTTGCATCCTGATAGTACCACAAGCGCCTGCCAATGACAAACCTCAAAAGACATCCTAGAATGCCCATCAGGAGGCCATGATGCTCTTTTTCGAGAACGACTACTCTGAAGGCGCCCATCCATATATCCTCAGGCGCCTGCTGGAAACGAACATGGAGAAGCTTCCCGGCTACGGGAACGACAGGTATACGGAGGCAGCGAAGGAGAAGATCCGCTGCGCAATCGGGAACATGGATGCCGATGTCTTCCTGATAGCGGGAGGCACGCAGACGAACCTCATCGTCATCAGCACGATGCTCAGACGCTATGAAGGGGTGGTATCCGCCACGACAGGGCACGTGAACGGCCACGAGGCAGGGGCGATAGAGTACACGGGGCACAAGGTGCTCACGATCCCTCACCATGATGGGAAGATGGATGCCGCGGAGCTTGATGGCTTCATATCAGGCTTCTACGGTGATGCCAGCCATGAGCACATGGTCTTCCCCGGCATGGCGTATGTATCCCACCCGACTGAATACGGCACGCTCTATACCGATGCGGAGCTCAGCGCGATAAGCGAGGTCTGCCGCAGATGGGATATCCCGCTATTCCTCGATGGCGCGCGCCTCGGCTATGCCCTTGCCTGCCCTGAATCCGACCTGACGCTGGAACGCATCGCAGAGCTTGCGGATGTCTTCTACATAGGAGGAACCAAGGTCGGTGCGCTCTGCGGGGAAGCTGTCGTCTTCCCCCATAAGGCACCTGCTCATTTCCTGACGATGGTGAAGCAGCAGGGAGCGCTGCTTGCCAAGGGGCGCCTGCTCGGAGTGCAGTTCGACACGCTCTTCACGGACGGCCTGTACAGGGAAATCGCAGCCAATGCAATCGAGAAGGCCATGATGCTGAAGGGCGCGCTCATCAGCAAGGGATACCGGCTTGCCATCGACTCCCCGACGAACCAGCAGTTCATCGTGGCGGACAGGGAGACATGCAGCAGGCTCGGGAAGGATGTCCGCTATGGCTTCTGGGAAAGGATTGACGACGAGCATACCGTCATCAGGCTTGCCACCAGCTGGGCGACAAGCAGCGAAGACGTAGGGAAACTGATTGATATCCTCTAGTACATAGAAACAATCAATCCGGATACGGAATACCAGATAAGGCCTCCACTTTGCATGGAGGCCTTTCCGAATCAGCGGAAATAGCTGACAGCCGAACGGAAGAAGCGGATGGATTCCTCCTTGCCGCCGGCATTCAGCAGCGTATGGCGCTGGCACCGCTCGATATGGCCCATGCGCCCGAACACGCGGCCGTCCGGGCTTGTGATGCCCTCGATAGCAGCAGCAGAGCCATTGAAGTCAACATCGCCGGAGAGCGACGGGATGCCATCGAGCGAGCAGTACTGCGTCGCGATCTGGCCATTGGCCGCAAGCTCCGCTATCGTGCCTTCATCGGCGATGAACCTGCCCTCGCCGTGGCTGATGGGGACCAGGACGACCTCGCCGGGCCTGAACTCACGCATCCACGGGCTCATGACGGAAGCGACGCGCGTAGCCGCTACGTGGGAGATATGCCTGCCGATCGTGTTGAACGTCAGGGTCGGGCTATCTGCAGAGGGCTCCACGAACCTCCCATACGGAAGGAGGCCCAGCTTTATGAGCGCCTGGAAGCCATTGCAGATTCCTCCGACAAGGCCGCCCCGCCTGTCCAGGAGGTCCTCTATCCCCTCCCTGACCATCGGATTGCGCATGAAGGCCGTGATGAACTTGCCGGACCCATCCGGCTCATCGGCCCCCGAGAAGCCTCCCGGGATGAACATGACCTGGCTCCGACCCAGCCCTGCGGCGAATGCCCCTATGCTCCGCTCAAGGCTGTCGGCGCTGAGATTGCAGATGACCTGCAGCTCGACATCGGCGCCAGCATCGGCGAAGGCCTTCGCGGTATCGATCTCGCAGTTCGTACCGGGGAATACCGGTATGAGCACATGCGGGCGGGCGCATCGGACAGCAGGGGACGCATCCGAGCGCCTCCCATAGGAGAAGGCCTCTGCGGTCCCCTTACCGGCAGCCGCGATCGGATAGGCATCGGCAAGGCGTCCCTCATAGATGGCCAGCAGCGACTCAAGCGTCCTGCCCAGGCACACCTTCTCCTCCGTGGTCCTGCCGAGCAGCTCCTCGCCGGGCAGCTCCTCATCCGACTCGAAGATGAACGTGCCAGACGGGCAGCTGGCATGGATCCCATTGCCAGAGAAGCCGATCATATTGCCGAAGCACATCTTCGCGATGGCAGCCTCCGCATTGCCATACGGCACAGTGGACACGGCAAGCACGCACGGCTTTGCGAAAAGCTCCGCAGAGCTGTCGAGATACCCCTTCATATCCCCGTACGGTCTTCTGATATACACATAGCTTCCCGCCTTCCTGAATTCAGGCGAGATGACATCTACGGGGTCTATGGTGTTGACGGCGAATGAGACAAGCGTATTCGGCACATCGATATCCTCGAACGTGCCTGACATGCTGTCCTTGCCGCCTATCGCAGCGGCCTCGAGGTCAATCTGGGCCTCAAGGGCACCGAGCAGCGCTGCCAGCGGACGTCCCCAGCGGCGCGGGTCGGTGCCTGTCCTGCCGAAGAACTCCTGCAGCGTCAGATAGCAGCCCCTGCGCCTGCCACCGGCGGCGATGATCTTCGCTATGCTGTCTACGACGGCATCATAGGAACCATGGTATGGATCCATGTCGCTCTTATGGGGATTGAACCCGTAGGCAAAGAGCGAAGCGGTCCCCGTACGCCCTGATGCGGATGGCAGCAGTGCGCACATAGCCTCCGCAGGCGTCTTCTGGTACCGGCCTCCGAAAGGCACGAGCACAGATGATGCGCCGATGGTCGAGTCGAAGCGCTCAGCCAGGCCCTGCCTGCTGGAAAGCTCGAGGCTGCCGAGGGCCTCTTCCAGAGACAGGCCGGAAAGGTCCTCATACTTACCTGGCTCCGCTATGGCGGCGCGCGCATGCTTGCGGCTGCCATTCGTATTAAGGAAGGAGCGCTTAAGATGTACTATTTCCTTGCCACGCCAGAACATCCTCAGCACGGGCTCCTCAGACACCACAGCGACTTCCGTACATTCCAGATTCTCTTTGGCAGCGAGGCTTACGAACCGTTCCCTATCCTCTGCCGCCACCACGACAGCCATCCTTTCCTGGCTTTCGGAGATAGCGAGCTCGGTCCCATCAAGCCCCATATACTTCTTCGGCACCGCGTCAAGGTCAATCGAAAGCCCATCAGCCAGCTCGCCGATGGCAACCGACACGCCGCCGGCGCCGAAGTCATTGCAGCGCTTGATCATCAGCGATGCTTCCCTGTCCATGAAGAGCCTCTGCAGCTTCCTCTCCTCCGGGGCATTGCCTTTCTGCACCTCCGCAGAGCATGTCTCCAGCGACTTCCTGACATGGCTCTTGGATGAGCCTGTGGCGCCTCCGATGCCATCGCGCCCGGTCCGTCCTCCGAGAAGCAGCACGACGTCGCCCGGCAATGGCGCCTCCCTCCTGACATGGCTCTCGGGAACAGCGCCGAGGACGGCGCCGAGCTCCATGTGCTTGGCCTTGTATCCCGGATGGTAGATCTCATCCACAAGTCCGGTGGCAAGGCCGATCTGGTTGCCATAGCTTGAATAGCCATGGGCTGACTCAAGGCCGATCTTGCGCTGCGGGAGCTTGCCGGGAATCGTGGATGAGAACGGCTCGGTCACGTCGCCGGAACCTGTGATCCTCATCGCCTGGTAGACATATGCCCTGCCGGAAAGCGGATCCCTGATGGCCCCGCCTATGCATGTGGCAGCGCCTCCGAACGGCTCTATCTCCGTCGGATGGTTATGGGTCTCGTTCTTGAAGAGGAGGAGATACGGCACCTCCCTGCCATCGACGAGGCATGTGCGCCTGATCGAGCAGGCATTTATCTCCTCTGACTCATCAAGGTCCGGCAGCAGCCCGCGCTTCTTCAGGGCCTTCGCGCCTATCGTCGCGATATCCATCAGCGTCTGCGGCCTGCCGCTGCGGCCTGTCTCCTCCCTGAGGGCAAGATAATCCATGTATGCCCTGCGGATCTCCCCATCGCTGATATCCACCTCATCAAGCTCGGTGAGGAACGTGGTATGCCTGCAGTGGTCGGACCAGTAGGTATCGCAGACGCGGATCTCGGTTATCGTCGGGTCGCGCTCCTCTTCCTCATCGAAGTACTTCCTGAGGACCTCGAGGTCATCGGCATCCATCGCGAGGCCATAATCGGCGATGAAGCGCCTCAGCCCCTCCTCATCGAGCTTCCTGAAGCCATCGATCACCGCGATATCGCCAGGCTCATCATAGGCAAGCGAGAGCGTCTCAGGCACGGCAAGGCCATCCTCCATCGCCTCCACGGGATTGATGAGCATCCTCTTTATGCGCTCCAGCTCCCCTGCGCTGCATCCGTCGGCAAGATAGACCCTTGATGACTTGACGCGGGCAGCGGTTCCCGGCGAGAGGAATGATATGCACTCCTCCGCGGACCTGGCCCGCTGGTCGAACTGGCCGGGAAGATAGCTGACGCGGAAGGCATGCTCCGCAGGGGGAAGCTCCTCCAGCAGGTCATCGACCGGAGGCTCCGAGAAGACCTCATTCCTCGCCCTCTCGAGCAGGTCGCCGCCGATGCCCTCGACATCATAGGCATTGACGATCCTCAGCGATGAGAGGCTTATGGAAAGGGAATCGCGTATATCCTTCATCAGGGCTGCGGCTTCCTGCCTGAAGCCCTCCTTCTTCTCGCTATAGACTCTTGTTACCATCGAATGCCTCCAGTGCCTTCCTGCCGATGTCCTTCCTGTATTCCATGCCGTCGAAGCTGATGCCCCCGATAATCGAATAGGCTGCATCGATGGCTTCCCTGAGCGTCTTCCCTACCGCGGCAGCTGCCAGCACGCGTCCGCCGGATGTGCAGAGCCTGCCGTCCCTGCGCTCCGCGCCGGCGATATAGACAGTCCCCTCGGATGGCATGGCAATCTCCATGCCCTTCCGGTAGCTGCCGGGATATCCTCCGGAAGCCGCGACGACGCAGCATGACGACATATCCGAGAAGCGCACATCAGCGTCAGCCAGCGTCCCGTCGGCAGTGGCCAGCATCGCCTCCAGCAGGTCAGACTCCATCAGCGGCATCAACGCCTCCGTCTCGGGATCCCCGAAGCGGGAATTGTACTCGATGACCTTCGGCCCCTGGGGCGTCAGCATCAGCCCGAAGTAGAGGCAGCCCCTGAACGGGCAGCCCTCCTCAGCCATGGCCCTGATGGTAGGAATGAATATCCTGTCCATGCATTCCGCGGCGATTTCCTCCGTATAATACGGATTCGGGGCTATCACTCCCATTCCGCCGGTATTTGGGCCCCTGTCGCCGTCATAGGCCCTCTTATGGTCCATGCTCGACACCATCGGCTTTATCGCGCTTCCATCGGTGAAGGCAAGCACCGTCACCTCGGGCCCGGTAAGGAACTCCTCGATGACGACCCTGGAGCCGGCGGCACCGAAGCGCCCTTCGGCAAGCATCGAGCGTGCAGCATCCTCAGCCTCGCTGAAGCTGCCTGCAATCACCACGCCCTTGCCCAGGGCCAGCCCGTCGGCCTTGATGACGATCGGGTATTCGGCATCGGCAAGATAGCCGATGGCATCATCAAGGGAGGTGAAGACCTCGTAGGATGCGGTGGGGATGCCATGCCGCTTCATCAGGTCCTTGGCAAAGGACTTAGACGACTCTATGCGTGCAGCTGCCCGGTCGGGGCCGAATGCCTTGATGCCCTCACGGGCCAGCGCATCGACGGTACCGGCCGCCAATGGATCGTCGGGCGTGACGATGACGAATCCCACGCCCTTCTCCTTCGCCGTCCTGACGACGAGCTCCGTATCCATGACGCTACCCGGGATATTCTCCCCATAGCAGGCAGTCCCGCCGTTGCCTGGCAGGAAATACAGCTTCCCGCAGAGCGGGCTCTTCCTGACCTGGCGGCCGATAGCGTCCTCGCGCCCGCCGCTGCCGAGTATCAGAACATCCATGGCGGCTCCTTAATGGTGGAAAAGGCGCACCGAGGAGAAGCACATCACCATGCCGTACTCATCGGCGCGTCCGATGACGCGGTCATCGCGTACGCTGCCGCCAGGCTGGGCGATGGCATCAACCCCGCTCCTGGCAGCCCTGTCGATATTGTCCGAGAAGGGGAAGAAGGCATCGGAGGCAAGGGCTATGCCATGCACGGATGCGATCAGCTCAGCCTTCTCCTCCCTGGTCATCCTCTGCGGCTTCTCGGAGAAATAATCCTGCCAGGAATCCACCACGTCTATCTCAGGAGCATCCGAGAGATACTGCTCGATGACGTTGTCCTTGTCGTTCCTGGAAAGCCCCTTACGGAACGGCAGCGAGAGGATGCGCTCTGTGCGCCTGAGGTTCCAGAGGTCAGCCTTGCCGCCGGCAAGCCTCGTGCAGTGTATCCTTGACTGCTGCCCGGCCCCCACGCCTATCGTCTGGCCATGGTACGCATAGCAGACGGAATTGGACTGCGTGTACTTCAGCGCGATAAGCGCTACCGTGAGGTCCCTGCGCGCCTCCTCGGAGAGGCTGCGGTTCTTCGTGACGATGTTGGAGAAATCAGCATCCGAGGGCAGATATCCATTCCTATCCTGCACGAATTCAATACCGAATACGGTACGCCTTTCCTCTTTTTCAGGCTCATATGCCGGATCGATGCTGAGAATGGTGTAGTTCCCGTTGCGCTTGGCCCTGAGGATCTCCAGCGCCGCATCATCGTATCCCGGGGCGATGACGCCATCGGATACCTCCCTGGATATGATCCTGGCCGTCGATTCATCGCAGGTATCGGAGAACGATATGAAATCGCCGAACGAGCTCATCCTGTCAGCGCTCCTCGCCCTTACGTATGCCGTCGCGAGCGGAGAGAGCTCCATGCTGCCCGGGATGAAGCTCATCCTGCGCTCATCATCCGAGAGCGGGACGGCTATAGCGGCGCCTGCAGGCGATACATGCTTGAACGATGCGGCCGCAGGAAGCCCTGTGGCAGCCTTGAGGTCCCGCACGAGCTGCCAGCCGTTGAGGGCATCAAGGAAGTTGATATATCCGGCCCTGCCGTTGAGGACGGATACCGGAAGCCCGCCATCGCGATGGATATATGCCATCTTCTGGTTCGGGTTGCACCCGTACTTGAGGTCGATCCTGTCAGCCATTGGTCCCTCCCATCGCGTTCCTCACTATCTCATCGGAGCCATAGCGCACGTACATCGAGATGCGGATATCGGGATCCAGGGCGTCCCATGCCCGGCTGAGGAGGTCCAGCGCTGAAGCCTCGGCCTCCAGGCGCACCGGAAGCCCCGAGAACGAAGGAAGCGGGTCCCCGTTGCCTTCATATGTATGGATGATGTGGCAGACGCCGTTCTCCTTCCCGTAATCGAAGATGCGCCTTGATGCCTCATCGCTGCCGCTTTCCTTGGAGATGATGGAGAGGCTGTAGCCTTCCCTGCCCATCACCAGCGATATCCTCGGCGTGTAGTTCGGTGCATCGGGCTCATACTCCCTGGAGGCAAGCGCCTCCCCAAGCGTGCCGCCTGCGGAGAGGAAGCTGCAGATCGTATCGGTCTGGTCGCCGTTCGTAAGGACCGTGCTGCCGCATGCGCTGGCCATGGCCCTGTAGATTATCAGCGACGGATCCGCGACCTTGGACGCATCCGCGGGGATGGTCCTCAGCGTGCCGCCATCGAGCGCGAACAGCCTGTTGCGGCTGTTGGCGCTCCTTCCCGTTATCGCATAGAGGAGGATATCCTCCCCGCCGGCTCCCGTGCCGCCGAGGATTATCCTTCCCGGATAATCGATTCCCCCCAGATACTCACCTATTCTCATCAGATCCTCCTATAGCTGATGCGATCATCTCCGTGCAGAGCGGAAGGATCTCCCATTCCGCTTCCTCCATGACGCGCCTCTGCAGCGTCTCCGGCGTATCGCCAGGCTTTACCGATACGGCCTTCTGCATCAGTATCCGCCCGCCATCGGCGATGCCGTTGACCAGATGCACCGTCGCCCCCGTGACCTTCACGCCCCTTTCGAGGGCTGCCTCATGGACCCTGAGCCCATAGAATCCCTTGCCGCAGAAGGAAGGAATGAGGGACGGATGGATGTTGATCATCCTCCCTTCATAGCGCTCTATCGCCTCCTCAGGCAGTATGGAGAGGAACCCGGCCAGGACTACCATGTCGATGCGGTTCTCCTCCAGCGCCGCAGCAAGGTGCTCCGCGAATGCCTTCATCCCCAGCTCGCGCCGGCTGATGAGCATAGACATGCATCCATGGCTCTGCGCACGCTCCAGCGCATATGCAGGCCGGTCGGCTATGACGAGCTCGATGCGGCCCGAGCGGATGATGCCGGACTCCTGCGCCCGGAAAAGGGCTTCCAGGTTCGTCCCGCCTCCGGAGACGAGGACAGCGATCCTCACCATATCGTGACGCCCTCCCCGCTTCCCACGACGCTGCCGAGCACGTAGGCGCCATCGACAAGGGAGCAGGCCTTATCGGCATCCCCGCTATCCACGATGGCGATCATGCCTACGCCCATATTGAATGTGTTGAACATATCGCGCTCCGGGATGCCGCCTTCCCTCTGGATGATGGGGAAGATGGGATGGATGCGGACATCGCTCCTGCGGATGCTGATGCCCAGGCCCTCAGGAAGCGCCCTCGGCATGTTCTCGTAGAAGCCGCCTCCCGTTATATGGGCGCATGAGTGCACGCGGCATGACGATATGAGCTCCAGCATATCCTTCACATAGATGCGGGTAGGCTCCAGCAGGGCCTCGCCGAGCGTGGTGCCGAGGTCATCGAAGCGCCTTCCGAGCACCGAGGGATCGCTGTCTATGGAGAAGACCCTGCGCACGAGCGAGAAGCCGTTCGAATGGACTCCCGATGATGGGAGCGCGATCACGGCATCGCCTTCCCTGACCGACTCCTTGCGGAGCATGCGCTCCTTCTCGACGATGCCGACGGAGAATCCTGCCAGGTCATACTCATCCTCGGGATAGAAGCCCGGCATCTCGGCAGTCTCGCCGCCGACGAGCGCCGCCCCGGCCTCCACGCAGCCATCGGCTACGCCCGATACGATATCGGCGATGCGCTCCGGGATATTCTTCCCGCATGCGATATAGTCGAGGAAGATAAGCGGCTTGGCTCCCAGGCAGATGATGTCGTTGACGCACATGGCGACGCAGTCGATGCCGACCGTGTCATGCTTGTCCATCATGAAGGCGAGCTTCAGCTTCGTGCCGACGCCATCGGTCCCCGATACGAGCACGGAGCCCTTCTCTCCGGAGATGTCGAAGCAGCCTCCGAATCCGCCTATCTGGTCAGCGGCAAGCCCTGCCTTCGTCCTGTCGACATGCTTCCTCATCAGCTCGACGGCCCTGTATCCCGCCGTGATATCGACCCCGCTCTCCTTGTAGCTTTCCGAATAGCTCTTCAAGATATCCCTCCTGCCGAGAATCTGTCCTTCCCCTGTCTGGACGGGGTCCTGCAGGGATACCTGCCCGAGAAGCAGGCCGTGCAGAATCCATTGTCCCCCGTCTCGGCCAGCTTCACCACGCTATCCACTGAGAGGAAGCCCAGGGAATCGACATCGAGGATCCTGGCCATCTCCTCATCGCTGTACCTGTAGGCAAACAGGTTCTCCGAGCTATCGATATCGGTACCGAAATAGCACGGATAGAGGAACTTAGGCGCGGAGCTCATGAAATGGACCTCCTTCGCGCCGGCGTCCCTGAGCATCCTGACAATCCTCCGCGACGTCGTCCCCCTCACAATCGAATCATCTATCAGGACTATCCTCCTGCCCCTGACAGCGGAGGGGACGGGGTTGAGCTTGATCCTCACGCCATCCTCCCTCATGCTCTGCTCAGGCTGTATGAATGTCCTGCCGATGTACTTGTTCTTTATCAGCCCGGTGGAATAAGGGATGCCGGACTGCTGCGCATATCCCAGGGCTGCCTCGATGCCGGAGTCAGGGACGCCTATCACGACATCGGCCTGCACCGGATGCTCAAGGGCGAGGAATGCGCCTGCACGCCTGCGCGCGACCTGCACGGAAGAGCCATCGATCACCGAATCCGGGCGTGCGAAATAGATCATCTCGAAGACGCACGTGCTCTTCTTCTCGCGGCCGGCGGCGCGCTTCTCAGACTTGAGCGAGCCATCCTTCATGACAGTCACCACCTCGCCTGGCTCCACATCCCTGATGAACCTGGCGCCAATCGTGTCGAATGCGCAGCTTTCCGAGGCGAATGCATAGCCTGTATCGGTCTTTCCCATGGCCAGCGGCCTGAAGCCCCACGGATCGCGCGCGGCGACAAGCTTCTCGTTGTTCATGACGATAAGGGAATATGCCCCGGTAAGCTCATCCATCAGCGCCGCTACCGAATCCTCGAGGGAAAGCCCCTCCAGGCGGTGGCGCACGATCATATAGGCTATGACCTCGGTATCGCTGGTCGTATGGAATATCGAGCCGTTCCTCTCAAGCTCATGGCGGAGCTCGTAGTCATTGGTGAGATTGCCGTTGTGGGCCAGGGCAAGCATGCCCAGATGGTGGTTGACCACCAGCGGCTGCACATTAAGCCGGGGATTCAGCCCGGTCGTGCCGTACCTTACATGCGAGACCGCGATCCTGCCCTGCGGGAAGGAAGACAGCACCGGCGGCGTGAAGACCTCATTGACTAATCCCGCATCCTTCCTGGTGACTATCTGGGAGCCGTCGCTGAGCGCGATGCCTGCCCCTTCCTGCCCCCTGTGCTGCAGCGCATAGAGGGCATAGTAGCAGGTGCGGGCAAGTTCTGCGGGAGTCCCGGACCAGATGCCGAAGAGCCCGCACTCCTCCTTCAGCTCTCCCATCTCAGGCTCCGAAGATGCGTGTAAGCATCTCTTTGTATGCGCCCTCCGCATCGCCGAGGTCACGGCGGAAGCGGTCCTTGTCGAGCTTCTTCTTCGTCTTGCTGTCCCAGAAGCGGCATGTATCCGGGCTGATCTCGTCAGCAAGGACGATCCTGCCGTCCGGGGTCCTGCCGAACTCGAGCTTGAAGTCCACGAGGTCGATGCCGATGGAGCTGAAGAAATCCCGGAGATAGCTGTTGACCCTCAGGGCATAGTCCTTGATCGTCTCCAGCTCTTCCTCAGTGGCCCAGCCGAGGGCAAGGATGTGGGAATCATTGACCATCGGATCCCCGAGCGCATCGTCCTTATAGCAGAATTCAAGCACAGGCCTTGGAAGCACAACGCCTTCCTCGATGCCGACGCGCTTCGAAAGGGAGCCGGCGATGATGTTCCTGACGATGACCTCGAGAGGGACGATCGAGACCTTCCTGACAGCGGTATCGGTATCGGAGAGCTCCTCGATAAGATGCGTCGGTATGCCGGCTTCCTTCTCGAGCCTCTTCATCAGGTAGTTCGTGATCTTGTTGTTGATCACGCCCTTGCCCCTGATGGTCCCCTTCTTCTCCCCGTTGAAGGCGGTCGCATCATCCTTATAGGAGACGATGCAGATAGCCTCATCATCAGTGCTGAAGACCTTCTTGGCCTTCCCTTCATACATCAGATCTCTCTTCTCCATATGCTTCTCCTTAGAATCTGCTGCTGATTTCGGCGTCCTTGGCCCTGACCTTGTCGCTGAGCCCCTTCCTGTATGCAGAAAGGCGTGCCTCGGCATCCCGGTCCGCGATTGCGAGCATCTCGACGGCAAGCAATGCCGCATTGGCCCCATTGGATATGCCTACGGTGGCGACGGGGATCCCTGGCGGCATCTCGACAGATGACAGGAGCGCATCGAGGCCGCCGAGCGTGGAGCCTCCTGCGGGAACCGCGATGACAGGGAGCGTGGTATTGGCGGCGATTGCCCCGGCAAGATGGGCTGCCTTGCCTGCTATCGCTATGATTGCCCCTATGCCGTCGGCACGCGCGGCCTTCGCGAAGGCTGCGGCCTCGTCAGGCGTCCTATGCGCGCTCATAACCCGAACTGTGCACGGAACCTCAAATTCCTTCAGCACAGCCACTGCCTTCTCTGCGATAGGCAGGTCCGAATCGCTACCCATTATCACGGCTATCTTCTGCACGGGGCCTCTCTGGAATGGAAAAATATGGTTCAAAGTTAAATGAATTGCCCGCGATAATCAATATGTTCTAGCGTTGCATTTTGTTGCTTCCGGAGGAATTCCAGCTGCCATATGAAGAAATATGCCCATTTGCCATCAGCGATGGCTGCGGGTACAATGGCTCCATGCAGACAATAGACAGGCTTTTCAGCTTCATAGGCAAATCCCCGTCCCCGTACCATGCGGTGGATACGGCGGCAGGGATCCTGGCAGGAAAGGGCTTCACGGAGCTAAGGGAGGACACGCCATTCGCCATCAGGCGCGGCGAAAGATATTACATAAAGCGGGCCGGCACAGCCCTCATCGCCTTCATCGTCCCCTCCGACCCGCGCTCATTCTCGATCATCGCAGCCCATACGGACAGCCCCTGCTTCAAGGTCAAGACGGATCCGGAGCATTCCGCAGGCGGTCTTTACACGGTCCTGGATACGGAGGGATACGGCGGCATGCTGATGTCGCCCTGGTTCGACAGGCCGCTGTCGATAGCAGGACGGATAGCCTACAGGGAAGGCAATGCGATAAGGACCGCCCTATATGATGCAGGAAGGCCTCTCGTGCTGATCCCCAGCCTCGCCATCCATATGGACAGGAAAGCCAATGAGGGCATTGCCCTCAGCATCCAGAAGGATATGATGCCGCTCTTCTCGGAAGGGACAGGCAAAGGCAGCCTGATGAGGCTCATCGAGAAGGAGACAGGCATCACCGGCATACTGGGGGATGACCTGTATGTATATTCGGCATCAGAGTCTGCCATCTGGGGAGCGGACGGCGAGTTCTTCTCAGCGCCGCGCATCGATGACCTGATGTGCGCCTGGGGTGCCGTATCGGCGCTTTCGGAAGCTGCTGAGCCATCATCCATCGCCATGGCAGCGCTCTTCAGCAGCGAGGAGACAGGCAGCGGGTCCGTCTCGGGAGCCCTTTCCGACTTCCTCCCATCGGTGATGTCCAGGCTGATGGACAGCCTCGGGATGGACAGCGAGGGCAAGGCCATAGCCATCTCCTCATCGTTCATGCTCAGCGCGGATAACGGGCATGCCGTGCACCCCGCCCACCTCGACAAGGCGGACCCGGAGAGCCATCCGGTGCTCAATGGCGGCGTGCTGCTGAAATACAGCGCCCAGAACAAGTATATGACGGACGGGGAGACAGGCGCGTACGTGAAGATGCTGTGCCAGGATAGCGGCATCCCATTCCAGATATTCCATAACCATTCGGATATCCCGGGAGGATCCACGCTGGGCAACCTTGCCGTGGAGAAGGTAAGCGTCATGGGCGCTGACATAGGCGTGGCACAGCTGGCTATGCACTCCCCTTATGAGACGGCAGGCGTGCGCGATGCGGACCACCTCCTCAGGTTCTTCAGCGCATTCTATGCAGCGCGCCGCTGATGTATAATCATCAGAAAGGAGAATAGGAAGATGAAGAAGCTGATTATCATAGCGCTGGTGCTCCTGGCAGCTATCCCCGCATTCGCAGCGGATAACCAGATAGGTATCACGCCACTCCCAGATGGCAGTGGGGCGGCGACTCAAGCCTGATGGATATGCTAATTACGGTTGACGGTGCAAACTACTTCGATGACGGTTCAGGAATCGAATATGGCGCAGGCCTGTCAATGAGGCTCATGAGCAACGGGGCGAAACTAGAGCAGATCCCGCTCGGGGCCGCATTCAGGGTCGGCTATGGCTACAGATACGAGTTCAATCCGCTGGTCGGCTTCGTGCTTGGCGTCGGACTCGACGGCAGCACATTATCTGCAGGCGGATACACAGTACTGACTCTCGGGATGTATGGCAAGATTGGATTCGACTTCACCCTCATGGATGCGCTCCGCTTCAATGTAGGGGCTGCCCTGGGAGGACCATGTTCGGCGGCGAATCATACGTAGGCTTTGCGACAGGATTCTATGTAGCGCCATCGGTCGGTATCGCATTCGCCTACTGAGCCTAGACAGTGAGATGCCAGCAGCAGCCAGGCCCGCCGCCTGGCTGTATTTTGTGTGAATCTCGCTCCATCTGCATGAAGAGGATGTATCATCTCTGCAAATGGAGGTTCTGCATGAAGAAGCTTATCATCATCTCAATCATGCTCCTTGCCCTGGTTCCTGCGGCCTTCGCCGCAGACGGGCAGATCGGCATCTCGCTTACGCCGCAATGGTTCTGGATCAGTAAAGTAATGGATTACGACATACCAGGGAATCTGGGGACGACCAGCTTCCTGCTGACGGTCGATGGAGCAAACTACTTCGGCGAGGATGGCGGATTCGGCATCGAATACGGACTGGGCGCGTCCTTCCCGCTCAATGTATGGGGAGGGAACTATACGGAAAGCATAAGCAGCTCAGCCACCAGCCTGGCCTTCCGCTTCGGCCTCGGATACAGATACCAGTTCTCCAGCCTGATCGGCGTCATCGCGGGATTGGGCGTCAACGGCGATGCTGAGTTCAATAGGAACGGCAATGCCAGCACGACCTCATTGATGCTAGGCCTCTATGGGCGCGTCGGCGTCGATTTCACGCTGCTTGACTTCCTGCGCATCAATGCGGGAATCGCGGTCGGCGGACCTGTCTATCTGGCTGCATTCGGCAGCGGCTCAAGTGCCTCTGTTGGCATCGGCGGATTCTATCTGGCCCCATCCGTAGGCGTTGCCTACACATATTGACTGCCTAGGCACAGCAGCCAGGCCCGCCGCCTGGCTGCTCCTTTCCAGCAGAGTGGAAAAGCGAAAGCACGGCAAAATGGTTCCTAATCCTTGACCGGACGTGCCAATGCTGTCAATATTAGAGCTAGTTTCACTCGCACCACTGGTGCAAAGGATGATAAATGGACGACGGCCCTGGCAGTAGAGCCTTATTCGAAGAAGATCCTGATCCATACTTATCAGGATTGATGCGCCTCAATCTCCGCCTCTGATAGCGGCTTCGGCATCAGAACGAAACGATAAGACACAAAGGAGAATCAAGGTGGCTATAGCACAGCAGCTTCTGCTGCAGGTAATACTTATATTATTGAATGCGTTCTTCGCGGCGACAGAGATTGCCGTGATATCACTCAACAGGACCAAGCTCGAGAAGCTCTCTGAGGAAGGCGACAATGCCGCCTCGAGGCTGATGAAGCTCACGGAGCACCAGTCGGCGTTCCTTTCCACTATCCAGATCGGCATCACGCTCGCAGGATTCCTCGGATCGGCTTTCGCTGCGGACAACATCTCCGTATACCTCGTGCCTGTATTCCAGAGCTGGGGCATCCCCCTTTCGGAGGACTCCCTGGGAACGATAGCGATTGTCATCACGACCATCATCATCTCGTTCTTCACCCTCATATTCGGCGAGCTCGTGCCGAAGAGGATAGCCCAGCAGAAATCATACCAGGTGGCCAGGTTCGCCTGCGGCACGATCCTCATACTCGCGAAGATCATGCGTCCTGCGATATGGCTCCTCACCGTATGCACATCGCTCGTCCTCAGGCTCTTCAGGATGGAGGACAAGGCAAACGACGATGAGGTGACCGAGGATGACATCCGCATGATGGTCGATGCAGGCGGCAAGTCCGGCTCGATCGAGGAAGACGAGAAGGAATGGATACAGAACGTATTCGAATTCAACGATACGTCGATCACTGAGATCATGACCCGTGAATCCGATGTCGTCGCATTCCAGATCGACACCCCTGAGTATGAGATACTCGACAAGATCAAGGAGACCGGCCTTTCCAGGTTCCCTGTCTATGGCGAGAACATCAATGACATCAAGGGCATACTCAATGCAAGGGACTTCCTCATCAACAGGAACGAGGGCGAGAGGAAGAAGACCAAGGACCTCCTCAGGCCGGCATACATGGTCCCGGAGTCCATCCATGCCGATAAGCTCTTCCAGAACATGCAGGCGAAGAAGACCCACCTCGCCATCGTGGTCGATGAATACGGCCAGACGATAGGCATCATCACCATGGAGGACCTCATCGAGGAGATCGTCGGCAACATCTACGATGAATTCGACCCGGCGGAGGAGGCCGAGATCCAGAAGATCGATGACAATACCTGGAAGGTCTCTGGGTCGCTGCTCCTCTCGGATTTCTCGGACGAGACAGGCATCGAGCTTGAGGAGAACGAGGACTACGACACCATCGGCGGCATGGTGATGTCCACGCTTGAGCAGATCCCGGAGGACGGCACCGAGCTTGACGTGAGGATCAACGGGCTCGACATCCATGTGACGAAGATTGAGAACCGCAGGATCGAGAGCGCCATCGTAAGGCGCCTGCCCAAGGAAGAGGCGTCAGCCGCGGAGGAGGAAGCCGCCGAGAAGGCAGAATAAGCCTACTCCACCATCTGCAGGACAAGCCCTCTGATCAGGAATCGGAGGGTCTTTTCCTTTCCATCCAGCTTATCCGCGGAAAGCAGCAGGTACATGAGGGCCCTGTAGCCCTCGGAGAATGCCGCGATATCCTCCTCATCCTCTATATAGAAATAGGAGAAGAGGCGGCGGATCGCCTCTGAGAATGTCCGCTCCAGGCTGATGCCATCCTCCTCGCCGTACCTGCGGAAGACGAGGTCGAGCTCGGCGCCCTCGAGGAAGCGGTGCAGGCCTTCCTGGTAGAATCTCATGAGTATCCTGTAGAAGACATCTGTCAGGGACGTGACGATATGGTTCTCATCCAGCTCCTGCAGCAGGGCCAGGTACATAGGCTCCACATCATCTATGAAGCTCCTGAGCAGGTCATAGAAGAGCGCCTCCTTATGCGGATAGAAGAGATAGAACGTCCCCTTCGGGATATCGACGCGCCTGACAAGCTCATCGACCGTAGTGCGCCTCACCCCATAGAGCCTGAGGCATTCGGCCCCTTCCCTCCTCAGTGCCTTCCTGATGTTCTCCTTCTCGGTTTCGCTGTATTTCCTAGGCATATGCATTATTTTGACCAAAGTAGTCTATATAGTCAACAAAACAGCGTTTTTACTGCTTTTTCGCGGGAAAACAGCGGAAATGGAAGCAGATTCCGCTTTACGGCAGCCGCCGGGTGCCATAGCATTGAAGTATCAATTCGAAAAAGGAGCAATTGAATGGCTGCAGTTGTACTCAAGAATATCTGCAAGATCTACGATGGCGGCGTAAAGGCTGTTGATAACGTCAACATCGACATCGAAGATCAGGAATTCGTTGTTCTCGTCGGTCCTTCGGGCTGTGGAAAGTCCACTACGCTCAGAATGATCGCCGGCCTCGAGGATATCTCCTCAGGCGAGCTCTACATCGATGGGAAGCTCGTGAACGACGTTCCGCCGAAAGACAGGGATATAGCGATGGTATTCCAGAACTACGCCCTGTACCCGCACATGACTGTCTATGACAACATGGCATTCGGACTCAAGATCAGGAAGTTTCCGAAGGACGAGATCGACCAGCGCGTAAAGGAAGCTGCGAAGATCCTCGACATCGAGTCCCTCCTCGAGAGAAAGCCGAAGGCCCTTTCAGGTGGACAGAGGCAGCGTGTCGCCGTAGGAAGGGCTATCGTCAGAAAGCCGAAGGTCTTCCTCTTCGACGAGCCGCTCTCGAACCTCGATGCCAAGCTCAGGGTCCAGATGAGAGCTGAGATCTCCGGCCTCCACAACAGGCTCAAGGCAACGATGATCTACGTTACCCATGACCAGGTCGAGGCACTTACGATGGCTGACAAGATCGTCGTCATGAAGCTCGGCGTCATCCAGCAGATCGGCGGACCTATGGAACTCTACAATGAGCCGGACAACAAGTTTGTCGCTGGCTTCATCGGATCGCCACCGATGAACTTCCTCGTTGTCAACATCAAGAAGGATGGAGACAAGGTATATGCTGATGAAGGTACGTTCCGCCTTGAGGTAACTCCTGCCCAGGCGAAGTTCCTCCAGCCATACATCGGCAAGGACGTCACATTCGGTATCAGGCCTGAGGACGTTGAGTTCTCCCATACGCCGATCGACGGCAAGACGATCAACGGACACGTATCAGTCGTCGAGCCTCTCGGTTCAGAGACACAGGTCTACGTATCGACATCAAAGGCAAAGGTTGTCGGAAAGATCGATCCGAACGTCATCCCGCAGCCTGATGAAGCAGTTGCCCTCATCGCCAACATGGAGAAGGCCAAGTTCTTCGACCTCGAGACAGAGAAGACAATCCGCTAAGCATCGAACCAATGGCTTCCCTCTCTTCCGGAGAGGGGAGTTTTTTCTGCGCATATGCTGAATCTGATCATCTACATGATTGTAATGGCCGTGACGCCCGGCCCCAATACGCTTCTATCGATGGCCAATGCCGCCTCATGCGGCCTCCGCAGGGGCGTAAGGCTCAACTGGGGCATGCTTGCCGGCATCTCCATCGTCACGGCAGTCTCGTTCATCGCCTCGAAGGCGCTGTATGCGGTGATTCCCTCTGCGGAAACGGCCCTGAAGGCCATAGGCGCTGCCTATCTCGTCTATCTTGCCGTCAGGATGGCACTGAAGGAAGGCATGGGCAGGAGCGGCGAGGGATGCACATTCATAGAGGGGATGCTCCTGCAGCTTGTCAACGTGAAGGTATACCTCCTGGCATTGACGGCAATCTCCTCATACATAATCCCCATGACGGACAGCCTCCAGCTGCAGGCGCTGATCTCAGCGCTTGTCCCGCTCATATGCTTCATCTGCGGCCTTATCTGGGCAGTAGGAGGCGCGATGCTGTCAACGCTGTTCCGCAGCCACGGGAGGGCGATGAACATCATATTCGCCATCTCCCTCCTCTATTGCGCTGCCAGGTTATTTATCTGAGCCGAAAAGCGCTTCGTACACGACCTTGAGCGCCTGCTTGGCATCCTTCTCCCAGATTCCCAGCAGGATCGACGTATCCGACGCACCAGCATTCACCGACGTGACATCTATGCCGGCCCTGCCGAGGGCCTGGATTGCCTTGACGCAGGGGCCGCCCTCCAGGTCCATGTCATTGCCTACTATGCCAAGCATCGCATGGCCGTGGTCGGCAGCGCACTCGTCAAGCTCGAATTCCTTCCTGAGCCTCTCGCACATCGCGGCAGTCACGCTCTCGCTTGCCATGCGGGACTCATAGTACCAGACGATGGAATCGATGCCGTAGAGCGAATAGCAGGGCCTGATGCCGAAGACATGCAGCATCGTCAGGAGCGCATGCCTCATGCCATGCTTCCTGAAGAGCATCAGCTTCCTGACCTTGAGGCGGGAGAGCGACGTGCGTACCGATACGCCGACAGCGCCTACGGTGCTGCTTTCGGGAACGATCATCGTGCCCGGGTCCTCAGGCTTGTTGGTGTTCTTCACATTGATCGGTATGCCGGAGGCATATACCGGGGCGATAGCCTCCTCATGGAAGACTGATGCGCCGACATCGGAAAGCTCCCTGACCTGCTTGTAGGAAATCTCAGGGATGACCTCGGCATCGCTCACGACGCGGGGATCCGCCCTGTAGATGCCGGAGACATCGGTCCAGTTCTCATAGAGCTCCGCCCCGATGGCCCTCGCCACGATCGCTCCCGTGATATCAGAGCCGCCGCGGGTGAATGTCTTCAGCACGCCCTGCTCCGTCTCGCCGTAGAATCCGGGGATGACATACCTGCCGCCGCCGGCAAGGCGCTCCGCCACGCGCTGGTAGGTAGCCTCATTCACCGTGGAATCGGCATTGATCACTATCACGTCCGCCGAATCGACGAACTCCCAGCCGAGGTACTGGCTGATGAGCCAGGCAGAGAGATACTCGCCCCTTGATGCCGCGAAATCAGCGCCGCGCCCGCCATCCAGCTGATAGCGGATCTCATCAAGCTTATCGGAAACCGCGGCCTTGTCGAGCCCGAGCTCCTCGGCAATCGACATGAACCTCTTCCCTATCTCCATGAACACGGACTTGCATGACTGCCCTTTCTGCACGAGCGAGTTGCACTTGTAGAGCATGTCGGTGATCTTCTCGTCTTCCTTGTTCCGCTTGCCAGGGGCCGATACCACGGCCACAGTGCGCCTCGGGTCACTGTCAAGGATTGCCTTGACCTTCTTTATCTGGGATGCGTCAGCCACGCTGCTTCCGCCGAACTTGCAAACTATCATAGGATGCCTCCACGGAGATTGTATTGTCAAAAAGGCAGGATTATCAATGGCACAGGGCTTTCCTGCGGCAAATGATGCAGAAGCAATGAGTTGCAGCGGAATGGAATAATATTCCGGATTGGTTGCATTAATTTCACGATTCCTTTATATCCATAGGCTATGGAAGAGAACAAGCAGAACATAATGGGATATGAGCCGATCGGCAGGCTTGTCGTCAAGCTGTCGCTGCCCCTCATGCTCTCCATGCTGATACAGGCACTGTACAATGTCGTGGACAGCATATTCGTATCCAGGGTCTCGGAGACGGCCCTGACCGCGGTATCCCTAGCATTCCCGCTGCAGAACCTGATAATCGCCTTCGGAGTCGGCACTGCGGTAGGCGTCAACTCGCTCCTGGCGAGGAAGCTCGGCGAGAAGGACAATGCAAGCGCGGAGAGGTGCGCGAACAACGGCATCTTCCTCGCCCTCGCGACATGGCTCGTCTTCGCGCTCTTCGGCATCTTCCTCTCCAGGCCGGTGCTTTCCATATTCACGGATGAGCCGGAGCTGCTTTCCCTTTCGACTGTATACACGCAGATCTGCATGGTCTTCTCCTTCGGCGTATTCGTCGATATCACCTGCGAAAGGATCATGCAGGCGACAGGCGATTCATTCCATCCGATGATCGTGCAGATGTCCGGGGCCATAACGAACATCATCCTCGATCCCATCTTCATCTTCACCTTCAGGATGGGCGTGGCGGGAGCCGCTATCGCGACAGTGATCGGGCAGATCGTCTCCATGGTCCTCGCCCTCTATTTCGTGAGGAAGAACCAGTACATAAAGCTTGACCTGTCGCCGAGGACATTCAGGCCGGACGGCAAGATCATCGCCGAATGCTACAAGGTCGGCGTGCCGACGATCATCATGAACAGCGTTAGCACCGTCATGGTCTCCGGCCTCAACTCCATACTCATCTCGTTCAGCACGACGGCGGTATCAGTGCTGGGTGTATACTTCAAGCTCCAGTCCTTCGTCTTCATGCCGGTATTCGGGCTGCAGGCCGGTACGATACCCATCATCGCCTTCAACTACGGCGCCAGGAACAAGAAGAGGATGACGAAGACGATCAAGGTCGGCTGCGCGATATCGCTCATCATACTCAGCTGCGGCCTGGCGGTCTTCCAGATCGCCCCGGACCTGCTGCTCTCCTTCTTCGCCGCAAGCGATGAGATGCTGGCAATCGGCATGCCCGCGCTGAGGATCGTATCCCTCTGCTTCATACCGGCAGCCATCTCGATTGCGCTCACCGCGTCGTTCCAGGCTACCGGCGTCGGCTGGGCCGCCATGGTGGTATCGATCGTAAGGCAGCTTGCTTTCCTGCTCCCCATCGCGTATCTCCTCTCGCTCACGGGAGTGCTCAACGATGTATGGCTGGCTTTCTTCCTCGCCGACCTCGTAGGACTGACTCTCTCGATCTGCTTCTACCTCTATGTATATAAGAGCAAGATCAAGCCGCTAGAGGCAAAGCAGGCATGAAAGGAGGCGGGCAACCGCCTCTTCTGCATATTCATGCAATTCCCTGCGAGCCAAATTGACATAATCATGCAAAAACCATACTCTATCCCATACACAGAGGTTTGATTATGAAAAAATATGCAATCATAGCTCTTGCACTCCTCCTCATCCCTGCCATGGCATTCGCCAATGGCGCCAAGGAAGAGAAAGACGAATACGTCTTCGCAACAGATGCCACATGGCCGCCATTCGAATACATCGATGAGGATGGCAACCTCACAGGCTTCGAAGTCGAGCTGGTACCGATGATCGGCGATGCCATCGGCAAGACATTCGTAGTCGAGAACATCCCATGGGATACGATCTTCGCAGGCCTGAGGAACGGCCAGTACGACGCAGTCGCATCCGGTGTCACCGTGACAGAGGAAAGGAAGGCCACGATTGACTTCTCCACCCCTATCAACAAGCAGGGACAGGTGCTTATCATCAATGCCGATGATGCGGGCCAGATCGCTTCCATCGATGCCCTTCCCGAGGGTGCCAAGGTCGGCGTGCAGATCGGCACGACAGGCGACTTCGCGCTTGAGGCATATCCAGTGGAGATCAGGAGGTATGATGATATCGGGCTTGCTATCGAGGACCTCCTCAACGGCAACCTCGAAGGCGCTGTATGCGATTCCCTTATCGCGGGTGACTTCGTCCTCAAGAACGAGAACTACAGCGACCGCCTCGTAATCGCCGGCGAGCCATTCACATCAGAGGATATCGCGATCGGCGTGCAGAAGGGCAACGCAGAGCTTCTTGGCATGATCAACGAAGGCCTGCAGATCCTGATGGACAACGGCGAGTTCGACGCGCTCAAGGCCAAGTGGGGTATCATCTGAGCCTGAGACTCCCGATATAGGGCTCTCCCTGACGGAGAGCCTATTTTGCACTCTTGACAGGAACTGATATGGACGACAAGAACACAATCGAAGAGAAGATCCGCAAGGAAACGCTGGTAAGGAAGGCAGTCAGCGTGGACCCGAATGCCGCCAAGGCCGGGCCTTCGACGATCCAGATGACAGATGGCGTGCTCATCCCGAAGAAGGGCGAGAAGCACATCCTCACCTCCTGGAGGCTGACATTCTTCGGGGCACTCGTGCTCTCAGCCATCCTCATCGTATTCTTCCCCGATCCGTACCGACAGATATTCAGGACATGCCTGAGGGGACTGCCCGTCACGTTCGAGGTGACCATCTTCTCCATCATCGGCGCCGTGATCATCGGTACATTCACGGGACTCGGCTCCGTTTCGAAGAGAAGATGGATCAACATGATCTGCGGCGTGTATGTCGAGCTCATACGCGGCATCCCGCTCCTGGTCCAGCTCATCTTCATCTACTACGCGGTCGGCAGGTTCTTCCATGTGGAAGGCCTTGTCGCTGCCATCTTCTCCCTTTCGGTCTGCTTCGGCGCCTACATGGGAGAGATCGTGAGGGCAGGAATCCAGGCGATACCGAAGGGGCAGATGGAAGCTGCCATCGCGCTCGGGCTCTCCAGGAGCCAGGCATTCAGGTATATCATCCTGCCGCAGACAGTGAAGGTCATCCTGCCAGCCATCGGCAATGAGTTCATATCGATGCTCAAGGATTCGTCGCTTGTCTCCGTCCTGTCGCTTGAGGATATCCTCCGCTGCGGAAGGATGTATATCTCAAGGACATTCCTTTCGCTTGAGACGATGCTCGTGGTAGCATTGATCTACCTGATCATCACGCTTGTCCTCTCACGCCTTGTGGGAGTGCTTGAAGAGAGGCTGCATAAGAATGGCTAAGATCGAAATCAAGGACCTTTCAAAGGACTATACGACACCTAATGGGGTGCTCCACGCCGTGAAGCATGCGAACCTGACCGTCAACGATGGCGAGGTGGTCGTCATCATCGGGCCATCAGGCTCCGGCAAGTCCACCCTCCTCAGATGCGTCAATGCGCTCGAGACCGCCACTGCCGGCCATATCCTGATAGATGGCATCGACGTAACGGCTCCCGGAACAGATATAAGGCAGATCCGCGAGGAGGTTGGCATGGTCTTCCAGTCCTTCAACCTCTTCCCCCATCTGACGGTCCTCGAGAACATAACCCTCGCCCCGATGAAGGTGAAGAAGATGGATAAGGCTGAAGCCGAGGAGCTTGCAAGGCAGCTTCTCAAGCGCGTAGGCCTCAGCGATAAGGCTGATGTCCACCCCACCCAGCTTTCAGGCGGTCAGCAGCAGAGGGTGGCAATCGCGCGTTCCCTTGCCATGAAGCCGAAGGCGATGCTCTTCGATGAGCCGACATCGGCGCTTGACCCGGAGATGATCAAGGAAGTCCTCGATGTCATGACGGACCTTGCCAGGGAAGGCATGACGATGCTCCTCGTCACCCATGAGATGGGCTTCGCCAAGGCAGCAGCCGACAAGGTCATATTCATGGACAATGGCGAGATACTGGAGGAAGGGACGCCGGAGAAGATGTTCACATCCCCGGAGAACCCGAGGACGATAGACTTCCTCAACCATATCCTGTAAGCAGTGTCAGGAATCAGCTTGATTCCCAACAGAGCCAGCCAAAGTCATTCGGCTTTGGCTGATTTCCTTAAATCAGAAGGCGTCATTCCATAGTACTTGCGGAACAAGGTCGAGAAATATGTCTGGCTCTGTATACCAACCATATCGCAGATTTCGCTCATGGAGCAATTGCTGCGTAGCAGCAGGGACTTCGCCTTCCTCATGCGGACTTCAGTAAGGAACTCGACGAAGCTCTTGCCTGTCTCCTTCCTGAAGAGCCTGGAAAGATACTCTTCGCTTATATTGACATTTGCCGCGACATCAGCAAGGCTGCACTGCCTGTAATAATTCATGAGTATGTAATCCTTAGCGGTCTTGATATACTCAGATGCGGAACTGCCGGCCAGGAAGCGCTTCATCACCTCCTCAAGCAGCCTCCGTGCCTCTGAGAAGCTGCTTGAGGCCTGTATTCTCACAGCCTCGGCCTTGAATGCTGGCGATTCCCCTGCAGTTACATGCATACCGATGCAATCACATATGCCAGCGAGGAACTTACGGCAGAAGAGCATATCGAAGATTCCCGAGGAATATACCATCGCAAAGAACTGGTCCACGATGGACTGTATTACAGATAAGCTGGATGACATCCTGGCATTCTGCAGCATCTCATCCAGCTGCGATGAGAATCTGAGTACAAGCGCGGCATTATTATCCCCTACACGCGGTGTAGCCACATCGAAATAATAGGCAGCTGTAATCCGCAATATGCTCCTGAAAGCATTTACCAGAGTCTCTTCACCGGAGGAGATGCTGCTCACGGCAACACGGTCCTTCTCGAGCCCGGCCCGTGCAAGGATGCGATGGACAAGCTTGGCGAATTCCAGCGAAGAGATATGGTCATCAAGTATCTCGAGTATATAGCAGGGAATCCCCTCATCATACGTGAATACGAAACAGGAACCTATACTCGCTATTCCATCGAATGTAATCCGGGATAGCGTGAATGAATCAGAGAGGATCATGACCATCCCCCATCTTCTGAACGGGAAAGAAATAGACACTGGGTGATTACCATCACCCAATATGAATGCCTTCATATCCGATGGGAGCACTGAAATACTGTGGACCTCGTGCCTGTCTTTATCCGCGGCATGCTTGTCGAGAATCGTGAAGACATCTTCCTTCGCCAGCTCGCTCTTCATGAGGTAATCAGCGCATCCAAGCCTGATGGCAGCTCTCGCATATTCGAAGTCATTGTGGCAGGAAAGTATTATGATCGGTATCGAGTTCCCTTGTTCCTTCAGCTTCTCAACGAACTCAAGCCCAGACATCCCCGGCATTGTTATATCCGTGAAGATAAGATCGAAATCCCTCCCGGACATCTTAGAAAGGGCATCCTTGCCATTGGCTGCAAGCACCCTATCCTCTGGCAGGATGCCATATTCCGCACAGGCGGAATCCAGCCAGTTCCGGATCAGGACCTCGTCATCTACGATAAGGACCCTCATTCACATCCTCCTGCATCATCTGGATAGAAACGCAATTCCAGCATTATTTCCGTCCCCTCTCCTTCCGCGCTGTCTATCGACAAGCCGCAATCATTCCCATAGATAAGATGGATACGGTCCCTTACATTCCTGAGCCCGATATTATTGAAAGCGCGTTTTGCGAGAAATCCTGGAGACTGGATTTCAGCTATCTTTCCTGGAGGAATCCCTACGCCGTTATCCAGACAGCGTATTATAAGCTTATCGCCAAGCTTCCTCGCCGAGATATGGATCCGCAGCTCTTCAATCTGGTCACCGAATCCATGGAAGATGGAATTCTCGACTATGGGCTGGAGAATCATCTTCGGAATCATTGCCCCTAGGCATATATCGTCAGCATCGCATTCAAGTATTATCACCTTGTCATAGTATCTGTACCGCATCAGGTCAACATAGTTGCCAATGATATCGAGCTCCTCGCTCAACGGGATGAATCGCTGGGGATCCCGCATGGTCATGTTCAGCATCTTAGCAAGGCTTGAGACTATATGGGCGGCTTCCCTGTCATTCCCCGAATCTATCAGGCATCTGATATTGAACAGGGTATTATTGATGAAATGGGGATTGATCTGTACCTGCAGGAATGAAAGCTCCATCCTGCGCTTTGCCTCTTCTTCTTCCTTGATATCATCGAGGAGGCTATGGATACGGGCGACTATCGAATTGAACATCCCTGACAGGATCCTCACTTCCCTGTATTCCGTCATCTCCGGGATGTCGATGAATCCTTCTGAACTGGAGGCCACCATATTATCCATCGTAGCCTGCAGCGGCTTATAGATAATCCGTGAGAATGCGTACGCGATAACAATCGCGAATGCAGCAAGGACCATGATAACCATCAATACAGGCCAGAGTGACCGTGTTATCCTGCTGAATACCGAAGCCATATCCTGCTCGCTCACAACCGTCCATCCGGTCTCAGGATCATTGAAGACACTCATCAGCACAGTCGTGGCATTCTTGTGGACTATGCTGCTGCCATTCCTGCCATATGACTGGAAGAATGCCGGCATATAATAGAGATTCATCCCAATCAGCGTCATATTCGAATGGCTGATTATCTTGCCATCGGAATCTATGAAATAAACAGTATTGTCATTATCGGAGACCTCTGAATAGATATTGCTGAGCGTTGATTCGCTGGTACAGATAAGAACGGTGCCGACAGGATTCCTGTCATTGTCCTTCAGGGTATAGCCATATGTGAGTTCCGGTATTACGGACGAATCGGTATATGAATAAAGGATTGTCCAGAAAGGTTCATCTGCAGGATTTATGAAATTGCTTATATACCAATATGAATTCCTTATCTCCCTTATCCGGTCTTCCATATTATCCGGAGAATAGCCGAACAGGAAAGTAGAGCCATCACGCATTATTATCATGATGCGGAAATCCATTCCGCCCCTTGAGAGGATCTCCATATCAGAAGACACTGACTCTTCGATGATGCGGTCAAACTCCGCAGGTATTTCCCCATCTGAGAAGCCATCATTCCCGAATCCCAGCACGGCGTCCTGGACTTTATCGGAAAGGTAAAGGGAGAAATCATGGACAATCCTGCTCCGTTCCATCATCTGCTGGATTACATCAAGGCTGCTATCCTTCATGGTATTGAGCATCAGGCTGAACATGATGGCAAAAATGCAGACTGCAGCAGAGGAGAATACAACAAGGACGACCCCAAGCATCGTCCCTGTTGAAATAGATTGCAGTGATTTCTCCCTCATTCTTCCATTCTACCATCCTGCAGGAGCAGAATCAGCCGACCTCGTTCTTATCATACATAGCGGCAATATACGGATGGTTCTCATCGAATTCCGTCAGAGGACGGGCATTATCTACCTTGCCTATAGAGCGGACCTCCGTTCCTTTCCGGCCAGTGAATGCATCGCCAAGTTCTACCCTTCCCTTCTCGATTTCCTTCATGATCATCTCTACGATATCCGGATGCTGCTCGTATACGTTATTGCTTTCCGATGGATCATCATCAAGGTCATAAAGCTCATACACAGGGGAATCATCATCAATCACAGGGGCAGGAATAACGGAGGCATCCTTCTCCTTCTCTTCCATTCCTCTTGATACCCTTGGCTTTGCTACATGGAGCTTCCACTTGCCGACCCTGCATGCTTCAAGGGTATTGCATAGATAGTAAAGGAAGACGTTCCTGCTGGATTTATCCGTCCTTCCGAGCATAAGGTCTGAAAGGTCGATACCGTCAATCTTGTTCTTTCCGGAAGGCGATGTCCCAGCTATCGCCGCCAGGGATGGAAGCAGGTCCATTCCCGTAATCAGCTCATTGCTCTCACCCGGCTTTACATGGTTATGCCAATGAACGATGAATGGAACGCGCTGCCCGCCCTCATAGGTCTCCCTCTTGCCTCCTCTCAGGATTCCGTTGCTCTCTCCGAAATCATTCCTTGAACCATTATCGGAAGTGAAGATTATCAGCGTATCGTCATAAATCCCGAAATCCTTGAGAGCCTGGACAATAGCACCAGTCGACCAATCGATTGACATAACACAGGCACCATAATCTCCATTGCGTGATTTCTTGACGAACTCCATGGAGGCGAACAGAGGCAGATGGACATGCATATGGCCAAGATAAAGGAAGAATGGATTATCCCTGTTCCTCCTGATGAATTCGATTGAGCGCTCTGTATACCGTTCGGTTATGGATCTCTGGTCCGGCTGCTGCTCGATGACATCGCATCCATGCACAAGAGGAAGCGGAGGGAACTGCTTGTTCTTCTCGTTGATTCCCATATCGTTGCTGAACGGGATTCCATAGTAATCATCGAATCCATGGCTTGTAGGCAGGAACGGAGGCTGGTCGCCGCAGTGCCACTTGCCCACATGCATAGTAGCATACCCGGCCCTCTTAAGGACATCGGCTATTGTTTCCTCCCCTTCGGCCATGCCTATATCGAAACCAGGAAAAAGCACTATCTCGCCATGGAAATCGCCAAAGCTGATCCTAGGAGGATAGCATCCTGTCAGCATCCCACCCCTTGAAGGAGTACATATCGCACTGGGCATATAGAAATCATTGAACTTGAGTCCTTCTTCCGCCAGCTTGTCGATATACGGCGTATCATTCTTCCGGGATCCATAGCACCCGAGATCACCATATCCGAGATCATCGCAGTTGATCAGTATTATGTTCGGCTTCATCTCTCACCACCATTTTATCAGATCCGTGACTTCCATACGGAGCTTCACGAAATCTGGATCGATTACGCTACGAGGACGAGGCAGGGTATTCTCTATCCTTTCCTTGATCGTAGTGGGCTTATTCGTAAGCACCAGTATATTCTCGCTGAGATATACGGCTTCCTCGATATTATGTGTTATGAAGATAACCGTCGTACCGAGCTCCTTCCAAAGCGAGATGAGCTCATCCTCAAGCTTGAATCTCAGCTCTATATCAAGCTGTCCGTATGGCTCATCCATCAGAAGCAGCTCTGGTTTCGTGGCAAATGCCCTCGCGATGACGACTCTCTGCAGCATGGATGCCGACAGCTCCCTAGGATAATAGGATGCGAAATCACTCAGCCCCACCATCTCAAGGACCTTCTCTACCGCCTCCTTCCTTTCTGCCTTCGGAACCCGCTTTATACGCAGCCCATACTCGACATTCTCATAGACCGTATACCATTCCATAGTCGACTGCTCCTGGAATATATACGAGATATTGTTCCTGCGGAGATCCACGGGAGAGCCATCGAGGAGGATTTCCCCGGAAGTCGGCTCGTACAGCTTCGTAACGCTATTCAGGAAAGTCGTCTTGCCGCAGCCTGTAGGGCCGACAACACAGAGGAACTCCCCATCATGGACATCAAAGCTCACATCATCAAGGACCTTCAAGTCCCCGAAATCCTTATAAAGATGCCTGACCTGCAGCTTTACCTTTCTTTCCGGCATGATAATCTCCTCATAATGTGCTGTCCATCTGCTTGGTAATCTCGTCACGGAGAAGGAGGAAGTCCCTTGAGGTATAATCACGTGGCCTAGGGAGATCTATCCTATATTCCTTTTTCACATGAGAAGGACAGTTAGTCAGGAGGATGATGCGATCGGCAAGGAAGACAGCCTCCTCGATATTATTCGTAACGAATACTACCGTCTTCTTCTCCGTCTCCCATATCCTTGCAATCTCATCCTGCATCATGTATCTTGTCTGGGCATCAAGGGCACTGAATGGCTCATCCATGAAAAGGACCTTCGGGTCATTGCAGTATGCCCTGGCAATGCCTACCCTCTGCTTCATGCCGCCAGACAGCCTGTTGATGTATGCATCCTCGAATCCCTCAAGCCCTACAAGCTTGATGAAATAATCGGATCTTTCCATCCACTCATCCCTGGGAACGCCCCTGGCCTTCAGCCCATATGCGACATTCCCCCGTACGGTAAGCCATGGGAAAAGAGCCATCGCCTGGAATACTACACCTCGTTCCGGGGCAGGCCTCTGCACTATCTCGCCATCGCAGTACACTGTTCCCGAGGTAGGAACATCAAGACCGGAAAGAATATTCATCAGCGTCGTCTTCCCACACTGTCCAGGGCCGAACAGCACGACGAATTCGTTCTCGCTTACCGAGAGGTCTATATCCTCAAGGACGGTCTTCTCACCTCGCTTTGATGAAAAGCGCTTACAGATCTTCCTTCCCTCTATGACAGGAATCAGTTTTCCCTTACTGTCCATCTGCATAAACGGCCCTCCAGTTCCCTCATCATCACAGCCAGGATGAATCCGACTATTCCAATACCTACGATACCGACTAGACTCTGGGTCACGTTGTTCGTATCCATGCTTGAGATGATTATCCAGCCAACACCTTCGCTGCTCCTTATCATCTCTGCCGCAACGACAGTCGCCCATGATGCGGAAAGAGCTACCTGGAGACCTGAGAATATATACGGAACCGAATACGGGAGCACGATTGTCCTGAAGATATACTTCTTGTCAGCTCCAAGCATCTCACCGCATTTCAGGAGAAGCGGATCGACGGACTTCGCTCCTGAGATAGAGTTCAGGACTACCGGCACGAATGCCGCGAGGAAGATTATGAACCATTTCGATCCTTCTCCTATTCCGAACCAGACAATCGAGATAGGAATCCAGGCAATAGGCGGGATAGGCCTTATCATCTCGTATAATGGCCTAAGGAATGAATTCACGTATCTGAACCATCCCATCGCGATTCCGATGACTATACCAAGGACGGAACCCACAATATATGCAGGAAGCACCCTATAAAGGGACCAGAGTATGTGACCAGGCATAGTGTATTTGCCAATCGGGACAAAGAAGCTCTGGATGAATTCATAGATGACCTTCCCGGGGCCAGGCATGACTATGCCTATATCGCTTGTCCTTACCCCGAAAGCCCATATACAGAGGAAAACACATACGGAAATAAGGCCATACACGCTATCCTTGGCTAATTGCTTAAGCTTCTTCGTATCCATCATTTACGCCCCTTCACCACGAGATGCTCTATGAAAGAGAGGATTATGGAGAGGATGATTCCGCAGATTCCGATTGCAAGCATCCCGACGATGATTATGTCGGTCCTGTATATTCCCCTGGACTGCTGGATCATGAAACCGAGCCCCTTGGTGGATCCCAGAAGCTCAGCAGCGACGATAGCGACCCATGCCGAGCTCAGCGCGACCCTGATTCCTGTCATTATGTGCGGCAGTGCCGTAGGGATAGCGACAGTCCAGAGCATCTGCAGCCTCGTAGCCCCGAAAGTACGGGCAACCCACATATGGACTTCCTTTGACTGCTTGATACCTGTATAGGAATTCAATATGCAGGGAACAACGGCCGAACAGAAGACAACAGCAGCCTTCGATTTGATGCCTATACCGAATATAACGATCATCAACGGAATCCATGCTACCCCCGGAATCGGCTTCAGAAGATCGAAAAGCGGCCTGACGAACTTATCTACATTCCGGTTCCATGCCATGAAGATCCCAAGCGGAACACCTATGATTATCGCCCAGAGATAACCGGTCAATGCTACCTGCAGGCTTGCAAGCGTATGCTCTATCAAAGTACCGCCATCAGGATTCTTGTCATGGAATTTCTTGATGAATGAATCCAATACCTTTTCCGGACTTGGCAGGGTCCGCGCAGGAACAAGTTCAAGAACATCCGTACACAGGTACCATATGAAGATAAAAAGCACTATGGACAGGATTGCAAGGCCTGCCGAAATTATCTTTCTCTTATCCATTTCCAACCTTATTGATTCCTCTGCGGGCGCAGAGGAATCACATGAACGAATTACTCGGAATAGACCGTAAGATCGAGTCCGTAGATTCCCTCAAGGAAATCAGGCCTCATAGATGCAGCGACATTCGGAAGCATCTCTGCCTCGATCTTTCCATCAAGTACATAGAAGTCACCCATGCCGACCATAGCAGACCCGAATCTGTATTCAGGCTTGGACATCTCAGCCTTGCCGATATAATCCTTGGAATCAAGTTCCTGCTGCATCATATCGCCCGAGTAGTCCTTGCCGTTCTCATTGTAGAAATTGAGCCCGAACTCATAGAGGATCTCATCGTTTTCCGCGAAGAGGTCAACCACTTCATATGTCACCTCTACGAATTTCCTGACTGCCTCCTCATTATTGTCGACGAATTCCTTCCTGCCGATCATTCCATCATCGATGGTGACTCCGGAAACATCCGTGATATCTGCGACTTCGACAAACCCTGCAGCCTCAAGCTCGAAATTGTACGGAGGACCACCGCATGCTATCGCATCGCCCTCTCCCATCTTGAACGCCTGCACAGCCGGACCTCTGTCCATATTGAGGATAGAGATATCGTTTCCGGTCAACCCGAAGCACTGAGCCCAGCAGACAGCCTCAAACTGATCTGTCGTTCCAAGAGAGCCAAGTATCGTAATCCCTTCCACGGTTTCCTTGCTGCCATATACTTCCGGCTTATCAGGAAGGACCTGATAATCAAGTATCGGGCTGTCTGGCCTTACATAGACGCCAAGGCCATCCGATGTCCTGACATAATCGCCGAGCCAATAGCAATCACCCGCGGCAAGCGCGAATACGCCAGCACCACCTGTTCCTGCAAGATCTATCTGCTCTGCCGCAAGTGCCTCATTGATAGGCGCTCCGGTAGGGAACAGTATCAGCTCGACATCAAGGCCTGCCTCCTCATACATGCCATTGACAAGCGCGTACTGAATAGGAACACCAATATGATTAGGCATCGTTCCAACGCGGATCCTTGTTCCGCCATCACCGCCTGCAGAATCAGCAGACTCGCCAGAGCCACCTGCCAATGCGAAGGATAGAGCAAGGCAGAGAATCATGGATAATGCTATGAAACGTCTGTGAATATTCATATCCAACACTCCTTTTTCAATGATTATCAGAGCAGGTAGAACCATTAGCCATAAAACGATCTGACAGGTTTTTTAATTTTTTTGACATAAGCAGGTGGCTACTGCTTATAGCTGAGATTACCTTTCATCAGGAAATATCAAGAGAAATCATTTGCCGCAGCTACGTCTGCGGCTTATCCTTCTCACTATGGAAAGAAGGGAAGCATTCAAGATGCATCTCAAGCCGGGATGCAAGGAAGAATACAGGAAAAGGCACAGCGAGCTCTGGCCTGAGGTCAGGAAGGTCCTCAAGGAAGCCGGTGTCTATGACTATTCAATCTACCTGGATGAGGAGACTGGCACGCTCTTCGCGTTCCAGAAGACCAGCGGCGAGGCAGGCAGCCAGGACCTGGGTTCCGAGGAGGCTATCAGGAAGTGGTGGCACTACATGGCACCCCTGATGGAAGTCAATGAGGACGAGAGTCCCGTCTCCATTCCGCTCGAGGAGATGTTCCACCTAGATTAGCATCCGGCGGCGATACTCCCTCGGGCTCACCGCGTAGCAGGCCCTGAAGGTACGGCTGAACTGCTCGGCCGAGCTATAGCCCACCTGGTACGCGACTTCCTTGATGGGAACCCTGCCGTTCTTCAGCAGCTGGCAGGCAGCTTCCATCCGCAGCTTGTGCACTATGGCGGAGAACAGCTGCCCTGTCTTCTCCTTTACCATCCGCGAGGCATACTGCTCAGAAAGGCCGAAATCTCCCGCGAATGACGAGAGGGTCACGGTCCGCAGGTTCTCCTCGATATAGGACATGATCCTGAACACCTCATTGCGCTTCTCGGCATTCCCCTGCGCCAGCAGCGTGCCGTTGCGTTTCATATCAAGCAGCATAGCCTCGGCAGCGACCTCCATCTCAAGGCAGGAGATCCCGTCGCCTCTCTGCTGCATCGCCAGCATCGCCTCGATATCATCATGGAGCTCCAGCCCGCCGTAGGCAGCGAAGGCAAGCTCCGAAAGACCGAGTGAGAACCGCTCGTCAAGCGATGCGAAGAACTCCCTCCTGACGATGAGGTTCACGGCGACCGTGCTGTCATCGAAGACGCCGATGCTGTGGTAGAAGCCAGGCAGCAGGACAAGCAGGCTTCCCTCCGGCAGGTCATATGTCTTCCCTTCTATGTTCTCCAGGACATGGCCGCTCGCCACATAGCACATCTCCACGAAGCGGTGGGAATGGAGATACAGGGGCATGTAGTTGGGATGCTTGAGGACAATCACCGAGGCCCTGTCCTCATCGGAATAGTATCCGGAGGAAAGGACTATCTTCTCCTCAAGCCTGGCAGATGCCTCGACCTCAGCCGGGAGGTTGATGTACTCCGCCCTGCTCCGCCCTTTCAGGTAGAGGTCCCTGTAGTATCTCTCCTCGTCAGACAGAGCATAAAATCCATCAAGTAATCCTGCCATATATCCTAGTTTATGCCATGTTATGTCAAATTCAATCAAGAAGTAATGATTATCATCAATTGCATGTGCACCCCGTATGGGAGATGATGTAGACATGGAATATCTCGCAATAGATATAGGAGCATCAAGCGGCAAGCTGCTGAAGGGATGGCTGGAGGACGGCATCCTCCGCACGGAGGTCGTCCATCGCTTCCCCAACAGCCTGATAAAGGCGGCAGGGCATGCCTGCTGGGATATAGCCTATCTTGAGGATGAGGTCATCAGGGGCATCGCCAAGGCAGGAAGCGTCGACTTCGTCTCGATTGATACCTGGGCCGTGGATTATGTCCTCCTCGGCAGTGGAGGCGAGCCTATCGCACCGGCGGTATCATACAGGGACAGCCGTACGGAAGACGTCATCTGCCCTGTGCCGAAGGAAGAGCTGTACAGGCGTACCGGGATACAGTTCCAGCGCTTCAACACAATCTACCAGCTCCTCGCGCAGAAGGCCGAGGACAGCAGCGTGCTCGGGAAGGCAGAGAACCTCCTCTTCATCCCTGACTACCTGGCTTACAGGCTGACAGGCGTCAAGGTCCAGGAATACACCAATGCCACGACGACGAACCTCCTCAAGGCCGGAGAGAGGGAATGGGACATGGACCTCATCAGGGAGCTCGGGCTGCCGGAAAGGCTCTTCGGTGAGGTCTCGATGCCGGGGAAGGTACTCGGCAGGCTCAGGCTGGAGATCCGCGAGAAGACCGGCAATGACCCGATCTTCGTCCTCGGGCCTACCCATGATACGGCCTGCGCGGTGCTTGCCAGCCCGCTGGGCAGGAACAGCCTCTATCTCTCGTCAGGGACATGGTCGCTTCTAGGCTCCGTGAATGGGAATGCGATTACGGGAGACAAGGCCTTCAGGAGCAACTTCACGAACGAAGGGGCCGATGATGGCAGGATACGCTTCCTGAAGAACATCATGGGCACATGGATGCTGCAGAATATCAGGAAGGAGGCCGGAAGCGGGATATCCTTTGACGAGATAGTCAGCCGTGCCGAGGCCAGCGAGCTTCCCGGGCTCGTGGATCCGCTCTCAGAGCGCTTCCTTGCCCCGGAGAGCATGACGGAGGAAATCGCCTCCGCCCTGTCCGAGCAGGGAATAAGGCAGCCGAAGGATATCGGGGAGACGGCGCTTGTCGTCTACCACAGCCTTGCCAGCGCATATAGGGATGCCATCAGGGAGATCGGGAACATAACGGGAAGGCAGTTCGACCACCTCGCCATCGTAGGCGGAGGCTCGAAGGATACCTTCCTCGACAGGCTCACGAAGGAATACACGGGAATCAGGGTGACGGCAGGCCCTGACGAAGGCAGCGCCATCGGATCGCTGCTGAGCGCCATGATGCATACGGATACCATCAGGAGGGAGGATATCCCATCCCTTCTCTCGGCATCATTCGATATCAGGACAATCTAGGAGGGAAACATGTACCAGGATGCGAAAGAGAGATACAGCAGATACGGCGTGGACACGGAGGCCGTGCTGGAGAAGATCAGGAACATCCCCATCAGCATCAACTGCTGGCAGGGCGATGACGTAATCGGCTTCGAGAAGGGAGCGAGGGCGCTTTCCGGAGGCATACAGACGACAGGCAACTACCCTGGCCGCGCGCGCAATGCCGCAGAGCTGATGGATGATTTCAGGTTCGCCTCGTCATTCATCCCCGGCGCGAAGAGGCTGAACCTCCATGCCAGCTACCTCATCTCCGACAAGGAGAAGGACAGGAACGAAATCGAGCCCGAGGATTACAGGGCATGGGTCGATTTCGCGAAGGCCAACGGCCTCGGCCTCGACTTCAATCCGACATGCTTCTCCCATCCGATGGTCGTCAATAACCTCACCCTCTCATCGCCGCACAGGGAAGTGAGGGAGTTCTGGATCGAGCACTGCAGGAGAAGCAGGCAGGTTGCCGCATACTTCGCCAAGGAACTCGGGACATACAGCGTATGCAATCTCTGGATCCCAGACGGCTTCAAGGATACCCCGGCAGACCGCATCACCCCGCGCCTCAGGCTGAAGGAGGCGCTCGACGAGATCTATGCCGAGAAGCTTGAGGGCGTGATAGACAGCGTCGAGAGCAAGGTCTTCGGCATCGGCGTCGAATCATTCACGGTCGGTTCCAGCGAATTCTATCTGGCATATGCAGCGACGCATGGGATCTACCAGCTCCTTGATTCAGGCCATTACCATCCGACCGAGGTGATATCCGAGAAGCTTTCCGCCCTGCTCTGCTTCTTCGACAGGATCCCTCTCCACGTGACGAGGTCAGTACGCTGGGACAGCGACCATGTGGTCAGGCTCGATGACGAGATCAGGGAGATTGCGAAGGAGATTGTCCGCAATGATGCGACTGACAAGGTCCTGGTCGGGCTGGACTTCTTCGATGCCTCCATCAACAGGCTCGTTGCCTGGATCACAGGGACAAGGAACATGCAGAAGGCACTGCTGATGGCCCTTCTCGAGGACAACAGGACGATGAAGGCAGACCAGGAGAATGAGGACTACACCCACCTTCTCGCCTATTCAGAGGAGATGAAGACGCTGCCATGGTCCGAGGTCTGGGATGAGTACCTCAGGCGCGAAGGGCTCAGGGATGACTTCAGCTGGTTCGATGAGATCAGGAAATACGAGAGGGATGTCCTCTCGAAGAGAGGCTGATGATGCAGAAGGTTCTGGAAGACTATATCAGGATGTGCTATGACGGGTTCCTGCAGGGCTGGCATGAGAGGAACGGCGGCAATCTCACCTATAGGATGAAGAAGGAGGAAGCCGAGGAGTGCAGGACGCTCTTCACCTCCTCCCCGCGCCATATCGTGCTGCCGATAGATGCCAGGGCATTGGCAGGCGAGTTCTTCATAACGACCGGAAGCGGACGCTATATGCGCAATGTGCCGCTTGCCCCGGAGAAGAACATCGGCATCATCAGGATCGATGACGATGGAAGCGGATACGGCATCCTCTGGGGACTTGAGGATGGAGCGAAGCCTACAAGCGAGCTGCCAAGCCACCTGCTGAACCATATCAGCAGGATGGAGGTGACAGACGGCAGATGCCGCGTCATATACCATGCCCATCCAGCCAATATCACGGCGCTCAGCTACACGATTGAGCCGGATGCCAGGACGCTCTCCCGCATCCTCTGGCAGAGCGAGACGGAGTGCGCGGTGATATTCCCTGAAGGCGTGGGCATACTCGACTGGATGATACCTGGCGGGACGGATATAGCAGTCGAGACATCCAGACTGATAAGGAAATACCCCGCCGTAGTCTGGGCCTTCCATGGCATATTCGGGTCCGGTGCCGATTTCGATGAGACCTTCGGCCTGGTGCATACCATCGAGAAGGCAGCGGAAATCTACCTCAAGGCAAAGGGTGCAGGCATCATCAGGACCATCACAGATGACCAGCTGAGAATCCTTGCCGATGCATTCGGAGTCAAGATCAACGAGGACTTCCTCGGCTGAGTGCAGACCATCCGGGAGCCATGGGACGCATGGCTCCCTTCATCATCATGAAGCCCGGCTGCATCCTAGATCCGCTATATCTGCAATAAGGCATCTGGCGGTTGCTCCGTCCCTGTCCCATGCATCAATGATGCCTTTGGCGAGCATCATAGTATAGGATGCCTCCTGCTGGACTCCTTCATCATGGAACAGGTGCCATGGCAAACCCTGGAAGACAATCCGGATTCATACGATCTTCCCATCCCACAGCTCATCAAGGAACTGCCTCCAGGGGACAATCTCGATACCGTCCTCTGTCGTCTGGGCATAATCTTCATTGCACACGAGGATGTACCGCGAGAAGAGGCCTTCTTCTTTCAGTGTCTTGAGTCCCTTCAGATCCCTTGCCGTATGACGGCGCGTGGTCTTCGTCTCTATAGCGACCTTCTCCATGAGTATGAAATCGACCTCGAACCCAGAAAGGCTCCTCCAATAGCTGAGTGGAGTGATATTGAGCTTCGGCCGTGACCTGTAGCCGATATACGCCCTCATCTCCATTGCCATATACGTCTCGAAGAACTTCCCATATTCAGTGCTGCCAGCCTCTATCTTCCCAAAGCCGAGAAGATGGCGGATGACACCGAGGTCGAACATGTAGAACTTAGAGGAGGCATAGGCCTTGCGCTTCTTCGTCTTCGTATAGGCAGGAACCTCAAATGCGATGAGCGTGTCATAGAGAATCTGGAACCAACTGATGACAGCTGAGCGGCTGACACCGACGTCCTTCGAGATGTTCTCATAGTTGAGCATCTCGCTATTGCCCAATGCCGCGACTTCCAGAAACCGCTCGAACGATGGCAGGTTCCTGACAAATCCCTCGGCCTGTATCTCCTCATTGAGATAGAGCTGCACATAGTCGAAGAGATCTGTGTCCGGATCATCTGAAAGATACATGGCAGGAATGAGGCCTGACCTGAAAACCGAATCAAGTTCAGGTGCATCGCCTTTGATTTCAGGCCAGACAAGCGGATACATCTCCTTCCAGCCGGCCCTGCCTCCAAGGAGATTCGTTCCCTGTTCCCTGAGCCTTCTTGCGCTGGATCCAGTCAGAAGGAACCTGATGCCTGTGGACTCAATCAGATCGTGAACCTCATCAAGAAGGAAGGGAAGCTTCTGTATCTCATCCACGACGACAAGCCCGCTGTCGATTCCCTCCCTGCGCAGTATACCAGCAAAAAGGGCAGGATCGTCCTGCAGTGCTTTCACCAGCTTCTTGTCCAGAAGGTTGAAACGATAGCGGACACCATCAAGCTCCTCCCGTATCCATGAGGTCTTTCCCGTCTGTCTGGGACCGAACAGGAACTGTGACTTCCTTTCAAGATCGTGGCTGATATCCAATACCCGCTTTATGTATCTCATGCCTGCAGTCTAAACTGGAAACGCCCATCTATCAATCAATTTTCATGGAATATGACTTTTGAAAAGCCGAATTTCATGAAATATGACTGCATAATCAGCAATTGCACCATTGATGCCCTTGCCATGGATTTCCTGCGCCTGGCGGGAACCGCAACCAGCTCCTCAGAGATAGCTGACCGTCTCCGCAAGCGGCTTCCTGCCCTTCTCGGCGGATGATGGCTTCCCCACGGCATATCCGAGGTCAAGAAGCATGAGCAGGCTTTCATTATCAGGCAGGCCCAGCGCCTTGGCAGCCTCGTCAGGATCGAAGAAGTTGACCCAGCAGCTGGCTATCCCCTCATCCTCTGCAGCAAGCATTATGTGCGTAGCCACGATTGCCGCATCCTCGGCTCCTGAATCATGCTTCCCGCCAGGATAGGTGAAGACGTTCCTCCTGTCGAATGCGACGGCGATGACCGTCGATGCGCCATAGCGGCAGGGCGTGATGCTATCGACCTTGGCAAGGCCCTCTGCCGACTCTATGACATAGATATGCTGCTCCTGCAGGTTCTTGGCCGTAGGGGCGAGGCGGCCTGCCTCTAGGATCGCGGCAAGCGATTCCCTCTCCACGGGCCTTCCATCGAACTTCCTGCATGAGCAGCGCTTCCTGATGATCTCCCTGAATTCCATAACCGATCCTCCTCGCCATGATTATAATCATCCTGCCCGGCAAGGAGGCGGAGTTCATGGAAAATACGATCTCAGCCCGGGATGCCGTTGACCGTCATGCCGCCTTCCAGGACCTTCGTATGCGTATAGCCGTAATGCTTCAGCCTGTTCTGGAGGAAGTATCCCCTCTTGCCCCTTGCGCAGACAAGAAGGAGCTTCTCATCCCTGCCAAGGCCCTCTACAGGCCCATCCACCTTGCCGAGGTCCACCCAGAAGGCACCGGGAATCGTCTTCTTCGGCATCACGTCCACGATCCTGTAGCCGAAGGCCTTCGTCTCCAGATACTCTGCCGGGCTCATCGTCTCGAACTCGCCGCGGATCTTGTTGCCAAGCACATTGCAGATATGCACGAATGGTGATATGGCCGTAGAGAAAGGCGGTGCATAGGAGAAATCCATCGCATCGAATTCCTCGACCTTCATCCCCTTCGATACCGCTATCACCGCGATATCGGTCATCTTGTCGACATTGCCGCTGCCGAAGGCCTGGAAGCCGAGGATCCTGTGCGTCTTCCTCTCCGCGATCAGCTTCATTATGAAATACGAAGATCCCTCATAGTAATGGGCCTTATCATCGGTGACTGCGACGACGGAGACCGGGTCAAGCCCTTCCCTGACGGCAGCTTCCTCCGTAAGCCCTGTCCTTCCTGCATTGAGGCCGCCGGGGAGCCTCACCACGCCTGTGCCGGCAGCGCCAGGATATGATGCATCCTTCCCCGCTATCGCCCTGGCTAGGATCCTTGCCGTTATGTTCGCGGTGGACCCCATCGCGGAATACATGCGCCTGCCTGTGATCCTGCTGGTGACAAGCGCGCAGTCCCCTGCCGCATAGACATCGTCCACGCTCGTCGCCATATCAGGGCCGACTACGATGGCACCCTTCTCCATCTCTATCGAAGTCCCCGCCAGGAATGAGGTAGCAGGCCTTACGCCAAGCGCCAGCACGACCATATCCGCAGGCACCATGCCCTTATCGGTCTTCACGCCTTCGGCCCTGCCGGTACCGACGATAGCCTCCAGCCTTGTCGATGGCATCACCCTGACCCCGGCTTCCACGATCTGCTTCCTGGCCCAGAGAGCCATCTCCGCATCGAATGCATTGGGCATTATCGAGGGCGCCATATCCATGACAGCCACATCAAGGCCATCAGCCATGAGATTCTCAGCGACCTCAAGGCCGATGAATCCGGCGCCGACGATCACGGCGCTCCTGACATCATCCCTGCCTGCATAGCTCCTGATGGCCTGGGCATCATCGGGAGTCCTTACCGTGAAGACACCATCAAGCCCTGTCCCCTCGACCGGCGGCACGATGCTTTCCGCGCCTGTGGCGATGATGAGCTTGTCATAGCCTTCCTCATGCAGCTTGCCATCCTTGATGTATGAGACCTTCCTGGATGCGAAATCCACGCCTGTAGCCTCTGCGCCGGTGACGACATCCACGCCTGTCAGGGCTGAGTATGAGGCGGGGGTATTGACGATGAGGCCTTCGCGGTCCTCTATCATGTGCCCGATATAGTACGGGAGCCCGCACCCCGCATATGATATGTCATTCCCCTTCGCAAGGATCCTTATCTCCATCGAACGGTCTTCCCTCTTGAGCTTTGCCGCGGCCTTGGTCCCCGCGGCGACCCCTCCCAGGACAAGTACTTTCATAATCGCCTCCTGACTGCCTATTCTAACCCGATTATCCTTGCCTATCAGCCTGATTAGGCGCAGAATCACCGCTATGAAGAGGATGACGGAAGCTGAATTCAGGGAGTATTCCCTCTCGGGGAACCTGCCCCGGCTGATACTCCAGGTAGGGCTCCCCCTAGCCGTGTTCGCCCTCTTCAACTGCCTCTTCGTGCTCCTAGATGCGATGATGGCAAGCCATCTCGGCACCATTGAGGTCTCCACGGTGGCATATATGGCCCAGCTGAGGCTGCTGATAAACGCGATAGGGTCAGGGCTCGTGACCGGCTCGATGATACTCGTCAACCGGGCCTATGGCGCAGGCGACATGGAGAAGGCCAGCCTGCTGATGAACACGATGATACGGCTCCTTATGTGCGTATCGGCCTTCTTCCTGCTCATGATGCCGTTCGTTCCCCGGATACTCCGCCTGATCAGGGCACCGCAGCCGTTCATAGAGACGGGAACGCTCTATTTCCGCATCATCATAGCCTCCACGGTAACCAACTTCATCAACCTTGTGTATATCAATATCGAGAAGACACGCGGCAACACCACCAGGATCATGGCTGTGAATATCGCATCGATGGCCCTCAAGCTCGCGCTCTCCGCCTGGTTCATATACGTTCTCGGCAAGGGGATAGCCTGGATAGCGCTTGCCTCGCTGATTACGTACCTGGCATTCGCCGCCTATTCCATCCCGCATCTTTGCGACAGGAAGAGCATCTTCTGCATAAAGCCGCGGCTTGTCCTGCAGAGGAGGAAGGACCTCTCCTCACGCATCATCGGCATATCGTACCCGGTCTCCGTGGAGGATTCGGCCTTCGCCCTCGGCAAGGTGATAGTCAACTCGATGGCATCGTCATACGGGGCCGGGATGGTCGGTGCCCTGGGGATATCGAACAACGTGTGCGGCATCGCCTCAGACTTCCAGAACGGCTTCTCAGATGCCTCCAGCTCGATTGCCAGCCAGAACTACGGAGCCGGGAAATACAGGCGCGCCGTCGAGACATACAAGGCTAATCTGGCCATATCGCTATCGGCAATCCTCCTCGCGCTCATCCCCCTTGCGCTTGCCAGCGATACGCTCATCACGGTATTCGCCACAAGCCGCAGCGGGCTCGATGCCGCCTTCGAGGAGACTATCAGCACCATATTCGCATTCGATGCCATCAGCTGCATCGGCGTCGCGGTGAACGGCGCTGGCATGGATTTCCTCCTCGGCCTTGGCAGGACGAAGGTCACGCTGCTGCTTAACTTCCTCAAGATATTCGTCTTCAGGATCCCTGTCCTGCTCCTGCTGCAGCTGGTTATAAGCGACGGCGCGAAGGCCCTCGGCATCATGATGATCGCATCGAACTGCGGAGCCGCAATCCCCACCACCATAATCTGCATCATCGTGGCAAGGAAGCTTCTGATGGAGGAATCCAGGAACAGCAGGACAAGGGACTGATTATCCCTTCAGTATCGCTGATTCCACCGCGACGCTCTTCCTGCAGAAGCAGGCTCCGAACCCGATGATCCTGCGATACGATGAGAATGAGGCTGCATAATCCCTCTCTCTTATCTGCCCAAGCGCCCTGGCTGCTATCGAGGCCATGCTGCCGGCATCATCGGTCCGCTTGACTTCGAATATGGCAATATCGCCATCCTTGCGGTTCCGCACCGCGATGTCATAGCGTCCGAGACCTGATTCCCTGTTGGAACGCACGGCGCAGTAAGAATCAGAAGCCAGCAATCCTGCAAGGAACGCATGATAGAACTCCTCGCCATAGTCATGGTAGCTGATCGTATCCATCATGATATCCCCGAGAATGGACGCAATGGCATCCGTGTCAGCTTTCCAGATTGCCTCATAGAGCCTGCCGGAGATATCAGGCTGCCCTCTGAATGAGGCGAGGAACCATTCGCGGACAGTCATCTGGAACAGCATCCTGATTTCCTGGTTCGGGATGCGCAGCCTTGTCAGGCTATTGCAGTCGAATCCATCTGCCAGCGTGAGATAGCCTGTGGAGAAAAGCAGGCTCCATAGATTGCCTATATCTGCATGGAGGTCATTATATGTCAGCTCATCGGAGATATGCTTCTCGATGATTCCCCCGTTGATAAGGGTATCGAAATCCTCGCTTACATCCATGCTTGAAGAGGACAGGAACTGCCTGATCTCCAGATTCGAGCTGGAGGCATTCCAGTAATTCTGAGGTTTCCTCTCGAGGTTGCTGCCGAGGTCATTCAGGTAATTGACAACATCCCAAGGGCAATAGATCTCCTGCCCTCCTATCCTATAGCCATCATACCAATCCCTGAATACGGAAGCCATTCCAGGCAACCCCGCCGCATCAAGCATATCCTGCACCTCTGCTTCAGTGAAACCGAAGTATTCCGCATATCCGTCAGAGGCAAGGGAATGGACAACAAGATTATTCAATCCGGTGAAGAGGCTCTCCTTTGAAATGCGCAGGCATCCCGTGACGACAGCCATCGAGACATAGCTATTGTCCTTCAGGACTGAAGATAGCATCGACCTGATTATCGGCAGGACATAATCATAGCAGCCGCTGGCATATGCCTTCGAGAGAGGCACATCATATTCATCGATCAAGACGATGGATTTCTTCCCATAATGGGCGTACAGGGCCTTCGAGAGCTCAAGGAGCGAACGCTCGATCCCGATTTCACCAGCTGTCCCATCCAGGATAGAATCAAGCTCCTTGCGTGCCGACGGGGTGAAATCCCCGGCTTCCAGCTCCTTATATCCGCTATAGAGATCGGCAATCTGCGCCCTTAGCTTCCCTATCAGCTTATCTGAGGACTGCCCATCGACATCCTTGAATGAGATGCGGATGACAGGATAGGCATTCATCCAGCTATCAACTATGCCGGGATGATCCATAATCTCAAGCCCAGTGAACAGGTGCCTGGAATCCCTGCGGATATCGAAGAAATTGGCAAGCATATCAAGGAGGGTTGACTTGCCGAATCTGCGCGGGCGTGTGAAGAGATGCGCAGTATTAGCATTGCCTTCAATGAGTTCCGCTATGATGCCGGTCTTGTCAACATAATAGCAGCCATTCTCACGGATAGCCTCGAAATCACTTGTACCGATCGGAAGCTTGAGCCTTGCCATCTTCTCTCCATCTGGAACCATTCTACAATAAGCATATGGTATTGGAAAGGATATCGCATCCCTCATCCTTATGCCAAGATCTTCTTATGAATCCAGCAGATAAGCTATTCAGCGATGCATTGATCCGGAAGCATCCTGAAAAGAAGAGCCGGCATTGATGATATCGGATTCCATCAGGGCCATCTCCATCAGACGGCAGGACAGTGCCACTGGAATAAAAACCCTATGTAATGTAGAAAATGGTATGGAGGACTGAATGAAAAACAGAATCACGGTACTTCTCATACTCATCACGCTCTTTGCCCTTCCGCTCTCTGCGGCAGGGAACGGCCCTATCGGGATCATCACGGCGATGTCGAATGAGCTGAGTCTCCTGCTGGAGAATGCGGATATAGAGGAGACAAGGACGATTGGCGGCGTCGACTACAACATCGGCACGCTCGAAGGCCAGGATGTCGTCCTTGTGAAGGCAGGCATAGGCAAGATCATGGCTGCCGCAGGCGCGGCGACGCTCATCAACGAGTTCGATGTCAGCTCCATCATCTTCACAGGTATCGCAGGCGGTGTCGGCGATGAGACAGAGGTCATGGATATCGTCGTATCCACGGATCTCGCGGTGCATGACTACGGCAACATCAACAATGATGGCTTCGCATGGGATGCCGTAGCAGGAACCGATGAGAACGGCAGGATCCCGGCAGACCCTGAGCTCACGGAGCTTGCATATGACTCCGCGGTCAAGGTAGTCGGCGAGGACAGCGCATTCAAGGGAACCATCGCCACAGGTGACCAGTTCGTCGCCAGTGAGAGCTATGTGAAGGTCCTTCAGGACAGGTTCAACGCTCTTGCATGCGAGATGGAAGGCGCGGCAGTCGCCCTTGTCGCCTACTCCTATGACGTCCCGTTCGTAGTCATCAGATGCATGTCCGATAAGGCTGACGGCCTTGCGCATGACACATACGCGAACTTCGGCGATACGGCTGCGGACAATTCCGCGACTATCGTCATGACAATGCTTGAGAGCATGTAAACGCTTTATATGGCTGGAGCGGATGCCCAGCATCCGCTTCGCCATCATTGCCTATCAGGAACCTGCCCCTTCCTGCGACCTCAGATTGCGCAGATACTCCACAGGAGAGCATCCATAGTACTTCCTGAAGGCCTCATTGAAATACCTGGGATTGGAATAGCCGACCTTATCAGCGATCTCATAGATCCTGTACCTGCGCGAGAGGAGCAGCTTCCTTGCCTCTTCCATGCGCACCTCTATCAAGAACTGCTTGAAGCTCTGCCCTGCGATATGGGTGAATATCGAGGAGAGATAGCCATAGCTTATCTGCAGCTCATCAGCGATCTGCTGCAGCCTGAGCGACGGGTCACCGTAATGCTCCCTCACATAGCGCTGCGTCCGTGATATCAGCAGGCGGCTGTTGCTGTCGCTCCTTGCGGAGTTGTGGATTGTCAACACTTTTCTGCGCGATTTTTCAGGTTTTTGTGGTCCGGCCGTTTCCATATCGGAACGGCGGTCTGGTCGGAGTTTGGGAAACATGTCATTGCAGCTGGCTTATGTTCATCGCGATGCCAGCTGATGGCTATGTGATTGACGTATTTGGGAACAGTAGTTGTATTCCTATCTGCTACGGTAAGTTACTCAGCCATTTGGAGTGGGAAGGCTTCACACGAAATCGGGGCAAAGAAAATGGGCGGCGTCCGCAAATGCTAAGACATCCGCCCTTAAACATTGATAAGGAGAGAAACGAATTTCCCTCTGGCCTTATCGTACATATCTTCAAGGTCTTTGTGAATCGCCTGGAAAACAAAGAACCCCGTTTCCGGGGCTCCCTATCACATAAGATCCTTTGGCTTCCTGGCTGTGTTGCCGGTCTTCTCGCAGTAAGCTACGTGCCTGAGCTTTCCGTTCTCGAAGACGCTCTTCATCTTGATTGCTCCACCCCATCTGCTGGTAAGGACCTTAGCACCTTCACGGCGTGCGTTCTTTGATACGTTTCCTGCCATCTTTATTTCCTCCGGATTCCGATTATCTTAAGTAAGCCCCCTGTCGGATTCGAACCAACGACCCCGAGATTACAAGTCACGTGCTCTGGCCAGCTGAGCTAAGGAGGCATCTTTCGACGAAGGTTAATTTAGCAAATCGGCCGATTATGTGCAAGTGGGTGGCCAGAAATTGCCATGACAGCATTCATGCATATTTTCTTGATAAATATTCAGGAAAATGAATATTTTGATTGATTTCTCTACATGTCACTCCGTATGATAAATCAAAAGGAGCTATTATGCCTGAAATCCGTTTCCGCAGCGGGGAGTCAATCCCGCTTGAGCTGCACAAGGTACGCATCGTCCAGAAGCTGGACCTCGTACCGATTGAGAGAAGAGCCGAAGCCATGGCCGAAGCCGGCTTCAATACATTCCTGCTTAAGAATAAGGATATATACCTGGACATGCTGACTGACAGCGGCGTCAATGCGATGAGCGATAGGCAGCTTGCCGCCATGATGGTCGCCGATGACAGCTATGCTGGAAGCAAGACATTCACCCGCCTCACCGACAAGCTCACGGAGATCTTCGGTACCGAATACTTCCTCCCCGCCCACCAGGGAAGGGCTGCCGAGAACATCATAGCGATGACGTTCGTAAAGCCCGGCTGCATCATCCCCATGAACTACCACTTCACCACGACCAAGGCGCACATCACAAGGCTGGGAGGCACGGTCGAGGAGCTTGTGGCCGATGAAGGCGTCAAGATAACGAGCGACCATCCATTCAAGGGGAACTTCGACCTCGACAGGCTGGAAGCGCTCCTGAAGGAGAAGCATGACATCATCCCGTTCATGAGGATAGAAGCCGGCACGAACCTGATCGGCGGCCAGCCGCTCTCGCTTGCGAACATAGAGGCTGCTGCGGATATCGCGCACAGGTACGGGGTGCTGACGGTACTGGATGCCAGCCTGCTCCAGGACAACCTCTATTTCATCAAGACCAGGGAAGAGGCAGCGAAGGACCTCTCGCTGAGGGAAATCACGAAGCGGATCTCCGACAAGATGGATATCATATACTTTTCGGCCCGCAAGCTCGGCTTCGCGCGCGGCGGCGGCATATCGATCCACGACAAGGAGCTCTACCTGAGGATGCGCGAGCTGGTGCCGATGTTCGAAGGCTTCCTCACCTATGGCGGCATGAGCGTCAGGGAGATGGAGGCGATGGCCGTAGGCCTGGAAGAGACCATGGACATCGATGTAATCTCACAGGGTCCCCTCTTCATCAAGTACATGACGGAAGAGCTCATAAAGAGAGGGGTGCCTGTAGTCACACCTCCGGGAGGGCTTGGCTGCCATCTCGATGCGACACGCTTCATCCCCCACGTGAAGCAGGAGGAATATCCTGCTGGAGCGCTGGCGGCAGCTGTATATATCGCAGGCAGCGTCAGAGGCATGGAAAGGGGCACGATCTCAGAGCAGAGGGAGCCGGACGGGTCGGAGCACCTTGCCGCGGTAGAGCTGCTGAGGCTTGCCCTGCCAAGGCGCGTATTCACCCTCTCCCAGGTCATGTACGCCGTGGACAGGATCTCCTGGCTCTATGAGCACAGGGACCTCATCGGCGGGCTCAGGTTCATCGAGGAGCCATCGTCGCTCCGGTTCTTCTTCGGACGCCTTGAGCCTGTATCGCCATGGCCGCAGAGGATAGTCGAGGCCTTCAGGAAGGATTTCGGCGACAGCCTCTGATGATTGCAGCATCCCGGCCATCCTGCTTGCGCTCAAGGACAGGCGCACCGGCATCATGGCCAGGGTACTGGCATTCCTTACCGCAGCATATGCGCTGAGCCCTGCCGACCTGATCCCGGTCCTTTGCTATCTTGAATATCTCGATGGCAGGGCGCCTATGCCTGCCAGCCATCGCTGTCTATGCAGCTGCAATCCTCATCATAGCGAAGGCAGTCATCGCCTGAGGTCAGGACGGAGGACAGAGGCTCCCTTGAGGTAGACCATGCGGGCATCCTCCTTCCTGCCGCCCTCCGCAGTCACGAGCACGCGGATAGCCTTGGGCAATGCGCCTTCGGTATCGGCCTCCTGCACGCAGAAAAGCGGGGTGCGCGAGCAGAAGCCGCTGGCACGGCATGCCGCGGCCGCGTTCCTGCTCCTGAGGTCCCTGGTCTGGGAGAAGATGACCGAGACGAGATCCTCCTCCTGGAGCCCGTTCTCCTCGAAGAGTGCCTTCATCATCTGGCCTACGGCCTCATCTATCGCTTCCCTTGTATCAGCATCTGCGGTTATCGCGCCGCGGATCGCATATGTCATCCTGGTATCCCTCCGAAGCTGAAGCCGCTGATGATAGCGGTATTCAGCATATCTATGATTATCGAGATGGCGAAATATACAGCCATGCGTATGATGGTCTGCACTATGGGCAGGACAGTCGCCACACGCGAACATATCGAGAGGTAGATGGAAGCCAGTATGATCCAGAACCCCTCAAGGAATATCGTCCAGCCGAGGACCATCTGCCAGGCCCTCACGAATGAGACCAGCACCTCGCTGACCGGGAAGTAGAGGAACAGCATGAAGAGCAGCGCGAAGAACGAATAGAGCGCCAGCAGGTATGTATGTATCCTTGATGAGAATGCGAGTATCCTTCTGAAGGCCAGCATAGACTGATGATACCATCAAGGGCGTATCTCGGCAAAGGATGCCGATGGATAGTCCTCCAGATCGATCCTCATCATGAGCTCCCCGTCCGGGAAGATGTCGAATGAGCCTGAGCGTGACCTGTTCGAAAGCGAGACGCTCTCCAGCGATAGCGGGAATGACCCCAGCTCCCATACAAGCCCTTCCGTCCTGGTGTGGACCTCGCCCCTGAATGAGAAGAACGATACCGATTTCCCTGCGGGAAACTCCACATGCATGGGACCGGGTATGGCGATTATCGCATCACGGGCCGTGAACCAGCGCCGCGGGGCTTCCACCCGTGACATCAGCGCGATCAGCGAGAGGATGTGGTCGAAGCGCCCTTCCCCGCCGCCTATCATATCGTACGGGCCGCTGCCCTTCCTGATGGCGAGCTCCGCATCGCTCTCATCCTTGTCATGGCTGCAGGGGACGTATCCCATCGATACCAGCTCCTCGCGGAATGATGTCGAATCGAAATCGCCGACGGCATCGGTTATAGGTATGGCAAGCCGCTTGGCCGTATCATAGCCGGAATCGGCGGCGATGATGGTGCTGTATTCCTGGAGGTCGAGGCTTATATGGGCGGGAGCAGCCCCTCCGATGATGATCAGACGTCTCATGGAAACAAAATACAACAGTTGCGATACCTTTGCTATAATGGATGCGGAGGAAACTATGCACGACCTGGGTTTTTCACCTGCTGATATCCTGCTTCCGAGGAAAGGAATCGATATCTCGAAATGGGCGACCATCGCCTGCGACCAGTTCACATCGGACAGAGGCTACTGGGAGAAAGCCGACAGGACCGTCGGGGACAGCCCCTCGACGCTGAGGATCACCCTGCCGGAAGTCTACCTTGAGGACCCTGACAAGGAAGAGCGCATCGAGAAGGTGAATGCCACCATGGGGGAATACCTCTCCTCCGGCATATTCGAGAGCCATCCTGATTCATATATCCTCGTCGAGAGGAGGACCGCAGGAGGCACGCGGTTCGGGCTGGTCGGCAGGTTCGACCTTGAGAAGTATGACTTCTCCCCCGACTCCAAATCGCTCATCAGGGCAACGGAAGGGACCATCCTCTCGCGCATACCGCCGCGCAGGGAGATCAGGAAGAACGCGGAGCTTGAGCTCCCTCATATCGTCGTGCTGATATCGGACAGCAGACGCTCGGTGATAGAGCCGCTGCGCGATAAGCGCGATACGCTCAGGGTTGCATATGATGCTGACCTGATGCTCGGCGGCGGCCACCTGACAGGATACTTCGTCGACAGCAAGGAGGACATAGAAGCCGTCGGCAAGGCGCTCGAGGAGCTCTACGCTACGCTCGACCCGGCCAATCCCCTCCTCTTCGCCATGGGGGACGGCAACCACAGCCTTGCCACTGCCAAGAGCATGTGGGAGGACAGGAAGAAGGAGATACCGGAAAGCCAGTGGGCAGACGACCCGGCCAGATACGCCCTGGCGGAGGTCGAGAACATCTACGATGAAGGGCTCGGGTTCGAGCCGATACACAGGGCCTTCTTCGGGCTTTCCAGGGAGGAGTTCGACAGGACGCTCTCAGGATACGCGGAAAGCGTTGCATGCAAGCCCATATCCAGGGAGGAGATGCACGGCCTCATCAACAGCGGTCTAGGACGCTTCGCGCTCTCAGACGGCAATGGGCTGTATCTCTATGAGGCCAGGGGAACCGCCAAGGCGCTGGCTGCATGGACGATACAGAGCGTGATAGATGACCTGCTGGCCAGGAAGGCATGCCAGGTAGATTACATCCACGGGACCGATGAGACGCTCTCCCTTGCAGGGAACGGCAACCTCGCCCTGATACTCCCCGATATCTCGAAGGATACGTTCTTCTCCTCGATAATCACCGACAAGGCATTCCCGAGGAAGACATTCTCCATCGGGCACGCCGAGGAGAAGCGCTACTACATGGAAGCACGCAGGATCCGCTAGAAGCGGTACTCCCCCTGCCTCAGGACACGGAACGGATACGCAGTCGCATCGATGAGGGTCGATGCGGCTCCGCCGTGCACGTCAGGGTCCCTGACCATGAAGTCGACCGCATCGCTGAATACGGGAAGGATGTCATCGAAGGTAAGGAGGGACCTCTCCCCCGAGAAGTTGACCGATGTGGAATATATCGGGCCGGAGTATGAGATTACCTCCTGGATGAACGGATCGGATGGGACCCTTACGGCATGAGTCAGCCCATCGGGCCCCTTGAGTATGGCAGTGAATGGCGCAGGCCACCTGGAGAGGAGCTCATCAGGCACGATCAGCTGCGAATCAGCAAGCGACTGCATGTCCATGAGGACTATGAATGATTTCGATAGCGGACGGCGCTTGATCTCATATATCCTCTCCGCCCTCTCCCTGTCCGCGATGGCCGAAAGGCCGTAGATGGTATCGCACGGGAGGATGCCAACGGCGCCTGCGCGCAGGAGCTCCCCCGCCTTCCTCGCGCATCCCTCCTCGCCTCTCTCGATTATCCGTGCCGCCATATTGCCTCCAGACGATGGCCTGCATACCCGGGAAATGCAGATTCCTGCGCGAAATGCATGCCATTGAAGAAATTTTCCAACTTGTTTTAGCTATATTACGATGCTATCATAACCCTATAGGAATACTTTTGGGTATCCCTGTGGGAGGAATCATGGCAAAACCTTCTTCGACAGCGAAGCTTGTCATCACCAGCATTATCATCTCGATAATCGTCCTGGCTGTCTTCGTCCTGATATTCATCAACTCGATCGTGCCCGCTTATCAGGTAACGGCCGACCAGATATATTCCGTACTGACGAAGATCTTCCCGATCCTGATAGGATTGCTCCTCATACAGGTCGGAGTGATGGCAGCGAAGAAGGGAGAGCCCGAATACAAGGATACGATCGACAAGCTCTCTCCCAATGCCTATGACAGCGCCCTGTATACGGCAGCCAAGGATGACCCGGCCAAGGCCGCAGCGCCTGCGGAGAAGACCATCGAGGTCGTGAAGGAAGTCCCGATCGAAGTCATCAAGACAGTCGAGGTTCCCGTAGAGGTGGTGCGCGAGGTCGAGAAGCGCGTGGAGGTCCCGGTAGAGGTACTCAAGGAAGTGCCTGTCGAGATCGTCAGGGAAGTGCAGGTTCCGGTAGAGATCGTCAGGGAAGTCGTGAAGGAAGTCCCGGTCGAAGTCGTCAGGGAAGTCCCTGTCGAGGTGATAAAGGAAGTCGAGGTCGAGAAGCCTGTAGAGGTAGTCAAGGAAGTGGAGGTCGGAGAGAAGTCCGTGCAGCTTGATTTCCGCCAGGTGCTCGAGGCAGAGGCGAAGGATGCCATCTCCTATGGATATGACCTCTCGGTCGCAGCCATCTCAGGCGATACGACAGAGGAAGCCATCGAGGCATCCTTCGGGGAAGACACCCTCGTATTCAGCGAGAACGGCCTCTTCTATGCGGTCCTCCCCCTTTACAACAGGGACGAGGCCAGGGCAGCGCTCCAGGACTTCAGCATAGTGAACATCGCGACGCTGGATGGCCGCGACGTACAGCCGGACACGCTCATAAGGGAAGCATCCCAGGCCTGAGCGGCATTCCTCCCAAGGCGAAGGGGCTGTCGCATAAATCAGATTTGAGAATCGGCAATCCCCATCGAATGGCTACAGAGCAGGACTTCGGTCCTGCTTTGTGCATTAAAGCAGCAGGAGTGGAATCCGGTATTCATCTGGGAATCAGCTGGCCTGTTGTTCTATCCTGAACCAGAAAGGAAGTGCCGGCCCGGCAGTTCGCATGGAATACCTGAGGAAATTGCCTGCCATGCATAGGATCATCCATTCGGTCTCTACGTTCTTAATCCCATGCGTACGGAATCTGCGGTAGCCGAATGCGGCCTTGAGAAGGCCTTGGCAAGGTTCTTCTCGCAGGCAGTAAGCCATACGAACGTGTGTTTCCCTGCCGCGCTCCCTATCTTCGTCCCCATCCTGGAATACAGTACGCCCATCAAGCTCCCCCAAGATCCCTCAGCCTCATCACGCTCTGCCTCATGATGTCCGCTATCGCGTCATGGTTACCGTGAATAAATCTGTCTATCGTGGAGTGGTCAGGTATCCTGTCCATGCCAAGAACCTTCATTCATACACAGTCCCTTCTCATCAGCTTCTCTATCTCTCTGGAGGAGAAAGTGCCATTCATGTATGCATAGATGATCAGGACCATCATCTTCGACGGATGGAGGCAGCATGGCCGCCCTCTTTTCTCCTTGCGGCAGAAGAGGGAGTAGTCAAGGGATGAATACAATGCATCCAATGCTTCTATGTATGAGGAATATGTCCGTCAATCGGTATTGAGATGTCAGGCCTACTTCGATACGATATATTGTTAAAGTATATAATTCGTATTACCATATAAATACGGAGGAGAATAAATAAATGAATACAGTCTCATTCAAGATAGATAACGATGACAAGGAACAGGCGCAGGCACTGTTCGAGTCGATGGGCCTTTCCTTTTCCGGAGCGATGAACCTGTTCATCAAAGCCTGTCTCAACACAAGGAGCATCCCTTTCGAGATAAAGGCCCCCTCATATGAGCAGCTTATAAGGAACAGGCTGAAGGAAGCGGAAGATCCCAGCCAGCTCAGCCCTAGGTTCAGGGATGTCGAAAGCCTGATGAGGTCTCTTGATGCTTGAGATCCGCTACATCAATTCGTTCAAGAAGGATTTTAAGCTCGCGAAGAAACGCGGATATGACATGTCCAAGCTGGCCGAGGTCATCATGATGATAGCTTCCGGGGAAACCCTGCCCGAAAGATTCCGGGAACATCAGCTGAAGGGAAAGGAATTCAAAGGTTGCAGGGAATGCCATATAGAACCCGACTTGCTCCTAGTATACAGAATCATCGAAAACGAGCTTGTGCTCGAGCTTCTGCATATAGGGACACACAGCGACCTGTTCTGACATCGGAGGCAGCAAGCGGCTCGCGATTTCTATGTCGTTGTCAAAGAACTCATACCGGAAGCCTCGGAAGGCAAACATCCGAGCATAGGAACGGTCAATGCAGCTATAGGCTTTTCTCTGATGATCCTTGATGGGGTTTTCGGCTGACCCGCCTATCTCTCCGTACCTCGGATTTCAGCCTGTGCTGCGACGGTCCCTTTTCCATTCAACAGTCATGGAGTCAGCAGCGAGATGGGGACCTCGTATACGCCATCGGGCCTGAGCCTGGCATATTTCCCTGCGGTGATTACCATCAGGAATGAGGGCTGCTTCATTGCCGTATAATCCATCTTCTCCTTTATCTTCAGCAGATTCGCGGCGCCCTCATCAACCCTGGCAGGGTCAAAGAGCTTTACTTCGAACATGGCCCATCTCTGGTCGCGGAGTTCCATTACCGCATCTGCTTCCAGGCCTTTCGAGTCCCTGTAATGATAAAGCTTCCCGTTCAGTGCAGCAGAATATACCCGTAGGTCCCTGATTGCATATGACTCGAAAAGGAATCCGAAAGTACGGAAATCCTTCAGCAATGCCTGCGGCGACATACCCAGGGAGGCAACAGCCAATGACGGCTCGGACAGATGTCTTGTCGGACTGCCCTGCACCCTTGTCTTCGATCTTACGCTAGGGGCCCATGCCTCAAGATCCTCTGTAATGAACATAGTCTCAATAAGCGCAAGATACTTATTCAGGGTATCCTCATTAAAAAGGACATCCTCATTGGAGCTGAGGTCCCTGCGTATCAGGCTCTTCGAAGCCTGCGTGGCGGTATTCCTTGAATATGAGCGGAGAAGACGCCTTACATCGCTCGGATTCTTCCTCAGCCCAAGTTCCTCTATCCTCTGCTGGACATCGATATTGATAAGCTCGTCAAGAAGCATATATGGAATCTCCAGCGCATCATCATCCTCATCATCAAGCGCATTGGGCCACCCTCCCCTGCATAAGGCAAGAGCCATATCCTCGAGCGTCCTGTCTGAACTGTCGCTTATATACATGCTCCCATCTTCAAATAGGCTGGAAAGGGAGACCTTCCCATATGAGAAGCCTGTTTCCGCCGAGCTCATCGTATGCATCCTCAGATTCGCGATACGGCCGAATCCTGAATGGAATATCTCCTGCTTTGCCTCATCACCCAACGGTGTTGAGGAGCCAGTCAGGATGAACTGGCCCCGCTTGCCCCTGTTATCGACCTCTCTTCGCACGGCATCCCATAGCCTTGGGGCATTCTGCCATTCATCGATAAGCAAAGGAGGTTCCTGGTCAAGGACATCGGAAGGCATGGCATTCGCCCTGAGTATAAGGTCCTTGCCTTCTGAGGAATTGTCGAGGATTATCTCCGATTCAGCATACCGTCTTGAAGACGTTGTCTTTCCACACCACTTGACACCTGTTACCAGCACAGCCCCTGAAAGCCGCAGGAGCTTCTCCAGTTGCTTATCGGATATCCTCTCGATATATCTGCCCATATGCAAATGATATGACATATGCTCCGACAAATCCAGTACGGAACTTTTTCCGTATCTAGCACGGAACTTTTCCCGTATTACAAGAGATACCATAATCAAGGCAATCAGCTTCAGGAGAATAAGGCCAAGACGGAAAGAGCACCGCTGAACGTCAGCGATGCTCATCCTTTATTGGTCCTCAGTATTCGATTACGCCCTTCACGACATTCCTGATGTCCTGGTAGCAGGCCCTGAATGCCTCCACGGTGTCATCGAAGCTGAACCTGTGCGAGATGATCGACTTCACGTCTATCCTCCCGTCCCCGATGGCATT
>CALXQU010000002.1 GCA_944390725.1 uncultured Spirochaetaceae bacterium
ATTACTCCTTATCTTCCATCTCTTGTGGACAAAACAAAGGAGCTGTCTCGAAAGCCTAGACTTTCTTAACAGCCCCTGTTAGCTACATGGTTCGCAATTACTATAACAATCTGAAAAGATTGCCTTCAATCCTACTTCAAATCAATGGCTCTTCACTAATCAGAATTTCTGATAAGTGAAAAGATGTCAAGGAGACCATGCTCATACGCTATCTATAGTGTTACATGGTTTCATATGAACGCTATATCTCACTAATATCAGGTGTTTCAGAGATTTTTGAGGTCAATTCTGGGTCAGTGCTTCTGTATTCTTTGTAATACGCGTAGGCACAATGGTATAACCTAATGCATTCAGTATTTTCCAGACTGTTGCAAAGAATGGGTTGCCATTCGGAGAAAGTGCCTTATAAAGCCCTTCTCGGGATATTCCTGCTTCTTTTGCCGTCTTGGTCATACCTTTTGCTCTTGCTACTGTATCTATCGCTTTGATAAGCGCAGCAGGATCATTTTCCTTTGCAGCTTCATCAAGATAAAGAGTCTGAAGCTCATCAGTATCAAGATATTCAGCTACATCAAATTCAGTCAGTTTTTCCATCTTCATACTCCTTGGCAAGTCTCTTAGCGGTCTTTATGTCATCACTCTGTGTATTCTTATCTCCGCCAATCAGAAGAATGATGATCTCTGAACTGCGGCCCATGAAATACACGCGGTATCCCTTTCCTACATCAATCGGAGTTCAAAGACCTTCTCTCCGACAGACTTTGAATCACCGAAATTTCCCTGCTCTAGTCTTTCAATCCTGCGTACTTGGCAACCTTCGCCAGATTATCCTTCAGCTTTCTCAGCCATTTTGCAAACCAATCAGTCTGGAAGACTTCTTTCACAAATTAGGGTGTAATCTATAGTTCACACACAGTCAATCGATATCGGATCTTTAGCAAAATGGAAAATCGCTGTAAGCAACCTTATTACCTACAGCGATTCTATATACTTAATTCTTTATATTATAAGCAAATATTACTCCCACTCAATCGTCCCGACCGGCTTCGGCGTCATGTCATAGCAGACCCTGTTGACACCTTTGACCTCCTTCAGGATCCTGTCCGTGATATGCGACAGGAGACTGAACGGTATATCCTCGACGGTCGCTGTCATGGCATCCTTGGTATTGACTGCCCTGATGATGACAGGATACTCGAATGACCTCCTGCCGTCCCTGATGCCGGTGGAGCGGAAATCAGGCACGATGGTGAAGTACTGCCATACCTTGCCCTCAAGGCCGTTGGCGGCGAACTCCTCCCTCAGGATCGCATCGGACTCCCTTACGCACTCGAGGCGGTCCCTAGTGATGGCACCGAGGCACCTGACGCCGAGGCCCGGTCCCGGGAACGGCTGCCTGTAGACCATGCTGTCAGGCAGTCCCAGCTCCTTGCCGACTACCCTCACCTCATCCTTGAAGAGGAACCTGAGCGGCTCTACGAGCTCGAACCTGAGGTCCTCGGGAAGACCTCCGACATTGTGGTGCGCCTTCACGCCGTCGCTCTCGATGATATCCGGATAGATCGTTCCCTGCGCAAGGAACTCGATGCCTTCAAGCTTCCTGGCCTCTTCCTCGAATACCCGGATGAACTCAGCCCCGATGATCTTCCTCTTCTGCTCCGGCTCGGAGACCCCGGCAAGCTTGTCGAGGAAGCGGTCAACGGCATCGACATAGACGAGATTGGCATCCATCTCATTCCTGAAGACCTGGATGACCTGCTCAGGCTCTCCCTTCCTGAGGAGCCCGTGGTTCACATGCACGCAGACAAGGTTCCTGCCGATTGCCTTGATGAGGAGGGCGGCGACCACGGAGGAATCGACGCCTCCGGAGAGTGCCAGAAGCACCTTCCTATCCCCGACCTGTGCCCTGACCTTCGCGATCTCTTCGCTGATGAACGCCTGCGCAAGGGCTGCCGTAGTTATCCTTTCCATTGATTCCGGACGCTTGTTATCAGACATAAAATCCTCCATGTGAACATGATTCTATGCGAAATCCACATTTGTGAAAATGCCACCATGGTAGAATAGTCCCATGGCAGATCTGAAGATAAGGATTGACGGGAAGGAGATGGAAGTCCCGTTCGGGACAAGCATAAAGGATATCCTCGGCATCAAGTCGGCACAGCCCTATGCGGACAACCCCATAGCGGGTGCCGTGGTCAACGGCATGCTCATGTCCCTCCAGGAAGGCCTCAAGGGCAATGCGGACATAAGGACGGTGCGGGTCGCATCCCCGCTGGGGAAGAGGATCTACCGCAAATCGCTCTGCTTCCTCCTCTCCTATGCCTCCTCCGCCATCGCCCCGGAACGCAACCTCATCATCGGGCACAGCCTGGGCGACGGCTTCTACTTCCGCTACCGTGACGGCAATCCCCCTGATACCGCACGCCTCAGGAAGGCGATGGAGGAAGCCGTGGCCGAAGACCTGCCTATCGACGTGCTGTCGCTTGCGGATGACGAGGTCCTCGTCTATTCGGAGAGCAGGAAGCTGCTGGAGACGAAGGAGCTCCTGGATACGCGCAACAGCCCGCTGTACAAGGTAGCGAGGATCGGAGAATGCATCGAGCTGTATTATGAGGCGGTGCTGCCCTCCACCGGCTACATCGAGCTCTGGGAGCTGAGGGACTACCAGGACGGGCTGCTGCTGCGCTATCCGCAGTCGCAGAGCCCGTTCAGGCTGGCGGAGTTCGTCGACAATCCCCTGCTCTTCGAAGTCTTCAGGGAGAACAGGAAGGCCTCTTCCGTAATCGGCATCAGCTCGCTGGGAGACCTGAACCGGAAGATAATCGATGGATCGGTCGAGGAGACGATACGGCTTTCGGAGTCGCTGATGAGGCGCTCGATCATGGATATCGGCAGAAGCATCAAGGAGAAGGGCACCGTGAAGGCCGTCTTCATCGCAGGCCCTTCCTCCTCCGGCAAGACGACATCATCGCTGAAGCTCTGCGATGAGCTGCGGATCCATGGCTATTCGCCGCTGAAGCTTTCGCTCGATGACTACTACCTGCCAGGGGACCTCATCCCGCTCGACGAGGATGGGGAGAAGGATTTCGACGTGCTGGAGGCTCTCGACCTCGATCTCTTCCGGAAGCAGCTTGCGGACCTCACCTCAGGCAAGGCCGTCCATCTGGCTGTCCACGACTTCAGGCAGAAGACGACATCGTTCCGCGAGGAGGAATCGCGCATGGAAGATGATTCGATACTCGTGATAGAGGGAATCCATGGCCTCAATCCCGCCCTTACCGCCGGATTCGACGATTCGATGCTGTTCAAGGTCTACATCTCCGCCCTGACGCAGATCAACCTCGACACGCGCTCGAGGATAAGCACCACGGACAACAGGATACTCAGGAGGATGGTCAGGGATGCCAGGACAAGGGGTCTCTCTCCGGTGGAGACGCTCTCCAGATGGCCTTCCGTGGAACGCGGGGAGAAGAACAATATCTTCCCCTTCCAGAACAACGCCGACGCGATGATCAACAGCGCCCTCAGCTATGAGCTGGCAGTGCTTGTCACATACGCGGTGCCGCTCCTGCGGAGCGTGAGGAAGGAGAGCGGGGAACCATATACGATAGCACGGAGGCTGCTGGCGTTCCTCAGCCTCGTCCATCCGCTTCCCGACGACATGATCCCTCCTGATTCCATCCTCAGGGAATTCATCGGCGGCTCGATATACGGAGCGATCTAGCGGGAGCCTGTCTCGACGACGGTCCTGGTCTCGACAAGGATATCAGGATAGCGGGAGAGCATGTTCATCAGCCTCAGCGACGAGCCCTGCGGCACGTTCCTCCCGCTTTCCCAGGCATTCACCGTCTTTGACGATACGCCGAGCACATCGGCGAAGAGCGCCACGGAGAGATGGAGCTTCTGCCTCAGCTTCCTGATGGCATCGGCATCCATCTCCTCAAGCTCTGACACCCTTATGAAGGCATTGCGCTTGGAAAGGACGCCCCTCCTGCGCGGATAGAGGGCATCCTTCACGATATCGAGGTATATGCTGATCATTTCCCGTAGATATGGAGCTGCTCATTCAGCTCCTCCATGATCTTGTCACGGCACTTGCCGCAGACCGTGCAGCAGCCGGTAAGGGCCTGCAGCCCTTCGAAGTCATGGACCTTGCCGCTCTTCACCAGCTCCTCGATCATATGGTCCGTCACGCCCTTGCATTCGCATATCATGCGGGCAGTCGTCCCCTTGAGCCTGTTCTCGATGCCGTTCTTCTCAAGATAGTCATCGATAGCCGCCCTCAGCGCCTTGTCGCCCAGCACGGAGCAGTGGAACTTATGCTCCGGCAGGCCTCCGAGCGCCTCGGTAATCATCTGCGGAGTCAGATGGTAAGCCTCCTCAAGCGTCATCCCGATAGCCATCTCGCTCATCATCGATGTCGATGCAATCGCGCTGGCGCATCCGTACGTAAGCCATCTGAGGTCCGCGATCCTGCCGTCCCTGACCTTGATGCCTACGCGCATCTGGTCTCCGCAGGCAAGCGAACCCACCTCGCCGATGCCATCAGCCTCGAACTCCTCGCCCTCCTTCCAGAGGTTCCTCGGATTCATGAAATGGTCCTTTACGACATCCGTATATACCCACTGCGCCATGAAGCTGGAAGCCATCACCTCACCTTCCTCGTGCTCATGTCCCTTATCTTCTCGATGATAGGAGGAAGCTTCTCGAGCACGTAATCCACATCCTCCATCGTATTATAGCGTCCGAACGAGAACCTTATCGAGCCATGGGCAAGCTCCACGTCGAGCCCTGCCGCCAGGAGCACATAGCTAGGCTCCAGCGAGCCCGTGGCGCAGGCAGAGCCGGTGGACACCTCTATCCCTTCCATATCGAGATAGAGCAGTATCGACTCGCCTTCCGCACCGGAGAACGATACATTCAGCGTGCCGGGCAGGCAATGCTCCGCATCAGCCGCGCCATTGACGATTACGTCAGGGATCCTCTCGAGGATGCCCTTGCGCAGCTTCTCGCGCATCGCCCAGAGCCTGTCATGCTCATCCTGCAGATTCGCCATCGCCAGCTCCGCGGCCTTGCCTATGCCATAGATGGCCTGGTTGTTATAGGTGCCGGCCCTCATGCCCTTCTCCTGATGGCCGCCATGGATATACGGGCCCATGGGGGCGCTGGGGGAAGCATAGAGGACGCCGATTCCCTTCGGACCGTAGAACTTATGGCCTGAGAGCGAGAGGTAATCCGCCCCGATATCCTTCACTGATACAGGGATCTTGCCGATGGCCTGCGTGGCATCGGTATGGAAGAACGCGCCATGGGAATGCGCTATCGCGGCAGCCTCCTTCACAGGCTGGATCGTTCCCGATTCGTTATTGCCAACCATCACGGAGACGAGGCAGACATCATCGCCGACAAGCTCCGCGAGCCTGGCGAGATCCAGCCTTCCCTCATGGTCGACCGGCGCGAAGTCTACGCGGTATCCCTTGCCTATAAGATACTTAGCCGTCTCGATGGATGCCGGATGCTCGACCGTGGAAAGCACTATCCTGTCCCTGCAGCTCCCCTCATCGATCAGGTCGCGGAAGATGGCGAATACGGTATTGTTGCTCTCAGTCGCACCCGAGGTGAAGTAGATGCCCTCCGCAGGCGCATCCACCAGCCGCGCCACCATCCCCCGGGCCCAGTCGATTCCCGCCGCGGCATCGCGGCCAAGGGAATGCATGCTCGAGGCATTTCCATATAGACCGTCATTCTGGTGGATGAAGTCAATCACCTCAGCAGCCATGGCGGTCGTCCCATTATTATCCAGATAGACGTACCTACCCATATGAATCTCCTACAGACTTAATCTATGGAGAACAGCGGCAGGCGTCAATCACTCATCCTCATCGGAGAAGACCCTCCTCGCCTGCTTCCTGATCGCGCTGAAGCCATGGTCAAGCGGCATGAATGCCCAGCTCTTCGTCCTCTTGAACACGACGCCGTCATCGGTGAACTCCGTCGAGAAGAAACCCATCGAGAGCCTGGGGCTGTCATAGCTGGCAAAGCCATTCGCGATATAGGCGATCCTCGACTCCCCGGGACCGAGCAGCAGGTTATGGGTACCCTTGGGGCCCGTATTGAAGCCGCAGGTAAGCGCCATCACATTGGGAACGCCTCCATCATAGAGCGCCCAGGGAGAATCCATCCTGCCCAGCCAGTTCTCCGTCAGGTCCACGTTGGGGAAGATGAAATCATCATCGGACTCTGCCTTATGCGGTGTCAGGAGGAAGTACATCAGCTGGCTCCGGGGGCTGTTCACGCTTACCCATCCGGCGCTTTCCCTCTCCGGTATCTTGCCAATCATATAGTCATAGGTCCCTGTCGGCGGCGGCACATAGCCGGCATCGGCATTGCCGCCACGCGCGAGCGGCGCATGCCTGAGCTCATCGAAGAGGACTCCCGGACGCAGCCTGCCAGCCCCTGACTCGCGGGAGGCCATGGCATATGCCGTGAAGTATCTGGCATCGGTCTGTATCATCGCGCCTGTCTCGACAGCAGGATATCCGAGCATCGTATGCCAGGAAGCCGATGCCGCCAGTGGAGATGGGGACCTGTTCTCCATCCGCACGGCGGTATAGACAGCTGGATGGCCAGGAAGGAGCATATCGATCTTGCTCAGGTGGAAGCGCCCGCCATCCATCTCGGAGCAGCGCCACACTCCCCCTCCCACCTCGGAAGTGCCGTAGCGCCGCAGCGTCCAGTATGCATCCGTGCTGCTTCCGTCATCGACGGAGAACGTGAAGTAGCCGCCTCCCGCCTGATAGAGGGATTCCTTGCCCTGCCACCATTCGGAGTTGGCATCCGATGACACCCCCTGGCCCGTACCGCGGAAATAAGGGAGGGAAAGGGCATTGACCCGCGCACCTGAAAGCGCCCTCGAGGTAAGCTCAAGCATCACATCCCCCTGGTCCTCGACGACGGTGGCGAATATATCGTTGGACATGTATGTCGCGTAGCGTCCTTCCCAGAGGACGAGCCTTCTTATATCCACAGTGGCAAATTTCTCCTCTTTGATTTATTGTTAGGATAACACGAATCAGCCGAGGTCAACCATGATAGCAATCACAGATGGCAGCATATTCCACCTTGCCACGGACAACTCAAGCTACATCATGCACATACTCCCATCCGGCCATGCAGAGCATCTCTACTACGGCAGGAGGCTGAGGGCGCCGGAGGCCTCCCTTACGGCGATGGTGGAGAAGAGGTACATCCGCCAGCATAACGCGACATACCTCTCCGATGAGCATGAGACCCTCGTGCTCGATGACACGCTGCTTGAATTCTCCAGCGAGGGCAAGGGCGACTACAGGATCCCTCTCGTCGCCGTATCCGCAGGGGAGAACGGCGAGAGGACCGCTGATTTCCGCTATACGGGCTATATGCGCCATGAAGGCATCTCACCCATGCCGGGGCTGCCGCAGGCGAAGGCAAGGAATACGGAGGCGGAGACGCTCCTGCTGGTATTCGAGGACGCCAGGCATGGCCTGACGCTCACCCTTACCTATACGGTATTCGCGGAGCTCGATGCCATCGTCAGGCGCACGACGCTGCAGTCGAAGGACGGCAGCTGCACGATACGCTCACTTGCCTCGGCCCAGCTTGACTTCAGGTCTGGGATGATGAAGGCAGTCACCCTTTCCGGCACCTGGGGAAGGGAATTCGTGCAGGGCGGCAGGCTGATAGACAGCGGCACGTTCATGATCGAGAGCCGCATGATGTCATCATCTGCAGAGGCGAATCCCGGCTTCATGCTCGAGGACGGCAGGGGCGGATGCTATGCTATGAACCTGATCTATTCAGGTCCACACAGGGCGGCATTCTCGCGCACTGCCCATGGCATGACCCATATAGTATGGGGCATCAATCCGGACCAGTTCTCATGGCCGCTCGAGCCAGGGGAGTCATTCGACTCGCCGGAAGCCGTCATGGTCTATTCAGCGGAAGGAAGGGCCAGCTGCTCGGAGAAGATGCACCGCTTCGTCAATGCCTGCATCATCCGCTCGGTATGGTCGGAGAAGATGCGGCCGCTCATGCTCTCGACGGACAGGGCCTTATCATATGCGATGACGGAAGGCAAGGTGCTGGCGATGGCCAAAGGCGCACGCAGCCTCGGCATGGAGGGCATCCTTGTCGGGGATGGCTGGTTCGGATCGCGCAGGGGCGCAAGGACAAGCATCGGCGACTGGTTCTCCAACACGATGAAATTCCCCTCGGGGCTCTTCGAGCTCTCGCAGGACATCCACAGGATGGGGCTCCTCTTCGGGCTCTGGTTCGAACCGGAGGGCATCAGCGGCAAGTCGATGCTGTACAGCGAGCATCCTGACTGGATGATAGGGCACAGCGACAGCGAGAATGCCAAGGGATGCTATGAAGGCATCCTGGACCTCACCCGCGATGATGTGCGGGCATGGATCATCGATACCCTCTCCGATGTCATAGACAGATGCCGCGTCGACTACATCAGATGGGACCTGAGCAGGGCCAGCAGCGACATCTTCTCCCGCAAGGCGCCGCAGGATTACGGGATGTTCATGCACAGGTACATCCTCGGCCTCTACAAGGTCATCGGCACCATCGGCCGGCGCTTCCCGTCGCTCTATATAGAGACAGGAGGCGGCAGGTTCGACCTCGGCATGCTCTGCTATTCGGCCTCCATCTCCATCAGCGACAATACGGATCCCATATGCGTTGCGGATATGATAGCCTCTGCGACGCTCCTCTATCCGCTTTCAGTCATATCGACGGCAATCGCGCCATCGCCGGACCAGGTCACCGGCAGGATCGTCGAGAGGGAGACACGGTTCAACGCAGCGGCATTCTCCTGCCTTTCCTACTCTATCGACACCGCATCCATCACAGGGCTGGAAGCGGAGGCATACAGGAAGCAGGTCGAGTTCTACAAGACATACAGGATGCTTTTCCAGTTCGGCAGGTTCCGCCTCCAGGAGGATGGCAACAGGGTCATCTGGTCGGTATCGGACAAGGACAGGTCTCTGCTCCTGATGCTCTACCTGCAGAAGCTCGTGGTCCCCGATACCACGGCGGAGAAGCTTATCGTGGAGGATGCGGATCCCGCATTCCAGTACATCGCCATGGCGAGGCCCCATGCGATGAGCGAGCAGGAGCTCTCCTACTATCCGCAGGAAAGCGAATGCTACAAGGCCGGCGGGGACGTGCTCAGATGGGCGGGGATATCGCTCGTGGAGCAGGTCTGCGGCAATGGATACGTAGAGGGCATGAGGATGCTCGGGGACTTCTCCTCACGTCTCTACATAATCAGGAGAACGGATAAGTGAACAATATAATCGTAGCCGGAGCAGGCACATTCGGCACGGCAGTCGCCGAGCGCCTCGCCTGGAATTCAAGGAACAGGGTCACGCTCCATACCATCGAGAAGGATGTGGAGAAGGATATCAACGAGAACCACCAGAACAGGAAGTACTTCCCAACCCGCTTCCTGAACAGATACCTTTCCGCATCCGCAGACTTCTCCATCTTCCGCGAAGCCGATGTCATCCTCCTCGTCATCCCGTCGAAGGCCATCGTCTCATTCTCGCAGGAAGTGAGGAAGAACACCTCAAAGGAGCCCCTCGTCGTCAACCTTGCCAAGGGCATGAGCGATGAGGGAGCCTTCATCACGGAGGACATCCCCTTCTCGCGGTCAGCCAGCATGAAGGGACCATCATTCGCGATAGAGACCATCAACGGCTTCCCCACGTCGTTCACCTTCGGCGGGAAGAAGGACGATTACGACTACATGAGGCAGGAGATACTCCCAGACACGCAGTTCTCGCTCGACTATACGCCTGACGTGAGGGCCGTGGAGCTGATGAGCATACTCAAGAACATGTACGCGATAGCGATAGGGCTTGTCTCGGGCAGGTACAACAGCCCCAACGTTGACTTCCTTGTCTATACGAAGGCCGTCAATGAGATGAGGGGATTCCTGAGGATCTTCAGCTGCGATGAGGATACGATCTTCCGCTACTGCGGCATCGGCGACCTCGGGCTGACGGCGCTCAACGACCTCTCGAGGAACAGAACGCTGGGGATGCTCATCGGCAAGGGATTCGGCTTCGACCCCAACACCAGGTCCTCGACCGTCGTCGAGGGGCTCAGGACCGTGAAGCTGATGGGGAATATCACGAGGGAAAGGGGGATAGCCGATGGCTTCCCCCTCGTGCAGGCGCTCTACAGGCTCCTCTATGAGGGAGACAGCCTGAATGACTACCTCGTCAGCGTCCTAGGCTGATCCTCAGCCCGGGCCTCTTCTCGGCATAGCGCATGAAGAAGCCGGCAGCCGCCATCATTATGCCATTGTCATAGAGCCCGGTGCCCATCTCACGGAGGGCATCCTCCACAGGCACCGTGACGACCTCTATCTCCTCATTCGCATCGAGGCTCTGCCGGGCGACATGCTCTATGTTCTCAGCGAGGAAATACGTCTGGTGGTTGGCCATGAAGGCAGGATTCGGATTCACAGACCCGAGCTCGGTGAAGTCACCGCGGCATCCAGTCTCCTCCAGGAACTCCCTCCTGGCCGCATCCAGGGCGCTCTCGCCCTTCTCCACGAGTCCTGCCGGGAACTCGCGGGTGACCTTGGAAGGCCCATGGCGCCACTGCTCCTCCATGATGAAATGGGGGACGCCATCAACCAGCAGCCAGGGGATTATCACGACCCAGTCAGGGCTGTCGAGCCATATGAAGCGCCCCTTCCTTCCATCGGGGCCGATCCTGTCATCGAGATATCCATCGAATATAGGGGTGGAGAATGCCTTCTCCCCCCTGACTGTCTTCCAGGACATGTCCTTCATCATTTCTTCCTTGACGGGCAGTCCGATGTGCATGATGCGCAGGCAGAAGGCCTGCATGACGGAGTACCGAGGAACGATGTATCGCGCGCAGTCGAGCATGCGGTGCCGCTGTTGATCTCATTGGCTATCGCCTTGAGGGCATCTGCCGACGGATGGCCTGCCTGCTCCACCCAGGCGACGCCTGAGTCCTCAGCTTCCGGAAGCCCTACTTCCATCGGGATGGCACCGAGGAACGGCACATGCATATCCTGGCACATCTTCCTGCCGCCGCCCTTGCCGAAGAGCGGTATCTCCTTGCCGCAGTGCGGGCACACCAGCCCTGACATGTTCTCGATTACGCCGATGATGGCGACGCCGAGCTTGCGGGAGAAGTTGACAGAGCGGCGCGCATCGAGCACCGCGACCTCCTGCGGCGTGGTGACGATGATCGAGCCTGTCAGCTCAGGGATGGTCTGGCAGACGGTAAGCTGCTCATCGCCGGTCCCTGGAGGCGTATCTATAAGCAGGTAGTCCAGCTCCCCCCAGTCCACATCGCCGATGAACTGGCGGATAGCGCTGTTCTTCAGCGTCCCCCTCCAGATCACCGGGGCATCCGGGTCCTCGAGCGCGAAGGCAAGCGACATCACCTTCAGCCCCTTCCTGGGCTCGATGGGTATGAACGTAGCCCCATCATCGGAGAAGAGCTTCGCATCCTTGCAGCCGAACATGACAGCCACGTTCGGGCCGTGGAGGTCGGTATCAAGAACCCCTACCCTGCATCCCATATCGACGAGGGCATTGGCAAGGTTCACGGTCACGGTCGTCTTGCCGACGCCGCCCTTGCCTGACATTATCATGATCTTGCGGCCGATTCTGTCGAGCCGTTCGCGGATCCGCTGGTCCTGCGCAGCATATTCGTCTGTATTGTCTGCCATAGTGACCTAATGATAATCAAACATCTCCTTCTCGGCTACATATGGGCTCCAGCCCATCGATAGGATAATTACACCCATTCTCTACATCAGGCCGCCCCGTCATGGGCTAGACTATAAGCGGAGGGGAAAGGATGAGGAAAGCCATCATATCCATTCTGATGATAGCGACCATAGCGCTGCCTTTGGCAGCAGAGGATATAACGCCTACTATCTCGGTCTCCGGCACAGCCGAAGTCTCCGTCATGCCTGACACGGCTTACTTCTCGATATCCGCATCATATGTGGCGGACACCTCGGAAGAAGCCAGGAAGCTAGCTTCCGGGACGATAAGCGACGCAGTGGGGATCCTGACTTCAGAGTACGGCATAAGGAAGGAGGATATAGCTACGGAGGTACTCACCATCTATCCCGAATACAGATGGGAGGATGGTGAGCAGATCCCCGTAGGCCAGCGGGCTACCCAAGGCCTGAGGATAACGCTGAGGGACCTGGCGGCCATCGGGGACATCTATGACAGCCTCTCCGCATTCAACGGGCTGGAGTTCTCGTCGGTCCGTCTCGACAAGGCGGACAAGGGCGCAGAGCTCATGGAGGCAAGGACGGAGGCCGTGCTCGATGCAAGGGCAAAGGCCGAGGCATATGCGGCAGCAGCCGGAGTCGGGGTCGGGAAAGTGCTCTCTATTTCCGAAACCTCCTCCTATGCCCCCGCCTACAGGGTATCGAACATGAAGCTGATGGCGGCGGACGCGGAGGCCGCGACTGAATACTATGCCGATGACATCACGGTAACAGCTTCCGTATCAATGGTTTACTCGATAGTATGACCTTCAGCCCCGAGACATCGCGTCCGGGGCTTTCCCATGCCCATATGCAGCCCCTGAACTGTTGCATGATATCCCTTTATTCTGATATATTCAGAACTTGAAAACCGATACATCGGTTCAGGAGTCATTTGATGTTGTATAACTTACCAAAGGAACTGCTCACAGCGCAGCTGATGGATGGTCTGGTGCTCCTGGTGCTGGGAATGGGGACGGTATTCGTGTTCCTCGTTATCCTGATTTACGCTACAAAGCTGATGAGCAAGCTTTGCAACAGGAATCAGACAGCTCCGGCACAGGCAGTATCAAGCGCTCCGGCTGTTCAGAGAACAGCGCCGGCGCCAGCACAGGATGATGCAGCTATCGCAGCGGCAATCGCAGCAGCCTACGACAAATCAAGACAGTAAAAAGAGGTTATCCAGTATGGGCAAGAAGAAAGTCGATTTCATGTGCACGGCATTCCGTGATGGCTTCCAGTCAGTATACGGCGCACGTGTATTCACAAAGGATTTCATGCCGGCAGTAGCAGCTGCCAGGGAGGCAGGAATCACGCACTTCGAAGCAGGCGGCGGAGCCAGGTTCCAGGCGCTCTACTTCTATACGAACGAGGATGCATTCGCGATGATGGACGAGTTCAGGAAGGTCGCAGGACCTGACGCGAACCTCCAGACCCTCGCCAGGGGCGTCAACGTAGTCGGCCTCGACTCGCAGCCGAGGGACATCATCAAGCTCCATGCACAGCTGTTCAAGAAGCATGGCATGACCACGATCAGGAACTTCGATGCGCTCAACGATGTCAACAACCTCATCGACAGCGGCAGGGCCATCCACGATGCAGGCCTCAAGCACGAAGTCACGGTCACGATGATGAGCCTTCCTGAGGGCGTCACGGGCGCGCATACCCCTGACTTCTACGAGCGCATCCTCCGCGAGATCCTCGATGCAGGCATCCCCTATGACTCTGTCTGCTTCAAGGACGCATCCGGAACATCGACTCCGCACAATGTATATGAAACAGTGAAGAGGGCAAGGAAGATGCTCGGTCCTAACGTGAAGATCGTCTTCCACTCCCATGAGACGGCAGGCGTATCCGTCGCGCAGTACATGGCAGCACTCGATGCCGGCGCAGACCAGATCGACCTCTCGCTCGCTCCGGTTTCCGGCGGCACATGCCAGCCTGACGTGCTCACGATGTGGCACGCATTCAGGGGAACCGACTACACGCTCGACATCGACGTCAACAAGGTAAGGGACGCCGAGAAGGTATTCGAGGAGTGCATGTCTGACTACTTCCTTCCTCCTGAAGCAACCGCAGTCAATCCTGAGATCCCGTTCTTCCCGCTTCCGGGCGGTGCCCTTACGGCCAACACCCAGATGCTCAGGGACAACGGCCTCATGGATAAGTATCCCAAGATCGTCGAGGCTATGGGCGAGACAGTCGCCAAGGGTGGCTTCGGCACATCCGTGACACCTGTTTCCCAGTTCTATTTCCAGCAGGCATTCAACAATGTCATGTTCGGACCCTGGAAGAAGTTCGCGGAAGGATACGGCAAGATGGTCCTCGGCTACTTCGGCAAGACTCCTGTAGCTCCGGATCCGGAAGTCGTCAAGCTCGCTGCGGCACAGCTCAAGCTCGAGCCCACGACTGAGAAGGTCGTAGACATCAATGACAAGGACCCGAACAAGGGAATCGCAGCCGCGAAGAAGATGCTCGAGGAAGCAGGCCTTCCTGAGACAGATGAGAACATCTTCATCGCCTCCACATGCAAGGAGAAGGGAATCCTCTACCTCACAGGCAAGGCGAAGGTCAACGGCGTCAGGCTCAAGAGCGCGGAGAAGAGCAAGGCAGCAGCCGCTGCTCCAGCAGCTCCGAAGGCAGCTTCCAATGGCGAGTACACAGTCACAGTCAACGGCAAGGCCTACGGCGTGAAGCTCGCACAGGGCTCGGCGGTCGTCAACGGCGTCTCCTACCCTGTCTCCATCTCCGAGGGAATCGCGGCACCTGCAGCTGCGGCAGCTCCTGCACAGCCGGCTCCGGCAGCAGCTCCTGTACAGCAGACGGTCGTCACGGGCTCCGAGGAAGTCAAGGCACCGATGCCGGGCCTCGTGCTCCGCATCAACGCCAAGGTCGGTGACACGGTCAAGAAGGATGACATCATCATGGTGATGGAAGCCATGAAGATGGAGAACGAGATCTATGCGCCATGCGATGGCGTCGTGACATCCATCCCTGTATCCCAGGGACAGCAGCTCCAGTCCGGCGACCTGCTCCTCACGATCGGCGGCGTAGCCCAGGCAGCACCTGCGGCACCTGTCCAGCCAGCTCCGGCAGCAGCACCTGCACAGCCGGCCCCTGAGGCAGCACCGGTACAGCCCGCTCCAGCAGCGGCTCCAGCGGCAGCTCCTGCAGAGGGAACGGAGATCAAGGCACCGATGCCGGGCCTCTGCCTCCGCTTCAACGTCAAGGTCGGCGACACGGTCGCACCTGACCAGATCCTCATGGTCATGGAAGCTATGAAGATGGAGAACGAGATCTATTCTCCATGCGCAGGCACAGTAAGGCAGATCCTCGTCAACCAGGGTGACCAGATCAACGCTGATACGGTCCTGATGATTATCGGCTAAGGGAGGCGAAGTCAATGGAAGCTATCATAAGCGGACTCCAGCAGCTCTGGACTTCGACAGGAATCTTCGGGTTCCTGTTCCCGGATCAGCTGGTTGCTATGTGGGGAGAAGGCGCGGCGAATGCCGGTGCGGTAGGCATCGGCTGCGCGCTGATGATCCTCGTCGGATTCCTGCTCCTCTTCCTGGGGATCAAGAAGGGCTTCGAGCCTCTCCTGCTGATCCCTATCGCGATGGGCTGTATCCTTTCGAACATCCCTTCCGCGTTCATCGCCGCTGTCGATCCGACATCAGGCGATGCGGGATTCATCAAGATCCTCTATGATGCAGGCATCGAGTCAGGGCTCTTCCCAGTCCTGATCTTCATGGGCGTAGGTGCCATGACGGACTTCGGACCACTTATCGCGAACCCGAAGACGCTCCTTCTCGGCGCAGCTGCCCAGCTCGGCATCTTCACGGCTTTGATCGGAGCGCTGCTCCTCTCATTCCTGCCGGGAATCAACTTCAACCTCGCAGTCGCGGGATCGATCGGCATCATCGGCGGCGCCGATGGCCCGACAGCCATCTACGTCACGAGCCGCCTTGCTCCTGAGTACCTCGGATCGATTGCGGTCGCAGCCTACTCATACATGGCTCTGGTGCCTATCATCCAGCCGCCTATCATGAAGGCGCTGACGACCGAGAAGGAAAGGAAGATCAGGATGCAGCAGCTCAGGCCGGTATCCAAGCTCGAGAAGATCGTCTTCCCGATCATGGTCATCACAGTCTGCGCAATCCTCCTGCCATCAGCCTGCCCGCTTATCGGAGCGCTGATGTTCGGCAACCTCGCCAGGGAATGCGGAGTCATCGGACGCCTCAGCGACACGATGCAGAACGCGCTGATGAACACCGTCACCATCTTCCTCGGACTCTCCGTCGGATCGAAGATGGCTGCTGACAAGTTCCTCAACCTCGAGACGCTCGGCATCCTCCTCCTTGGAATGGTCGCGTTCGGAGTCGGAACCGCAGGCGGCGTGCTTCTCGGCAAGCTCATGAACAAGCTCGACCCGAAGCATCCTACCAATCCGCTCATCGGATCGGCAGGCGTCAGCGCCGTACCTATGGCAGCCAGGGTATCGAGCAAGGTCGGACAGGAAGCCGATACGCAGAACTTCCTCCTCATGCATGCCATGGGCCCGAACGTCTCCGGCGTCATCGGATCCGCGGTTGCGGCAGGCGTGCTCATCTCCGTCATCCCGACGATGCTCAGTGCGCTTGCTTAACAGCAGGAACCTGCACTATGGTCGCCACCTTCACCGGTGGCGATTTTTATTTCTGCCCTATTCCGCCGATCTGGGGTATAATGACCTTTCTAGGAGTCATTATGCCGGGAAAGAGAGAGAACTACATTTCATGGGATGAGTACTTCATGGGCATCGCCATCCTTTCGGCGATGAGGTCAAAGGATCCCAACACGCAGGTCGGTGCCTGCATCGTCAGCCCAGACCGGAAGATCGTCGGAGTCGGCTACAACGGCTTCCCTACAGGATGCTCTGATGATGAGCTTCCCTGGGCGCGCGAAGGGGACTGGATCGATACCAAGTACCCGTATGTATGCCATGCGGAGCTCAACGCGATCCTCAACTCATCCATCACATCCCTGAAGGGGTCGACGCTCTATGTGGCGCTGTTCCCCTGCAACGAATGCGCCAAGGCCATCATACAGACCGGCATAAAGAAGGTAATATACCTTTCCGACAAGTATCGCGATACCGATGCGACGAAGGCCAGCCGGATGATGCTCACCGCTGCAGGAGTCGAGCTCGTGCAGCTCAGGGCAGGGAAGAAGGAACTCATCCTCCACTTCAATGAGTGAGCCGCTATACAGCACGAAGACGCCATTCCTGAAATCGATATCGGATTCGGTCTCTCGCGAAGACAGGACATGGGCAATCAGATGGTCGCTCAAGGAGATAGAGAAGCCTATCAGGAGGCTGAGGAAGAAGTATCCCTGGTATACCACCCCTACGGACTGCAAGCGCCTGGGGGAGCTATTCATGCAGTGCAGGGTCCCCAAGGACCAGGTGATGCATGCAGTCGAGGACCTTGGCGAAGGCGCCGGGATAATCGGCACCCATGACAAGGTAGGCAGGGCCCTGGCGCAGTCAGTAGCCGAAGGCGTGAAGGTAATCGTCACCAAGCGGCATGTCATCCGCTTCATATGCTACTACCTCACGGCGCTGAAGATGGATGGCGCCAGCGACAGGGAAATCGAGAAGGAAGCCGAACGCATGACTCTTTCCTATGAGAGGAAGCAGAACGGGTGATATAATCTGGTAATGGAAGGGTAACACAGAACGCTGTCATCCAGGCAGAAGCTAAGCGGCCATTCCGCGAGGAGAACCGAATGCAGATAACAGTCAACGGAACCCTTTATACCACAGACAGGGAGATGACCCTCCTTGCCTTCCTCAGGGAGGAGCTCGGGCTCACGGGAACCAAGGAAGGCTGCAGCGAGGGCATATGCGGCACGTGCTCCGTCATAGCCGACGGCAGGCTGGTGAAATCATGCAGGAAGATGCTATCGAAGCTTGATGGCGCTTCCGTGACCACGATAGAGGGGCTGTCCGAGAGGGAGAAGGCCGTATACGGATATGCTTTCGCCAAGGCAGGAGCCGTGCAGTGCGGGTTCTGCACTCCCGGCATGATAATGGCCGCCAAGGCCCTCATCGATACGGACCCGGCCCCTTCGAGGGATGCCGTGAAGAAGGCCCTCAGGGGCAATATATGCAGATGCACAGGCTATGTGAAGATCGAGGATGCCGTCCTGATGGCTGCCAGGATGCTCAGAAGCGGCGAGGAAGTGCCGCAGGGTGAAGACGACCCCGCCCTTTCCGGGAGCATGAGGAGGGTCGATGCCATCGAGAAGGCACTGGGACGGGGCGCCTTCGCTGATGATATCAAGGTGGACGGGATGGTATACGCATCGGCTATCCGCTCCCCTGCCCCGCGCGCAAGGATCATCTCAATCGACTCCTCAGAAGCCGAGGCAGACCCTGATTTCATCTCCCTGATAAGGGCATGCGATGTCCCGTACAACAGGCATGGCCATATAACGCCCGACTGGCCGGTACTCGTCGGCGAAGGCGATATCACAAGATACATCGGAGACGCAGTCTGCCTCGCGGTGGCCAGGACGCAGGAGGGCCTGGAGCGCATAATGAAGCTGGTGCGGATCGGATACGAGGAGCTTGAAGGGGTCCATTCGCCGGAGGAGGCGCTGGAGGAGCGGATACATGTCCATCCGGACAGGTCCAACATACTCACCGTGGAGAGGATCCGCAGAGGCGATGCGGAGAAGGCTATAGCATCCTCCCCCATAGTCATCGATGAGACATTCGAGACGCCGTTCACGGAACATGCGTTCATGGAGCCGGAATGCGCAGTGGCAGTGCCCAAGGATGGCGGAGTGCTTGTCTATGCCTCTGACCAGTCCGTCTATGATGACAAGCACGAGATCGTCAGGATGCTGCAGATCCCGGAAGGCAAGGTCCGGGTACGGAGCACATACGTAGGAGGAGGCTTCGGCGGCAAGGAGGACATGTCGGTGCAGCACCATGCAGCGCTTGCCGCCTACCTCACGGGGCTTCCCGTCAAGGTCAGGCTATCCCGCCAGGAAAGCATCCTGGTCCATCCCAAGCGCCATCCGATGAAGATGCACCTCATCCTCGGGGCAGGAATGGACGGCAGGATCCATGGGCTGAAGGCGGAGATCCTTGCAGATACCGGCGCATATGCCTCCCTCGGCGGCCCTGTGCTGCAGAGGGCATGCACGCATGCATCAGGCCCATACAGCTTCCAGGACTTCCAGGTCACCGGCACGGCGGTATATACCAACAACGTCCCGGCAGGGGCATACAGGGGCTTCGGCGTCACCCAGTCTTGCTTCGCAATAGAGAGCGTCATGGACGAGCTTGCCAGGCGTACAGGGATAGACCCGTTCAGGATACGGCTTATCAATGCTCTCCGCCCCGGCGACGTGATGCCGAACGGGCAGATCGCCTCCCCTGATACTGCCATCGTCGAATGCCTTGAGGCAGTAAGGGATGCCTATTACGCCTCCGGCCGCACAGGGATAGCCGTCGCACTCAAGAACAGCGGCATCGGCGTCGGCAACGAGGATACCGGACGCTGCAGGATCTCCGTCGAAGGAGGCCTGGTGCACATACGGTCCTCGGCGGCCTGCATGGGACAGGGGGTCGCTACAGTGGAGCTGCAGATCGCGGCAGCTGTACTAGGCCTTCCCTCCTCCGCATTCGCCGTCGAGCTCCCTGACACATCCAGGACGCCTGACAGCGGCACATCGACAGCATCCAGGCAGACGGCATTCACGGGAGAGGCGACCAGGCGGGCCGCGCTGCTGCTGAAGAAGGACCTGGAGGAGCATACCCTCGGGGAACTGGAAGGCCGCGAATACTACGGCGAGTTCAGCTTCGAGACCGACCCGATCACATCGGAGAAAGCGAATCCCGTATCGCATCTGGCCTACTCCTATTCCGCGCAGGTGGCAGAGCTCGGCGATGATGGCAAGGTGAAGAAGATCACCGCCGCCTGCGATGCCGGACGCGTCATCAACAGGCTTGCCATCGAAGGACAGATCGAAGGCGGAGTACTGATGGGGATGGGCTTTGCCCTGACGGAGGATTTCAGGATAGAAGGCGGCATCGTGAAGTCCAGATACGGGACGCTGGGCCTCCTGCGAGCACCTGACAGGCCTGAGATAGAGACGGTGCTCGTCAATGCGGAGGACATGCTGCCGACCTCATTCGGGGCAAAGGGCGTCGGGGAGCTGTGCACGATACCGACTGCACCGGCTATCGCGAATGCCTATCGCCGCCTTGACGGCAGGATGCGCCATAGGCTGCCGCTGGAAGGGACACCATACAGGAAATGACAGCCGATGATTTCTTCAGGAAGCTCATAATGCTGCCCTCTCCCTCATGGCATGAGGAGGAAGCCGCGGCGTATATCAGGAAGGCAATGGAAGGCTATGGCTACTTCCTGAAGGAAGACGGCCATGGGAATATGCTCTTCTACCGCAGCACCGAAGGCGAGAAGCTGATGTTCGCCGCGCATATGGATACCGTCGATAAGGCAGTATCCCCGGCAGCGGTGGAAACGGAGGACTGCTTCATGACCGATGGCACGACAGCGCTTGGCGCGGATGACAAGTGCGCCGTAGCGGCCATGCTGGCATCAGCTGCAGCCGGGCCTGACGTGCTCTTCCTCTTCACCGTCGCGGAGGAAAGGGGACTGGAAGGGTCAGCGATGATCAGCAGGGAGTTCCTGCAGCCATTCCGCATAGCAGCGGCCTTCATCTTCGATATCGAAGGGGAAGTCGGCAGGGCTGCCTCCTCAGCTCCTGGCAAGGCATACATCCATCTGTCATTCCACGGCAAGTCAGCGCATGCAGGATTCGAGCCGGAGAAGGGACGCTCTGCCCTGCTCGCAGCCGCTGCGGCGGCTCTGGCCATCCCCTCGGGAAGGATAGATGCCGATACGACTGCCAATATAGGTTCCATCAGGTCAGGAGGCAGCATCAACGTCGTGCCTGACCTGGCGGAGATGGAAGCCGAGGCCCGCTCATCATCGATGGAGAAGCTCGAGGCACTCATGGGGGAAATCATCAGCAAGGCGGAAACCGCAGCAGCCAGGCATGGCAATACAGTCGAAAGCGAATGCAGGATACTCTACAGGCCGTACAGCATAGATGCGGATGCCCTGTCGATGCGGCTTGCCAGGGAATCGTCAGCAATGATAGGCAGGGATTTCTCCGCATCCCCCACCTCCGGCGGAAGCGATGCGAACTCACTGCAGGCCCTGGGCATCGATGCAATCGTGCTCTCCGCAGGCTACATAGCGCCGCACAGCGTCTCCGAGCGGATAATGAAGAAGGAGCTGCAGGCGCTGAAGGAGCAGATCGATGCGCTATGCTCTCTTGCCTGACTCCTCTGCAGCCCTTTCAAGCGCGACCTTCATCGAATCAAGCATGAAGCTGTAGAAGCGCGGCGGCACCGGCCTGATGGCAGAGGGAAGCTGGCCAGCGTCTGGAGGATTGGCGGCGAGGCTGGCAATCAGATGCTTGTCCATGACATGTGCAGGAGGCACATTGAAGCGTTCCGCCACCTTATCCCTGGCGATGAAGATCCATTTCGCATAGGCCTTCTCCTTCCTGCTGAACCGCTTCCATCCCGGCAGCTTCTTCCATCCCGGCACCGGTGGATTCATAACCATGGCGGCCTTCATCTGCCTGCTGCACTCATCCTCAAGGCCCTCTTCCGCGATCTTCCTTTCCAGCACATCCTTCAGCTCCAGCAGATGCGCGACATCGGCAAGGGCATACTCCATCTGCTCAGGAGGGATGGGACGCCTGAGCCAGTTGGCTGTCTGGTTCTTCTTCTTGGAAAACGACGGCACGATCCCCAGGAGGCTCTCCTCCAGGGACAGCAGGTTACCATCATAGCCAAGCAGCTTGGCAGGTACCCGGATATCATAGATATTCCTGATGCGCAGGCCATAGCTCTTATAGACAAGCGTCTCATCTGAATGGCATTCGAACCACACCTTCTCGACATCGCTGGAGAAGAACGCCTCCAGGCCGGCCTTCGTGACGGAAGCGGAACGCGGGTCTATGACATAGTACGTTCCTCCTGCATAGATCTGGACCAGGCAGAGATGCTCGCCATAGATATGGAGATTGAATTCGCCTTCGAAATCGACGGCAATGGCAGGAAGGGAGGCGAAGGACCGCACAGCCTCCTCTATGAGCCCATCGCTGTCAAGCAGCCTGTACTGCACCATCACTCAAGGGTAATCGTCGAGAAGACAGTCGGTGCCGAGGGGACATCTCCCGGCTCTGGCGCTACCTCCTGTGCCGCAGGAGCCTCATCTGCCAGCTCCACGGACCTGATGCTGACCGAAGGCGCTGACGGTATCCTGATCTCCTCAGGCTCCTCTGCGGGAGCAGCAGGCTCTGCAGCCACTGGCTCCTCTGCAGGCTCCTCAGCTACGGGAGCCGGAATGGCCTCTTCCTCTACGGCTGCCTCCTCTTCGGCAGGCATCACCGCTGCAGCAGGTTCCGCAGCCGCTGATGGCGATACCGTTATGCCGGCTGCCACGGCGACTGCCGCGACTGCTATCACGGCGGCAAAGGCCATTGAGGCAGGTGTCGATGCGGAAGCGAAGGCTACGGCTATAATGGCTATCATCGATGCAATCGAAAGGACGGCAGGGATGATGCTGCCGGGCATTGTCTGGCTGAGGCCAAGCGATATATACATCAGAGCGCCGGCGATGATAAGCACCGCTATGGCGGATATAGAGCGCTTTCTATTCATATTAGAGACTATTATTGCACAGAAGCTACTATAGTGGAAGGATTTCCAGAACAAAGTGGCAATCGCCTCGCATGATGCATCCGGCGGAGGCTGGTGCTGTCCATTGCGGCGCAGGGGACCATTGAGCAAGAGCAGGATGAAGGCAGGACTGTCAGGAAAGGCTGCTCACGGCGTATATGATACAGGAAGCGATGAAGGCTTCCGGAAGGAGGTACCATATGCCAGCGAAGCTAACCATCGAGGAAGCCGGGAAGCTCATCGACGACCTATGCCTCATGGATGATGTCTTCTTCACCAAGTGCTTCGATGGAAGCAATGCATGTACGCAGCTGATGCATGACCTTTCATGCACCAATCCGGATAAGATGCACTATAATGTGCTCAGGGAAAGAACAGGATTCTTCAAAAGGAAGAAGGAGGGGATACTGGACATGGCAACCAAGTTCGACAAGGCATTCGAGGAACTGCTGGAAAAGAAGGTAGCAGAGGAAGTCGCCGCAATCGTGGAAAAGGAAAGGGCTGCAATCGTGGCAAAGGAAAGCGCGAAGATAAGGGCGCAAGCCATTGCTGAAGGCCTTGCTGAAGCGAGAGAGGAAGGTGCACGGAAAACAGCGATGAATGTCGCCAGGAGCATGCTTGCCGATGGCTCTATCCCGATTGACAAGGTCGCCAGGTTCTCGGGACTCCCTCTCAGCGAGGTAGAGGGACTTAGGAGCAGCATCAGGCTCTAGCCTATGCGCATCGGGAATATCCCAATCAGAAGATAACGGCAATATGGAACCCGCCTCGGCTATGCCTTGGCGGGTTCCGTTATCGTGGGCTATCTATCAGCCCTTGTATGCCTTGAGTGAAGCCTCAAGCGTATCGAGCATTTCCGAAAGCTCCTTCGGGAGATGCTTGCCGAACTTCGGATAGTGGTTGGTCCTGATGTCCTCAACCTCCCTCAGCCAGCCTTCAGCATCGACCTTGAGGAGTTCCTTCATATCCTCTTCCGTAACGCCTTCCGGCCTGTCGATAGCATCGACTGTCGGCATGATTCCAATCGGTGTGTCGACTGTCTTGGCAACGCCATCGCAGCACTCGAAGATCCACTTCAGGACACGGCTGTTGTCACCGTAGCCAGGCCAGATGAAGTGGCCGTTGGCATCCTTGCGGAACCAGTTGACGTAGAAGATCTTCGGCAGGACATCCTGGCTAGGTGCAGCCTTGCCTACATCAATCCAGTGCTGGAAGTAGTCGCCCATGTTGTATCCGCAGAACGGAAGCATGGCGAACGGATCTCTCCTGATCGTGCCGGCCTTTACGTCAAGCGTAGCAGCCGTGACTTCGGAACCTACGATAGAGCCAAGGAATACGCCATGGTTCCAGTTCCTGGACATATGCACGAGAGGAATCGTCGAAGGCCTTCTGCCGCCGAAGAGGATAGCAGAGATAGGAACGCCTGCCGGATCCTCCCACTCGGGTGCGATGCATGGGCACTGGCGTGCAGGAGCCGTGAATCTCGAATTCGGATGCGCAGCTGGCTTCTGCTCCTTGTTGCCCTTGTCCTGGATCCACTCATTGCCATTCCAGTCGATGAGCTTGCCAGGAGCATCGTAGCCGATGCCTTCCCACCATACGTCCTTGTCCTCAGTGAGGGCAACGTTGGTGAAGATCGTGTTGGCAGATGCTGCCATGAGTGCATTGTAGTTGGACTTCTCGGATGTGCCAGGAGCAACGCCGAAGAAACCAGCCTCAGGATTGATGGCATAGAGCCTGCCGTCCTTGCCCGGCTTCATCCATGCGATATCGTCGCCGATTGTCTGGACTGTCCAGCCAGGGATGGTCGGGATGAGCATGGCGAGGTTCGTCTTGCCGCATGCCGACGGGAATGCGCCAGTCACGTACTTGCTCTTGCCCTCTGGGTTCGTGACCTTGAGGATGAGCATGTGCTCTGCGAGCCAGCCTTCGTCGCGTGCGAGCACGGATGCGATGCGGAGAGCGAAGCACTTCTTGCCAAGGAGCGCGTTTCCGCCGTATCCAGAGCCATATGACCAGATTTCCCTTGTCTCAGGGAACTGGGAGATATACTTGTGCTCCATCGGTGCGCATGGCCACTTGCCATTGTCGCTCTCGCCCTTCTGCAGCGGCTTGCCGACAGAATGATAGCAAGGTACGAAGTAGCCGTCCGTCCCGAGGATGTCGAGGACCTTGACGCCTACGCGTGTCATGATCTGCATGTTGCAGACGACGTATGCGCTGTCTGTGAGCTCAACGCCGATCTTGGCCATCGGAGATCCGAGAGGACCCATCGAGAAAGGAATGACATAGAGTGTCCTACCCTTCATGCAGCCTCTGTAGAGATCTGTCATGGTCTTCTTCAGCTCATGTGGATCGATCCAGTTGTTGGTCGGACCTGCATCTTCCTGCTTCTCAGCAGCGATGAACGTCCTCTTCTCTACACGGGCGACGTCCGAAGGATCGGAATCGAAGAGAACGCAGTTCGGCTTCTTCTCCGGATTGAGGCGGACGCAGAGCCCTTCCTTGACCTGAAGGTCGATGAGCTCGTCATACTGCTCCTGCGAACCATCCGCGATAACGATGTTATCGGGAGTCGTGAGAGCGGCGAAATCATTGACCCACTGTACAAGCTTAGGATGTCTGATGTCATTAAGTGTCATTGGTTTCTCCTTATCGAAGTATCTAGCTAGATATTCCTATCTGAGAGGATAAATACAAACAGGGCTTTTTGCAATGCCCTGCCCTTTAGGGGTATCATGGGAAGGGATGAGAAGAATCGAGCTTGCGATGCCTGCCGGCACACTGGAAGAGGCCCTTATAGCCCTCCGTTCAGGAGCGGATGCAGTCTATTTCGGCATGAAGGAATTCTCCGCCAGGAAGAATGCCGGGAATTTCTCCGAGGATGACCTGGCAAAGATACGGAGATTCGCCCTGGAGAACGGCAGGAGGATATATATCGCGGTCAACACGCTGGCCGATGACGGGTCGCTGCCGCGCCTGATGCGCCTCCTTGATACCATCTCCCATTACGGGTGCGATGGCGTGATAGTCCAGGACCTCGGGGCAGTGAGGATCATCAGGGAACGCTTCCCTGGCCTTCCCCTCCATGGCTCCACGCAGCTGGCCGTGCACACCATAGGCGGAGTGAAGGCGCTGCAGCATCTTGGCTTTGAGCGCGTGGTGCTCTCCAGGGAGCTCTCGCTCGACGAGATCCGCAGGATAAGGGAGGCATGTCCTGATATCGAGCTGAAGGTATTCATACACGGCGCCCTCTGCTATGGCTTCTCGGGCCTCTGCATGGCATCCAGGATCATCACGGGCCGCTCTGCCAACGAAGGGGCCTGCGCCCAGATCTGCCGCTCATGGTTCAGGGACAGCTCAGGCAGGAAGGCCTGCCCCTTCTCGCTTGAGGACCTGGATGGCGCCAGCCTCGTCAGGGAGCTGATGGACATGGGCATAGACAGCCTCAAGGTCGAGGGGAGGCTCAAGGGGCCGGATTATGCGAAGACTGTAGCGCAATACTACCGCGCTGCGATAGACGGAACCGGCTACAGGGCGCTTGAAGGCCCTGCGGCAGCCGCATTCAGGAGGAAAGCCGGTACAGGCTGGCTTGCCGATCCCTGCCGCCATGACATGCAGACAGGAATCTATACGGGCCACAGGGGCTATCCCCTAGGCAGGATAGAGAGGACAGGAGGCCATGTCCTGCAGGCAGCATGCAGGGCCCCGATAATGCCCCATGACGGCCTTATGGTGCTCTCGGAAGGCGAAGCCATACGCTTCCGCCCCGAAATCATAGGCAGGAACGGCAACACATATACGCTGCGGCTTGATAATCCACTGGAAAGCAGCGATGACGGCATCCTGTACAGGATCAGCGACAGCAGCGCCATGCCCGCCTCGCCATCGCTGGATATCCGCAAGGCCAAGAGGATGGCAGGAGCCCGCATCACGATAGGTCAGGATTCCCTCACGATAGAGACAGGGAAGCTGGTACGTTCCTATGCGGTCTCTCCCGAGCAATCAGGCCATGACGGCACGGAAGCTATCATCAAGGTCCTATCGCAATCAGGAGAGAGCAGCCACCAGCTGAGGATCTCCGGCATCTCGGGCAGCGCAGGCTTCCCCTTCTGCTATATCAACCCGAAGAGGCTGAAGGAGATACGGAGGGCATTCCTTGCCGAATATGATGCAATCCCCGACAAGGAACCCGCATACTCTGCCTCAATGGAGGACAGGGAGACCCCGCCGCTGCCGGCAAGGAGGCTCCTTTCCGGCCCGCATGCGCCATGGAATACCGCCGGAACCGCCATCGGAGACAGGAGGTGGTTCACGCTGCCGCCCATCCGCTTCGACGAGGAAGGCATGTACGCCAGGCTGCTCTCGGCAGCGAAGCCAGGCGATGCCATAGGGCTGTCCAACATCGCCGACATACTCTTCGCGAAGGCGCATCCGGAGTTCCTCTACTTCGTGGATATCTACCTGTACCTGTCCAACAGGGAAGCCGCGGCCCTCCTGATGGAGGAGATCCCGGGCCTGATCGGCGGATACCTCTGGATGGAAAGGGACAGCTATGAGAGGCCCTGGCCGTTCACGCCCACCATCGTGGAGGATTTCCAGCCTCCCCTCTTCCTCTCGCGGGCATGGACAGAAGAGGGTATCTATGAGCAGAATGGAAGAAGATACTCTGCCGTACGGGAAGACGGCATAACGATTGTCAGCGAGGTCGATTGATGGATCTGATACCGCTCAGCGATGATGAGCTTCTCTACCGGAGCTTCTATGAGGAGCTGGGAGAGGATGGCATGAAGCCGAGGATGCCAGGCGATGCCGGGCTGAAGTCAGCGCTGGCCAAGGCCGTGCGCCTTTCATCCCTCGAGATGCCTCCATGCCATCAGGCGCTTTCCATCGCGCGCCATCCGCGTTTCATGCCGCCATACATCCACCGCCTTGGCAGGCCTTCCATCCTCTATGCCTCAGCAGGCGAAGCATCCATCACCATCGAGGGAGAGTCCATCATGATGGAAGCCGGGGACATGCTCACGGTCTCCGCAGGCACATACCGCAGCATAGGGGCATTCAGGGATGATGCCATCCTGCTCGAGCTGTCAGCCAACGCTGCGGATACGGAAAAACTGCCGGGGCTCCTTCCCTCGCTCTTCAGCGGGAAGCGCTACGGGCTGCTCAATGGCAGGGACAGCCGCATAAGGGAGATCGTCCACCGCCTGCAGGACGAGGCTGCGCGCAGTGATTCCAGCAGCGAGATGGCCATGCTGATGCTCTCGGAGCTGTCGATAGAGGCAGGCAGGAGCGCCGGGCTTACCGCATCAAGGGATATAGCAGAGGAGAGAAGCGAGGCATATCGGTACCTATCGCTCATAGAGTCTGGGTTCAGGACGATTACGCTGTCCTCATTGGCGGATAGCCTCTCCATAACCGAGCAGTACGCATCAGGGCTTATCCGGCAGAAGCTCGGGGAATCATTCGTGAATATCGTGAAGACGATGAAGATGAGGCAATCGCTGCATCTGCTGATGGATACATACAGGACATGCAGGGAAATCGCGCAGGAAGTCGGCTACTCATCGCAGGAGCATTTCTCCCGGACGTTCACCGACTATTTCGGCATCTCGCCGATGAAGCTGAGGGATATCAGGAGGCGCCATGCCTCCCCACTGGCAAGGCAGTAGGCAAGGATCCTGCATCGCAGATTCCAAGAGGTGTCGCAATAAACCTCAACAACTTTATTCCACACTGAAAAAGAGGACGCCATCGCTGACGTCCTCTTCCCTATAGCCTTCCGGCTATCACATCATCCCGCCCATGCCCGGGTTCGCTGGGGCTGCCGGCTCCGGTGCCGGGATATCAGTCACAGCGCATTCCGTGGTAAGGATCAGGGATGCGATCGATGCAGCATTCTGCAGCGCGGACCTGGTGACCTTCACAGGATCGATGATCCCGCTCTCGACCATGTTGACCCACTTCATGGCATTGGCATCATAGCCGACGCCCTGCTTCTCGCTCTTGCACTTGTCAGCGATGATCGATCCGTCGACACCTGCGTTCTCGGCAATCTGCCTGATAGGCTCCTCGAGAGCGCGGATGACGATCCTGTATCCGACCTTCTCCTCTTCGGAGAGAGCGGAGAGATCCTTCTTGGCAAGCTCGTTGACCGCCTGCACGAGAGCGACGCCGCCGCCAGGGATGACGCCTTCCTCGATAGCAGCACGCGTAGCGGAAAGAGCATCCTCTACCCTGTGCTTCTTCTCCTTGAGCTCTACCTCGGTAGCTGCGCCTACGTTGACGACCGCTACGCCGCCAGCAAGCTTGGCAAGCCTCTCCTGGAGCTTCTCCCTGTCATAATCGGAAGTGCAGTCCTCGATCTGGAGCTTGATCTGGGCGATCCTGTCGCGGATAGCGCTGGCCTCGCCTGCTCCATTGATGATCGTCGTGTTCTCCTTCTCGACCTTGACGCTCTTCGCCCTGCCGAGCATTGAGATATCAGCATTCTCAAGCTTCATGCCGAGCTCTTCGGTGATGACCTGTCCGCCAGTGAGGATCGCGATATCCTCGAGCATGGCCTTGCGCCTGTCGCCGAAGCCAGGAGCCTTGACGGCTACCACGCTGAGCGTACCCCTGACAGCATTGAGGACCAGCGTCGCAAGGGCCTCGCCATCGACATCCTCTGCGATGATGAGGAGCGGCTTGCCGGACTGGGCGACCTTCTCAAGAAGCGGCAGGAGATCCTTCATGGAAGAGATCTTCTTGTCGTAGATGAGGATATACGGATTGTCGAGCACCGCAGTCATCGTATCCCTGTTGTTGCAGAAGTAAGCGGAAAGGTATCCGCGGTCGAACTGCATGCCTTCCACGAAGTCGACTGTCGTCTCGATCGTCTTGGACTCCTCGACAGTGATGACGCCATCCTTGCCGACCTTGTCCATAGCATTGGCGATCTCATCGCCGATTGTCCTGTCGTTGTTTGCGGAAATGGAAGCGACCTGCGCAATCTCCTCCTTATCCTGGATCATCTTGGCTTCCTTCTTGATGCACTCGACCGCATCCTGGACAGCCTTGTCGATGCCCCTCTTTATACCCATTGGATTGACACCCGCCGCAACGCTCTTCATGCCTTCCTTGGTAATCGACCAAGCAAGTACCGTTGCCGTAGTCGTTCCATCGCCAGCCACGTCGTTGGTCTTGGATGCGACTTCCTTGAGAAGCTGGGCACCCATGTTCTCAAACGGATCCTCGAGCTCGATTTCCTTAGCTACCGAGACTCCATCCTTCGTCACCGTCGGCGCGCCGTACTTCTTGTCGAGAAGGACGAGACGTCCCTTCGGTCCAAGCGTCGTCATGACAGCCTTGGAGATCTTCTCAACACCATTGACCAATGACTTCCTGGCCTCTTCGTTGAACTGAAGCTGTTTTGCCATATCCACTACTCCTTATCTCTTTCACTATCAGAAAGCAGCCGCGAAAGCTGCCAAGAGATAAATTAAGCATAAAGGGCGAATACGGCAAGAGGTCTGGGGAAAAAGGCCCTCAGAGCCTGATGGCCCGTCCAGGAACCGGCACTGCATAGCCTATCCTGCCTTCCGCCTCGGCTATGAATGACCCGATATCCACGGTATTGCCGCGTATCATATCGAAGTGCATGGGAATCAGCTTCCCGGCTCCGATAGCCGCAGCGAAGGAGACGGCTTCCGCGGGATGCATATTGCCGATGATCCCCCTGCTCTCCCTCTCGGCATCCCTGCCGTTCACAGGAAGGATGGCGTAATCAAGCGGGGCCAGCGCTTTCGCATCCGACAGCAGGCGTGGCTTCGCCACTGCATCCCCGCTATGGAAGACCCTGAGGCCGGCGAATGATATGGCATACCCATAGAAATCAGAATGCCCAGGCGCAGACTCATGGTACTCCATATGGGGAACAGGTACTGCCGTGATGGAGAATCCTCCGATGGAGACCATGCCATAATCACCTATATATGCCTTATTGCCCGCAGGGATATCCAGGCCATCAAGGATTGATGATGGCGCCACGACCTGCACTGAGGGATTCCTCCGCACCTGGCTGAGTATCATCGGCACATCGAGATGGTCAGCATGGGAATGGGTGACGAGGATCCCATCCATAAGAGGCATATCATCGGCCTGGAACGGCGGAGGCACCAGCCTTTGCGACCTGCCATCGCTGCCTGCCATATCAGACACAAGCACATCGATAGCGATTCTCGCCTTCCCATCGGAAAGCACGAATCCGCACTGCGATATCGGCATCATCTCCCTTTCCCGGAGGCCGGCAATCCTATCTATAAGCTCCTCAGAGCTGCAGTCCCATCCATTCATGGGAATAATATTACCTGGATCATGCCTCCAGCGCCATCTGGTGATCGATAGCTCACGCGATCTGCATGAAGAGCAGCGCGAGGGAAGCGGAGAAAAGGCCGGAAAGGAGATTGACGGCATCATTGTCAATGAAGGGGATCCCCCTCACCCTCTCAAGCTTCTTCCCATCGATCTCGCTTTTCTCGGTGAGCCTGCCGTCAGGCGCCCTGTACTGGACCTGGATGACAGCGCCGAGCACGGAGTCGAATATGCACCCCGCGAACCCTGATATCATCGCAACAGCGAAGCCGGAGAAGCCGAGCATGAAGGTTGATGAGCCGAGGAGTGCGACAAGGAACGCTCCTGCAAGCCCTGCCATGGAACCGAGGAGCGTCACTCCCCCGGATATCCCTGGAGGGACTATCGTACCGGTCATTATCGAGCGCGGTGGCTTATCGCTCATCAGCCCGAAAGACGAAGCGAACGTATCTGCCTCCGCCTCGGCGAGTGCCGCCGTGAAGGCTGCAAGGAAGATGGGATCCCATCTCTGGGACCTGTACAGCACGAGCGTGGCAGCAGCAGGCACGCCGTTGGCTATGACCTGCATCCAGTCCCTCCTCCCGCCTTTCCTGACGACATCGACAGGTACGGGAGTGACGCGGGAGGAGATTGATGCGGTCAGGAAGAAGAAAAGGAAGACCGATATACCGCTGACGCCGCCGATATAGAAGACTATGAAGCCCAGCGCTGCCGCAGCAGCGGTCCCCGAACCGGTAAGCATCCGTTTCCTCCAGGCGATGGCAGCCATTACAGCAAGGAAGGCGATGATGATAAGGCAACGCCAGAGCATGGGCAGGCCGAGGAAATGGCTATCGATGCGCGCAGTCAGAGGGAGCATATGGCCTCCAGCAGCCCTGCCGAAGCAAGCGGGACGGTCAGGTTGTCATAGCCTGGCGGCGTGATGTGCTCGACCAGCGATACCGTCATCGCGGCGATGAAGGCAAATGAAAGCAGCGTATCCATGGAAAGGAGTATCACGAAGAAGGACACCACAGCCATGGCGATGCTGCCAGCAAGGCTTTTCCGCTCCTTCCCGCAGAGCCTGCCCGCTATCGCGGCAGCCCCATCGCCTATGCCCATGATCATCACGCTCGCGATGGCAGTCCCTGAGCAGATGATGCCGAGGCTGTAGAGAAGCGAGAGGACAAGGAGCGAGAAGGGATACGTCACAAGCCCGGGGTCCAGCCTGCGCTCACCGAGCCCGATAGCAGAACCGAGTCCGGAACGCGATATGAGGAAGTTTGCCACGATGAATACAGCAGGTCCTATCAGGCGCGCCCACGTGCTGCTGAAGCCATACACCATGATGAACACCCAGAAGGATACGATTATATGGCAGGCCTTGCGCGAAAGCGCAGCAGGAACGGCAGCGGACCTGTGCAGCGCATAGGAGGCTCCTGCGGCAAGGGCCACCAGGGCGAAGGAAGCGGCAAGGGAGATGATATCGTTCACCAGCTCCTCCCTCCTCCCCCGGAGAATCCGCCTCCCGCAGAACCGGATGAGCCCCTGAACGTGCTCCTGCCGCCTCCGGTGCTGCCGGGCGCATGCATGCTGGAATACCCGGATGCCCACTGGCTGCGGAACGGCCTGTATGAGAAGCAGCTTCCGGCATACCAGTCTGGTGTCGGCACCGATATGGAGCGGAACTTATCGCACCACCTGTCGGCAAGGCCGAATACCATGGCATATGGCAGCACATGGTAGAAGAACAGCGGGTCGCTATCAGACAGCCGCCTGATCCTGTCGGCCTCCACCTTATCGATGAACTCGCGGTAGCCGATGACCGCGGCACGGAGCGCCCTGCCCTTATCGGAATACCTGCGGCAGCGGGGGATGGCGAAGGCTGCGAAGATGGCAGCGAGATATGGCGGCAATGCCACGATGGCTGTATCCGTGCCGAGAAGCATGCTGAACGGCATGATGATGAATACGGAAAGGAATATGGTGATGAATATCCTCATGGCTGCAGGCGTCGTCCTGGAGCTGAGCACCATATAGAGCATGAAGAGCGGCACTGCCATGAAAAGGGCAAGCATAGGCTCGCCGCTTATATAGCCTGCCGCGAGGGAGCTTATGGCCGAGAATGCCGCTGCGGCAGCCAAGGCCATGCGCTGGACCTTGATTGAGGAAGCATCGTAGATATCGGCAAGTCCTGCAGCCACATCGCGCGGTATGCTGGCAGAGAATACGTCGGCGAAGCGCGAAAGCCGCAGCATCTTCGTATCGCTTTCAGGGCCATTGGGGAAGAGCGCCGCGGAATAATGGGACATCGCCTCTCCTTCCCCGGAGATTTCCTTCTTCCTATGGAACCTGAAGCCGCGTCCATCCGGCTCTATCGACATATACCCTTTATCGGCAAGGTAGATCAGGCCGGCCGCGGCGGAATCCGAGGTGACCGCTCCCCTGTATATATATTCAGCATCGAACGGGGTGATGCCGGCAGGAGGCTCGAACTTCACAGGCGCGATGACCTTCTCATCACGTCCGCGGATATATACCAGCAGCATGATGGCGGCCATCAGCACCGATGAGGCCAGCGGTATGAACCTGATGGCCTCCATGGGCCCCATGCCGTCGAAATATCCCTCATCCATCTCCACGCGCAGTGTTATCGCATTATACGGAGGGAGCCCTGAATAACGTCCGCTGACCGTGCAGCCATCTTCCGACACGGATACCGGCAGCATAGCCGTTGACCCATCCGGGCCATAGGTAAGCCAGACCCTGTCCCTGTCTACGGGATACGGGAACCTCACCGTGAACTCGACATCGCGGATGACGGTTCCCCATGCCGGTGAGACGATATTGTAATAGTACTCGTCGTAATCCGGATACCTGTCCTTGCCCAGGTCATAACCATAGGAAAGCGTGAAGGAGGCAGGACCCTCTATATACCTGTCCGCATCCCCCATGATGACGGACACGAAGCCACCGCTCCTCTCAGTCTCCGCAACCGCATTGCCCCTTATCGAGGAGACCCTGGCTTTGACGCCCGGGAATGATGTCTGTATATCCCTGATGATGCCATGGGACGGCGATGTGAAGAAGACATCCATCTCCTCATGCACGGAAGCGGCCCTTGATGGCGACACCGTCATATCGACGGCATAGCGCTCCATAGTGAAGCTCTCCGCAGCAAGCGGCAGGAGGGAGATGATGGCAAGCAGGACCAGGATGGCTCTCCGCATCAGAACTCCACTCTTATGCTCTCTTTATGGGCATCATCGATCTCAACGTACTCCTTCTTCCTAAAATGGAAGACGGAGGCAATCAGCGATGACGGGAAGACCATGATGCTGTCATTGTACTCGCGCACGACGGCATTATAGTACTTCCTGGCATTGAGTATCGATGTCTCGATGTCCCTCATATCATCCTGCAGCGAGAGGAAGTTCTGGTTCGCCTTCAGGTCCGGATAGCTCTCGGAAAGCGCGAAAAGCCTGGAGAGGGCGCTCCTCAGCCCCCTGTCAGCGCTGTCCTTCGCCTCCCTTCCCTCTGCGGTGACAGCCTCATTGCGCGCGGAGATGACGGCCTCGAGCGTCGAGCTCTCATGCGCGGCATAGCCCTTGACGGTCTCCACGAGATTGGGGACGAGGTCATAGCGCTTCTTGAGCTCGGCATCGATGCCCGCATCGGCCTCCTCTGCCTTATTGGACAGCTTGACGAATGAATTGTATGCAACTACCGCCCAGAGAAGCAGGGCGAGCACGATTATCGCGATGACGATGGCAGCAATCATATTATGCTCCTTTCCTATCGGATGATACCATAAAACAGCCCTGCCCTCCACAGTTGCCCCAAAGCGAAACAACGGATATCATGCATATTATATGCATACTTATGCAATTCCGGAGGACTGATGAAAGAACGTCATAACAGGCTATCGGTGGTCAAGGAGCTGATAAAGAACAACAGGATAGACAACCAGGATACATTCCTTGAGCTGCTGAAGAAGGAAGGATACAACGTAACCCAGGCGACGCTGTCGAGGGACCTGAAGATGCTGAAGGTCGGCAAGATCTCCGACGGTTGGTCAGGCTATTATTACACGCTTCCTGAAAGCGATCTCGTCAGCGAATCGGAAAAAAGCTATATCCAGGACGTAAGACGCGGTATAATCTCTATTGAGTTTTCTGGGAATTTCGGAGTGATCAAGACACGTCCTGGCCATGCCAACAGCGTAGGCTTCGCGCTTGACGTGCTGGCCTTGCCGGAAATACTGGGTTCCGTTGCGGGGGATGATACCATCTTCATCATACTCAGGGAAGGCATGACCAAGGAAGACCTGCTTGAGAGCTTCAATTCCAGGATCCCGGAGGTAAAAGAGTGATTTCCTACATCAACACAGACAAGCTGAAGGCCTTCCAGGCCCTCAAGGCCGCAGCCCCTGCGGATATCAGGAAGCTGCTGGACGCGGGACGCGTCGCATCATCTTCGGTCAAGCTCGGCGGCGGGCTTACGTACAACTGGGCAGCGATGCCGGTTTCCGATGAGATCGAGAAAGGGCTGCAGGCGCTGGCCGATGAGGCAGGGCTTGTCGATAAATACAAGGCCATCCTCTCAGGAGAGATGATGAATACCGGCGAGAAGAGGCTCGTACTCCACCAGCTCACCAGGGGCAATGTGCTCGGCAAGCCGGTCATGGCCGACGGCGAGGATAAGGATGCTTTCTACAAAGGCGTACTCGCAAGCATAAAGGACTTCTCCGAGAAGGTCAGGAACGGCGAGATCAAGGGATCGACAGGCAAGCCGTTCACGACCGTCTGCCAGATAGGGATCGGCGGATCCGACCTTGGGCCCAGGGCCCTCTATCTCGCCCTCAAGGGCTGGGCTGCAGGCAGCGGCATCAAGACGCTGGAAGGCAGGTTCATCTCCAATGTCGATCCTGACGATGCAGCTGACGTGATGACGACCCTCGACCCCGAGACGACCCTCTTCATCCTTGTCTCCAAGAGCGGCACCACGCAGGAGACCCTTACCAACAGGGACCTCGTGCTCGAGACGCTGAAGGCACAGCCGATCAAGGGCTTCGACCCATCGAAGCATATGGTCGCGGTCACATCGAAGACATCGCCTCTGGCATCGGACAGCTCGATGCTCGCATCGTTCTACATCGATGACTATATCGGCGGAAGATACTCATCCACATCGGCAGTCGGAGGCGTCGTGCTCTCGCTCGCCTTCGGCTACGATACATTCGAGAAGCTGCTCAAGGGCGCCCATGAGGAGGATGTCCTCTCCACGGAGAAGGATATAAGGAAGAACGGAGCCATGCTCGATGCCCTCATCGGCTTCTACCTAAGGTCCGTGGCAGGCTATCCTTCCACGGCCATCCTGCCCTATTCGCAGGCGCTCTCCAGGTTCCCGGCCCATCTCCAGCAGCTCGACATGGAATCCAATGGCAAGCATGTCAACAGATTCGGCGAGAAGCTCTCCTATCCTACCGGCCCTGTCATCTTCGGCGAACCGGGAACCAACGGGCAGCATTCCTTCTACCAGCTCCTCCACCAGGGAACGGATATCGTACCGCTGCAGTTCATCGGCTTCCGGAAGTGCCAGCGCGGCAAGGACCTCATCACGGCAGGCTCATACAGCCAGACGAAGCTGAATGCGAACCTGGCAGCGCAGATCGCGGCATTCGCACGCGGCAAGGAAGACGAGAACACCAACAAGGAATTCGACGGCGGCAGGCCATCATCGCTTATCTACGGCGAAGAGCTCACCCCGGAAGCGCTGGGAGCGCTCCTTGCCCACTTCGAGAACAAGGTGATGTTCCAGGGCTTCCTATGGAACCTGAACTCATTCGACCAGGAAGGGGTGCAGCTCGGCAAGGTGCTTGCCAAGAAAGTCCTCGCAGGCTGCGAAGGCGACAGCCTCCTCAAGGCCTATGCAGACCTTCTGATCTGAAGAGCGGAATACTGCTGACAAACAACGGGAGCGTGTACATATGCGCTCCCGTTTCCATTACATAGATCAATCCTTACAGCTCTTATCCGCAACGAAGGCAGTGGCATTATTGTCTAGCAGAATCGCTTATTGGACAAAGCCACAGATAGCTGTATAATTTACATGAATCAATTTATGTAAAACCAATTCATGCAGAATTGATTCATGCAAAAAGGAGCTGAGGATGTTTGTCGGAAGGTCTAGGGAACTGAAAGCGATACGGAAGGAGCTGGGCAGGGATTCAGGTTCAGCCATCCTGGTATATGGCAGGCGGCGGATCGGGAAGACAACGCTCATCTCCGAAGCACTAAAAGGAAGCACCGCACATGTCATAAGGTTCACTGCGGTTCCGGATGACCTGAGCGAGAATGCAAGAAGGCTCTCAAGGGCAGCTGGAGATGCAATGGGAATCCCCGGCCTTGAGATTACCAGCTTCGAGTCTGTCCTGAAGTATATCGCATCAACGAAAGAGGGGCTGGTCCTTGAAGTGGATGAATACCAGGACCTGAGAAGGAAGAAGGGAGAGGTCGTCGATGCATACTTCAGGGACTTCATCGACTATATGCCGCCGAATATCAAGCTGATAATCTCCGGTTCCGCGATAAGGGTGATGAAGGGCCTTCTGCAGAAGGACAATCCGCTGTACCAGCGCTTCTCGCTGGAGATACCGCTCGGCGAGCTTGATTATCTTGAGGCCTCGCTCTTCTATCCGGAACGCAGCATAAGGGAGAAGATAGGGCTCTACGCAGTCTTCGGCGGCATACCGATGCTCCTTTCCCGGATAGACCCAGCTGCAAGCGTAGAGGAGAATATAAGGGACCTCCTCCTGAGCAAGACCGGCCCGGCACGCCTCTATGCAGAGGATGTGCTCTACTCAGAGCTCAGAAGCACAGGAGGCGCCTACTCCGCCATAGTGCGCATAGGGAACGGGAAGAGAAGCTATTCGGAAATCAGGGCGAGCCTGGGTGATGGTGACGTCAACTCGCTTGAATATACGTTGGAGCAGCTTATCAAAGCTGATTTCATAGTCAAGAAGCAGCCCATAAATGCCATAGGGAGCAGGAAGAGACTCTTCTACGAACTGACTTCAAACCTTCTGAGATTCCATATCGCATACATAGAGAGGAACCCTTCCCTTGCCAGTTCCATGCCGGCATTCTATGAAAAGCATGTGAAGCCATCAATCGAGACATTCATCTCATATAGATTCGAGGAGATGGCAAGGGACTGGTTCACGATACTCGCTGAAAACGGCATCAGGAACGACATCGTTACTGTCGGCACGTACTGGTATGATAACCCGAAGACAAAGCAGAACGGGGAATTCGATGTAGCCATCGAGACGCTGTCAGGCTATGAGATCTACGAGGTGAAGTACCTCTCATCCCCGATGAGAGAGAAGCTCATAAGCGAGGAAACAGCGAAAATCAGGAATGATATCGGTATCCCGATTGCATCCTTCGGATTCATATCATCATCAGGATTCGAGAAGAATGGCGATATGAGGATATCCGGGGAAAGGCTGTTCGATACAGGCATCATCCGTCCCTGATGTTCCATTTTCACCCCTCGCTTTCCCGGAGGAGGTCAAAATGATACGGATTGAAAGATGGATTGGCTCCAGGTGGACAAAATGTCCCATCATTGGATTCCCTTCAGGATAAACAGAATACTCAATTCTATATAATGCAAATAAATATATAAGTTGGCACGCCTTGTGCATGATAGTAGGTGTTCCAGGAAGGAACATAAATCAGTACATAAGGAGGCCACAAGATGGCACACGACATTACAAGATACAATAACAGAAGCGGAAGAAGGGACCTTTCCCTGTTCGATGATTTCTTCGATTCGATGCTCGGAGCATGGGACAACTACTCGACAAGGCTCCCGGCAGTTGATGTCGAGGAGACAGCTGAGAACTATATAGTGAAGGCGGAGCTGCCTGGCTTCAACGAGAAGAACGTGAAGATCACAGTCGACAAGCACGTCCTTCATATCGCGGGCGAAATTGATGAGACCGAGAAGGAAAAGGACGAGAGCGGCAGGAAGTATCTCATCAGGGAGCGCAGGCAGGAGTCCTTCGAGAGGTCCTTCAGCCTTCCTGACGGGCTTGACGAATCGAAGATCACAGCTGACTTCGAGAACGGGATCCTCACGGTTACCCTTCCGAAGACACCGGCAGAGCAGCCCAAGAGGATTGAGGTGAAAATCGGCAAGTAACCGGTTCCCACAGAGAACGGCAGAGCTGGATGGCCCTGCCGTTTTTCTCTGTCCGAATCGTCCTCAGTCAGCGTTCCCATTGAGGGAATGGAAGTACGAGAGGAAGGCCTCCTGGCTGTTTATAGGCTCCGGGAGCCTTGGGACCGCCGTATACTTCCCGTCATTGCCGAGCACCCTGCCCTTCACATTGTCATTGAACATGAGCTCAAGCATGCGGCTGATCTGGGATTTAATCTCAGGATTCAGCACAGGGGTCGCTATCTCGACGCGCCTGTCGACATTCCGCGTCATCAGGTCCGCAGAGGAGATGAACATCTCTCCGGAACCGAAGGAATAGATGCGCGAATGCTCAAGGAAGCGTCCGACGATGCTCTTCACGCTGATGTTCTCGGTCAGGCCGGGAACGCCAGGCAGGAGGCAGCAGATGCCGCGGATCAGCAGGCGGACCCTGACTCCCTTCATGGATGCCTCCACAAGCTTATCTATGATCTCCTTATCGGAGAGCGAATTCATCTTGAAGGACATAGAGCCCTTGGAGCCTTTCGCGATCTCCTTGTCGATGCAGGCCATGATGCCCTGCTTGAGGGAATACGGCGCGACAAGGAGCTTCCTGTACTTCGCATCGATCGTCAGCGTCGCGAGATTGCGGAAGAAGGCTACGCCATCAGCCCCGATATCCCTATCAGAGGTGATGATATTAAGGTCCGTGTACTGCTTTGATGTGCTCTCGTTATAGTTACCGGTCCCCAGGTGCGTTATGTACCTGACCTTGCCCTTGTCCTTGAGCACGATGGAGATGATCTTCGAATGGACCTTGTAGTTCTCGACCCCATAGAAGACCGAGCAGCCTGCCTCCTGCAGCTTCTGCGCATATGAGAGGTTCGATTCCTCATCGAACCTTGCGCAGAGCTCCATGATCACGGAGACATCCTTGCCGTTCTCCGCGGCCTTGATGAGAGACTGCACTATGCGCGAATGGGTCGCGAGGCGGTAGATCGTGATCTTTATATCTGTGACGCGGGGGTCATCGGCGCACTCCTCCAGAAGCCAGAGGAGGGGATCTATCGACTGGAAAGGATAAGAGAGGAAGATATCCTTCCTCAGGGCGAAATCAATCATCGCGCCCTTCTGCAGGCCGGCAGGGATGCTGCCCTTGAAGCCCGGGTACCTGAGGGAATGGGCAGCCCCTTCCGGGAAGTACCTGTCAAGGGAGAACATATACTTATATGAGAAGCAGCCATTGACGATGAACGCATGGTTCTTCTTTATGCCCAGATGCCTGAGGAGGAACTGCTTCAGCTCCTCTGACTCCCTGTTCATCTCAAGCCTTACCGCCGCGAGGCTTCCGCGCGATTCGACCCTGTTCCTGATCAGCTTGGAGAAGTCGAAGTCGTATTCGATATCGGCATCCTCCACCGATGCCTCGAAATCGGCGTTCCTCGTCACCCTTACAAGCGCCTTCTCCTTTATCCTGCAGGACGGGAAGAGCGTATCGCCGAAAAGGAACAGCAGTTCGGCAGACGGTATCAGATGGCATTTCCTGCCGCCGGGCAGCTGCACCAGGTCATCGACCCGGCGCCCCATCGTAACCACGCCGAACATCTCACGCCCGTCGCGCTCAAGGCGCAGCACGAGATAGAGCCTCTGGTTCTCGAAGCGTATCATGGGATGCTTGGCGTCGAGGATCAGCGGGGAGACGAACGGCATGACGTTCTCCTGGAAGTATGCCAAGGCCTTCGCCTTCTGCGTCTCCGAGATGGAGTTCGACATCAGGATATCTATGCCGGCCTTCTTCAGCTCCTTCCTCAGGCGTATGAAGGTCTCGTCGGCCTTCCTGTAGTACGCAGGCAGCATGGAGAGCACCATATCTATCTGCTCTCCGGCATCCATGCCGGATTTATTGTCGGTGTAATCGGGGCTGTGAAGCTGCAGGTTCATCAGCGAGCCGAGGCGGACGCGCACGAACTCATCGAGGTTCGATATGAAAATGGAAAGGAAGCGGCACCTCTCAAGCAGGGGGTTCTCGCTGTCCCGGGCCTGGTCGAGCACCCTGTCGTCGAACTGGAGCCATGAATACTCCCTGTTGATATAAGGAGCCCTGATGCTTCTCGTCTTCTCCTTGCTCATCTATTATCCTCCTCCAGTATCCTTAGGTATCCTTCCTTGACGCCCATGTCCGAATAGACGAACCGTTCCGTATCATAGAACTTCGCGCATGCCAGCGCCAGTATCGCCGCAGGAATCACTACATGGATCTTCTCCGGGGCGTTGCGGAGCAGTATCCCGTTGCGGTCGCCGCTATCAAGGAGATGGTCCGCGAGCTTCCTCAGCATCCTGCGGCTCACCGTCCTCATCTCGGGGTCAAGCCTGCCATAGAAATCCGCATAGACATCCAGCAGCGCCTCAGCGGTGCTTCCAGCCAGGACTATGCGGTCATATGCAGCCCCCTGGTAGACCATCTCCCCGGTAAGGACATCGGCCACATAGCGCCTCATCTCCTTGGCTTCCTTCTTCGTCGGGAAGATATCGTCAAGGCGCTTGTACAGCGACATCGGGCCGATGGGAAGGGAGAACATGTTCTCCATGTCAGGTTCCCGCAGGTCCGCGATCTGGCATGTCGCCCCTCCGATATCCAGGAGGAGCGCGCTCTCCTCCTCCGCATATCCGCGGTTCACGGAAGCTGCGCAGTAAGCCTCCTCGCGGCCGCTGAGTATCGTGAGCGAAAGGCCGGTCATGGCGCGGATCCTGTCGCTCACCTCCCCATGGTTCGCTATCAGGCGCATCGAAGCCGTCGCGATGAGGTATATGCGCCTGGCACCGACCTCCTCAGCAGCCTCCTTCAGATGCGCGACAGCCTCCAGGACCTTCTCGATCCCCCTGTCCTGGAGCCGTCCCTTCTTCGTCATGTACTCGACGATGGAAAGGGACCTGCGAAGACGGAAGACGGGCCGGAGCCCGTCATCCATGACCAGCAGCGAGAGCGCCGTGCTGGAGAAGTCTATCAGCGCCTTCCTCATTTACCGTCACCGAACGAGATGCCGATGGCCCTGGCCACCTGTATCCTCTGGTCGCCCACGGGCACGAACTTCATCTTGCCCGCGATGTCCGCGAGGGCATTATACGAGATCTCATTGCCCTTCATGGCGACAGTGACGCCGTATATGCCCTGCTTGACGAGCCTTCCTGCGAAGGTGCCCATCTCCGTCGAGAGGAGCCTATCATACGGGGACGGGGATCCGCCGCGCTGCAGATGGCCAGGCACGACGACCCTGGTCTCGACGCCAGCCGTCTCCTCGATGTACCTGGCAAGAAGCTCCGTGCCGGTGGACCTCCCTCCCCTGTGCTCCAGGAGCTCCTTCTTCTTCATCTTGGACTCCTCAACCGTCATGGCGCCTTCGGCAATCGCGATGATGTTGAATGCGCTGCCGTTCTTGATCCTCCTCTTCACCGTCTTGACGACCTCGTCCGGATCATATGGGATCTCAGGCAGGAGGATGATATCAGCACCGCCGGCAATGCCGGAGAAGAGCGTCAGCCAGCCTACCTTGTTGCCCATGATCTCGATGAGCATCGTACGTCCGTGGCTTGCTGCCGTCGTATGTATCCTGTCGATGCATTCCGTCGCGATATCCACCGCGGAATGGAAACCGAACGTCACATCGGTCCCGTAGATATCATTATCTATGGTCTTCGGTATGCCGACGACATTCAGGCCGACAGAGGAAAGGAGCGCAGCGGTCTTGTGCGTACCTGCCCCGCCAAGGGTGACAAGCACATCGAGGCCCATCTCCTTGTAGTTCTCCTTCATCTTCTCAAGCTTGCTCTCCCCGTTCCGGTCCTCTTCCGTCATCTTGCTGAACGGCTGGCGGGAAGTGCCGAGTATCGTGCCGCCGACATTGAGGATGCCGGAGAAATCGGAAGGCTTCATCTTCTTCGCATCATTGGTGATGAGGCCGAGATACCCATCGGATATGCCTATCAGCTCCACATCCTTGATCTGGTTGAATGCATATTTGGCGAATCCCCTGATTACCGCATTGAGCCCCGGGCAATCACCGCCGCTCGTAAGAATTCCTATTCTCATTTCTAGCTCCTTTGCATCAGTTTACCACAGGGATCCTGCACTGGAAGCATGAGGATATCGGATGCATGTGAAATAGCCATAATGTTTTGCATGAAATCTAGGTTAACTTTCCCCCATGCGTATTGCATCGCGAAAACGATATCTGCAAAATCAGATGCCATAGGGAGAACAGAAATATGCATGACGAGACGCAGCGCGTGTATGACCACGTGCTTAAGACGGATCCTGACCAGAAGGAATTCCAGCAGGCTGTATTCACATTCCTCCAGTCCATCGACAAGATCATCGATGAGCTTCCGGAGGTCACCTACCATAAGATCCTCGAGAGGATGACCGAGCCAGAAAGGGTCATCATGTTCCGCGTGCCATGGATCGATGACAGCGGCAACGTGCAGATCAACAGGGGATTCAGGGTGGAGATGTCATCAGCGATCGGCCCCTACAAGGGCGGCCTCAGGTTCCATCCATCCGTCAATCTCTCTATCATGAAGTTCCTTGCCTTCGAGCAGGTATTCAAGAACAGCCTCACAGGCCTCCCGATGGGCGGCGGCAAGGGCGGCTCCGACTTCAATCCGAAGGGAAAGAGCGACGCTGAGGTGATGCGCTTCTGCCAGTCCTTCATGACCGAGCTCTACAGGCATATCGGCGCAGATACCGACGTTCCCGCCGGTGATATCGGCGTAGGCGGCAGGGAGATCGGCTACCTCTTCGGGCAGTACAAGAGGATAACCAACCAGTTCACGGGCGTCCTCACCGGAAAGGGCATGGACTTCGGCGGATCGAACATCAGGCCAGAGGCGACAGGCTATGGCCTCGTATACCTCTCGCAGGCGATCCTCAGGGGCGAGCACATGGACCTGGAGGGCAGCACCTGCCTCGTATCAGGCTCCGGCAACGTAGCCCAGTTCACGGTCGAGAAGCTCAATGCCCTCGGAGCGAAGGTCGTCACGCTCTCCGATTCCACAGGCATGGTCTATGACCCGGCCGGGATCACGCCTGAGAAGCTCCAGTACGTCAAGACGCTCAAGAACGTCAAGCGCGGCAGGATCAGGGAGTATGCCGAGAACTTCAAGGGAGTCGAGTACATCGAGCGCAACCCCGAGACGCCGAATCCGGTCTGGGACATCAAGGCTGACTATGCATTCCCCTGCGCGACGCAGAACGAAATCCTCAAGGCAGATGCCGAGAACCTCGTAAGGAACGGGATCAAGCTCGTAGGAGAAGGCGCCAACATGCCATGCTCCGTCGAGGCCGAGGGAATCCTCATGGGAAACAATGTCCTCCTCGCCCCTGCAAAGGCCGCGAACGCGGGCGGAGTCGCCGTATCAGGACTTGAGATGGCGCAGAACTCGCAGCGCATGCAGTGGACAAGGGAGCGCGTCGACCAGGAGCTCCAGACCATCATGGGCAACATCTACAGGAACATCAGCGAAGCCGCAGAGAAGTATTCAACGAAGAACAACTTCGTCGACGGCGCCAATATCGCTGGATTCATGAAGGTCGCCCGCGCGATGCTGGCCGAGGGCTACGTCTGATGCATAAGACAGGCTTCGATAGCGCGAAATACGTCGAAGAGCAGACAAGGTATATCCTAGAGAGAGTCCGGAATTCTTCCGGACGTCTCTATATAGAATGCGGAGGCAAGCTGCTGCATGACCTCCATGCATCACGCGTGCTGCCAGGCTTCGACGAGAACAACAAGATGAAGGTCTTCCAGTCCCTGAAGGACAAGCTCGATATGATTATCTGCATCTATGCCGGGGATATCGAGAGAAGGAAGATCCGCTCGGACTTCGGCATCAGCTATGATGCGGATGTGCTGAAGATGATTGACGACTTCGCAGCCTATGGCATAAAGTGCGACAAGGTCGTCATCACGAGATACGAGAACCAGGTGGCCGCCACGAACTTCAAGGAGAAGCTCGAGAGGAGGGGCATACATGTCTACACCCATCCGAGGACGCCTGGCTACCCTGCCAATATCGACGTGGTCGTCTCCGAGAACGGCTACGGCAAGAACGAATACATACCGGTATCGGCACCGGTCGTGATCGTCACGGCCCCGGGGCCGGGATCAGGCAAGCTGGCTACCTGCCTCTCGCAGATGTACCATGAGGCGAAGATGGGCAGCACGCCAAGCTATTCCAAGCTCGAGACCTTCCCTATCTGGAACCTCCCGCTGGACCATCCCGTGAATATCGCATACGAGGCAGCCACTGCCGATATCGGCGATGTCAACCTGATTGACCATTTCCATCTCAATGCCTACGGCAAGATCGCGGTCAACTACTCCCGTGACCTTGAGGCATTCCCCCTCCTGGCGAGGATCCTCACGAAGATCACCGGCAGCTGCATCTACAAGTCGCCTACGGATATGGGCGTCAACAGATGCGGATTCGGCATCACGGATGACGAAGCATGCCGCGAAGCAGGCAGGCAGGAGATCATCAGGCGCTACTTCAAGATACTCTCCGACTATGCCGCCGGCATAGAGAGCGAGGAGACCGTCAACAGGATCTCAGCCATCATGGACAAGGCCGGCCTCAAGGAGACCGACAGGCTGACCGTCATCCCCGCCAGGAAGGCCCTGGAGAAGGCAATCGCTGAAGGGAAAGGGAAGAACGGTACGGTATGCGCCGCATCCATCGAGCTGCCGGACGGGACCATCGTCACCGCCCACAACTCCGATATCATGCATGCATGCTCAGCCCTGCTGCTGAATGCGCTCAAGGTGATGGAAGGCATCGATGGGAGCAAGAACCTCATCAGCCATGAGGTCATCAGCAACATAACGGCCATGAAGAGGGATATCCTCAACGGCCGCGGAGTGAGCATGAACCTCGATGAGACGCTCATAGCCCTTGCGATGAGCGCAGCGCAGGACGAGGATGCGAAGAAGGCGATGAATGCCCTTCCCGCGCTCAAGAACGCGGAAGTGCATCTGACGCATATCCCCTCCCCTGGCGATATCTCAGGCCTGCGCAAGCTCGGCATACAGTACACAAGCGATCCAAGATATCCGCAGAGGAATATCTGAATCCCGGGACAGGCTGCCTGTCCCGCGCATAGGCACTCGTTGAGTGTATACACACAACACAGGCAGGCATGACCTGCCGGCAATGGAGGTCGCGGCGGAATCATTCCCGCCGCACTGGTTATGAAGGAAAGAGAGAGACTGTCTTCACGTCTTGGCTTCATCCTGCTTTCCGCTGGATGCGCCATAGGATTGGGAAATGTATGGAGGTTCCCGTACATCACCGGACGCTATGGCGGAGCCGCGTTCGTACTCATCTACCTTATATTCCTGCTTCTCATCGGGCTTCCGGTCATGACGATGGAGTTCGCCATCGGCAGAGCCGGAAGGAAGAATATCGCGGGAGCCCTCAAGGCACTCGAGCCCACCGGATCCAGATGGCATTATATCGGCCCTGCGGCAATGGCTGGCAACTATATCCTGCTGATGTTCTATTCCGTACTCACAGGCTGGCTAATCTATTACTGCATCTGCTTCCTGACAGGAAGGATCGATTCATCATATGACTCAGCGAAGGTTGCGGAATTCTTCGGCAGCCTCACGGCGAACCCGGGACTGCAGACGGTGTTCATGGGCATCGCCCTTGCCGTAACGGCACTGATCGTATCAGGAGGCCTCAAGAACGGCGTCGAGAAGATCACCAAGGTCATGATGATGGTCCTCTTCGTGCTGATGTTCATACTCGCCATCCACTCATGCCTCCTTCCAGGCGGTCATGACGGGCTGCTTTTCTACGTCAAGCCGAGCTTCAACAACCTCGTGCACGAGTATGGCCTCTCCGAATCGATATTCGCGGCGATGGGCCAGGCATTCTTCACCCTTTCACTCGGCATCGGCGCCATGGCGATCTTCGGCTCCTACTTCAATAACGAGCGTACGCTCGGCGGCGAGACGGTAAGGATCATCTGCCTCGATACGACAGTCGCCCTGCTTTCGGGATTCATCATCTTCCCGGCTTGTTCAGCATTTTCCGTTGAAGCGGGAACGGGGCCGTCACTGCTCTTCATATCGCTCCCGAACGTATTCACGCAGATGATGCTTGGCAATGTGTGGGGTACGGTGTTCTTCCTCGCCATGATATTCGCCGCGCTCTCCACCCTGATAGCGGTATTCGAGAACATCGTCGCCTACTGGATGGACCAGAAGGGATGGACAAGGAAGAATGCGGTCATCCTCAACTTCTTCCTCCTCTTCGTGCTCTCGCTGCCATGCGTGCTTGGCTTCAACGTACTCTCAGGCTTCCAGCCATTCGGACCTGGAACGGGCGTGCTCGACCTCGAGGACTTCCTCGTATCGAACCTGATCCTCCCGCTCGGCAGCATGGCCTTCGTCTTCTTCTGCACGATGAAGAGGGGCTGGGGCTGGGACAGCTTCATCAAGGAAGCGGACCAGGGAGAAGGGCTCAGGTTCCCATCCTGGCTCCGCATATACTGCAAGTACATACTCCCTATCGGGATCCTGGTCGTGACGATCAACGGAATCTACGGAGTCTTGAGCTGAAATACACACAGAGCCCCTCACTTCCGAGGGGTTCTGCATTATATTAGTACTATGAACATCAAAGCAATCGCCGAGAGAATCGGCATGGATTACGAAAACGTGATGGAAGATTACTGCGGCGATGTCGCGGCAGTCAAGGAAAGGCTCCTGCGCTTCCCTTCTGACACCGACCTCTCCGCCCTGGAAGGCTGCGTCAGCTCCGGGGACATGGATGGCATCCGCAGGGAAGCCCATCGCATCCGCAAATGCGCAGAGAAGCTGGGTCTCGGAAGCCTCGCAGGCATCGCCTCCCATCTTGAGGAGACAGGCGAGGGCCTTGACATGCTCAGGACCACCAGAGACAGCATCTGCTCAGTCATCGGTGAAGCCGAATGAGAAAGATTATCCTTCCCCTGCTGGCAATCATCATGCTAGCCTCCTGCGCCACATCCGGCGATGAGGCCATAGATAATACCAGGATGGTAATCACGCTCCCTGAGAACCCGACTACCGGCTATACCTGGATCTGGGGGCAGATGGGTACCGGGCATATCGAGATAGCGGATGACAGGTTCATCCCACCGGAAAGCAGCCTCGCAGGAGCTCCCGGAGAGCGTGAGCTCACCTTCATCGGCACAGTTCCCGGGCATGTAACCATCACCCTCTCATGCATCAGGCCATGGGAGGAGAACAGCACAGCATCAGGCAGCGTCATCTATTCCGTGACTGTCTACGATGACATGACTATCAGCTACCTCTGATAACCTTCTGCTCGCTATCCATACTGCAATCGGATAGCAAGCAAAATCTGGGAAAAATGGAACGTGACAAATCGCATCCCTTGCCGTATAAATATCAAAAAGGGGTGTATTTGAAATGACATCATTACGCTATTCTTCCTCTAAGAGAGAGAGAGAGAGAGAGAGAGAAACGTCCCGTATTTAGGGCAATAGCTGTAATCACAGCCATCCTTCTAGCCATATCATGCACGCAGCCGGGAATCGGCCCTGGCGGTTTCCTACCAGGAATTTTCCCTGACGATGACAAAGATGATTCGCAAGGACTGGCCCTGGGCTTCGCCGGAGGCAGCGGAACCCCTTCAAATCCATACAAGCTATCAACCATCGACAACCTCAGGGCGCTAGGCTCAAGAATGTCCGAAGGTATGGATTTCACAGGGATGAACTTTGTGCTTTCCGATTCCATCGTGATCCCAGAAGGAACGGCCTGGGAGCCTATAGGAAATGCTACCAGAAACGATGATGGAATACAGGGAACGCCTTTCAAAGGCATATTCGATGGAAATGGCAAGACGATATCAGGAATCAGCATAAATGATACAGGAGAAGCAGATACCGGATATGGGCTCTTCGCTGCTATAGCAGGAAGCGATACCGTGGTAAAGAACCTGACGGTCAGCGGTTCCATAGAGCTATCGAATGCTGATGCAGAGGCTGGCCTCATCGCAGGCTATGTCACAGAAGGCGCTACGATATCAGGCTGCAGTACTGGAGAAGGAAGCTCAATAAAGGCAGGAACAGCAGGTGGAATAGCTGCAAAGCTCATAGGCTCCGGAACTATCGAAAACTGCCAGAACAATGCAGATATAACATCCCTTGGCAACGCTGGGGACAAAATCGCGGGAATCGTAGCAACATCTTATCCACGCACCGGTACCCTGAAGATCTCCGGCTCAGTGAATCATGGCAATATAAATGCCCATAGATATTCTGCAGGCATAGTCGGCATCGCTACGGAAACCGAAATCATCAATTCAAGCAATGAAGGCAACATCTCCGGATCAATGAATGTCGGAGGTATCGTCGGAAGGCTTGACGGCGGCTCTTCAATAAACGGCGGTTATAACTCCGGTACGATAACCATTACAGCCGATCCTGCAGGCAGCAGCATATCCGGTATAGGAGGAATCGCAGGCCTGACGCAGGATGGTTCTGTCGAAATATCTGGAGTTACCAACAAAGGAAGCATAACGGTTGCTTCCGGTTCTGAAGCTCCTAGCACAATCGGCTCTGTTGGAGGAATCATAGGGCGTGCTGCATCATCAGCTACCATCCGCGATATCGTCAACGATAGCAGTGCCTCTATCGAAGTGACAGGAGGTAGTTCTATCGGAGGAATAGTCGGAAGCCTTATAACCTCAGACGCAGCTGGTGACAGAAAACTCACAATCAGCGGTACCACTGAGAACAAGGCATCAATCACCGGAAAGACGTTTGTCGGAGGCATTATCGGCAGCTCGCAGACTACCGTTGAGATTACGGCAGTGAATTCAGGCGATGTAACTGCTGAAGATGGCTATGCAGGAGGCATCGCCGGTTCCGTCCATGATGGCATAATCAGCAAATGCACTAATACCGGCAGCATTACAAGCGGATATTCAAAGACCGCATCTGCTGGCGGAATCATGGGAAGCTATGATTCGATTGATTACGTTGAAATCAAAGAATGTACGAACAGAGGAACAATCACTTGCGGCTGGCTTGCCGGAGGAATAACCGGAGGTTCAATGACATCGGGCTCATCCATCATTGGATGCTATAATTACGGCACAATCAATGGAAAAGCAAGAGCAGGCGGTATAGCGGCAGAAATGGGCGCGGGAAGCTCAATCTCCAATTCACAAAACAGCGGAACGCTATCCCTCGATGCATCAGCGACTTCTGCAACCGCAGGGCAGTTCGGCGGCATCGTCGGCAGAATCTATACAACTGATACCGTAAAGAAGCCCTCAATCAATGCATGTACATCAAAGGGGACGATAAATATCGGAACTGAAGAAGGGCATGTCGGTGGAATCGCAGGCGCCGTGTGGAATCTTGCCGAAATCTGCAATGCGGATTCCTCTGATACCATAACAGCAAGCGGAGATGATATAGGAGGAATCATCGGTCTAATCCACTCTGAAAAATGCTCATCCCCCTATGTTGATATCACTGACTGTGATTTCACTGGTGCAGTTCCAGAAGGGAAAAATACGATAGTCGGAACAGTACATTCCTCTATCAAGAGCAATGTAACATTTGAAAACTGCAATGGAGAGGATCCTACAGGCACACAGTAAGAACTATCATCACAGAGGCTGTCACGTTCCAGCCTCTGATTCACATGGAATCCCCCACAACTATAAACTGGGGGATTCTTTATATCTTACTGATATCAGGTTCCGAGATACGCCTTCTTGACTCTTTCGTCATCGAGGAGGTCCGAGCCCTTGCCAGACATCATGATCATGCCTGTCTCCATGACATAAGCCATGTCTGCAATCTGGAGCGCCATATTGGCATTCTGCTCGATAAGAAGGATTGTGACTCCGTTCTTGTTGATTTCCCTGATGATGGAGAAGATATCCTTTACGATCAGCGGGGCAAGGCCCAGCGAAGGCTCATCCATCATCATCAGCTTCGGCTTCGACATCAGAGCCCTGGCGACGGCAAGCATCTGCTGCTCTCCGCCGGAAAGAGTGCCGCCATACTGCCAGCTCCTCTCCTTGAGGCGCGGGAAGAGCGAGAAGACCCATTCCAAGTCGTCGGAAAGGTCATCAGAACGGAGATAGGCTCCAATCTTGAGGTTCTCAAGCACCGTCAGGTCGGGGAATATCCTGCGCCCCTCGGGCACGAGGGTTATCCCCTTGCCTACGATATATGAAGGATCCTTCCCCGTGATATCCTCGCCAAGGAAAGTTATCTTCCCCGTCCTGGGCTTCACGAGTCCGGCAATCGTCCTCAGCGTCGTGCTCTTACCGGCACCATTGGCCCCGATAAGCGTCACTATGCTCCCCTCCTCAACAGAGAAGGAGATATCCCTGACAGCCTCTATGCCGCCGTAATTGACTGATAGGCCCTTTATCTCAAACATCTTCGGCAACCCCTAGATACGCGTCGATGACTCTCTGGTTCGACTGGACCTCCTCAGGGGTCCCCTCGGCAATCAGGGAGCCGAAATCCAGCACATAGATCCTGTCGGATATCCTCATTACAAGATCCATATGATGCTCGATCATCAAGACCGTGAGGTCATACTCATCCTTGATCTCGCGGATGAAGTCAGCAAGCTCCTGCGTCTCCTGCGGATTCATGCCTGCGGCAGGCTCGTCAAGGAGCAGCAGGTCAGGCTTCGTGGCAAGCGCCCTGGCAATCTCCAGCCGCCTCTGCTTGCCATACGGCAGGCTTGTCGCCAGCTCATCGCGGAACTGCCAGAGATCCTGGCGCCTGAGAAGCTCCTCCGTCTCCTGGCGCATGGCCTGCTCTTCCTTCCAGGAAATGCGGAAGACATCGGAGAAGATGCCGGCCTTCATCCTCAGATGCATGGCAGTCAGCACGTTATCGAAGACAGTCATGCTCCTAAACAGCCTGATATTCTGGAATGTACGCGCGATGCCGAGCTTGGTTATCCTGTCAGGAGTCGGATTGAGCACCTTCTGCGATGCGAACTTATCAGGCTCGAGGCCGGCATACTGCCTGGCCATCTTCCCTGATGGATGGTTCTGGATAATGGCTTCGCCTTTATAGCAGATCATCCCATTGGTAGGCTCATACACGCCAGTGATGCAGTTGAAGGCGGTCGTCTTCCCTGCCCCGTTGGGCCCGATCAGCGCTACTATCTCCCCTTCATCGACATGCATGGAGAGGTCATTCACTGCAACGACCCCGCCGAACTGCATCGTCACGCTATCAAGTTCGAGAACCTTCTTCATACAGCCTCCTTCTTCCTGAAGATACGCCTGAGACGGGCCGATGTCCGCGCCCAGGAGAGCTCCTTATCGCCCATGATGCCCCTGGAGAAGAAGAGGACTATCAGCATGATGATCACCGAGAAGGCAAGCCTGCGGAAGCCGGAGCGGAAGATATGCTCGGCATGGATGCCGAGGAACGTGCCCATATCCAGGCCGCGGAGCCACCATTCCGAGAGCGCAATATACAGGAATGAGGCGATGCATGATCCCGATATCGAGCCGATGCCGCCGATGACGACTATCAGCAGGATCTCATAGGTCAGCATCGACCTGAACTGCTGCGCCTGCACAGTATACTGGAACATCGCCAGGAGCGCACCTGACACCCCCGCGAAGAAGGAGGAGATGACGAAGGACAGCTCCTTGTGCATGAAGAGGTTGATGCCCATCGCCTCGGCAGCCGTCTCATCATCCCTGATGGCCTTGAAGGCCCTGCCGAACGAGGAGTTTATCAGGAGCACGATCAGCAGTATGCATATGCCGCAGACGACGAACACGAAGAATGTCTGCGGTACCGGGATATCCGTGAACGGGAACGTGATCCTTGAGAGGTCCTTGAACTCCCTCAGCAGGTTGGCCCCATTCGTCAGCGGTCCCAGCACATCCCACTGGAACACGGCCCTGATGATCTCGGCGAATCCCAGCGTAGCGATGGCAAGGTAATCGGACTTGAGCCTCAGGACAGGAAGCCCGATGAGGAAGGCGAACAGAGCCGCCGCCAGCCCGGCAGCCAGAAGCCCAACGAAGACGCCGGTATCGAATCCGACGATGCAGTCATAGTACTTGTATACCCTCTCGGAGGCCTTCACCTCCACCGGCATCGTGAAGATGGCATAGGTATATGCCCCGACGAGCATGAACCCCGCCTGCCCCAGAGAGAAGAGGCCGGTAAAGCCGTTGAGGAGGTTCATCGATACCGCTACAAGCGAATAGATGGCTCCCTTCTTCAGCACGGTGAAGAGCATATGGGTCGGCCTCATGGTCAGCTCGAGCACGAGGACCAGGCCATAAACGGCAGCTATGGCGACGAAGAGCCTGATGAGATGATTGCGTTTCTCCCTATCCATATATCCCTCCTCAGACCTTGTCGACCGACTTCTCGCCGAAAAGCCCTGTCGGCTTGACGACGAGCACGACTATCAGGAAAGCAAACGTGAACGCATCGGAGAACGTCGTCCATCCCGAGCCTGGGATGCCGAAGATCGACGCACCGCCCTTGATGATATTCTCGCAGATGCCGATGATGAATGCGCCGATGACAGCGCCTGGAATCGAGCCGATGCCGCCGAATACGGCTGCTACGAATGCCTTGAGGCCCGGCATCGATCCGCTTGTCGGGGTCACGGACGCATAGTTCGTGAAATAGAGCAGCGATGCGACCGCGGCAAGCAGCGAGCCGATTATGAAGGTAATCGAGATGACCCTGTTTATCTTGATGCCCATGAGCTGGCTGGTCTCGAAATCCCTGGAGACAGCGCGCATGGCCATGCCGATCTTCGTATGCTTTATCAGGAACGTGAGGAGGAACACAAGCGCTATCGTCACGAATGGCGTGACTATCGTCACCATCCTCGTAGTCGATCCCCAGATATCGACGGAACGGGCCAGGAAACCTATCTCGGGATAGACCTTGGCCAGCCCGCCGGTGAAGTACAGGGCAGCATTCTGCAGCAGGTATGAGACGCCGATTGCGCTGATCATGACGGACATCCTCGGCGCTGACCTCAGCGGCCTGTAGGCGACCCTCTCGATGAGGAAGCCAAGAAGGATGGTCAGGACAATCACCAGCGGGATCGATACTGCGAACGGCAATGATGCTGAAAGGTAGACCATCATGAGCCCTGCGCACATGAACACATCGCCATGCGCGAAATTGATGAGCCTGAGTATGCCATAGACCATCGTATAGCCGATGGCAATCAGGGCGTACTGCCCTCCGACGGAGATGCCGGAGAGGAAATATGAAAGATTCTGATGGAAGAAATCCGCCACGCGGCTTACCTCCTAAGGAAAAGAATCAGCGGCAGGGAACCCTGCCGCGAATAGACCCGATCAGTCAACGACTACGGCAGGAAGCGCATCCCATCCACCTGTCTCGGTATTGGCATGCTTTACATATACGGTGTTGCGGATGGCATCGCCATTGACCTGGTCAAGCGCGATATGCCCGGTGACGCCGTCAATCTCCGTCGTCCAGAGGGCTTCCATGATATCCGCAGGATCCGTGCTGCCGGCATTCTGGATTGCCTGGAGCGCGAAGTAGTACGCATCATAGCCCATCGCTGTCACCGCGCTGATCGTATCATCGCCGCCGTTGTTCGAGAGCCTTGTGGAATCCGCGTTCACCCATTCCTTGAAGGAAGCATCGAACTCGGGATCCGCGCCTTCCGGATAGAATGTCGTCACCGTGATATCGACATCCTTGCCGAGAGCTGCCTGCAGGATGACATTGCTGTCCCATGTATCGCCTGCGAGGATCGGCATGCCGAGTCCCTGGCTGGCGCTCTGGTTGATGATCAGCTGGGCCGCCTCAGTGGATACAGGCGAGAAGAAGACCTCGCAACCGCCGTTCTTCGCGTTCGCGATATATGACGTGAAGTCAGAGTTGCCTTCAGGGAATGTCTCGGAGACAACCTCCCCGCCAAGGGCTGTGAACTGCTCGACGAAGTAGTTCACGAGGCCGCCGGAGTAGTCATCGCCAAGCTTGGCAAGGCAGTATACCTTCCTCGCGCCAAGGGTATTGTATGCATAGTTCGCAAGGACAGTGCCCTGGAACGGGTCGAGGTAGCAGATGCGGAAGTAGTGCGAGTTGCCCTCCGTCACCTGCGGGTTGGTGCATGTGATGCCGATGACAGGCACGCCTGCTACGCGGAACGTATCGCTTCCCGCGATGGATACGCCTGAGCCATATGATCCGAGGACGACCGATGCACCCGCATTGATGAGGGTAGCAGCCGCGGATGCAGCCCTGTCGTTCGAGCTTTCGTTATCAGCAAGGACGAGCTCTACAGTATATTCCTTATCACCCACCGCGACAGTCGGCGTAAGGGCGTTGGCATACTGGATTCCGAGAGTCTCCTGTTTGCCACCGGCACCGTTATCGCCGGAAGCCGGTTCGAAGACACCGATCTTCACGACTGTGGAGTCAGACTCGCCTGATCCGCCTGCGAATACCATCGCACAGGAAAGGAGAACCATAGCCAACAGGAACGTCTTCTTTTTCATTTTTCCCTCCTCATTTGCAGATAATTCTTTATCTAGATTGCAATAGCACATAGAAAAAGCTTTCCTGCTTTCCTTGATGATACAAACTATTCGGCGTCTTGTCAGTGTTCAGATGCATTTTTATTGAATAATTTTGCATTTTTATGGATATAGAACAGCGGGAATGGCGATTGATGATACATTCAGGAACGCAAAATGCCGCACGGCGGAAAGCCATGCGGCATCATATGGGCCATATCAGGCAATGCCTGTCAGATGGCTGAGAGGGCCTCATCGACTATGGATGCGGCCTTATCGATATCCTCCCTGGAAGCGATGAGAGGCGGTACGAACCTGAGGACAGTATAGCCAGCCGAGCATACGAGCAGGCCCCTCTTCATGCACTCCGCGATGACATCGCGCGGCGGGACCTTGAGGTCGATTCCCTGCATGAATCCCCTGCCCCTTACCTCGATTGCCTTGTCAGGATGCTTAGCGACCACCTCATTAAGCCTCTGGGTGAGGTATGCACCGTTGGAAGCCACCTCGCCGGAAAGCGACGGCAGCTTGGCAAGGAGCACCTCCGCAAGGGCGGCAGCCGCCACATTGCCGCCGAAAGTCGCTGCATGGTCTCCCGGGGAGAAGACACCCGCAGCGCGCTCGAATGCAAGGCATGCACCCATCGGCAATCCGCCGCCAAGGGCCTTGGCGAGGGTAAGCACATCAGGCTTCACGCCATAGTGCTGGAAGCAGAACGACTTGCCCGTCCTGCCCATGCCGCACTGGACCTCATCGAAGATCAGGAGCATATCATTGCTGTCGCAGAGCTCCCTGAGCCCCTGCATGAAGCCCTCCTCGGCAGGGATGATGCCTCCCTCTCCCTGCAGCGGCTCCACGATGATGGCCGCAGTCCGCCCGCCGATGAGCGCCTTTACGGAATCGAGGTCATTGTATTCGGCATAGACGACGCCAGGCAGCATCGGGGCGAAGCCCTTATGGTACTTCTCCTGGCCGGTGACGGTAATGGCGCCATAAGTCCTGCCATGGAACGAGTGCTGGAAGGAGATGATCTCATTCCTGCCCCTGGAAGAACCGTATTTCCTGGCAAGCTTCAGGGCAGCCTCATTGGCTTCCGCGCCGCTGTTGCAGAAGAAGACCTCCTTTGACCCCGCCAGCTCATTGAGCATCCTCGCCGCATTGACTGCATGGCGGTTGTAGTAGAGATTCGACGTGTGGAATACGCCCTCATCCATGACAGCCAGAAGCGCCTTCCTCTCCTCCTCATTGCCATAGCCGAGCGCATTGACGGCTATGCCCGCCACGAAGTCTAGATAGCTATTGCCATCCTCATCGGTAAGATACATCCCCTTGCCTGATGCTATCGCGATCGGGAACTGGGAATAGTTCTTCATATAGTTCGCCTTGCCGAGCGACACGACCATGCTGTTCGTCATACTGCAGCCTCCGGAGTGACCATCGTTCCGACGCCGCTTGCCGTGAATATCTCGAGGAGCATCGAGTGCGGCAGGCGTCCATCGAGGACGTGAACGGTCTTCACGCCCTTATCGAGAGCATCAAGGCAGCACTCCACCTTAGGTATCATGCCTCCCTTGATCGTACCATCCGCTATCAGCGCCTTCGCCTCAGCGGCATTCATGCGCCTGATGATCGATGACGGGTCATCCTTATCGCGCAGGATGCCCTCGACATCGGTCAGGAAGACCAGCTTCTGCGCATTGAGGGCCCCAGCGATTGCCGATGCGGCATAGTCCGCATTGATATTATATGTCTGCGAATAGGAATCGACGCCTACAGGCGAGATGACAGGGACATAGCCAGAGGAGAGCAGCGTATCGATGAGATGGATGTCGACCTTCTCAATCTCCCCGACGAAGCCGAGGTCCCTGCCCTTGTCATCGACCTTCTTCCTGGCAACGAGCGTATGGCCATCCTTGCCGTTGATGCCGCACGACTCGATACCGAGCGACTCAAGGCTTTCGACCAGGCTCTTGCCTATGGAGCCGGAAAGGACCATCTCCGCCACGGAAGCGGTCTCCGCATCGGTGACCCTGAGCCCATCCACGAAAACAGTCTCCTTGCCGAGCCGCTCAAGCAGCGAGGAGATCTCCTTGCCGCCGCCATGGACGACCACCGGCTTCAGGCCGATATACTTCAGCAGCGCGATATCGCGGATGACGGAGCGCTTCAGCTTCTCATCGATCATAGCCGACCCGCCATACTTCACTACTACGATCGTACCTGCGAACTTCCTTATATACGGTATGGCCTCGACCAGGACATCCGCCTTCGCTCTTTCGGTCTCGTACATATCAGCTCCTGTAGTCCCCGTTGATCTTCACGTAATCATATGTGAGGTCGCAGCCCCATGCGGAAGCCTCTCCTTCCCCCTGATGGCAATCGGCGACTGCGCCGACTTCCTTCTCAAGGAGGATCTCCTTGGCCCTGTCCTCATCGAATGCCACCGGCTGCCCTGAGGCAAGCACCTGCAGGCTCCCTTTCGGGGACACGAACGAGAGGTCGACGAGACCCGGATCGAAATCAGCGCCCGAATAGCCCATCGCGCAGAGAATCCTGCCCCAGTTGGCATCGCTGCCGAAGAAGGCTGCCTTCACGAGCGATGAGGAGACGACCGCGCGGGCAAGGGTCTTCGCATCGGACTTCGTCTTCGCGCCCTTCACCGTCATCTCGATGAAGCGGGTGGCTCCTTCGCCATCGCGCGCGATCATCCTCGCGAGAGTGCCGAGGACATACCTGAAAGCCTCCTCGAAGACGGCATAGCCCTCCGTACCCTCCATTATCTCCCTGTTGCCGGCCATGCCGTTGGCAAGGACGAGCACGGAATCGTTCGTCGAGGTATCGCCATCGACCGAGATCATGTTGTATGTATCATCGACGGTCCTGCCGAGCAGCTTCTGCAGCACTTCATGGGAAACCGCAGCATCCGTCGTGATGAACGAGAGCGTCGTAGCCATGTTCGGATGGATCATCCCGGAGCCCTTGGCCATGCCGCCGATGGTGACCTTCTTCCCGCCGATCTCCACGGAGCAGGCAGCTGTCTTGGCGAAGGTATCGGTAGTCAGTATCGCCTGCGCGGCATCCTTCCAGTCCGCGGAGAGAGATGATGCGAGGACCTTCTCGCCATTGCGGATCTTCTCCATATCGAGATTGACGCCGATGACTCCTGTCGATGCGACAAGGACGAGCTCCTTCTCCGTAGAGAGGAGGCCTGCCGCATATGCAGCCATCTCCTCCGCATCCTTCATCCCCTGCTCTCCCGTGCAGGCATTGGCATTGCCGCTGTTCACGACGATAGCCCTGGCCTTGCCTGCCGCAGTCACCTTCATGTCCCAGATGACAGGGGCAGCCTTCACCCTGTTCGTCGTATATGTCCCGGCTGCTGCCGCATCGGTATCGGATACGATCATCGCCATATCCTTCCTGACCTTCTTCAGGCCGGCGAAGATGCCTGCAGCCCTATATCCCCTGGCGCTTGTCACGCCTCCTTCGAATATCTCCATTTCCTCTCCTTAGAATGGCGAGCCGGCAGCAATCTGCAGCCCGGTCCTCTCATCGAGCCCGAAGAGCAGGTTCATGTTCTGCACCGCCTGCCCCGCAGCCCCCTTGCCGAGGTTGTCTATCGCGCCCATCGCGATGATATTGCCTGTGCGGCTGTCTATCCTCCAGCCGATATCCACCGTGTTCGTACCCTTCACGTACCTCGTCTCAGGAGACCCGTCGACCAGGCGGATGAAAGGCTCATCCTTATACATCGAATAAGCCCTGGCCACATCATCGTCGCTTACGCCCGGCCTGAGCTTCGCATAGCAGGTGGCAAGGATGCCCCTGTTCATCGGCACGAGATGGGGAGTGAACTGCAGCACGATATCCCGGCCGGCAGCCGCGGAAAGCTCCTGCTCTATCTCCGGGGTATGGCGATGGGTCGCGACCCCATATGCCTTGAAATTCTCGTTGACCTCGCAGAAGAGGGAACCGAGCTTCTCGCTCCTTCCTGCTCCCGACGTACCGCTCTTGGCATCGATCACTATCGTATCGGGGTCGATAAGGCCCTCCCTGACCAGCGGATAGAGCGTGAGGATCGAGCAAGTCGTATAGCATCCCGGATTGGCTACGAGCCTCCTGCCCCTGATCTCATCCCTGTGGATCTCCACAAGGCCATAGACCGCTTCCGCAAGCAGCTCGGAGCTATGATGTTCCGTCCTGTACCAGGCACTGTAGGTATCAGCCGAATGGAGGCGGTAATCCGCGCCGAGGTCAATCACCTTCATCCTATCGAGAAGGGCGGGAGTCACATACGAGGATGCAAGACCTGCAGGAAGCGCCAGGAAAAGGACATCGGCACCGGATGATGCCGCCTTGGCGATATCATCATCGGAAAGCGTGATATCACAGACCGTACGCATCCCCGGATAGATATCCGAGAACTTCCTTCCCGCATATGAATGGGAAGCAAGGAAGACGATTTCCGCTTCAGGATGCCCGGAAAGGAGCCTCACCAGCTCCGCGCCTGCATACCCTGTCGCACCCATTACTGCTGCCTTGATCATTATTCCTCCAGAATACGGCATAATTATACATATAATGCAGGATTTGCCTAGTATCCATGCATAAATATTTAATTGAATTGCATATTGCCTAAATCCAGAAAACCGGGTTCCCAGCCTCCTCCAGACCAAGCTTGCGCTGCAGGAGCAGGCTCTTCGTGTTGCCGTCGATGATATGGCAGAACGGTATGGCCCCTTCGTCGATCACGTCCGTTATCATGACCCTCTCCAGCAGCTCGCCAAATCCTCTCCTCCGCCTGTCCTCGCGTACCTCCAGCATGCCCATGGACCCCTCCGCATGGCGCCCGACGAATCCGACAAGCTCCCCATCTGCCTCCAGGCCGATGATGGCACCGGCCTTCAGCCTGGATGCGACATATGCGGCATCGCCGAGCTTATAGTGGCTATGGACGAAATCGAAATCCTCCATGCCCAGCCTGCGGATGCTGCATCCAGCGGGAAGCTCCGCCGCCAGTCCATTGCCGGTATAGACGAACTGCCATGTAAGCTGCGGCTCCTCTTCCGGCTGATACCTGTCGGTGAATTCACCGAAGAGCGCATCTGAATGTATGGTGTATCCATGGCGGCGCGGAATATGGCGGGCTACTATTCCCGGGTTCCCTCCCTGGAATATGGCGGCCATGGCCCTGCGCCTGCCTGACACGACAATCCCGTCAGAGGTGAGGTAGTCGACTGAGAAGCCATAGCGGGAAACGGCCTCCGAGATATCGGCATACTCCACGATATCCTCGCCAAGGAGGGCGATGGCATCCTCGTTCAATTGGCTGCCTCCAGCGTGGTGAGGTCATATGGCGTAGTCTGGTATACGAAGTAGTTCAGCCAGTTCGAATACAGCAGGTTCGCATGGCCCCGCCATCTGACTATCGGATCCTTTTCCGGATCGTCATCGGGGAAATAGTTCTCTGGAACCGGGGTATCCATCCCCGCGGCCCTGTCGCGGAGGTATTCCGACTTCAGCGTATCAGGATCGTATTCAGAATGGCCTGAGATGAATATCTGGCGGCCGTTCTTCGTCATGGCGGCATAGACCCCGGCCTCGTCCGAGGCTGCGAGGACCTTCAGCCTCCTCTCCTTCCTCATATCCTCGATATCCACGGTGGTATAGCGGGAATGCGGCACGTAGAAGACATCGTCGAACCCGCGGAAGAGCACTGGATTGCGGTATATCACGCGATGTGGATAGACGCCGAAGAGCTTCCTACCCAGATCCTTCTTCTCGATGCCGAAATGATAGTAGAGCCCTGCCTGCGCGCCCCAGCAGATATGGAATGTCGAATGGACATGGCGCTTGGACCACTCCATGATCATGCAGAGCTCATCCCAGTACTCGACCTCCTCGAACGGAAGGTTCTCCACCGGGGCGCCTGTTATGACCATGCCATCGAAGTTCTCATCCTTCACATCAGGGAATGTCTTATAGAAGGCAAGCATATGCTCGGGGGAGGTGTTCTTCGCGACATGGCTCTGCACCTGCATCAGCGTAAGCTCCACCTGCAGCGGAGTATTGCCCAGCAGACGCGAAAGCTGCGTCTCGGTGGCGATCTTCGTAGGCATCAGGTTGAGCAGCAGGATGCGCAGCGGACGCATATCCTGCGTCCGCGCCCTGTGCTCCGTCATGACGAAGATGTTCTCGCCCTCCAGCACTTTCCTGGCCGGCAGCTTGTCAGGGATCTTTATCGGCATGCCTCGAGAGCCTCCTCGATATCGCGGATGATATCGCCAGCTGATTCGATGCCGACGGAGAAGCGCACGAAGCCCGGCTCTATCCCCGCCTTGCGCAGCATCTCGTCCGACAGCTGCCTGTGCGTAGTGGATGCAGGATTGAGCACGCATGTCCTCGCATCGGCCACATGGGTGACTATGGCGGCAAGATGGAGCGAATCCATGAACTTCATCGCCTTCTCCCTGCCGCCCTTGACGCAGAAGGAGACAACGCCTGAAGCCATCCCGTCCAGGAGGTACTTCCCAGCCTTCGCGTGCTCGCTGTCATCCTCGAGCCCAGGATAAGCGACCGATTCGACCACATCAGTCCTCGACCTGAGATAGCGAGCCACGGCAAGCGCGTTCTCCGAGTGCCTGCGGATCCTCACGTCGAGCGTCTCGAGGCCGAGGTTGAGCAGGAAGGCCGCCATCGGCTGCGGAGTCGAGCCGAGGTCCCTCATCAGCTGGGTCCTGGCCTTCGTGATATAGGCAGCCTTGCCGAACTGCTTCGTATAGATGACGCCATGGTAGGACTCATCAGGCTCCGTAAGCTCAGGATACCTGCCGTCCTTCTCCCAGTCGAAGGTGCCCCCATCGACGATGCATCCCCCTACGACTGTGGCATGGCCATCCATGTACTTGGTAGTGGAATGGACGACTATATCGGCACCGAACCTGAATGGATTGCAGAGTATCGGGGTGGCAAACGTATTGTCGATGATCACGGGCACGCCCTGGGAATGGGCCAGGGGCACGAAGCGGTCGAAATCGAAGACCTCGAGCGATGGATTGGCAATCGTCTCCCCGAAGAAGCAGCGGGTCCTGCTGTCGAAGAGGGCCCTGATTTCATCATCCGTCATGTCGGATGTGGCTACGCGCGCCTCGATGCCCATCCTCTTCATCGTCACAAGGAAGAGATTCGTCGTCCCTCCATAGAGATTGGACATCATCACGAAGTTGTCGCCTGCCGAGGCGATATTGAATACGGAGATAAGGGATGCAGCCTGCCCTGAGGACGTGAGCATGGCACCGACACCGCCCTCGAGCTCAGCGATCTTCTTCTCTACGAGATCGCAGGTCGGATTCGATATCCTCGTGTAGATATGGCCAGGGGCCGCGAGGTCGAAGAGCTTGGCAAGCTCCTCGGAGGTATCATACTTGAATGTCGTGCTCTGGTATATCGGCAGGGTACGCGTTTCGCCATTGGCGGGAACGAAGCCTCCCTGCACGCAGATGGTAGAATTGTTCCATTTCTCGGTCATGGAACGATTCTACTTATTCATAAATGCGCTGTTCAAGACTCAGGGATCGTCCTGGACGACAGTTTCCGGAGGCAGCGTGAGCTCCTCAGGATGCTGGAAATACCTCTTCATGAGCTTGATGGCAGATGCATAGTAGAAGCCATCGCAGATCCTCTCATCGAGGTTGGCTATCACATCCATCACCCTCTTCCTGGTCACCGTACCGTCATCGTTGGCAACAAGCTCCACACGCTTCGTGCCGAAGGCGATGAAGATAGGCACGTTGCCGAAATCATAGAGATGGTGCGTAACCGGCGGGATATTCAGCGAAGCCATATTGGTGATGAACATGGACCCGTGGAACGGCGAGATCTCCAACAGCGACATCGGGATGAGGTCATAATAGTCAAGGATCCTCAGCAGCCCTACGCAGCCGTTTATCAGGAACCTCGGCACGGACATGACGATACGGGCGAACCTGTCGGTTCCGTTCTCCTCCGCGCCGATCCCCACTATCTTCTCGTATTCGGACGTGAACTTGCTATATACGTCGAAGAGCGTATCCGACGGGTCGAAATGCATCTTCATCGCGGTCTCTTCCGCATCGAGGCTCATCTTCTTCTTCACGGTCAGGTTGACTACGATGCCATTCCTGGCATATACCCGCTGCCCCCTGATATACCTATTTACCTTAGGACGCTGGGATACGGCCCTTATATACGCCGCGATTATCACATGCATCAGGCCGATCGAGTTATAGCCCTCGGCCCTGAGCTTCTTGACGAGATTCTCTGCAGGTTCTATTTCCACAAAGGTCGAGAAGCTGTTCATAGCCCCCGTACGCCTAGGCATTATAAAAGGTATCATCCCGGAAAAAGGATCCAGAGTCTTTATCCTTCTTCCTTCTCGATTTCTTCTCCCCATGGGCATAATCATACACTTGAACGCAGATTCTGGCTACCGCCTCCGCGGAAATTCGGCGGCAGCAGGAAATAGGGCCTCGGAATGCCAAATGATTCCTATATAAGAATCATACATACTTGCAAGGCTCTCCGATTGCTTTTACGATTAGGATATGCCGGAATATAAGCTTACAGGGCGTGCCAGGCGGATCATCGGGATCTCAAGCCGATACCAGGCGAGGAATCCAGAGGCCCTCACGGACGACCTGATCGATGATATAAACAACATGACGATCACTGCGCGGGAGGCAAGGAAGGTGCTATGCCCATCGCGCAACGTGATTACCCATACATTCGTGATACCTGTCACCGACGGGGCCATCACAGGCTACTACTTCTTCAACCCGAGGTTCTCGGAGCTTGCAGGCGTCATCCCGCTGATCATCTTCTGCCACGGAGGCGGATGGGTGTTCGGCAACATGGACTTCTATTCGATATTCCTGCGCCATCTGGCAGAAGCCACAGGCTCATCGATACTGCTCATCGACTACCGACTGGCGCCGAAGCACAAGTTCCCGACTGCGGTCGAGGACTGCTATGACGCACTTCTCTGGGCATGCGAGGGGGCGAAGTACTGGAAGGCGGATCCGGACAGGATATTCATAGCCGGAGACAGCGCTGGCGGTGCGCTGGCGACTGTCACCGCGATGCTGGCAAGGGACCGGAAGGGGCCCCAGCTTGCCGGGCAGATCCTGCTCTACCCCATCACCGACTGCCGCCTGAGGACCCAGTCCATGACGGAATACAAGGACAGCCCGATGCTGAACGAGAACATGCTCTCGTTCTATGTGAAGAACTATGCCAGGGAACCGAAGGACATCCTCTCGCCGATGTTCTCCCCCCTGCTGAGCCCTGACCTCTCGAGGCTGCCTCCCGCGCTGATCGTATCAGCGGAGATCGATCCCCTCTCGGATGATGGCGTGCTCTATGGGAAAGCCCTCAACGAGGCAGGGACCAAGGCCAGCTGCCTGATTGCCAAGGGCGCCCTCCATGGCTTCATGCCATACCGCCATGCAGTCGGCAGGAAGGAGACCGAGAACGCGATCAAGCAGTTCCTGGCAGGCAGGTCAGTGGAAAGCATACAGCTCTATGACAGATGAACAGCGAAGCTACTGCATGTCCAGGATCCGCGGGAAGGATACATCCATAGAGAGGATGCTCTCCCGCGAGCTGTGGCATCGCGGCCTCCGCTTCAGGAAGAACAGCAGGCACGTATACGGCCATCCTGACATCTCGATAAGGAAGTACAGGATCGCCATCTTCTGCGATGGCGACTTCTGGCACGGCTATGACTGGGAGAGCAGGGAAAAGGGAATCAAGAGCAACAGGGATTACTGGATTCCCAAGATCGAGAGGAATATCGCGAAGGATATAGAGACCAACCATGTCCTTGCCTCGATGGGCTATACGGTAATCAGGATATGGGAGCATGACATCAGGAACGACCTCAAGGACACAGCTGACATGATCATGCGCATAGTCAGCGAGAAGAAAGCCCAGGCAGGAAGGTAACCTGCCGCTTCGTCCTGCATCCTGGCAATGATATCGATACCGGACAGGGAGTCGCATACCGCAGTGCCACATATTTCCCCTGGAATCTCCCCAGACTGCAGCTTGAAAGAGAATCCTCCGCCTATGGCATCCATAAGCGGAGGAGTGAGAGGCAGGGCTTCCTGATCAGCCGATTGCCTTGAGGACGAAGTCGACGATGAAGAGTATCGACGCGCCAGCGATGATCGGATGGATCTCATTGGCCTTCTTCGTGCAGATCTTCGTGATGCAGTACATGATGAATCCTGCTGCGATACCATTCGTGATACCGTATGTGAAGCTCATGATGGCAACCGTGAAGAATGCAGGGACTGCATCCTCGAACTTCTTCCACTGGATTTCCGCGAAAGGCTCGACCATCAGGATACCGACGACGATGAGGGCCGGCGATGTGGCAGCGCCCGGAACCATGCCGATAAGCCCGGAGAATGGCAGGCAGATAAGGAACATGGCAGCTGTGATGAGGCTGGTAAGACCCGTGCGTCCGCCAGCTGCGATTCCCGCGGAGCTCTCAACGAACGTGGTCGCGTTGCTCGTACCGAAGCAGGCGCCGATGCTGGTTGCTACGCTATCTGCGACAAGGGCCTTGTCAAGGCGGCTCTTGAAGCCGGAGCCCTCAAGGGCCTTCTCATCCTCGGCATCGAAGATATGGCTCTTGCGGCCTGTGCCGATGAACGTTCCGATAGAGTCGAATGTATCGGAAAGGCTCATGGAGAATATGGTGACGATAACGAACGGGATCTTCGCAGGATCGGAGAAGAGCGACCCGAAGCCAGGATTGCCGAAGAAGCTGAATGCGACTTCCCTGAATCCTGCCATCGTCTCACTGCCGGAGAAGATCGTCTCAGGCATCTGCGTGACTCCCATCGGTATGCCTATGATGGTCGTTGCCACGATGCCGATGAGTATAGCGCCCTTAACCTTCATGACCATGAGGATGACTATGATAAGGAGGCCGATCACGGCAAGAAGGAGATGCGGCTGGTTGAACGGCTGCATGCCCGGCGTCACGCTGGGATACGCTCCCGTGAACGAGACAAGGCCGGCATTGTTCAGGCCCAGATAGGCAATGAAGAGGCCTATTCCTCCTCCGATTGCGTTCTGCAGGCTTTCCGGAATCGACTTGACTATCGATTTGCGGAGCTTCGTGACGGTGATGATGATGTTTATCACACCGCAGATGAATACCATCGCAAGGGCTTCCTGCCATGTGAACCCGCCTGCCATGCAGATCGTATAGGTGAAGAGCGCGTTGAGGCCCATTCCAGGCGCGACGGCATAGGGGACATTGGCGAAAAGCGCCATCACGAGCGTTCCCACGGCTGCGGCAAGACAGGTGGCGACGAAAACGCCATGCCAGCTCATGCCGGTCTCCGCCAGCATATTCGGGTTGACGAATATGATGTAAGCCATCGTAAAGAACGTAGTCAGACCTGCTACTATCTCGGTCTTTACATTCGTCCCCTTCTCATTAAGACAGAAGAAATCCTTCATATTCTCCTCCAGGTGTACGGACGAAGGATGGAAACGATCCATCCACACAAACCATAGCAATTATAAAGCCTGAACACCCAGCGTGCAAACCCAATAGACTGCGGCCCTATGGCGGGATGGGCAGAGGAATGCCGCATCATGCCATCCCGTTGCCAGCAAGGGCAGACGATATCCGGCACCTGCAATATCGCGGATGAACCGTACAGGTTCCTCGTATCTACCCATGATTACTACTTCCTTGGGGCCTATGGTAAACAGCCGGAACCGGATATCAGGCCAGATACCGGGCAGAATTGCCTTATGACCAAGCCAAAGCCGTTCATGACAGGCTTGATATCTACTAGCTATATATACAGCTGTGCCTGCCGGACATCGCAATGATCACGGGAAATAAAAAACCCCACTGCGGAGAAAAAGGAGGTAAACCGCATTGTGGGGAACAAAAGGAGGTTAGAGTGGATTGTCATCCACTTCGCCTAAGAATATATTGGATTTCACCGACTATGAAAAGTACTTTTTCAGTCCTGTTTTTGGATTTTTCAGACTTCATTGGTTTTATGATAATTCCATGTTAATGCTTCATGAATAAGCAATTAGTCAGAAACCGGGAATAAATGCCGGAATCAAGCTGAAACAAGGTAGATTAAGCAGTCCGATATGCATATCATTGCTGCAGGCCATTGCTATGAACCAGGATCTCACAGAAGGAAAGCCCCTCAGGTCTCTCTTCCTATTCACCCTGCCGATCATCGGCGGGAATCTCTTCCAGCTATGCTATACGCTGGCTGACACGCTCATCGTGGGCCAGACCATCGGAGAGGATTCGCTGGCAGCCGTCGGATCCACGTCGGTATTCATCTACTTCATACTCATCTTCATCCAGGGCATGACGAACGGCTTCTCCATCGTCCTTGCCCAGCTGGCGGGCGAAAGGAACGAGGACGGGATGCGGAAGTCGATTGCCGCATCGATGGTGATTTCCCTGGCGTTCACGGCTATAGTCACGATAATAACGCTGGTCCTGACCCCGCAGATAGTAAGGGTGATGAAGACCCCGCTGGAGATATCCCATGATGCTGCGGTCTACCTTGCGGTCATAATGGCAGGAACGGGAGCGACCGTGCTGTACAACCTTGCCTCGAACATACTGAGGGCACTCGGCGACAGCAGGATCCCGCTCGTGACGCTGGTCTTTTCCTCCCTGCTTAATGTCATCCTCGATATCGTATTCATCGTACCCCTGGGAATGGGCGTCGGAGGGGCTGCGCTGGCAACGGTGATCTCGCAGCTGCTGTCGGGCATCCTCTGCCTTGCTATCGGCATGGCGAAGTACGCCCCGATGAGGCTGTCCCAGGCAAGCTTCCGCAGCTACGGCCCGGTCATGGGCAGGAACCTCAGGCTCGGCATGGTCATGGGCTTCCAGATGTCCATCATGTGCATAGGCCAGCTGGTGATGCAGGCATCGGTGAACGGCCTCGGCACAGTCGCTATCGCCGGATATACGGCAGCTACGAAGGCGGACCAGCTCTCGATACTGGTAAACAACGCCTTCATCGCCTCGATTGCCGCATACGTGGCACAGAATTTCGGGGCTAAGCGCATAGACAGGATCGCAGAGGGAACGAAGGCCGCGCTGGTCATCACGGAATCCTCCGCATTCCTCATGATCGCCATCATGCTGATAGTCCAGCCATACCTTGCCGACATCTTCGTATCGGACCCATCGCCCGAGATAGGTCGCTATATCCATGGCTTCTTCGCGATTACCCTGCCCTTCTACCCTGTGCTGGCGCTGCTATCCATCTTCCGTACCACGGTGCAGTCCATGGGCAACAGCAGGGCACCGTTCGCCGCCTGCATAGCGGAACTGGGAGCAAGATGCGCGGCATCCATGCTCCTTGGCGCATTGCTCGGATATCCCGGCATCATACTCTCTTCCCCATTCGCATGGATATGCGCCGATTCGATAGTGATCCCCGCATATGTGAAGATGATGAGAAAACACAGAGAGGAATTAACGCAGGCAAGCTAACACTCTTAACATGGATATTCTCATAGTCTACTGTGCGGATTTCGGTTAAGAACATAAGCAAGAGCTTCGGGGAGAAGCCAGTAATCGACAACCTGTCGATGGAGATAGCATCGAATAGCTTCACGACGCTGCTAGGCCCCTCAGGCTGCGGCAAGACCACGCTCCTGCGGATGATCGCAGGGCTTGAGGTCCCCGATAAGGGCGAGATATTCCTCGGCGGCAGATGCGTCTTCTCCTCCGCAGAAGGAATCTCGGTACCCCCGGAAGGACGGGGAATAGGATTCGTCTTCCAGGACTTTGCCCTCTGGCCGCATATGCGCGTGAAGGACAATGTAGCCTTCGGCCTCAGGGCACAGCACAGGACAGAAGGGCTGGAGCGCAAAGTCAGGGATGCGCTCCATGCAGTACAGCTTGATGATTATGCCGACCGTTTCCCATCGGAACTCTCCGGGGGACAGCAGCAGAGGGTATCCTTCGCACGTGCCATCGTCACAGAACCCGAGTGCATACTCTTCGACGAACCGCTTTCCGCGCTCGATGCGCTGCTGAGGGAGGAGATGCGTACGGAAATCAAGGCTCTGGTATCATCACGCGGGATCACATCGGTATTCGTCACCCATGACCAGACCGAGGCGATGTCGATGTCGGATATGGTAGCCGTGATGTCAGAAGGAAGGATTGACCGCTATGGCACTCCTGAAGAGCTCTATGCAAATCCCATGACAGCATTCTCCGCCCGCTTCATAGGATCCTCGAACTGGCTCGATGAGAGGACGATGTTCCGTCCGGAAGATGCATCGATAGGCAGAGCCGGATACGAGGCCTCTGTCATAGGCTCTGAATACATGGGATCGCATTACAGGCTCATACTCGACCACCACGGCCGCAGATGGGTCGTGAACGCAGACGAAAGGCATGATATCGGGGAGAAGCTGATTATCAGCGTCGCCCCCGGATCGATAATCACTATCAAGGAGGCATGAAGATGAAGAAAGCACTCATCGTTCTTCTCGTTCTCTTCGCTGCGGCATCTGCCGCAATGGCAGACGGAATCGTAACCGTATACATGCCATCGCCGGCAGGCCTGGCAAATAAGCTTGCCGCGGACTTCGAAGCCAAGACAGGCATCGAGGTCAGGACATTCCAGGGCACGACAGGAGAGATCCTCGCCAGGCTCGAGACAGAGCAGGCAAATCCTGTTGCCGATGTGGTGATACTCGCCTCATGGTCCGATGGCCTCTCGATGAAGGAAAGCGGACAGCTTGAGTCCTATGTACCTGCGAATGCAGACAAGATGGCCCCGGGCTGGATCGATGATGATTCATGCCTCTTCGGCTACAGCGCTTCCGCGGTAGGCGTAATCTACAACACGCTCATCTACCCCGAGCTTGATGCCGACTGGGCAGAGCTCGCAGACAGCCAGTACAGGAACGATATCGCGATTCCCGACCCTGAGCTCTCAGGAGCATGCAAGGACTTCGTAGCAGGATTCGTCAATGCATATGGATGGGATACGTTCGAGGCGCTCGGAGCCAACGGTATGGTCGTCCCAGGCGCCAACAAGGCTGCGCTTGAGGCTGTCACCACCGGCGAAGTCGGCATACTCCTCGCCGGCGTGGACTACAATGCCTACTCCTCGATCGACAAGGGTGAACCCCTCGCGATCTACTATCCTGCAAGCGGCACGGTCGTCAACCCACGCCCTGCGATGATCATGAAAACCGCTCCTGAGATGGATAATGCGAAGCTCTTCGTCGACTATCTCCTCTCCGATGATGCCCAGAGGATGGTGACCGAGGCATATCTCCTGCCTGGAAGGATGGATATCGAATACAGCAACAGGTCCACTCTCGACGAGATCCCGCAGATTGATTGCGACTGGGATGCGATGATGGAGATTTCGACCGAATCCGCAGCCAGGATCAACGAGCTCTGCGCAAGGTAACAAGGATGAGGAAGGGCATATGAAGGACAGGACATCAATTGCGCTGATAATCATCCTATCGTTCCTTATCATATGCCCTCTCCTCTCGATATTCGCTGAGGCTGTCTTCCCGGAAGGGCATCCCAGCCTAGGCCAGGCAATCTCGACGATAACGGAGAGCGAGAACGCAGCGATGATAGGCTCCTCGCTCCTCCTCGGCCTGCTGGTCGTGATCGTCTCATCGCTGATAGCGCTCCCGCTGGCCTACATCTTCTCCAGGACGTCGTTTGCACAGTACGGCTTCTTCGACATAATCTTCATGATTCCTTTCATGACCCCGCCGTATATAGCATCGATGGGATGGATCCTCTTCATGCAGAAGAGGGGCCTCATGCAGCAGTTGTTCCCATCGCTTGTATTCCTCACGGACTGGTTCTTCTCGCTTGCCGGTCTCGTGCTCGTCATGAGCTTCCATGTATTCCCCTTCATGATGACGATGATGAAGAATGCCATGCTCTCGATCCCATCATCGCTGGATGAGGCAGGATCCGTACTTGGAGCAGGCTTCCTGCTGCGCCTCAGGAAGCTATTCATGCCGCTGCTGACAGGCAATTACGCCATAGGCGCACTCCTCGTGTTCGTGAAGACGATATCGGAATACGGCACTCCATCGACGCTCGGGCGCAGGATCGGCTTCCAGGTCTTCACGACCGACATCCACAGGTACGCAACCGTCGCGCCGATAGAATTCGGCAAGTCAGCATCGCTTGCGTCGCTGCTTATCGGCATCTGCCTGGCAATCTGGATGCTGCAGAACTATATAACGATGAGGAAGACGTACAACCTCGTCGGCGGCAGAAGCTCAGCTATCAGGACGATGAAGATGGGCAGTGCTGCCAAGGCTACCTGCTGGCTATTCATCATCGCCGTCATATTCTTCACGATGGCCATCCCGCTCTTCTCCGTCGTGGCATCATCGCTGATAAAGCTGAGGGGGTACGGCCTCCGCGCCGGCAACTTCACTTTCGACAACTACCTGCTGGTATTCACGGAAGACAGGCAGGGTATCAACGCGCTCTCCGTCTCGGTATTCCTTGCCGTCACTTCCGCAACCATCTCCGCGATGCTCGGCACGGCAGTCGCCCTCTCCTCTAGGAGGTCAAGGCATACAGGAAAGATCGTCGAAGGCCTTTCGCTGATACCTGAGATGCTCCCCAGCATCGTCCTCGTCCTCGGCATCATGCTCTTCTACAACAGGATCTACGATGCCATCCCAATCTACGGGACGATCTGGATCATGGTCCTCAGCTATACGATCCTCTTCCTGCCCTACACCGTACAGTACGTGACATCCTCGCTATCGCAGATAAGCCCCAGCCTGGCCGCTGCCGGGCGCATATGCGGAGGAAGCCCTTCATATGTATTCAGGCACATAACGCTCCCCTTGATATCACGCGGCATCCTTTCCGGCTGGATGATGACATTCATCATCGCCTTCAGGGAGCTGGTGACGCCCTCCCTTATCGCCCCGACCAATACGCTGACAGTCTCAACCTACATCAACAGGCAGTTCGAGCAGGGCAGCATCGGCAAGGGGATGTCGATGGCCGTCATCTGCATATTATCCAGCACCATATCGCTGCTGATACTCAACAAGGCAATCGCCAGGAAAAGGCATTGATAATGAAGCAGGCCCCGGCAGGGCCTGCAATCCAATCGTCTTCCGCAGCTCAGCTGTTCTTCATCGAGAATGGCTGCCTTGTGTTCTCCAGGACATCCCTCCACAGGGATCCCTCGATATCCACATGGCTCCTCTTGGAGACAGCTACCTTGATAGGAACATAGACATACTGGTTGTTCACGCGCGATGCAATGCACTGCGTCTTTCCCGCCATGGCGGCATGGACTGCATGCGCACCGATCCTGGCGCAGTAGATCGAATCGTAGCTGTTGGCCGCGGATGAGCGGATGATATATGACGGATCGATGTACTTGATCGAGGTCGTTATCCCCTGCTCCGCAAAATACTGCTTCATCCTGTTCTTCAGGAAGATGCCGATATCATGGTACTTGATATTGCCGGACGCATCGGTCTCGCCTGTCGGCGGGGCGAATTCCTGCCCGGCTCCCTCCGCCACGAGTATCACGGCATGGCCGCGCTCGAGGATCCTCCTCTTGACGTGCTCGAGAAGGCCATTGGGGCCATCGAGGTCGAACGGGCTCTCCGGGATGAGGCAGAAGTTGACATCGGACTGCGCAAGCGATGCGTTGGCCGCGATGAAGCCGGACTCCCTGCCCATGACCTTGACAAGGCCTACCCCGTTTATGGCGCCCTTGGCCTCTACATGCGCACCCCTGATGATAGGCACTGCCATCGACACGGCGGTATCGAAGCCGAAGGATGAATCGATGAACGAGAGGTCGTTGTCGATGGTCTTGGGGACGCCGACAACCGAGATCTTCAGGCCCCTCCTCTTTATCTCCTCGCCGATATCATAGGCACCGCGCAGCGTTCCATCGCCGCCGACCGAGATGAGTATGTTTATATTCAGCCTTTCCAGCGAATCGACGATCTCCTCGACCTGCTTTCCGCCTCCGCGGGCAGAGCCAAGGATCGTGCCTCCCTTCTCCTGGATCTCATCAACGACATCGGGGGTCAGCTCGATAAGGGGCCACGGCGAGTTCTCAAGCAGGCCGAGATAGCCATACTGGATCCCGGAGATCCTCCTGACGCCATAGCGGTACCAGAGGCAGCGGACGACAGCCCTGATGACGTTGTTCAGGCCAGGGCACAGGCCTCCGCATGTGCAGATCGCCGCATGGACATGAGCAGGATTGAAGTAGATCTTCTCCCTGGGTCCGGCAAGCATCAGCGTATCGGAATGGACAGGCCTCGACCCCTGCTCGGTCTCCTCAGTCTCGATAGAGTACAGGATCCTGTCGGTATCCTGGACATAATCAACGAAGCCATCGCCTTCCTTCTTCGACATCCTTATCGGCGAATTGAGCTTCGCTGGCCCAAGCGATTCAATCGTGAAATCATACTGGGTTTCAGCCATCTGCTTCCTCCTTCTCCTGCAGCCTTCCCACCTGCTCAGAGAATGATGCGAACCTCTTCTCGGCATCTTCCCTGACAGCCTTGTCCAACTCCCTATACAGGGAGATATATCCCTTCGCGAAGGAAGTGAGCTCAGCTCCCTGGTGGGAAGCGCCTCCCTTCCTCCTTCTTATCATACACCTTCCTGTCTCTTTCTCCAGACGTTCCACCATCGTCCTTGCCTTGGAATACGAAAGCCCCATGCGCTTGGCGGAAGCAAGCAGGGAACCGGTCTCCTCTATGCCTTCCATCAGCCAGAGAACGCCTTCTCCCATGAACTTCCTGCCTTCCTGGAGGATGGTGGTCTTCGTCCTCAGCTCCATAGCTCTCCTGCCGCCTTGTAGACCTTGTCGATCAGGTCCTCAAGGCCCTCCTCCTCAACGGAGCAATAGGCTACGCGGAGCGTATGCCCCACGATGTTGATAGTGCCGATGCTGTACTTATCGAGAAGATATGTCCTCAGCTCCTCGGCATCATGCCCGTTGGTGGAGAATCCCATGAAGTATCCGGAATTGAAGCGGTACGGGGCGATGACGGTCTCGCCCTTATGCTTCTCGACAGCCCTGTGGACTGCCTCGTACCTGCTCTTGATGACGCTGAACAGATGCTCCTTGTCCTCAGCATAATGGGTTCCGTTCCTATACGCATTGAGGATCAGCGACTGGCCCGGGCGGTCGCAGTTGCTGACCGTGCACCTGATAGCGCCGAGCGTCTTCTTCTGCAGGGCATCGATATGCGCATCGGTGAAGCCCTTGGAAGCATATGTTATGAAGCCGATCCTGAAGCCCCAGACCATCTCCTCCTTGGTAGCCGCATCGCCCTTTATCGCGAAGATGTCCTCATGGGCATCGGCAAGGTAGGAGAAGAGCGACTCCTTCTCGGTGCCCTCCTCGAAGAAGAGGCCGAAATAGGCATCATCGGATATCACCATGACCTTCTTGCCGGACTCAGCGACCTCGACGATAGCATCGACGATGGCCTTTGCCTCTGCTGCCGATGGCGTGTATCCTGTCGGGTTGTTCGGGAAGTTGAGGATTATCCTGGCATAGCCGCCCCTGCTTTCCATGAGCGCCTTCTTCATCCCTTCGGTATTGAAGCCGCCATCCTTGCCATAGAAGGGGAAGAGCTTCATCTGGGCGCCTACAAGGTCCTGGAAGACGAGCTCGTAGTTATCCCAGTAGAGGTCAGGGCAGACGATCTCATCGCCTGGTGACACGAAAAGCTGCGCGATGAGGCTGATCGTATGCGTGAGCCCGGCAGTGACTATGGGCATCGAGGTCCTCTTCCCCTCCAGATGAGGGTTCTTGGCCACCATCTCACGCTTCCAGATGGCCCTGAGCTCCTTGTCGCCGCCGCCCGGCGCATAGGAGAATATCTGCGAAGGCCTGAAGATCCCTTCCCTGAATGCGGAGAATATATCCGTCAGATGGAAAGGCTCGCCCTTCTCCGTCGCGAGGCCTGCCGTTGCATTGTAGAGCTTCGCCTTCTCCTTAGCTTCCTCGCTCTGGGCGACGATGCCCTTCGGGAAATACATCCTCTGCCCCACAGGCGAGAGGAAGCCATAAGCCGCTGAATCCTTCAGGATCCCATTGAGTTCGATAGCCAGATTGTTCAACTTATGATTTCTCCTGCAACTGATGATACATCGTTTGGCGCTTACGGGGAAAGTGCCTAGAAAAGCGTCAGCTGCCCGTCCCCGGGCTCCTTCCCCTGCCGGCCCAGCAGCCTGAGGAACCCGGCCTCATCGACGATTTCCACGCCAAGGCGCTCAGCTTCCGCCCTCTTCGAGCCTCCTCCTTTGCCCGCAAGGAGATGCGTGGTCTTCGATGTCACGGATGAGACGGTCCTGCCGCCTCTCGCCTCGACCTCGGCAAGCGCCTTCGTACGTGGATTGAAGTTCTCGAACGAACCGGTTATGCACCAGACCTGTCCCGCGAATACCTGTGGCAGCTTCTCGCCCTTCGCATCCATATCCGCGCTCATGTGCAGGCCCGCGTCGCGCAGGGCCTGCACGGTCGCCAGCAGGCCGGGGTCGCTGAATGCCCTGATGACATTCTCTGCCATGACCTCGCCGAATCCGGGCAGGGCCGTGAAGCGGGATACGCTTCCTGCCTCTGCGGCCTCTATCAGCTTGTCGATGCTGTCGAACCCGCCCTGGATGAGGATGCCCGCGTTCTTCTTGCCGAGTTCCGCGATGCCGAGCGAGGAGAGGACGGTGGCGAATGGCCTGTCCCGGCTCTCCTCTATCCCCTTCGCCAGCAGCTCCGCTGACTTCTCGCCGAACCCCGGGAGGCCTGCCGCAGCAGCCGGATCCATCCTGTAGATATCCTCGATGCTGCCCAGCATGCCTGCCTTGTAGAGGATATCGACCGTCTTGGGCCCAAGCGACTCGATATCCATCTGGTCCGATGAGGCGAAGAAGGCTATCCTGCCCCTGACCTGGTCAGGGCAGCCGTAATTCGGACAGAAATCAAGGGCGCCTATATGCTCGAGCCTGGTGCCGCAGCATGGGCAGACATCCGGGATCCTGAACGTTGTATTGCCATCCTCGTTCTTGTCGATTACGCGCTCGACTGCCGGTATGACATCGCCGCGCTTGGATATCGAGACGGTATCGCCGATGGCCAGCTCAAGCTCGTCTATATATTCCTGGTTATGCAGGGTCGCCCGCCTGATCGTGGAGCCACCCAGCTTCGTCGGAGTGATCTCCGCCACCGGCGTTATGCGCCCCGTGCGTCCCACCTGCACCGTCACGCCCACGAGCTTCGCCTCCGCCTGCGGGGCTTCGAACTTATAGGCGATGGCCCAGCGCGGATGATGCTCGGTATATCCCATCCTCTCGCGCACATCCAGCTCGTTGATCTTGAAGACGAGGCCGTCAATCTCATAGCCCAGGCCCTTCCTCGCCCCTGCCATCCCCGCGATATAACCCTCCAGGCCGGAGAACGCGTATGCCCTGCCTTCGATCCCGGCTTCCCGGAGCTTCCGTGCCGCCTCCTCTTCCGTATTGCTGAAGAAGGCGAGATCCTCATCGATGGTGAATCCCAGCGCCTTGAGCTTGGCCAGGATATGGAGATGGTCAGGAGGCGTCTGGTCCCTGTCGGCCCAGAACCCCTCATAGCAGAAGATGCGCAGCGGCACGAGCTTCGCTTCCGACGACTTCTGCCTGCGTACCGTCCCTGCCGCGAGGTTGCGTGGATTGGCGGCTCTCTTCGCCTCATCCGGCTCCCTGGCATTGAGAGCCTCGAAGTCGGCCTTGGCGATATATACCTCGCCCCTCACAGCTATCGTGAGAGGCTCCGGAAGCGACAGCGGGACGCTCCTCATGGTCATTATATTGGCGGTGACATCATTGCCGACCTCGCCATTGCCCCTGGTAACTGCCCGCACGAGGACGCCATCCTCATAGTAGAGCACCATCGAGACGCCATCGATCTTCTCCTCGGCGGCGAACGAGAGCAGCTCGCCGCCCTTCGCTATCGACTTGCCGAAGAAATCCCTGACCTGGTCCGGCGAATACGCCTTGTCCAGGGAAAGGACGGGAATCGTATGGCGCACCTCCGGGAAATCATTGGTAAGGTCCGAGCCTACTCGCTTCGTGGGCGAATCCGGATGGGCAAGCTCCGGATGGGCAGCCTCAAGCTCCATCAGCCTGTCGGTCAGGCGGTCATACTCGCTATCCGATATGAGGGAGGTCCCTTCCTTATAGTATTTATCCTGATAGAGCCTGAGCTCATCGGTAAGCCTGTCTATCTCTTCCTTCGCGTTCATGGCATCGATTATATAGGAAGGCGCGATTCTTGCTAATCGCTATTTTAGATGGTAATCTCAGAACATGGCCGAACGTAAGAACTTCTCACGCTACAAGATGCGCTGCGGCATGCTCATGCGCGTCGACAGCTGCGGCAGGAAGATCGAGGAAATAGAGCTGCCGAAGCAGGACCAGTACACGCTTCTCCTGACGGCTGATGACATCCCGGGAAGCAATGACCTGGCCTTCTTCTCCGATACGAGGCCGATGATGGCCAGCGGGATTACGGCATACCCAGGGCAGGTCGCGTTCGCGCTCTTCGCCCCTGACTACGAGATCGCAGCCATGCAGATGCGCTCCATCGGGATGAAGCTCTCGGAGGAGGCCGTACCCGTGGAGCACCCCATGCCGGAGCCGCTGGAGTATTCATGGGGAGAGTTCACGCCTGAAGAGGGGGCTGATGCCGGATACAGGACGGTGGAATCCTCATATGACCTTGCCCATGAGGCCAGGCAGACCAGCATCATGTATACGGTGACCGCATGGATGGAGAACAGCAGGCTCCATATCGAGACGCCATGCGAATGGGTGGACCTCATCAAGAGCGCCGTATCCACCGCCATAAAGTACCCGAAGGAAAGCATAGTCGTGCACCAGCTCTCCCACAGGAGCAGGTTCGACGAGTTCCTCATCGACCCGGCCATCGTCGCGGCAATCGCTGCCGTAGCCGTCATACGCACGGGAATGCCATGCGAGATAAGGGACAGGGCCATATTCTCCAGGCCTGGCATACATGTGACAAGGAAGACGGTCATCGACAGCGAAGGCAAGCCGCTGTCGGAAAATGTCGCCATGACCGTCGACATGGGAGCATCCCCTGTCCTTGCCGAGGAATACCAGAGGCAGGCCATGACCGGGCTGATACCGCCCTATCCGCTCAAGGAATTCCGGGCTTCCGTGGATGTAAGGTCTTCGGGCCTCTATCCGGCGGCCTTCTCCGGATCGCTCGGATACTCGGAGGCGCTATCGGCGACGGAATACCATATCTCAAGGCTGGCCGAGGCGACTGAGATGACGCCCTACTCATACCGCAAGGATATCGAGAAGAGGAGATTCACCGACTACATCCCGGGCTTCGAGCTCGATGACCAGCACAAGACCATGGCCGCGGCAGCGTCGGCATCTACATACGAGAGGAAGTGGTTCGCCAACAACTTCCAGCGCCATAGCTTCGGCCTCCTGGGCTACATCAAGGGGATAGGCCTGGCTTCGGGAACCGGGATATCCGGATTCTCGACCACCTTCGCGCGCGCGGCGAAGTTCCGCTCGATGATGACCTATACGCAGAAGCATAATGTCACCATCAACACCTCCGCGCTCAACCATCCCAATATGCAGAAAATCTGGCGCACGCTGATCTCCGACAGGATAAACCCAGGGCAGCCGGAGACCATCATGTTCCTCGACCCATCGCAGGATACGCTGGATGCAGGCCCTGACGTGCTCTCGAGGATCATCTCGTCGCTGACGCCGCAGCTGGAAAGCGCCGCACGCAAGCTGGCATCCCTGAAGGATACGGAGCCACTCCCTGTCTCCGTGGTATTCGACGCCCAGAACACCACGCTCCCATGCGAGTTCCAGAATGCCGGCTCGGCCACGGTAGTCGCGGAGATAATCATCAGCGAGACCGATTTCCGCCCCATGGTGACAGCGGTATGGGCCGATATCATCCTGCCGCAGATGCTGAACTCTGCCTCGCTGCGCAATGCCGTCAAGCGGGCAATCCTCAGCACGGTCTCTGAATGCGGGTTCACTATCCCGATGGATTTCTCGATGCATCTGGATATCACGACGAACGGGGCGGATACCTCCGTATCATCGCTATCGGCGCTGATGAAGGCACTGACCATGGGGGCTCTTGCGAACGCCCTCTTCCAGGCCGTAGGCAGCGGAGGCAGCAGCCTGCCCACATCGAGCAGCGTGCTGGAGAAGGTGCTCAGCAGCCATACGGGAAGCTGAATTCTTTGACGGAGGTTTGATCTTGAAGGTCGATTGCACAATAGACGGGAAGACGCTTTCCCTATCGCTCAATTCGGATAAGCCGCTCTCGCTGATCATCAACGAGAACCTGGGAGCAGGCAGCGGCACGAACCACTGCAACGGCAGCCTGTGCGGGCTCTGCGCCGTGCTCGTGGATGGCAAGCCCACACTCAGCTGCCTCGTGCCGGCATTCGAGCTCAGGGGCAAGGAGGTGCAGACATTCGACGGCTTCAGGAGGACGAAGGCATTCAAGGACCTGGAGAAGGCATATGACGCGGTCGGGGCCTATCCCTGCTCGGACTGCTATGAGGCCAGGTCGATCATCTTCCATTCGCTGATCGCGGATGATGTGACGGACCGCAGCGAGATACTGAAGGAGCTTTCCGTGATAAAGTGCAGCTGCATGGACCCCGATGACCAGGTAGCGATCGTGAAGCAGGGGATGGCGATAAGGAGCGGCAAGCGTGTTAGACGGATACAGTAGCCAGGCTTCCATGGATAGGAACATATATGAGGGGCTCAGCTCCCCCAACATACATACCCCGCACAACATGGCGGAGTATGCATCGATCATAACGCACTATCCCGAGGCGGAACTCTGGGCAGGCGGCACGTTCCTGATGTCGCGTCCGGACTCCTACCCTTCCCGCAAGATGGGCAGGGAGATCATCTCGCTTGCCTCGATGGAGGAGCTCCATCGCTTCCAGAGGAACGACAGGTTCGCCGAATTCGGGGCGATGGTGACTCTCGATGAGGTCATGAGCACAGGCAAGGCAGTCCTGCCGAAGGTGCTCCTCGACAACATCAGGTCGATAGGCTCCAGGCTCATAACGAGGAAGGCCACCATCGGCGGAGCCATCGCTACCAGGGAGCTCTCCACCACATTCCCCGGTACGCTTATATCCCTTGACGCGACGGTGGAGATAAGGTTCATCAGGAAGAAGAGGCTCCACTCGAGATGGATGCAGCTGACGAGGATGCTGGACAAGAACGGCAAGGTATCGCTCCCGCCAGGAGGGATGATCTCCAGGATAAGGATCTCCTTCTCCGACAAGGACTGCCAGTACTTCACATCCATCGGATCCGTGCTCAGCAGGCCCAGCGAGGCCGTAGCCATCGCCTTCACCGCCTCCATGGACCAGGACGTGCTGGACAATCCCACGATCGCATTCACGTACCCTGACATAGGCATCCTCTATTCCCGGGATATAGACAACATCTTCTCATCGCTGAGGTTCCCGCTCGATGAAGGCGAGTTCAGGTCGCTCGAGCAGATCGTCTTCACATTCATAGATTCATCCATCCAGGAGCTGAGCAGGCTGCAGAGGGCTCGCACAAGCGGCATCCTCAGGGCTATAATAGATGACCTGAACGAGAAATCGCTGACATCACCAGCTTCCTAAGGAGGAAGGCGCTTGAGCTTCGTACATCTCCATAACCATACCGATTATTCGCTTCTGGACGGAGCGGCTTCGATTCCCAGATACATCGCCAAGGCGAAGGAATGCGGGATGACGTCGCTGGCTATCACGGACCATGGCAACATGTTCGGCGCGATAACCTTCTATGAGGCCTGCCGCAAAGCCGGCATCAACCCTATCATCGGCACGGAGTTCTACCTTGCCGTAGGCGATAGGAGGGACCGTACGCCGACACCGGAGGGCAAAGGCTACTACCACCTTATACTCCTGGCCATGAACGATAACGGCTACCACAACCTGATGGAGCTGAACTCAATCGCATACAAGGAAGGGTTCTACTACAAGCCGAGGATAGACAGGGAGACGCTCAGCCAGTACAGCAGCGACCTGATCTGCCTCTCGGCCTGCCTGGCGGGAGAGATCCCCAGGATGCTGCTGACCCAGGGCTATGAGAAGGCCAGGGAAAGCGCGCTGTGGTACAAGGACCTCTTCGGCGACAGGTACTACCTCGAGCTGCAGGACCACGGGCTTGAGGACCAGAAGAAGACCAATCCGCTCATCGTGAGGCTTTCGCAGGAGCTGGACATCCCGCTTGTCTGCACCAATGATATCCACTACATCGAGAAGAGCGACTGGAATGCGCATGATACGCTCCTCTGCATAGGCACGGCATCGAAGAAGAGCGACAGGAACAGGCTCAGGTACAAGGAAGGGGAATTCTACTTCAGGACCCCTGAGGAGATGGAGCAGCTCTTCTCATGGTGCCCAGAGGCCGTGGAGAATACGGGAAAGGTCGCGGAGCGCTGCCAGCTCGAGATCAAGTTCCCCGGGCCGACATTCCCCAACTGCACGATCCCGGAGGGATTCAGCTCCGAGGCCGAGTACCTCACCTACCTTGCCAACGAAGGCCTCAAGAAGCGCTATCCCGTCGTCACGGAAGAGCTGCAGAAGAGGCTTGACTATGAGCTTGGCATCATCATCCAGATGGGCTTCCCCGCCTACTTCCTCATCGTGCGCGACTATATCCACTGGGCAAAGACCCATGACATCCCTGTCGGGCCGGGACGCGGAAGCGGAGCCGGATCCATTGTCGCCTATTCGATAACCATCACAGATGTCGACCCGATAAAGTACAACCTCCTCTTCGAGAGGTTCCTCAATCCGGAAAGGGTATCGCTCCCTGATTTCGACGTAGACTTCTGCTTCGAAGGACGCAGCAAGGTCATAGACTACGTCACGGAGCATTACGGCAAGGACAAGGTCGGCCAGATCATCACCTTCGGAACGCTGAAGCCCAAGCAGGTCGTCAAGGACGTCGCCAGGGTCCTCGACATCCCATATGAGGAGGCCAACAAGATCTGCTCATACATACCAGATGAACTGAAGATGACGCTTGCCAAGGCCTTCGACGCCGAACCGAAGCTGAAGGAGATAAGGGCCCGCGGAGGCATCTATGAGGAGCTTTTCGACACTGCAGAGCGCCTAGAGGGCCTCAACAGGCATTCATCGCTCCATGCTGCGGGCGTCGTCATCGGCAAGGAGGTGCTATCCCATTACGTACCGCTCTTCGTCGACCCGAAGACGGGATCCGTCGCTACGCAGTATCCGATGACGCAGATCGAGAACTGCGGGCTTGTGAAGATGGACTTCCTCGGCCTCAAGACGCTCACCCTCATCAAGCACACTGTCGAGCTGATCCACAAGCACACCCCTGATTTCGACATAAACAGGATCGATGAGCATGACAGGAAGACATTCGACATGCTGGACAGGGGCGACTCCAAATGCGTCTTCCAGTTCGAATCGGACGGCATGGCCAACATCCTCAAGCGCGAGAAGCCATCGACGATTGAGGAGCTGGTCGCCCTCAACGCCCTCTACAGGCCGGGCCCGATGCAGTTCATCGACCAGTACATCGACTCCAAGCTCGGCAAGAGGCCCATCACCTATCCTGACCCCTGCCTCGAGGATGTCCTCAAGGAGACATACGGCGTCATCGTCTACCAGGAGCAGGTCATGAAGGTCGCCCAGGTAATCGCGGGATACACGCTCGGAGGCGCTGATATCCTCAGGAGGATCATGGGCAAGAAGAAGGTCTATGAGCTGGCTGAGCAGCTGGTCAAGTTCAAGGCCGGCGCCGTGAGGAACGGCTTTACCGAGGAGCATGCAGAGGAGATCTTCCATATCCTCGAGCCATTCGCAGGTTACGGCTTCAATAAATCCCATGCAGTCGCCTATTCGGTCATCGCCTACCAGACAGCCTACCTGAAGGCGAACTACCCTGCCGAGTTCCTGGCTGCCAACCTCACGAACGAGATGGGCAATCCCGCGAAGTTCACCGAGTACCTGAACCTGGCGCCCAAGTACGGGCTGAGGATACTGCCGCCATCCATCAACAGGTCCGACAAGCATTTCAACGTATCCGACGGGGACATCGTATACGGGCTTGCCGGCATCAAGGGCGTCGGCGAGGGCGTCGTGGAGATCATCATCAGGGAAAGGGAGCAGCACGGGCCATACGCCTCGTTCATCGACTTCATCTCCAGGCAGGGAGAGGGCGTGGTGAACTCGAAGCTGCTGGAATCGCTGATCAAGGCAGGCGCCTTCGACGAGCTCGGCACGGACAGGGCCGTATTGCTGGCCAACCTGGATGATGCCATAAGATACGACAAGAGCATGAAGAGCGAGACGGCATTCGGGCAGCTCTCGCTCTTCGGCGATGAAGAGGAATCGACATTCCATTTCGAGATGCGCCCCGTCGACCCGATGCCGATATCGGAGAAGCTCCAGCTCGAGAAGGAGTATCTCGGCTTCTACATCTCGGGCCATCCGCTTGACAGATACAGCGAGCAGATCGAGGCATGCGTGAGGGCGGATCTCAGCAATCCGTCATCGATTATCCTCGGCAAGCCGCAATCGCTGATCGCGCTGGTCGCCGCCAAGCGCCAGATCATGACCAAGGACAAGAAGAAGATGGGCTTCTTCACCCTGCAGACAAAGGAAGGCGATATCGATGCGGTAGCCTTCCCCAAGCTGTATGAGCAGATCATGGAGGATGTGGTGGAGGATGGCATCTACGGCTTCGTCGGCACATTCGACCAGAAGGACAGGGAATCCAAGCTCTCGTTCCTCATCGACAAGGTCGTCAGGCCGGAGGACCTGCAGCCCGATGCCGTGCAGATGGTGCACATACAGCTGAGGGACTTCAGCCAGGAACCCATCCAGTCAGTCGCCCGGAGGCTGAAGGAGAGCGAAGGCTATATACCGGTGGGGCTCTCCCTTGCGAAGGTACCCGGCTATGAGCTGCAGACCGGTGCCGGCTACTTCGTAAGCTATTCCCCGGAGCTGCTCAACGACCTCAGGGGCATGGAGATAGTGGACAGGGTCTGGATATCCTGAGTAGCCTTTGCGCCGTTTTGCCCTTACTTTTACTTTGTGGAGGAAGCAATGGAATTCCTGATGACTGCCGCGCTCTTCGCGGCAAGGCTTATAGAAGTATACTCGTTCCTTATCTGGATAAGGATCTTCATCTCATGGATCAATCCGTATCCGAGGCCGGGTTCGATGACGTACTATCTCGCATTGGCTGTCGACCCGTACCTGAACCTCTTCAGGACATCGCGGTACAGGATAGGCATGTTCGATTTCTCCCCCATCATCGGCATCGGCATCCTCTCGATATTCCAGTCCATCTTCACCGTATTCGGCACATTCGGCTTCATCACCTTCGGCCTCATACTCGCATTCATCCTGAGCGCCTTCTGGTCATATGGCGTCTCGCTGATGATCTGGATCGGCGGCTTCTCGGCGGCTTTCCGCCTCATCGGCATGCTGATGCGCTCGCCTATGATGATGTCGGATCCCTTCCAGAGGCTCTCGAACATGATACGCGGCTGCTTCCGCAGGCCCAATGAGGCTGCCGTGGCAGCTATAGAGCTCGCGCTGCTGGTGCTCCTCTACTTCGTCATGAAGAACATCTTCGCCATCCTCATAAACCTGGCGGCCAGGATCCCGTTCTGATGGAAAGCATCCGTTCCGTGCCGGGCGTCGGCAGCAAGCTGGCAGGGCGCTTCGAGGCACTCGGCATCAGGACGCTGGAGGATATGCTGTCCTTCATGCCGCGTTCCTATGACGACAGGACACGTGAGCGGATGATCGGCGAGACGACGGAGGAGAACCCCACAGCCATCTGCAGGATCCACGTGAGGAAGGCCTCATCCTTCTACAACAGGAAGGGCGAGAAGACGCTCAAGGTCACCGTAGTCGATGATGACGGTACCCCGCTTGACCTGCTCTGCTTCAACAGGGGCTTCCTGGAAGGCAGCCTCACGCCGGGTTCCTCTTGGTATATGATCTGCCAGGTCTCGGTGAGAAGCGACCCGACGTTCTTCGGCAGGAGATGCTACCGCTCATCGGCTGCTTTCGAGCTGAAGAGGACAAAGGCCGAAGCCGGCATCGGTTCCATACTGCCCATCTACCCGCTGACAGAGGGGCTGACGGAGAAGGTCATGCGCAGGGCAGCGGAATACGCCATCCGCAATACCGAGATAAGCGACTCGCTCCCATTCAGCATATACGGGCGCCACGGCCTCCTGCATGACAAGGAGGCATATGCACTGCTCCATTTCCCCCGGACCGCGGAAGATGCCGCCAAGGCACGGAGGAGCCTCGCCTTCTCGGAGATCTTCAGGCTGCTCTTCCCCATCCTGCGCGGCAAGCCGGAGAGGAAGGACCGCCATGTACCGATGACGGAGAAGGAGAAGGCCCTCATATCATCACTGCCGTTCTCACTGACAGATGACCAGCTCAGGGCCGCGGAGGAGATACGCTGCGATATCGACAGCCGGATCCCGATGAACAGGCTGCTGCAGGGCGATGTAGGCTCCGGCAAGACGCTGGTCGCCTGGATATCCGCGCTCCATGCCATCAGCAGAGGCGGGCAGGTCGCGTTCATGGCCCCGACTGAGCTGCTGGCGAAGCAGCATGCCGATGGGGCAAGCGCCCTGCTCTCCGGGCTCGGGGTACGCATCGCATTTCTTTCCGGAAGCGTGAAGGGACAGCCACGCAGGCTCCTGCTCAGGTCGCTGAAGGACGGGGATATCGACCTGGTCATAGGCACCCATGCCCTCTTCTCCGAGGATGTCGCCTTCCGCAGCCTCACGCTCGCCATCATCGACGAGCAGCACAGGTTCGGCATCAGGCAGCGCGAGGCGCTGGCCGGGAAGGGTCAGAACCCATCCATCCTCTATATGACAGCCACCCCGATACCGCGCTCGCTCGCGCTGACCATGCTTGCCGACTATGACATCTCCACGCTGAGGACGATGCCTTCCGGAAGGATTCCCATAAAGACGCATACCATCTTCCAGGAAAGCACGCGCAAGGCGATGTACGAGACTGTCGGCGTCGAATTCCAGCGCGGCCATCAGGCATACTTCGTCTACCCGCGCATCGATGACGAAGGGGATGGCGGCCTCCTTGACGTGACGACGATGTACTCAAGGCTGAAGGAGATCTATCCCGGCGTGCCGTCAGCCCTAATCCATTCGAAGCTCCCCGAGGAGGAGAAGATGGGCATCCTCAGCGACTTCAGGGACAGGAAGCTGATGTATCTCGTAGCGACATCAGTCGTCGAAGTCGGCATCGACGTGCCCGATGCGACCTGCATGGTGATAGAGCATGCGGAACGGTTCGGGCTGGCAGCCCTGCACCAGCTCAGGGGCAGGGTCGGCAGGAGCACGCTGCCCTCCTACTGCTTCCTCGTAGCGATAGGCAGCCTCACCGATGATGCAAGGGAGAGGCTCAGGATCATGAAGGAGACCAACGATGGCTTCCTCATTGCCGATAAGGACCTCGAGATCAGGGGCCCTGGCGATATCGGGGAAGGGGAACGGCAGTCGGGCTTCGTCTCGCTCAGGTTCTCGTCCATCGCATCAGACCTGAAGCTGGTAGAGGAAGCCAGGGCGGAGTGCGAGAGGATACTGGCAGAGGACAGGGGCCTGCTTAAGGCCGAGAATGCACCATTGCGCAATATTTCATTGCATCCATGAAAGCGCTATAATCGCCATATGGCAGTTTCAAGAGACGACGCGCTGGCGTTATTCAGGAAATACAATAAATCGGAAAGCCTCTACCACCATGCCCTTGAGGTGGAGGCCATCATGCGGGAAGCGGCAGTGAAGTACGGCGAGGACCCGGAGTACTGGGGCATCGTCGGGCTGCTGCATGATATCGACTGGGAGATGTTCCCGGAGCAGCACTGCAGGAAGGCACCTGAGCTCCTTGCCGAGATCGGCATGCCTGAAGACATGGTCCATGCGATATGCAGCCACGGCTGGGGCCTCGTCACCGACGTGGAGCCGGAACGCTTCATGGAGAAGATGCTCTACACCATCGATGAGCTTTCGGGCCTTGTGCATGCGACGGCGCTGATGAGGCCTGAGAAGATGAAGGGCATCTCGGTCAAGTCAATCAAGAAGAAATGGAAGGACAAGTCATTCGCGGCAGGAGTCAACCGCGACGTGATCGCAAAGGGCTCCGAGATGCTGGGAATCGATGTCGCTGACCTCATGCAGATCGCTATCGACGGCATGACGGAGGTCGCTCCCGAGACGGGAATCTGGCCTGCGGAATGACACGCCACGCGAAAGGCGTCCTCTGCATCATAGCCTCGGCATTCTGCTTTGCCCTGATGAATATGTTCGTCAGGGCAGCAGGCGACCTGCCATCGATTGAGAAGAGCTTCTTCCGCAATGCGATCGCGGCCATAGCGGCGGCAGCCATCATCGCCCGGGACCGCTCGGCAACCGGGATTGCCGCCAAGGACATCCCGCTCCTCATCCTCAGGTCAGTGATGGGAACGCTAGGCATCCTCTGCAACTACTATGCCGTGGACCATCTCGTCCTCTCCGATGCCTCGATGCTGAACAAGATGTCCCCATTCTTCACGATCATCTTCTCCTGGATATTCCTTGCCGAGAAGCTCCCGCTGAGGAAGGCAGCCATGGTAGCCATCGCCTTCATAGGCAGCCTGCTGGTAATCAAGCCGTCATTCGCCAATGCCTCGCTGGGCGCCTCGGCTATAGGCTTCCTGGGAGGGCTTGGCGCAGGAGCGGCATATGCGTGCGTGAGGGCTCTGGGCAGGAAAGGCGTGAAAGGGCCGGCAATCGTGCTCTTCTTCTCCCTCTTCTCCTGCCTTGTCACGCTTCCCTACCTCATCTTCTGCTATGTGCCGATGACAGGGCGGCAGCTGATGATGCTCCTCCTTGCAGGCATCTCCGCGGCAGGAGGGCAGTTCACCATCACGGCAGCCTATTCCTATGCGCCGGCAAGCGAGATATCGATCTATGACTACTCGCAGATCATATTCTCGGCGCTCATCGGCTTCATCATCTTCCAGCAGGTGCCGGACGGGCTGAGCGTCATCGGCTATGCAGTCATCATCGCCATGGCGCTGCTCATGTTCATGCAGGACAGGAGTATTGCCAAACATCAGACAAAAAGCTAACTTCAGGCTATGCGCATTACAGGAGGAAAGTATCTCAGACGGCAGGTAGTGTGCCCGCCGGGAATCATCAGGCCCGCCATGGATATGATGCGCGAGTCGATGTTCTCGATACTCGGCGACCTGACCGGATGCTCGTTCCTGGATCTCTTCTCGGGATCCGGCTGCGTAGCCATCGAAGCTGCGTCACGCGGTGCCGACCCTGTGCATCTGGTAGAGATGGACATGGGCAAGAAGGCAACCATAGAGAGGAACCTCTCCTTCGTTGAGGAGAGCCACAGGCTCTATACGATGGACGTGATGAGGTATCTGGACACGACCAGGCTGAGATACTCTGTCGTCTATGCAGACCCTCCCTTCCCGATGGAGGGGAAGGTGGCCATCCTCGAGAAGGCTGCGAGGAACCATGTCGTGAAGGACGGCGGGCTCTTCTTCATCCACCTTCCGCGCGAGGAACGCAGGCTCTGGCCTGAGAGCGTCGAGGGCTTCCATCTCACGGATGAGAGGAAATACGGCAGGTCCATCCTCCTTTTCTACAGACCGGAGGGAATATGAGAATCGATGAGAACAACATAGGCTATAAGGACTTCTTCGTCAGGGCCAGGGACACGGACATGCTCTACAGGGCGACCGTCCCCTTCTTCTTCTCGGCCATCCAGGAAATGGGCGGGGAGCATGCGGCGGAGATGGGCGTATCGATAGCCGACCTGATGTCGGAGAAGGACTGGACGTGGGTCATCACGAGGACCAGGGTCATCTTCCACGGCACCGCATCATGGCGTGACACGATATCGCTGGAGACATGGCCGGAGGAGCCTTTCGGCCTCCATGTGCCCCGTGTCGTGAATGGCTATGGCAATGATGGCAAGCCGCTTTTCGAGGCGATGACGCTTTGGGCGATACTCGACCTTGCCCGCAAGCGCCCCGTACGGCCCAAGGAGCTTATGGACAGGTTCTCGATCCCCACTGACGAGAAGCACCTGATCGATCCCGATATCGGGAAGGTGACGCCGTATGCAGAGGCACCGAAGCTCAGGGAGTACCCGGTATACAGGCCTGTGCCGGTATTCTACGACCTTGACTACAACAGGCACGTGAACAATACGGTGTACCTCGACTGGATCATGGCTGCCATGGAAGAGGAAGTCATGAAGGACTTCATGCCCTCGGTGATAGATGTCCAGTGGAAGAGGCAGACCTTCCACAACGACAGGGTCTATGTCGAGACTGCCATGACCGGCGAATCCGATGATACCGTATCATTCGCCCACCGCATCATGAAGGAAGAGGAAGGGAAAGAGGATTCCATAGCATTCGAGGCCAGCTCGGAATGGAAGAGGTGCCGCTGAGGCACCCAATCAGTAATGAGGGGGCCTTCTGTTGGGCCTGGCCTCTCCAGAGACCTCCTCAAGGTCGCTCACCTTCTTCTCCAGGAGCTCGATGCGCTTCATCAGCTCCTGGATGGCCTTCTCCTGCCCTATCACCACCTCATTGAGCTCCTCTGCCTGCCCTTCGAGGAAGCCTATCTTGATCTCCAGCCTGTCTATTTCTTCATTCATGCGATGATTATGCTTCTTTTGCATGCTGGAGGGCAATCCATGCTACAATGTCGGAAGGAGCGGAAATGAAAGGAGAGAGGATTGCCCAGCTCGAGCTGCTGCTCAGGTCCCATCCGGAAGGGATACGGCGTGCGGAGATAGCGCGGCGCCTTGGCGTGCATCGTTCCACGATATCCAGATACGTGGAGGACCTTGCCAAGCATATAGATATCTACGAAGAGAACAGCCTGATCAAGATCAGATGCCCCGATGACGAGCCGACGAACATGGAGCTCTCGATCTATGAATGCCTTGCATTCAACATGGGAGCCGAGGCGCTTGCGGGCAAGGCGGAATTCGCCAATCCCCATCTGGCCTCAGGGCTGAGGAAGCTCGCCATGAACATGAAGTCCTACGCTCCCAAGATCAGCGAGAACGCCCTGGGCATCGCCGACAGGATAGACAAGGCAATCCAGGAGAACAGGAGCAGGACCGGGCAGTACAACCAGGTGCTGGAGGTCCTCATCGACTGCTGGGTATCGGGCAGGATAGCAAGGATCACGACGGACATCCCCGACAAGGAGGAGATAGAGATCGCCCCCTACTTCATCGGCTTCAAGGATGAAGGCTACGGCAGGAAGCCGATAACGGTCACGGGAAGGCTCCGCCATACGAGGGACATCATCACGCTGAATATCTCATCGATCACGGATGCGACGATGCTGGACCAGACATACACGATCCCGGACAACCTCAAGCCTTTCTCCAAAAGGGATGATGCTGCCGGATACGACGCCATCGACATGATTCCGCTGACACTGAGGCTCAAGGAGAAAAGCGCCCTCAACTCCTTCTCCCCGCTGGTGCATTCCAGCTATGAGCTGGAAAAGGACGGAGACGGCTATATCTGCAGGATGGAAGCCGAGAATTCCATCGAGCTGATGCTGCGCATAGTGCAGTGCGGGACCTCCGTGAAGATACTGGAGCCCGCTGAATACCGCAGCCGGTTCATATCCTCGCTCAAGAGCATACTGGAACTGTACGCTGACGATGTACACGATACTGCTGGTAGATGACGAAGAGGCCGTCAGGTCCTCGATCAGGAACCTCACGCCATGGGCAGAATACGGCTTTGAAGTCATGGCGGAGGCATCAAACGGGCTTGAGGCGCTGGAAATCGTCAGCGAGACGATGCCCGATGTCATCATCTCGGACATCAAGATGCCTTATATGGATGGCATAGAGTTCATCTCCAAGGTACGCGAGGAGCTCTCGGAGACTGTCCAGGCCATATTCCTCTCCGGCTATGATGAATTCACATACGCACAGACCGCGCTGCAGCTGGATGCGGCTGAGTACGTGCTCAAGCCTGTAAGCGTCCAGACGATGCGGGACCTGCTTGCCCGCACCAGGGAGCGGCTTGACCGGGACCTGGCGCTGGTATCGGACAGGGAGCGGCTCGAAGCCTCGTACAGGGAAGCCTTCGAGCTGTACAAGGAGAAGTTCCTCATCTCCCTGATATCCCCGGCGAAGGCCCCTGACGAGAAGTTCCTCGAGGAGAAGGCACGTGAATACGGCGTGCCTATTTCCGGCAGGATGTTCGCGGCGGCTGTCGTCGACATCCCTTCCGGCACCCTTTCGCTGGAGGCCATACGCAACATCATCGGAGACGATGGAGGCCCGCTGTCATTCATCTACGAAAGCCAGCTCGTCCTCATATTCTCCTCGCAGATGGGCAGGGAGTTCACCCCGCTCTTCATCAGGCAGATAAGCCGTTCCCTGCAGCTCCTGCAGGATAAGATGACCCATTATTTCTCAAGGCCGTTCAACATGGGCATAGGCGAGGTCGTATACCACATAAAGCTCATCCATGGGTCGTTCCGCAGCGCGATGGAAGCGCTGAACTACTCGGAGATCTATCCGGAGCAGCACATAATCTCGATAAGCGACGTGGAACGGGTGGACATGCCGGACGAGAAGACCCTCGGCGAGCTGCGCTCAGATCTCGTCATGGCGATAAAGTTCGGCTCCGAAGCCGATGTCGCCGAGAAGGTCGGTGCCTTCTTCCGAAATCTCACCGATACAGACGGCATCCAGCAGGTCATGCTTGCGCTGATCACGACCATATCAGAGATCTGCATCGCCTACGGCACCAACATCGCATCGCTCCTCGATGGGGAGAACCTCTTCATAGCCCTCTCCAAGGCCAATACGGCGGCAAGGGCCAATGACCTTGCCCTGCGCATAGCGCTGGGAGCGCGGGGAATGGCTACCGGCATCAGGGAGAACTCCCATATCCTCTTCGTCGAGAAGGCCAAAGAGATAATCCGCGAGCGCTACCGCGATCCGCTCCTGAGGCTGGACCAGGTCGCTGACGAGATTTCCGTATCGCCTGCCTACTTCTCCACGACATTCAAGAAGGAGACCGGGATATCATTCGTCCAGTACATCACCAACGTGAGGCTCGAGAAAGCGAAGGAGATGCTGAAGAATACGGACGTGAAGACATATGAGATCGCGGAAAGCACCGGATTCTCCGACCCCAACTACTTCTCCTTCACTTTCAAGAAGAACGTCGGGCTGTCGCCATCCCAGTACAGGGCGAAGCTGAGGGCAGGCAGATGAGGAAGGCCTTCTCGCTTTATGCATTGATAGAAATCGCGATCACTGCCCTCATCTCCGCCTTCGCCATCCTCATCGTCGTCATAATGTCGATCTTCTACACGCATACGACAAGGGAGAGCGCAGTGACGTCGATGAACAGGCTCGTCTCCCAGGTCAACAGGAACGTCGGCTTCTATATATCCGATATCATCGATGTCGCGGACTACGCGAGGAACCTCGTCCGGACATCCTCGAACAGGGACCTTGACGAGATACAGGCCTCATTCGAGGCCATCGTCGCCTCAAGAGATGACCTGGTACGCGTGGCCATCTTCCACACCGATGGCTCCTGCATAGTATCGACAGAGGCCATAGACCTGCCGCCGGAGGATATCATCCATGAGCAATGGTTCTCCAGGGCGGCAGCGGGAGAAGGCGACTTCTTCTTCACAGGGCCCCACTCGCAGCCCTTCGGGACAGAGGATGAATCGGTCCTCTCCTATTCGCAGCTGATCAGCTACGGCGACCCCACAAGCAGCGACAGGCGCGCGATCCTGCTGATTGACCTGAACTTCAATGCCATCGCGGATATCGCGAGGAGCACCGTCTTCGGCGATTCGGGATACATCTACTTCATCACCAACGACGGGGAGATCGTCTATCATCCATACATGGAGGAAATCGAGGAAGGGACTTTCTCCGAGAATCTTGGTTCGGTAAGCGAGAATGTATGGGGAACAGCCATCTCGGAATTCCAGGACCGCCAGCGTATCGCCGTCATACAGTCGGTCTCGCAGACACGGTGGCGCATCGTCGGCATAGGCTACCTTGACGAGCTCCTGACAGGGCTCGGCCTCTTCATCGCCATGATAGTGGTCACTGCAGCCGCGCTCATCGTCCTGGCCATCCCTATCGCCAATATCGTGGCGAAGAAGATCGCCTGGCCGCTCAGGAGGCTCGAGCAGGAGATGCTCAAGGTCGAGAACGGCGACTTCGCGATAACGGAGCCTTACGGAGGCGCTGCCGAAGTGCAGGCCCTCTCCTCATCGTTCATGGTGATGGTATCAAGGATAGAGGGGCTGATGCGGGAGATAAAGGAAAACGAGGAGACAAAGAGGAAGATAGAGCTTGCCGCCCTGCAGGCGAAGATCAATCCCCACTTCCTCTACAACACGCTTGATAGCGTGATATGGATGGCCGAAAGCGGCGACAGCGAAGGCGTCGTGAAGATGGTCTCCGCCCTTGCGCGCCTTTTCCGCGTATCGATAGCCAAGGGCAAGGATACGATTACGCTGAAGGAGGAGCTGCAGCACGTCAGGTCCTATATGGACATCCAGTCGATGCGCTACAAGGACAGGTTCAGGTATACGGTGGACCTGCCGCCGGAGCTGGAGAATGCCCCGGTCATCAAGCTGATCATACAGCCGATCGTGGAGAACTCCATCTACCATGGCATCAAGCCGATGCAGGATGAGGGCCTGATCGCCATACGCATCTGCCAGGAAGGGAACGATATCATCATCGAGGTGAAGGACAATGGCGTCGGCATGGACAGGAAGACAGCAGCCTCGATCCTGGACAGGAATGCCGAGCATATCCATGACAAGGAAGGCAACGGGATCGGCATCATCAATATAGATGAGCGGCTGAAGCTGACCTATGGTGAAGGCTATGGCGTCACGATAGAATCCGAGCTGGAAGCAGGGACGTCTGTCACGATACGGCTGCCCCGGCTGGATGATATCGAGCCGGTACTCACTTCCCGGTAAGGTATCCAGACGTATCTTCCATCCATCCCATAGCCGACTGAGGCGCTATCAGGAATCTTGCCCTCTGCCAGGAGCGAGGCAATGCGGTAGGCAGCCCTTGCCTGGTTCTCGGAGTCATTGATGACGGTATAGAGGAGATATCCCTGCTCCATTGCCTCAAGGGCCTCGTCGATGCCATCGCAGCCTATGACCGGCATATATTGACCGCCATCGAACCAGCCAGCCTCCTTCAGGGCATCGATGGCGCCAAGAGCCATCATATCGTTATTCGCGAATACGGCCTCGATGCCATCATCGGCACGCAGGAACGATTCCATCAGCGCCCTGGCCTCCCCACGCTGCCAGTTCGCAGACCCCTCTCCCAGCCGTTCGATCCGCACGCCGTTCTCGGCCAGCGCCTTGAGGAAGTACTCGGTCCTAAGCTCCGAATCCTGGTGGCCTGTCTCGCCGCGCAGGATGACGAACTGCAGGATGCCATCGCCGTTCCTGTCTGCCTCAGGATGGCTCTTCCAGTATGCTGCCATATATTCCCCGGCCATCTCGCCGCAGACATCGGCACGCGCGCCTACATAGTAGGCCCTGTCCCACTTGGCCATATCCTCCTTGAGAGGTTCCCTGTTGAGGAATACGAGCGGGACATCAGCCTTCCGGCACTTCTCGATGACAAGGCCGGCAGCAGTCCTGTCCACGCAGTTGATGATCATCGAGCTGCAGCCTTCATCGAGGAAGCCGGAGATCATCCTGTTCTGCACATCCTGGCTGTTCTCCGCCTCCCCGACTATGACGGGAATGCCGTCATGGCTCTCGCTGGCTATCCAGTCGACGACATCATTGATGAAGGCATCATCGCTCCGGAATACGGAAACAGCGATAAGAGGCTCCTCATCGGATGAGCACGAGGGGAAGGCGAAGAGCGATGTAAGGATCAGGATGATGAGAAGCCTTGCCATATCAATGCATGAAGGCCAGGCATGCGCCCGGCCTTATCTGCGGATCACTTCTTCTTCAGGTACTTGATGCTGTCAAGCGATACGGCAGCAAGGATGATGAAGCCCTTGAAGACGAACTGGAGGTTCGTATCGATGCCAAGGAATGTGAGGCAGTATGTAAGCGACGTGAATATTATGACGCCGACTACGGCTCCTCCTATCTTCCCTATGCCTCCATTGAACGATATGCCTCCGACTACGCAGGCCGCGATGGCGTCCATCTCGTATCCCTGTCCGGTACCTGCGCTCGCATTGGCCCTGAATGCCTCGAGGAACGAGCCGCATCCATAGAACACGCCAGCCATCATGAAGACGCCGAGGGTGACCCAGAATACGGAGATTCCCGACACTGCCGCAGCCTCGGCATTGCCGCCGACGGCATACATATTCTTGCCGAATGTCGTCTTGTTCCATATGATCCAGGCAATGACCGCTGCGATGATCGCAGGAATGATCAGCTTCGGGAACGTAATCAGCTGGCCGTTGAGCGCCCCAAGCACCCACCTTCCGCCGATGAGGTCCTTGATGCCTCTGTCAATCGAGCCGACAGGGGTTCCGGATGTCCCATAGAAGAGCATTCCGTAGATGATGAGCTGGGTGGCCATCGTCGAGATGAACGGATGCATCTTGAGCTTTGCCGAGAAGAATCCTGAGAACGTGGCGAATGCCGTACAGAGGATAATCGACAGCAGGAGCGCCATCAGCACCCTTCCTCCCATCGGCATCGAGGTGAAATCCCACGGCCCCATGCCCATGAACGATACGATATTCATGCCCGGATGGAGGATAAGGCCCGTCGTTACGGATCCGAGGGCTACCATCCTTCCGATCGAGAGGTCGGTTCCCGCAAGGAGGATGAGGCCGGCTACGCCGAGCGCATAGAACATCCTCGTCGAGGACTGCTCGAGGATCGTGAAGATATTCGGCAGCGTAAGCAGGTTGCCGGCACCCCTCATCGGCGCGATGATGATGCAGACGATGAAGAAGATGATTATCGCGATATAGAGCCCATTGGCAAGGAAGAACTTGGAAGCCGAGAAGTTCGTCTTGTAGTTCTTCCATTTCATCGCCATATCCTCGGAGAACTTGGCCTTTCCGTTCCTCAGCTCGCGGTTCTTCTGGATATGGTCGACATAGGCCTGGTTCTTCGCGGCCTTCGCCCTGTCTATCTGCTGCTGGAAGCGGCTCTTCGCATCATAGAGGGCGCTCTTGGTCTCATATCTGGCGATGCTGAGCTCAGCCTTGAGCTCCTTGGGGTCCTGGATGCCCAGCTTCTGGATCTCCTGCTCCCTCTTCTGGCCAGCTGCCCTTATCTCCGCGACCTCCTTCGCATAATAGGCCTTTGCCCCTGCCATCCTCTTGTTCTGGACCGCAGTGACCTCAGCCTCGATTTCCTTGGCGACGGAATTGGTATATGCGACTGCCTCCCTGGAAAGGGCCTCTATCTCTGCCTTATTCGCCTCGGCGACCTTCTTCGCCTTCTCGATCTCGGCATTCAGCCTGTCGACCTGGGCCTTCCTCTCAGCCTCATCGATAAGCTGGTTCTTCTTCGCCGCCGTCAGGGCGATCTTGCAGTCGGCAAGCTTGGTGACGCCATCGGCCCTGAGGGCTCTCAGCCTTGATGTATACTCCTGGATACGGCTATCGGTCTCGATAGACCTCATCTCCTTGTTTTCTGCCATCTCTTCCTCCTCTATAAATACATAGCAGAGAGCCTCAGGAGCTCTTCCTGGTTCGTCTCGCTGGTGTTGACAATACCGGCCAGCCTGTGGTTCGACATGACTGCGATCCTGTTGGTGATGCCGAGGATCTCAGGCATCTCGGATGAGACGACGATTATCGTCTTCCCTTCCTTCGCCATGCGTACGATAAGCTGGTAGATCTCATACTTCGCACCGACATCGATACCCCTTGTCGGCTCATCCATAAGGAAGATCTGCGGGGCCCTCTCCATCCACTTGCCGATGATCACCTTCTGCTGGTTCCCGCCTGAAAGCGACGTGATGAGCTCGTCAGGCGATACGCACTTGGTATTCATCTGCTTGATCTCCCTGTTCGCCGCATCATACATCTTGCGGTTATCAAGGAACCTGAATGTCTTGTATGCCTCGAGATTCGTTATGGTCGTATTGAAGCGGATCGTATCCTTGCCGAACATGCCATTGAGCTTCCTCTCCTCGGTGACAAGGGCGAATGAGTGCGCCATCGCCTCCCGGGAAGAGGAGAACCTCATCTTCTTCCCGCCGACGAGAAGCTGGCCGGAAGCGATCGTCCTGATGCCGAACATGGCCTCAAGCAGCTCGCTGCGCCCTGCTCCCACCAGGCCGTATATGCCGAAGATCTCGCCCTTGCGCACCTTGAATGAGATCTCATGGAGGACCGGGTCGTACTTGGTCGTCAGGTCCCTTACCTCGAGGTAGTCATCTCCCGGCTTGTTGTCGATATCAGGGAAGCGCTTGTCGAGCGAACGGCCGACCATGGCGGAGATTAGCTCGTTCATATCCGTCTCACTCACAGGCTTCTTGAATATCATCTTGCCATCGCGGAGCACGGCTACATCGTCGCAGATCTCGAAGATCTCATCCATCTTATGGGAGATGTACACGAATGAGACGCCCTTCTTCCTCAGGTCATCGACAATCGAGAAGAGCTTCTTCACCTCCCTTTCCGTCAGGGAGCTTGTCGGCTCGTCGAGGACGATGAGCTTGGCATCATAGCTGACAGCCTTGGCAATCTCGACCATCTGCCGCTGCGATACCGACATAGTCCTCATGACTGTCTGCGGATTGACATTCATCTTGAGGCTCGAGAAGAGGTTGTTGGCCTCCCTCAGCATCCTGGCCTCATCCACTATCCCGCCCTTCTTGGGATACCTTCCCAGGAAGAGGTTGTCCATGACAGTGCGGTCCAGGCACTGCTGGAGCTCCTGATGCACCATCGCCACGCCGTTTTCCAGGGCCTCCTTGGGGCTGCGGAACTCAACCGGCTTCCCGAAAAGGGAAATCTGCCCCTCATCCTTGGCATAGATGCCGAACAGGCATTTCATCATCGTGGACTTACCGGCGCCATTCTCACCCATCAGGCCGCAGACAGTCCCTTCCTGGACAGCAAGGTTGATGCCGTCAAGGACCTTGTTCTTGCCGAAAGCCTTGGACAGGTTCCTTATTTCCAATACAGTCTTCCCACTCATCTAAAGTCCTTTCCTCTCTCTTCTCCATTCAATAATGGCGGAAGCATCCCGCTCCCGCCATCATCGCTTCTGGCTTTACAGAATCAGTACTGCAGCTTGTCGAGATAATCCCAGCCCGAGTTCGTCTTGACCATGTTGATGGCATAGGCGTCGAAGCTGTTGAGGTTGGTGAACCTGTCGAGGCAGGATGCTTCGTTCTGTCCGTCGCCCTGTACGATCGTAAGGTCGATGTTCATCAGCGGAGCATAGTACTGGAGAGCAGGCACGTAGGAGGATGAGAGGAAGTTATCCGCGCTGTTGTAGATAGTGAGGATGACCCTCTTCGTCTCACCGTTGATCTGCTTGATGCCTGTATCGCGGGCGCCGGCCTGGTACTCTGTCCAGTTGTCAGCCGTTACGCCTGTGTTCTGCGCAAGAAGCGCCTTCGTATCGGCAATGTACTCCATGTCAGCGGAGATCTTGTTGCCATACTGGTCAGGCTCGGAGATGCCGGATGTGATGACAGCATCGCCTTCGAGTCCGTCAAGGAGGTTCCTGATGACCTGGAGCGTGCCGGCAGCCTGTGCATCTACGTTCTGGGAGACCGTACCTGTGAGGCGGCCTGCCCCGATAGCCTCGATAGCATCGGCATTGGCGTCATAGCCGAAGATAGGAACGCCTTCAGGATAGTTGGAAGCCTGGAGACAGCCCATTGCCATGCCGTCGTTGTTGGAAATGACCATATCGATCTGGTCGCCGAGGGATGTTGCCCAGTTGAGCATGGCATCCGTTGCTGCATTGGCGTTCCATGTGGAGCCGTCAAGGCCTGTCATAGCCATCGATGCGAGCTCTACGACCTTCATCTGCGTGCCGCCGACATTGGCAGAGCCTTCCTGGGCCTGGCCAGGATCGGTGGAGCCGTTCCATGTGCCGAGAGCTTCCCTGATGCCCTGTGTCCTGGCCTTGGAGTCATTGTGTCCTACGTCTCCGATGCAGAGCACATAGCCGATGACGCCATCGCCATTGCGGTCAAGCGCCGCAGGGTCTGCGGTTGCGAGGAAGTCCGTGATAAGGGTTCCCTGGACAGCTCCGCCGCCAGCTGCGTCGAATCCGACGTAATATGTCTTGTCGTTCCAGTTCATGACATCCATCATGATCTCACCAGTCGTCGGGTCGGATGGCTGCCTATTGAAGAAAATGACAGGCTTTGCCGCGTTTCCTACGACTGCTGCACCTTCTGCCGAGCCGCTTGCGAATACGGTACCGATGCAGACTGCAAGAACGATCATCGCAGTTAAGATCTTTTTCATAAAAGTAACCTCCATGTGCACGCCATGGCGTGCGGTAGTCATACCTCTTGGAAATAGAATCTCATGGAAATATGGATAGTGGTAAGGAAAATTTTCCATAATCCATCAGATTTTTTGGCAATAATGCGGAACATCGTTCCGGAAAATTTCCGGCTATCTGATCCGCCTCACCACATACAGGTCCGAGGCATTATCGAGGAGGATCCTCGTGGTCGGCTCGATTGCCTTGCCCGTGAAAATGGACGGCAGGGCGATTCCCGCAGAGGAGAGGATGCTTCCAGAGACCACCGCCGAGAACCCCTGATGCTGTACCGAAGCCCATTCGTCCCATTTGTCTCCAAGGTCCTCCCGGAAGACATGCTTCTCCCTCCTTTCGATGGAATAGACGGCCGACGGGTCTGCAGAAGGGATCACCAGCCTCCTGTGCCGTCCGGTATTCACGCCGTTGCGCATCTGATGCTCGAGGATGATCATCTCGTCATCCGAGCATGCCATCCAGAAGACCGCGCCGTCAGAAGGGGGAAGATGCGAGAAGCGGCCATGCTGCAGCGTGCGCCTATGCTCCTTATAGAAGGAGACCTGGTCCCTGATTGCAGCGAGTTCCTCCTCCGACAGCTTCGTGAGGTCGAGCTCGTACCCGAGTATGCCGAAGCAGGCCGTGCCGAACCTGTCCTCCAGCGAGGTCCTGCGGAGATTCTGATGGTTTGGGGAGGCCGTTACATGGTTCGACAGGGATGAGAGCGGATACCCGCGCAGCGTGCCATGCTGTATCTCCATCCTCTCAAGGGCATCGGTATCATCGCTGGTCCATCCCTGCGGCGAGAATGCCAGGGCCCCGAGGTCGAAGCGGTTCCCGCCGGATGAGCAGGATTCGAACAGGATATCCGGGAATGCGGATGTAAGCTTCTCCAGAAGCGTGTACAGTCCCTGCATATACCTATGGAAGAACTCTCCCTGATGGCCCGCTTCCGGACAGGAGGTGAAGTAGTCGCTCATATTCCTGTTCATGTCCCACTTCACGTAATCAACCCCGGAAGAGAAGACATCCGCCATCGAGTCGAGCACATAGCTGACCACATCATCGCGCGTGAGGTCCAGGAAATACTGATGCCGCGCCACGGCAGGCTTCCTCCCGGGAATCGAGACAAGCCATTCCGGATGCTTCTCATAGAGGGCGGAATCGATGGAGATCATCTCAGGCTCGACCCATATGCCGGCCTTCATCCCGAGCGCATGGATCCTGCGGACGAATCCGGAAAGCCCTTCCGGCAGCTTGCTTGTATCAGCGGTCCAGTCGCCAAGCCCCCTTGTATCATCGGTCCGCCTGCCGAACCAGCCATCATCAAGCACGAAAAGCTCGATCCCCACATCTGCGGCCCTGGCGGCAAGCTCCAGGAGCTTCTCCTCGCCTATATCGAAATACGCGGCTTCCCAGCTGTTTATGGCAATGGGCCTGTCAGAATATACCGCCCTGCTCCTCTCAATGCGGCGCTCCGCGAAGCGATGAAGCGCGTATGAAAGACCATCGAGGCCGGATGCGGAATACGAGATGACGGCTTCGGGGCTCCTGAACGAGCAGCCCTTGTCCAGCTTCCAGCAGAAGCCATAGGGATTGATGGAGGCTATCAGCCTGCAGAGACCATAGGGAGAGACCTCGGCCTTCTCCATATGGTTGCCAGAGTACACCATATTGACGGCTATCGCCTCGCCATGCCTGTCATCGGTCTCCGGGCGCAGGAGGATCACAAGCGGGTTATGTTCATTGGAGGAAGCGCCCAGCTTGCTGTCTACGTATGAAACCCCGGGGACAAGCCTGCGCCTGTTCTCCTTCCGCTCGCGGCCCCATGTGCCATCGAATGTCATGATATCCCAGCCGGCATCCGGCAGGTCCAGCATCGCGGAAGCGAAGGACCTCAGCAGAAGCGGCTCATCCATCCCGTTGCGGATCTCGGCGGAACGTACGATGACATCCTCTTCCTCATAGGCGGAGTATCTCAGGATGATATCTATCGGAAGGACCGCATCCCTGAGCGTTATCTCCAGCGTGGATGCGCCCTCTCCGGATACGGCAGGAAGCACAGGGTAATCCTTCCCCTCATAGATACGGAAGGAACGGAAGAGCGGATCGAGCGTTATGAGGCCATTGCGGTATTCGGCGATTACCGCGCTCTCGCGGGTATCTCCCTTGCCGGGGGCTGAGTATTCAAGGAGCTTCCTGGCAAGAAGCGTGTGCTGATGCTCCTCATCATAATACGTGCCATCGCCTATGCGGATATCATCAGGCCCCTGTATGCAGCCAAGCCCTTCCGCATCAGATGGTATATAGCCGCCATAGTGGACATGCTCCAGATGGCCAGCCTCGCCGACCTTCATGATATATGAAGTATGGCGCGTCGATACGAAGAACCATCCGTCCCTAGCATCTATCATATGCTATCGCCTCCTGTGGAACCCCTTTGAAGATTCTAGCATACGGCATGTCCCATGTGTCATGGAAATGGCCCGGTTTCCCGGGCCATCGTCTTCATGCAGACCGCTTAGAGGATCTCTCCAAGGAGCTCGCCGCACTTCTGATAGAAGGAAAGCCTCTCCTTTGCATCGACCTCTGCCTGAGCGAACAGCTTATCGGCATCATCAGGATTGGTCTTATACAGCGATGAGTACCTGACCTCGCCCTTGATGAATTCCTGATAGTCTCCTGTCGCCGGCTTCGTCTCCCAGACGAACCTCTTGCCTTCCTCAAGCTGAGGATTGAAGCGGTACAGCGGCCAGTAGCCTGCCTCGACTGCCTTCTTGGCCTCAACCTGCGAATACCTCATGTTGATACCGTGGTTGATGCATGGCGCGTAGCAGAATACGATTGACGGTCCCTGGTATGCGACAGCTTCCTGCAGTGCCTTCTGCGTCTGGAGCCTGTTGTATCCGAGTGCAACCGATGCAACGTACGCATGGCCGTATGTCATGAGCATGAAGCCCATGTTCTTCTTGCCGACCTTCTTTCCAGCATTGGCGAACTTGGCGACAGCTGCCATCGGAGTGGACTTGGAAGCCTGTCCGCCTGTGTTGGAGTACACCTCGGTATCGAGGACAAGAATCGTCACGTTCTTGCCGGATGCGATGACATGGTCCACGCCGCCGTAGCCGATATCATAGGCCCAGCCGTCACCGCCGATGATGATGACATCCTTCTCGGAGAAGTAGTCCTGCAGCTCGATGATCTTGTCAAGGAGCGCCTGCGACTCAGCGTCAGCTGCCTTCTCCTTAGCAAGGACCGCCTGGACTTCCTTCTGAGCCGTGATGGAATCCTCGGATGTGTTGTCGGTCCACAGCGAATAGCACTTCTCGATAGCTGCCTTGAGCTCTGCGGAGCATCCCTTGGCCATGAGGGCATCGCACTTCATCCTCAGGAGGTTCCTGTTGGAATCGACAGCAAGCCTCATGCCGAGACCATACTCAGCATTATCCTCGAAGAGCGAGTTGCCCCATGCCGGTCCGCGTCCGTCAGCCCTCTTCGTGTAAGGGATGGTCGGGAAGGTACCGGAATAGATGGAGGAGCAACCCGTGGCGTTCGCGATGATTGCCCTCTCGCCGGAAATCTGGGAAAGGAGCTTGACATACGGAGTCTCGCCGCAGCCTGCGCATGCGCCGGAGAACTCGAAGAGCGGCTGCTTGAACTGCAGGCCCTTGACCGTTCCCATGTTCAGTCCATCGAGGTTGTCATATGTAAGCGACTCGAAGAACTCCGCGTTCTTTGTCTCGCCTGCTTCCCTCTCGTCAACGAGCGGCCTGAACTCAAGAGCCTTCTCCTTGGCAGGGCATGCCTCGATACATACGCCGCATCCCTGGCAATCCTCTGGATAGACCTGGATCTTGAACATCAGGTTCCTGTCGTTCTTCGTATTGGACTTGATGGCCACGAATGTGGAAGGAGCCTTTGCCATATCCTCAGGAGTGATCTGCTTGGCGCGGATAGCTGCATGCGGACATGACTGCACGCACTGGTTGCACTGGATGCACTTCGTGCTGTCCCAATGAGGAACATATGCTGCTACGCCCCTCTTCTCGAGCTTCGTCGTTCCTGTAGGCAGCTTGCCGTCGAAGGACATCGCGGATACCGGGATATCATTGCCTTCGAGGTGCATGATGCGCTCGATGACGTCCTTCGTGAACTGGTCGGCATCATCGGGGATAAGCCTTGCAGGCTCATACCACTTGGTTGCCTTCTCAGGCACCTTGACCTCTACGAGAGCTGCGGAAGCGCCATCGACTGCTGCCCAGTTCTTGTTGACGACATCCTCGCCCTTCTTGAGGAAGGTCTTCTTGATGTACTTCTTGATCAGCTCGATAGCCTCTGCCTCAGGCAGGACGTTCGCGATCTTGAAGAACGCAGCCTGCATGACGGTGTTGATCCTGGATCCGAGGCCTACGCTCCTGGAGATCTCAAGGGCGTTGATGTTGTAGAAGTGGATGTGCTTCCTGATGATCTGCTCCTGCATATCCTTCGTCAGGTGCTCGAAGACCTCGTCAGAAGGAATCTGGCTGTTGAGGAGGAACGTACCGCCATCCTTAAGAGCCGAGAGCATGTCATAGCGGCCGATGTAGGCCGGGTTGTGGCAGGCCACGAAATCAGCATGGTCGATGAGCCATGGCATGTCGAGCTTGCCCTTGCCGAACCTGAGGTGGGAGATTGTGATGCCGCCGGACTTCTTCGAGTCATATGCGAAGTAAGCCTGCGCGTTCATATCGGTGTTGTCGCCGATGATCTTGATGGAGTTCTTGTTGGCGCCGACGGTACCATCGGAACCAAGGCCCCAGAACATGCAGGAGACGACACCCTGCGGAGTGACATCGATCTTGTCACCGACCGGGATCGAGAGATGCGTCACATCATCATCGATACCGACCGTGAATCCCTGCCATGCATCCGGGCGGACCATGAAGTCATAGACGGCCTTCGCATGCGTAGGCGTGAAGTCCTTGGAAGAAAGCCCATAGCGGCCTCCGATGACCTTGATACCCCTTCTCTGCTGCTGGTCAAGAGCTGCGACGACATCGAGGTAGAGCGGATCACCGATCGCTCCTGGCTCCTTCGTCCTATCGAGGACTGCGATCCTCTCGACTGTCTTCGGGAGAGCTGCCACGAGGTGCTCTGCGGAGAACGGCCTGTAGAGGCGGACCTTGACGAGGCCGACCTTGCCGCCCTTCTTGTTGATATAGTCGACGACCCACTCGAATGTATCGGCAGCGGAGCCCATGATGATGACGACATCCGTCGCATCAGGAGCGCCGACATAGTCGAAGAGATGATACTGCCTGCCGGTGATGGAAGCGACCTTGTCCATGTACTTCTGCACGATTCCGGGAATCGCATCATAGTACTTGTTGACCGTCTCCCTGCCCTGGAAGTATACGTCCTCGTTCTGGGCCGCGACCTTCGTCATCGGCTGCTCAGGGCGCTGTGCGCGTGAGCGGAAGCGCTCGATGTACTTCTCATCAAGGATGGACCTGATATCGTCATAGGAGATCTCCTCGACCTTCTGGATCTCATGGGATGTCCTGAATCCGTCGAAGAATGCAAGGAACGGAACCTGGGACTCAAGGGTCGAGAGATGGGCGACAAGAGCCATATCCATCGTTTCCTGGATGGATGATGCGCATGTCATCGCGAAGCCTGTATTGCGGCAGGCCATGACGTCCGAGTGATCGCCGAAGATCGACAGGGACTGGGCAGCAAGGGCCCTTGCGGAGACATGGAAGACGGTCGGGATCATCTCACCGGCGATCTTGTACATGTTCGGGATCATCAGAAGAAGACCCTGGGATGCAGTGAATGTCGTCGTAAGCGCACCTGCAGAGAGAGCTCCGTGCACAGCACCGGCAGCACCAGCCTCAGACTGCATCTCCATGATGTCTACCGTCTTGCCCCAGAGGTTCTCGCGTCCTGTGGATGCCCACTGGTCTGCATACTCACCCATCGGCGATGACGGGGTGATTGGGTAGATCGCGGCTACATCGCTGAATGCATATGCTATATGCGCTGCAGCGGTATTTCCGTCAATTGTTACCATTTTCTTGTCAGCCATTCTATTCTCCTACATTCTGTCCATGGCTAGGCCATGGCAAAGAGTATTTGCAATTATGCAGGATACCCCAACAACGTGAAGATGGCAATAAAAAGAGAGCAAAGCCCTGTAAATAAACGGAGGAAGGAAGAGGATGCTTGGCTCCTCAGCCTCCCCAGGACGATACCGGAATAAGCCCCGGGAAAGGCATGAGCCTCCTCTTCCCACCTCCTGAATGACTTGGTTAGCTATGGCTAACTAAAATGTAGCACAGCCCTCCACTCATTGTCAATAGCAATATCATAGGAATCCTGTGCCGCAGGAAACCGGCCTGTTCCGGGCACAGGGCAGCATAGGCATCGAAGCCCGAACCCCGGGCTTCGCCTTGGATTCATAGCACAGCGCTGTTCCTGAGCCCCTCCACTTCGCTGAGGGAGAGTCCTGAGAACCTGGCAACCTTGTCAATCGGGATGGAGCCATCGGCAAGCATGCTCCTGGCGACATTCACCGCGGTATTCCGTGCGCCTTCCAGGATTCCGTCCGCACGGCCTTCTGCAATGCCTTCAGCCCGGCCAGTCGCAATACCTTCTGCACGGCCTTCTGCACGGCCTTCTGCCATACCCGCAGCCCTTCCTTTCTCCGCGGCCTCAGCCGTGGCCTCGGCCTTTGCTTCCGCCAGCTTCCTCGCCAGCATCTTCCCGAATGTCTTGTCGAACTTGGTTGACATATCCAGTATCCCCTCCTCCTGCTTCTTGAAGAACCTCGTCCGCTCCCTGAGCACATTATAGTGCATCTTCTCCGGATCGGTGCATGAAAGGTCATGCATCAGCTTCCCGAGATCAGTCTCCATGTCTGCAAGCGACGCGCTGACATGGACTATATGCGTGCCATCATCATATAGCTCCCCGGTCTCCCGTACGCATCGTTCTGCATTGTAAAGCGCCAGGCCTCTCCCGATCGCATCATCAGGCGTGATGAAGATGACGTAGCTCTCCGGGGCGATGAGCAGTCCTCGCCCTTCCCTAGCCAGCCCGCGTCCAGCATGGCGCTATAGGATCTGGCACGCCTCCTGCCGGCCCCTTTCCCCGCCTTCTGTATCTCGATGTCATAGATGCTGCCCCTGCTGTCCCTTGCCGTGATATCCAGCTTGGCTGAATGGCCGGGCAGGCCCTGTATCCATTCCTGCGTCCTCGTCTCCGTAACCTCGAGGTCATTGCGGCCGAGTATGACGCGCAGCATCAATTCGGCACAGGCATTGCTGCCCTCGAAGCATCTGGAGAAGAAGACATCATCCATGAGGCAAAGGTCCTCTATGAGCCTTCCTGCCTCCTCGATGCTCAGACTTGCTGGCATATGATACCTCCTCCGGGAGCCTTCATGATGCTCCCTGCATCGTATACGCAGCGAACAGCCTTTCCTGACAGTCCGGATGGCTGCCGGATGCGTCCTGCCGGAGGGAATATAGGCATATGGAAAGACCAGTCCCCTTCCAGATGGGGCCACGGAAGGAGACTGGGAAAATCCGGCCTTCGCGGGTATTGTCAGTAGCCTAGCTGGCACATAGCATCGGCGACCTTGATGAATCCCGCTATATTTGCGCCCTTCACGTAATCGATGTATCCATCCCCTTCCCTGCCATACCTGATGCATTCATCATGGATTGACTTCATGATCGACCTCAGCCTTGAGTCGACCTCTTCCGCCGTCCAGTGGAGATGCATGGCGTTCTGGCTCATCTCGAGCCCGGATACCGCCACGCCTCCTGCATTGGCTGCCTTGCCGGGAACGAATGCGATACGGGCCTTGCGCAAGGCCTCCGAGGCCTCGTTGGTGCATCCCATATTCGATGTCTCCACGACAGCCTTCACCCCGTTGCCGATAAGCATCCTGGCATCCTCGAGCCCAAGCTCATTCTGGATAGCGCAGGGGAAGGCGAGGTCGACAGGGACCTCCCATGGCTTCCTGCCGGGGAAGAACTCGGCACCGAAGCGTTCGGCATACGGCTTCACCACATCATTGTTGCTGGCCCTCAGCTGCAGCATATACGCCCACTTCTCAGGGGTGGACACCCCGTCCTTATCATATACATACCCGTCCGGCCCGGAGATGGTCACGACCTTGGCCCCCAGCTGAGAAGCCTTCACGGCAGCGCCCCAGGCCACGTTCCCGAAACCGGAGACGGCTATCCTCTTGCCCGCGATATCATCACCGGCATCATGGAGCATGTTCTCGGCGAAATACATGGTGCCGTACCCCGTCGCCTCTGGACGCACGAGCGAGCCTCCCCAGCCGAGCCCCTTGCCTGTCAGCACTCCGGTATTCTCCCCCGCGATGCGCTTGTACTGGCCATAGAGATAGCCGATTTCCCTGGCACCTACCCCGATATCGCCAGCGGGGACATCGGTATCCGGGCCGATATACTTATAGAGCTCTGTCATGAACGAGCGGCAGAAGCGCAGTATCTCGGCATCGCTCCGTCCCTTCGGCGAGAAATCGGAACCGCCCTTGCCTCCTCCCATGGGAAGCGTGGTGAGGGCGTTCTTGAAAGTCTGCTCGAAGGCAAGGAACTTCATGGTCCCGGCCGTGACGGATGAATGGAACCTGAGCCCGCCCTTGTATGGGCCGAGGGCATTGTTGAACTGGACGCGGTAGCCCCTGTTCACCCTGATATTGCCGGAATCATCTTCCCACTCGACCTTGAAAGAGATGGCCCTGTCGGGTTCGACGATCCTCTCAAGTATCCTGTTCCTGATATACAGCGGATTCTCGTTCACCGTATCGATGACCGAGGAAACGACTTCGTAGACTGCCTGGATGAACTCAGGTTCCCCTGCGTTCTTCCTCTCGACTTCCGCCATGAAATCATCAAGCCTGTACATATTGCCTCCAATCACAGGCTAAGGCAGGCATCCTGTCCCGTCAACTTATATTTATTTCATATATCCGGTGTATCTTTTACGATATCCGCAGAAATCATCAAGCTTTTCGATGTATACGGAAACAAACCGGCACAGGAGCCTCCATCAAATGACATTAATGCATATCGCGCATATAATGATTGCATGGCAACGAAACTGGACATTCTCTACAGGATAGCGCTGGCAGCCCTCGCCGTATCGCTTGCCGTGCTGGTCATATCCCCGATAGCCGCGCCGGTATCCGACCGCTATCTCCTCACGTCCGGGATCATCACGATCCTGCTGATGGCCGCCTCGCTGGCCCTCTGGTTCGCCAGAAGGAAATAGGATTGTATCTCCTCGACCATACCTGGCTGCCTTTCTCCAACCTCATGCTCAGGCACGTATACAACGTGCTCCTGGTCTGTTCGGACTATGACCGCTTCATGCTCGAGGAAGACGGCAGGGTCGAGGAAGAGCTGTACAAGGAGTACACCCAGCTGGGCCTCTCCAATCCCCCCAAGATCACCCATACATCATCCGAGGAAGAGGCGCTCCGCCTCATCGATGAGCTGAGCTTCGACCTCGTCATAACGATGCTCGACCTCGGCTCGGAACGCGTGGAAGGCCTGGCCGAGGCGATAAAGAAGCTCAGGCCGCCGATGCCTGTAATCGCGCTTTCCCCTTCGCCTGACCACAGGAAGGCAAGGGAGCTCAAGGGCGAGAACTGCCCGTTCATAGACTATCTCTTCTACTGGCAGGGCAATCCATCGCTCTTCCTGGCCATGGTGAAGCTTATCGAGGACAGGATGAACATCGACCACGATACATCGGAAGCCGATGTGCAGGTCATCGTCCTGGTCGAGGATTCCGTCAGGTTCATCTCCTCGTATCTGCCCAAGATGTATACCTCGCTTATCCACCAGAACAGGATATCGATCCTTGAGGCGCTGAATGAGTGGGGCAAGACCCTGAGGATGAGGGGCCGGCCCAAGATCGTGCTTGCCAGGACATACGATGAGGCCTGGTCGCTCTACCAATGCTACAGGGACAACATCCTCGGCATCATCACCGACATCTCCTTCCCTTCCCCATGGGGGAATGACAATACAGGGCTCCGCCTCGCCAAGGCAATACGCAGCGACAATCCGGAGACCCCCATCCTCATACAGTCCACAGAGAAGGAGAGCCAGGCAGATGCAGAGGCCATCGGTGCTGACTTCCTCTGGAAGCTGTCCGAGACGCTGCTGCAGGACCTCGAGAAGCATTTCATCAGGCGCTACAACTTCGGTCCGTTCATCTTCATCGATCCGCAGACCGGCAGCGAGATAGCGCGGGCCACGACCATGAAGGAAGTCCAGGACATCCTCGACTACCTGCCGGCGGACTCATTCGCATACCATTCAAGGAGGAACGACTTCTCCAGATGGCTCAGGGCACAGTCGCTCTATAACCTTGCCTCGATGATCAAGCATATCAACATCGGCGAAGGACAGGACCCGCGCGAGGTGCAGAAGGAGCTCCGCGACACGATTCGCCAGTACAGGACGGAACGGGCCAGGGGCGTCATCGCGGAGTTCTCCCCTGCCAGCTACGACGATACGCTGCTCTTCTCCAGGATCGGCAAGGGGTCCATCGGAGGCAAGGGACGGGGACTGGCATTCATCGCGATGGAGATGAAGGCCTCCGGTATCCGCCAGAAGTATCCCTCCGTCTACCTCTCGATCCCGCGTACCGTCGTCATATCGACGGAGGTCTTCTCCGACTTCATGGAGCTGAACGGCCTCGGGGACCTATCGTTCACGCACCTGCCTGACAGCAAGATCCTCAGGATATTCCTCGAAGGAAGGCTTCCGGAGAGCCTGGAGGCAGACCTGCACGCCATCCTCAGGCAGATATCGAAGCCGATGTCAGTAAGATCATCATCCCTGCTCGAGGATAGCCATTTCCAGCCTTTCGCCGGCGTATACCAGACATGCATGATCCCCAACAGGGGGAGCCTGGAGGAACGCTTCACGGACCTCGCCAATGCTGTGAAGACCGTCTGGGCGTCGACATATTCGACGACGGCCAAGGATTACCTGAAGCACACATATCACTCCCTCGAGGAAGAGAAGATGGCTGTCATCATCCAGCAGATCACAGGCTCCGAGCATGGAGGGCTCTGGTATCCGAACATCTCAGGGGTGGCAAGGTCGCTCAACTACTATCCCGTTCCCGGGCAGAAGGCGGAGGACGGGGTCGGCATGCTCTCCTTCGGCTTCGGCAAGATGATCGTCGACGAGGGAACCGCGCTGCGGTTCTGCCCTGCCAGGCCCAAGGCTCCCTCATCGGCATCGCTGACATCGGAATCATCGCCGCAGCACATGTTCTACGCCCTGGACCTCACCAAGCGATTCGACCCGCTGACGGATTCCGACAACCTGGTGAAGCTATCGATACAGGAAGAGGCAAAGCGGTTCCCGAAGTCATTCAGGGGCATCGCTTCCGTCCTCGATACCAGCACTGGGATGATCTCGGAATCCACGCTGGCCGAGGGCGAGCGGATGATTACGTTCAACGGCATACTCAAGTACGATACGCTGCCGCTGGCGCCTATCGTCTCCGATATGCTCAGGCTCGGGACGGAAGCCATGGCAGAGCCTGTGGAAATCGAATTCGCCGTCAACACGGAACATGGAAGCACCCCGGATTTCTCCATACTGCAGATCCGTCCCATCTCGGGCATCGCCGGATACGATGACGTCAGGATATCGGAGGAGGATAAGGAAGGCGCGCTTGTCTTCGCGAATAGCGTCATGGGCAATGGGACAGCTGATGATATCAGGAACATAATCACCATCAAGCCGGAAGCGTTCAAGGCAAGCGAGATGACCGCCATGGCGGCCGAGCTCGACAGCCTGAACAGCAGCGTGGATGGCGAATATGTGCTCATAGCCGCAGGCAGGCTCGGCTCTTCCGACAAATGGCTAGGCATACCATGCGTCTGGTCGCAGATCTCCAATGCGCATGTAATCGTTGAGACCGGGCTGAAGGAGATACAGGCAGAGCCCAGCCAGGGCACACACTTCTTCCAGAACATGACGAGCCTTGGCTGCCTGTACCTGACAATCAATCCGATGTACGGGGACGGCATCTTCGACTACGGGAGGATATCAGGGCTTGAGCATATTGCGGAAACAAGGCACTTCCTGCATGTAAGGAGCAGGAAGCCGCTTGTGATAAAGGCAAACGGCCTCCGGAGGATGGCCGTGATAAAGGAACAGGATTAAGGAGGACCAGATGGTCTACTATACACCTACGAAGGTCGTCTTCGGGAAGGATGCGGAGCTGCAGGCAGGCGCCATGCTTGCCGGGCAGGGAGCCAGGAAAGTCCTGATCCACTATGGATCGGAACGTGTCGTCAAGACAGGGCTGATGAAGAAGATCACCGACCAGCTCGACAAGGAAGGCATCAGCTACACGCTGCTGGGCGGAGTGCAGCCCAATCCGCGCCTGGCGCTGGCCAGGAAGGGAATCGAGGCCGTAAAGGCAGAGGGGCTCGACTTCATCCTCGCAGTCGGCGGCGGAAGCGTCATCGACAGCGCGAAGTGCATCGGCTACGGCGCTGTATATGATGGCGATGTCTGGGATTTCTATTCAGGCAAGGCAAAGCCATCCGGCTCGATGGGGATAGGAGTCGTGCTGACGCTGTCGGCAACGGGTTCCGAAATGAGCGACAGCTCCGTCATCACCAATGATGATGGCGGCCTCAAGAGAGGCGTCAACACAGACTACTGCCGTCCGGCATTCGCCCTGCTCAACCCGGAGCTGACATATACCGTATCGCGGTACCAGACATCCTGCGGCACTGTCGATATCATGATGCATACGCTTGAGAGGTTCTTCCATTCGGGAAGCGGCCTCGACCTCACCGACCAGCTCTCGATCGCGCTGATCAAGGAAGTCATGAAAAGCGGGCTCAAGGCACTGCAGGATCCTTCGGATTATGATGCAAGGGCGAATCTCATGTGGGCCTCTTCCCTCTCGCACAACGGCCTCATGCAGGCAGGCAACGAGCAGAGGGGCGACTGGGCATGCCATCAGCTCGAGCATGAGCTCTCAGGCATCTGGGACGTGGCTCACGGAGCAGGCCTGGCAGCTATCTGGGCAACTTGGGCACGGTATGTGTACAGGGAGAACCCCGCACGCTTCGCCATGCTCGGGGAAGGCATCTTCGGATTCGCACCATCAGACAATGTGGAGAACGATGCGCTGCGCACCATAGCATCGATGGAGGAATTCTTCCATTCGCTGGAAATGCCGATAAACCTCAGGGAGCTGGGCATCAATCCGACCGAGGAAGAGCTCGACCTCCTTGCCGAGAAATGCTCCTTCTTCTCTAAGAGGACCGTCGGTGCCTTCAAGGTGCTTTCCAAGGAAGATATGAGGAATATCTACAAGGCAGCGATCTGAGGTGAAAATGAAGAGGACATTCCTGACAATCGTACCGTTTTTCATCTTGCTGATGATATCTTGCGCTGGCGGCCCTCCTGCAGAGGGCGAGCCTGTAAACGTAGATGCTTCGGAGGTTCTTGAAAGCATTGGAGCCTCTAATGCAGTCTCGAATCCGATCGAAGTCGGCGGCGGAAATACCGAGATCACGCTGAGCGGCCTTGAGAGCGGAGAGATATACACAATCTATGGAGAAGAGAAAGCCTCAGGCCCTAAAGCCGCAGCGCCTGTCTCATATCTCGGAGAGGATACATATCTCTTCATCCTTCCCGAAGGCGAAAGCGAGATCAGCTTCACATCCTCTGACATCGGGCTTATGCATGGCGGAGAGTTCCGCATAGGGCGGAGCGAAGCGGAGAGCATGATATTCGCAGACGGGGCTTTGGGAATGAGAATCGGACAGAAGGTGACAGAACCTGTTTTCGTCGACAGCGATGGATCGGAGAAATACGAAGGGTTCTTCGCGATTGATGTATCCACCATTGAAGATCCTTCAAGAACCGTAGTTACTGAAGTGATAAGCCACCAAGGAAGCGGAAGCGGATCCCACAGTTTCTCATTCGTCGATGAGAACGGAAAAAGAGTCGGCGCAATCAAGAACAAGGCAATCCTCGATCTATCTGGCTATGAGAAAATCTATCTCTGGGCGCAGATGACTGTTGTACATGCAGATTATGATGACATGATTATGTCGCTCCACATCCTCTCTCCTGAGACGATAAAGCCGGATGGTGGCGCCTTCATCTCCAATCCAGGGACATACATCGTAGAGCCATCGCAGGAGGATCAGTATCTTGTCGTAGACGGACTTGCCAATTCCAATGGAGGCCTCGGGATGTTCGTCAATGATGTATGCCCACGATATACATCAAGCGGAAAGCGTTTCCCTGGAGTTCTTCCTCTTGCCGTGACTGAAGAGAGCCTCATCGTCAATATCCCGGCGCACTCTGAAGCGATAATGTTCGATTATGACGGCGAAACGCTCCCTGTCCGCCTTGTTCCGAATGACGGAAGCATAGAGACAGGCTCAATGGGAAGGGAGACTAAAACATTCACAGTCCCTGAAGGAACTTATGTCTACCCTGTATTCATCACTGACTGCGGATATGGACGAACGATATCTCTCTCGACTGAATCAGAGAACTCGCGCATCAAGCTCTTCTTCGGCGGCGAGACCGGATATGGCGGAAGAGAAGTGAATCCAGGAGAATCCGTGACTATGGGCAGCGATAAAGCAGCTGAGTGCTTCTTCTTCCAGAATAGGTCAAGAGAGGAATGCACATTCACGGTCACAATCAGGTGACATCCCTCTGATATGATGTGACCGTTGTAAAGAGCTATTTTGCGATTTTCTCCTTCTGCCGGTTTATAGGATGGCAAGGCCTATACAGGTAAGGGAAAGAGCTCAGTTTCTATCGGCACTTGGCCATTCTGATATACGCGGATTGATTACCTGCAGGTCAACGGTTCGCCGAAAGCTCTTTCAGTCTAGAAACGGGAATCTATTTCAGGGGACTCCCTTAATGTGCTGGGACAGCAGAAGGCAGCAGAGGACATACGCATGATAGCGGAGAAAGGCCGGCCTTCCCTTGAGGATCTTTCGTCATGCCTCCGCGATTGTGCGGCCAGGTTCTCGAATGAGAGATTCGAACGCTATGCAAGGCGGGCAAAGATAGGAAGCCTATGCTCATTTTCTGACATCATCGATTCCCTGGAACCCAGGCTGGACATGGAATACATCTCGGAGCTGAATTCCCTGGGATTCATACGCGACGGCTTCAACCTGGTGCTCTGGGGACCTCCGGGAACAGGAAAGTCATGGATCGCAAGGATGATTGCCACATCCGCATGCGCGGCCGGGCTACGCACGAGATGGACGTCGTTCCCTGTTCTCTATGACCAGCTCCTAAGGCTCTACAGGAACACAGATGGACAGACGCTGGACAGCAAGCTCATGTACTATTCGAGATTCGACCTGCTGTGCATCGACGAATTCCCGAATGTCTCTCAGATGGATCCATTTCTTGTACAGCAGATGTTCAATACCTTCTCCGAGAGGGGGCATTCCATTCTCCTCTGCATGCAATGCCAGCCGGAGAAGATCGAGGAGCTGTTCTCGATAACCAGCATAGGCCAGTCCATAAAAGGACGGATCCTTCAGAAGGCAAAGAGGCTTCATCTCAGCGGCACTGATCTCCGTTTGACGGACGTTTCATAAAGGATTCTACGATTCCTGCGGATAGGTTCTCCGAACTGGGGCGGACAACCTATCCGTTTTCAAGCGGACATGTTCTCCTTTTGAGGCGGAAGAAAACACATATGTCGACCTCCTGATAAAGTTTCTGCTCCTCAAGAAGCCGTTATCAGGAAGTTTACATCTCTATTTTTGCTGTCCGGCAATCTCCGCCCAGCTGTCCGCTAGTTAACGCACACCTGTCCCGTTTCGAACGCCATATGCAGAAAAAACCTGAAATCTTCAGCAATTCAGCAAATTCATGATTGCAACACCTTGCTCTATAAGATCTTCTCCCATCCCCTTCTTTACGAAGACCTGAGACTTTCCTTCTTCTCCCCTGACTTCGTATTTCTTGCTAAGACGCGCAATGATATACTCTGCTTTCAGTTTTTCAGTCTCCATGATAACCCAGCCGCTACCCCTTTCTGCAGGGATGAATCCATGCTCATACATATATACCTTTTCATTCTTCTTCCCCTCCATACGATGTCTTACGATATTCGTATAAGCATTGATGTAATAACTATGGAAATTATCTCCTTCCATTATCAATACACCATAGCTTGCCCATTCATCTGTTTCAAAACAGAGGAGATTGTGTCCTTTCGAGGCAGGGACAAGGGAGCATGGTTCTCTGAGAATATATTCAAGATACTCTGGGACCTCATTGGCTCTTTCCTCGATGATAAGATTTACGCCTTTGATTATTTCCTCTTCCGTCTGCACTCCCATGAAATACAAGCGTCCAATCAAATCGGAAACAGCTTTTGACTTTTCTTTGCTGCTGAATATCTTCTTCCACGCTGTATCATACCCAAGAGTATAGACAGGGCCATAAGATGAATACTTTATATATCGGCAATAATCTTCGTCTATAGCAAGAATGGCCCTGGCGAGAAGCGCATTGTCTATTCTTCCGGGGGAACCGCATGCACTGAGATCTTTCCTTATCCCCTCCGCCGCAAAAAGCATGGAAAATATCCTGAATCGCCCCAAAAGCTCTTCCGTGTCCGCTTCTGTCCAGAGGGTATATGAATCATCCGAGAACTTTTCATGCCATACAACCATCGGATCTGCATCGAGTAATGAACCATCCACCAGATTCTCATCGATGATAGCCCAAATAGCCTTTGTCGCATCGGCCGACAAAGAAGCCACATATAGCTTGTAAAGCTCCTTCTTATCAAAGAGCCTGCCACTATCATCGTATGTGGAAATGACCTCAGGAAAGAAAATCCCTTTTAGCGCTTTCTCTGGATTCCTGCAAAATGCAAAGAATTCCTCCTTGTCCATCCTGTCCAGTCTTCCACGTTTGATAAGACTCTTCACACAGTAAACGAGAAATTCCCAGAGCTCCGGTTTTTCCGAATTTATCAGCAAGGCAATAAGGATATGGTTCTCAGGATCCTTTACATCAAAAACCCTTCTATCCTTCGATTTAAGCAGAACCTTATATATTCCAGGATATTTCTTCTTCAATTTCCTGATTTTCCTGAAAGTGTCTTCTATGTCATCAAGAAATACTTTTTCGGCAAGCATCTCAGAATTGATAGAAGATACGAAGAGCTCTGTCTTCTCCACATAGATAGCATTGATCAGCGTATCAAGCATGGAATCGACTATTGCAGCAGGTTGTTCTTCTTTTGTGAAAGACTTTATCTCTCCATAAAGTTCTTCTTCCCACTCCTCCCATAGATGCCCATGCCTGTCCTTCTCAGAAGAATGTGCGAACAGAAGCGGCTTAAGTCTCTCCGTATCATTGAGAGAAAGCCCCCTGCTGTTGATATAGATATATATATCATCCCCCTGAGATGCTTTGCCGACATCAAAGACTGAGAAACTCAAGGATTCAAGGAATCTTCTGAAATCAAGATCTGTCCCCTCTGTTTTCTGCACGATAATGCGAAAAGCATTGAGCATATTCGCTATGGTCGGATCTGATGCCCAAGAAGATGCAAACCAGTTTTGATTCTTGATCATCGCAGGAAGATCCTCGGCATAAGGAATGTCAGAGAAAAAGAGCCTCCGAAGGAAAAGCTCCGTTTCGTATCTCACCCTGTAAGAGAAGCGAAGCATATCATCATTTCCTTCCTGCGAGATGAAAGCCCGGAACTCCCTCAGCTCGTTGCGCTTCCATGCCAGTATGAAAGAAACAAGCATTATGGTCGTCAGTCTCTGCTGACCATCGATTATCCAGAATTCTTCTTCGCTCCTCTTCGAATAATAGAGAAAACCCAGATGATGGCATTTTCCATCGATGCATGAATCCAGAAACTGCCCAAGAAGCATCTCATCTCGCCCCCAGACATACTCCCTCTGTATCTCCGGTATCATATATCTTCTGCAAGGATACTTCTGGAACATATCATATATTCTCATCATTTCATTTCCCCTTCAAAGAACCTTTCGACCTCACAGGCTATCGCTTCAGATGCCTCCTGTATATCTTTCTGATGGAGTGTATTCTTGCCTTCTGATTTCGGACAGTAGCCTCGCATGAACATCTTGAATGTATGCAGCCGTATAAAGATATCCGAATCATTCCTGTTATTGGAGAAATACATCCTCAGAATCTCATATGTCTTTTCCGGGAGATTATCGTTCTGATATCCCCTATTCACCTTCTGATGCAGAAGCACGATGTTGCCGATTGCGCCAAGACCAACCTCCCCTATCAGCTTGTATACCTTCTCTCTATTCTCTTCTATATCAGGCAATTCAAGAATCTCCTTTAACTTGGAAGCGACATCCGGATTCTTTTTGATAACCTCCTCTTCAAGAATATTTACAATGAATTCCCTGAAGGCTTCTTCTTGTGGATGCTGGCACGCGATATGCTCCTTATCCTCCATGCTATGCTGGAAATGCCTAAGTCCGAGTCGGGTTTTGTTTCCGGCCGTGATGACATCCATGAGCATAAGAAGAGGATAGACACCGTCATCGAAATACCAATCATGCTTATCATCCTTGATATTCGATATGAACATACCGTATCCGATACTCTCATCTGAATTATAGAGCTTGCCGAATTCAGTTCTCAGTGCAGCTTTGAGTTTCTGGACAAACTCATCTTTTGACGCACCATGCCAAATATCATGTATCTTCTTGAATTTCCAGTTGAACACGCAAGAAAGCAATGCGATAAGATGATACATCTCAATGTTCTCAAACCATTCCATAAGCTCCCGGTTGAACTGAAGAATCTCATAGAGTATATCCTTCTTGCTGTGGCTCTTCTGGAAGGAATTGAGCGAGATTTCCTTGTTTTCCTTAATACAGAAGAAGATATACAGAAAATCGATTTTATAATGGTCTGTATCAAAGCCTCGAATCTTCATTCCTGGCAGGAGCTTGGAGAAGAAACTATAGACATCTCTTCGATTCCACCAGGCGGCAGCTTCATCGAGCTGCATTCCTATCCGTATGCGGTACTCGTTAAGCTGATCCTGTTCCAGATTACGCCTCTTCATAGAAGAAGACATGACAACTGCCCTTATGAGATCTGCGGCATCGAGCTCTATTTTCATATTGTTGAATGCGGCGAATACCCTCTCCTCTTCGCTCTCGATAAGCTCTGTCCCAAGATGCACATCATCAAGTATGATGCTTTTCAGCTTTTCGGTTTCTTCAAGGCTTCTATCGCTGAACCAGGAATCTATTTCCTTTACGGCATTTGTAAGATATACAGTATCAAGACTGCCTTTTCCTTTCGGCGTTGAGAAGAACTCCTTAAACTTATCCTTATTATTGAGTAGTCTGAGGTATTCCCCGGAAGTCTCCCTTACCCTGTAATCAATATTCAACAAGGGAATCATCGCATCATCAAGCCTGCATCTGAGATATGATAGGATAATCGATATTGTAGTTAGCCTCTGCTGGCCATCAACTACAACGTAGCCTTCTTCTGTCTTCTTGATAATGAGATTCTGAAGGAAATAAAAGCTGTCTGGATTGCTATTGCCGTGTTCGCCCATCCATTCATGGATATCTTCTAGAAGAAGCCTGATTTCTTCACCTGTCCATCTGTATCCTCTCTGATATTCAGGTATGATGAACGTCCCGTACTCATCGATAAGCTTACTGATGCTGAAAGTCTTGTCAGCTTCCATCCCCAGCCTCCTTATATCTTCCCAGGATTTTCCCTAAATCCTCTGCAAGCTCCTCTCTGAGGGACACGGGTTCAAGAAGCTCTGCCTCAGTACCAAGAGAGAGAATCCAGCGTTTAATCCAGTATGAACCGCATGTCGTGACAGTGAAAAGATATCCACCTTCTGTATTTTCTATCTTTACAGAATCGGGCCATGCTTTCTCCGTTTCATATTGTCCTTGTCGTTCAGATAGCCATACAACAGCTGTGAACTCCTTACCGTCATTGACAATCCCGAAGGGATCTGAAAGCGCTTTGTCTATATCTGCCTGAGGAAAAGGAAGAGCCTTGCCCTCTTTCTGGAATGTTCTGGTTACGCGCCTTACCCTCGGAACTGAAACCGTATATATCAGGCCATCAGTCCGCATCACATAGCAATAAATCCCACCGGAAAAAGAAAAGCATTTGAGCGGATACAGGATCCTTGCTTCTTTTTCGTCTTTGTAATAGATATTCACGGCACGCTTTTCCTTCTGCGCTCGGAGAAGCATAAGAAGATTGCGTACATCAGTCATTGCAAAATATCCTTTCGTCCCAGTCGGCTCTATAATCATATCTCCAGCAAGTGTCATAACTCTTGAAAGAAAACCGTCATCTGCCGCTGAAATAAGCGGTGAAAGGCTTCCTATGCTCTCAATTACAAAAGAAAGAAGAAGTTTATCATCCTCATTGAGAATCGTCTGCATAAACTGAGAACGAAAAGAGTTCCAGATGTCTTTATCAATGTACTTGACTACTTCCCTTCCGGATATCCCCCTCCGTTCATCCGAATCATATACTGGGATCATAAAACGTTCAGATAGCATCTGGAAATCAGCATAGATACTTGATCTCGAAGTATATCCAATACCAGACTTCAGTATTTCATTGACGGTTGCACCTTCTCCTGAAGAAAGCCGAGACGCAAGTGCAAACAAACGTAGAATATCTCTCATATTCCTCCTTGGCATAGCATCATCCATAATCAAATGTACAGATTTCTGGACATATAAGAGCTTATCATGCCTTCATGAACCAGAGAATACGGGATTATTACAGGGCGCTTATGATACAGGGTAATGCATCGCAATCGGATATCGAGGAAGCGATGCTGACTGCAATCAGATGCGATGACGGCGAGCTGCTCGGGGCATGTCTCGCACGATATGATGGGAAAGATGAGGATCTTCCTTCGTTTGCAATCAAGGAAATGGCTTCCTATACTCTTATCGACATGCTGGTCGAGCATGGCTATGACTTGCCGAGCAATCCGGATATCACGCCTTTTTCCGGCACACCCGAAAATCTTGTGGATGCGATAATGAGAACCGAGGGAAAATCCCGGAAGGAAGCACTATCGATCCTGCTTTCCGATGTTTCTTACTATCTCAGAGTCCTCACTGAAGATTACTCATGCTATAGAATCCCATTCAACATCTCCCCTGAAAACATCCATAAACCATCATTCTTCTCATACCTCGCCTATTGGCTTGCAGACTTTGCACCGCTTATCGCAGGAGAGAATCCGGATAGCCTGATATACCTGCTGTGCTCCATCGTCAGGCATCCTGAGCTTGGCAGCGCACTTCATGCATGCCTATCATCTTTTCCTGAGAGTATCTTCACTGCCGAGAATGTGAATAAGCTGCTTGATATCGCGATACGCAACGACAACGAGGAAGCATTCACGATGCTTATGGAAAGAAACAGCCGTGCAAGAATAACAACCTATCCAAAATCAAGCCTTTCCATTCTCAACAGGCTTTTCGATATGGGGATTCTGATACCGAAGACAAGAAAAGCGTTTGCAGCATTTCGAGACTTCATATCATACGAGGAGGTAGATGAGAAGAATGAGGATATCCTGATAAGGATAATGCACCCATCATATGCCGGATGGACCGATAATTACGGCAATACAATCCTCTCTCTTGCTATCAGGAACAGAAGATTCGAACCCTCTCTCTACCATCTTCTGATTCCTTCTCCCGAGATACTGGATAGGCATGACAAAAACGGCAGAACGGCTCTTTTTCTCCTTGCTGAGAGCGAGTACCCAGAAGCCATGGAAATCCTTATCAGGCTTGGAGCCAATCCTTTTCTGCAGGACTGCGGCGGAAGGAATGTACTTCACGTCATGATTGATGAGGAATCGGTATCAATCGGAACAATTGAATACTGCATGGGATTCCTTCCAAAGGAACTTATGGATATCCATGATAATGACGGAAAGACACCTCTGGATTTGCTGAAAGAGCTTCTATTGAACGCTGCGAGCTGTGATAAAGCATACTCGCAACGCTTCCAGGATGCGCTCCCTACTCTTCTCAAGAGAGCCTTCACGGAAAAGAAGAATATCCTCATCGCAGGAAACAGTAAGGAAACAAGAGAAAAGGTATCCATGAACATAGCATCCTATTTGACTCGGAAATATGTTGATTTTCAGCAATATGATGCATCTGCAGATGATTCTGACAAACTGATTCCCATCTTGGATGTGGAAAGGCCAATCATAATCTGGATTGATGAACTAGCTGATATTCTGCAGAAAGATGGCGGTGAGTCGATAATCCATCAGCTATCACGGAAGAGCAATATCCTGTTTATCGCATCCACAGCATATGCCTCCGCGGATATCGTTACTGTTTCAATGCTAGAAGCCTTCCCTATCAGGATTTCATCCGCATTGACTTCCCAGATGAATAGCTTTCTGGTCTTTGGTAGCGAAGGAGCCGAAATGCTCTCTGATAACGAGCTCATGGTCCGTACAGGGGATGGATGCTTTATCTGCTGGCTTCCAGAAATCTTATGAAATAATCCCAGGGCTCGCCATGCGGAGGCGGGGCGATGATATGGACCTCTTCCTTCCTGACAGGATGGATGAAGCGGATGCTCCTGGCATGAAGGGATATGCCGCCATCAGGGTTGGATCTTGCCGCCCCGTATTTAAGGTCTCCCTTGATATGTATCCCGAGGGCCGCCAGCTGGGCGCGGATCTGGTGATGCCTGCCGGTATGGAGGTCAATCTCAAGGAGATGATAGTGGTCTGAGGATGCAAGCACCCGGTAGGATAGCTTGGCTATCTTCGAGCCCTTCGCTTCCTTCGCAAGGGCTATCGACTTGTTGTTCTCGGTATTGCGGATGATGTAATGGACTAGCTCCCCTTCCCTTCTCTCAGGAAGCCCGTCAACGATAGCCCAGTATGTCTTCTTCACATCCGAGGTACGGAACTGGGATGACAGCCTGACAAGCGCCTTCTCCGTCTTGGCATAGACGACGATTCCAGTCGTCGGCCTGTCAAGGCGGTGAGGTATGCCAAGATAGACGTTGCCTGGCTTCGAGTACTTCTCCTTCAGGTATGCCTTGACATCATCGGCAAGCGTCCTGTCTCCGGACTTGTCGCCCTGGACAAGCTCACCGGCCTCCTTGTTGACGATGATAAGATGATTATCCTCATAGAGGATCCTCTCAGCTACCGGAACCATCATCGCCTTCCTTGAAGAGCGAAGGCTGCTCTGCCTCCGCCGATGTCGAGGTATCCTTGGTCTGCCTGATCGAAATCGATGCCAGCACCTTGCCGGTAAGCTTCTGGCCTGCGGCCGTCGGGGACTTGTAGATGGGGAAATCCGCGAAGCGCATCGTATCCTCAAGCACCTTGTAGCCATAGCCAGGCTTGAACTTCAGCGTGATGAGGGCGCTCGGCCATATCGACATCTTCCTCACCTTGGCCTTGGGCCCTGAGATGACGGAATAGACCTTGTCGGTAGTGAAGGCGGAAATCCTGAACCTCTTGATCTGGTAGACATTCTTGTCCCTGATCTTATCCGAATAGATGACGGTGAAGACCTCCTGCGATATGACTTCCTTGTCGCCATAGTTGATATAGAAGAGGCCTTCCGTGCCGATGAAGGTCTTATCCTCCACCGGGATGACCCTGTATTCGCCATTGTTCTTCATATAGAAGATCTTGTCGAAGGTGCTTACCTTGAGCAGCGGCTCACCCGTCTTGACATTCGTGCCGATATAGCCGGTCTCCGGATCGTAGCGGATATCCATGTTCCTGACGGCGACCTGCCTGGCGTTGAGCGTCTCGAACTGGGAAATCTCGGTCTTCCTGGCGAATTCCTCCCTGTCGACCATGCCCTCCAGCTCGGTAAGATAGCTCTCCGCATACTCCCTGATATGCGCGAGATTGTAGTCAATGGTCTTTATATTGCCCTCGATCTCGCGGATCTCCGCCCTGTTCTTCTCGATATCGAAGAGGGAGATGCGCCTGATGGGGATCTTCAGGAGCCTCTCGATATCGTCATCGTCAAGAGGATTGCCTCCGAGCTCCGCTTCGAACGGGACGAAGCCTTCGATGATGGCATTGCGGACCTCTTCCTGGCTCTTCTTATCCTCTATCGACTTGTAGATGCGCTCCTCGATGAATATGCGCTCGAGCGTCCTCGCCCTGAGCTTCTCGAGGAGGTGGCGCTTATCATTCTCAAGCTCCTTCGTCAGGACCTCGACCAGATGCTCCGCATGGAAGCGGATCATCTCGGAGATAGGCACGGCCTTCGGCAGGCCATCCACGATCACCAGCGGATTGACGGAGATCTTCTTCTCGCAGTCGGTAGTCGCATAGAGGACAGGGATCATGTCCTCGGAATAGACATTGCGCTGCCAGCAGATCTCGATCTGGGCCTTCTTGGCCGTATAGTCATTGATTGATGCGATCTTCAGCTGCCCCGTCGCATTGGCCTTCTCTATCGATTCGATGAGCGCATCGCTGGTCACGCCATACGGGAGCTCCTCGATGACGAGCTTCTTCGGGTCCGATGCATTGAACCTGGCCCTGACAGCCACCTTGCCGAGACCGTCATTGTACTCGGAGACATCCATGATGCCGCCGCCGGGGAAATCCGGATAGATCTCGAACTTCTCGCCCCTCAGGGCCTTCTTCTGCGCCTCGAGGACCTCGAGGAGATTATGCGGCAGGATCTGGGTGGACATGCCGACTGCGATACCTACGGTACCTTGTATCGCGACGATGGGGATCTTGGCCTGGAATACGACAGGCTCCTTGTTCCTGCCGTCATAGGAATCCACGTATTCCGTGATCTCCGGGTTATACATCACCTTCTTCGCGAAAGGCTTGAGGCGGCACTCGATATACCTGGAGGCCGCAGCGCCGTCACCTGTAAGGAAGTTGCCGAAGTTGCCCTGCGTCTCGATGAAGAGGCCGCAGTTGGCAAGGTTGACGAGGGCCTGGTATATCGAGGAATCGCCATGCGGATGGTACTTCATGCAGTTGCCGACCACGTTCGCGACCTTGATGAACCTGCCGTCATCGGTCTCGAAGAGGGTATGCATGATCCTGCGCTGCACAGGCTTGAACCCATCGATCAGGTCAGGGATGGCCCTGTCCCTGACGACATATGACGCATATTCCAGAAAGTAGTTCCTATATAGTTTATCAGCCTGTGACATTCAGCAGATTCTCCATGATGAAGTCCTTCCTCTGCGGTGTGTTGGCACCCATGTAGAACTCCATCTTATCCTTTATATCCTTGATTGATGTGATCGTGACCGGAAGGAGCTTCATGTCCTCCCCTATGAAGTCGCCGAACTCATCCGGGCTGATCTCGCCGAGGCCCTTGAAGCGCGTCACCTCGGCGCCCCTGATCCTTGAGATGGCATCATCCCGCTCCGCTTCCGTATAGCAGTACTCCATCGTTGCCTTGTTCCTCACCCTGAAAAGGGGCGTCTCGAGTATGAAGAGGCGGCCTGATGTCACGAGCTCCTCGAAATAGGAAAGGAAGAACGTCATCAGCAGTATGCGGATATGATAGCCATCGGTATCGGCATCGGTGGCGATGATCACCTTCGAATAGCGGATATCGTCGACGCCGTTCTCTATGCCGAGGGCCACCATCATGTTATAGAGCTCATCATGCTTGTAGATCTCCGTGCGCTTGTATCCCTGGACATTGAAGATCTTGCCGCGCAGGGCGAAGACGGCCTGGGTATCGGGATTGCGTGATTTCGATATCGTACCGGCAGCGCTGTCTCCCTCGGTGAGGAAGATCATGGAATTCTCCGCCTCCTTCCTGTGCTGCGCGGAGGAGGAGTTGAGATGATAGCGGCAGTCCCTCAGCTTATCGATATGGATCGCGGTCTTCTTCGCCTTCTCCTTGGCATTGTTGCGGACCGTGGCCTCTTCCTTGTGCACCTTCTCATTGGTTGTCACCTTGTCCTGGATCCCTGCCGCGATATCCTTGTTCTTCAGGAGCGATTCCATCACCGCTTCCTTGACTTCCTGCACGACCCATGCGCGCACCTCGGTGGAACCGAGCTTGTTCTTGGTCTGGCTTTCGAAGACAGGATTCTGCATCTTGATGGCTATGGCAGCAGCGATGCCGTCCCTGATCTCCGGAGCCTGCCAGCTCTTGCGGAAGAACTCATTGATTCCCTTCAGCACGCCTTCCTTGAAGGCAGCGAGATGCGTGCCGCCGTCGCTTGTGTTCTGGCCGTTGACGAAGGAGAAGTAGTTCTCCCCATATCCTGATGTGTGGGTGAAGGCGAATTCAAGATGCTCGTTCTTGAAGTGGATCGTGGGATACAGCCCATCGCCTCCCAGCATCTTGGAAAGGAGGTCGAGCAGGCCGTTCTGGCTCCTGATCGCGCGGCCGTTGTAGATGAGCGACAGGCCCGTATTAAGGTAAGCATAGCTCCAGAGCCTGTCCTCGATGAACTCCTCCTGGAACCTGTATTCAGCGGAGAAGACCTTCGGGTCCGGCACGAATGAGATATATGTGCCGTTCTTCTCATCCGGGGCATCCCCATCCTTCTTGCCCTTCAGCTTGCCGCCCTTGAACACCGCTTCCGCATACTTCCCGTCCCTGAAGGACCTGACGGTGAACTCGGAGGAGAGGGCATTTACGGCTTTCAGGCCTACGCCGTTGAGGCCGACAGAGAACTGGAACGACTCATCGTCGTACTTGGCGCCGGTATTGATGACGGAGACGCATTCGACCACCTTGCCGAGGGGGATTCCCCTGCCGAAATCGCGCACCGATACGCGGTTGCCTTCCAGGGTTATCTCAATCCTCGAGCCATGCTTCATCGTGAACTCATCGACAGAGTTGTCGATGACCTCCTTCAGCAGGATATATATGCCATCATCGGGATGCGAGCCATCGCCCAGCCTCCCTATATACATTCCGGGCCTCAGCCTTATATGTTCAAGAGATGAAAGGGATTTTATATTGCTTTCGTCATAAGCCATAGGATTAGTATAGAACGATTATGACAAGGTTAGCAAACGCCGATTACCCTGCTCTGGCCTCATCTCCTTGAATGCAGGAAACCGCCGGCGAGGGCTGTGAGCGGAGTCACGAGCACGAGGCCGGTGCAGCCCGTCAGCGTCTGCACGATTTCTGAGGCTATCATCTTGCTGGTAAGGATGTTGAGCACCGGCGTGCCCTGCGCCATGTAGACCATCATCACGCTCAGCCACGAGCCCATATATGCCAGCAGCAGCGTAGTCGTCTGCGTCCCGACGCCTGCCCTGCCGACAGCCATCCCCGACTTCATCAGCTCCCGCATCGAGATACCGGGGGCATGCTCCCTGACCTCGTACATGGCAACGGAGACATCGATGGAGAGATCCATTATCGCACCGCCTGCGGAGAGGGCGACGACACCTATGAAGAGAGATGTCAGGTCGAGGTCCATGAAGCCTGAGTAGAGGAGCGATTCGCTCTGTTCGAGCACTGACCCGTGGATCATGAACCAATGCGTCATCACATAGCCGACGACTGCCGTGAGGAGAGAGGCAAGAAGCGCGCCTATGATGGCAGCGAGGCTTGTCCTGCACACACCTCCGACAAGCAGGAGCGTGACGATGGTGATAAGCATCAGCGTCGCAATCGATATCAGCAGCGGGTTGATGCCGCTTAGCGCACATGGCACCAGCAGCTTCCATATGCAGAGGAAGGCGAAGGCGAATGAGATCATGGTCCTGACCCCGGAAAAGCGCGCGAAGGCTATGATGAGGGCAGAGAAAAGCAATGCCGCGGCAAGCTCCTTGCCCAGCCTGCAGTGGTCGATCATATTGATGAATATGGGATTGTCATCCATATCGCGCTCGACCAGCACCCAGGCAATCTCGCCGGGACGGAATATCTTGTCATTGGCAAGGGAGCCGGAAAGCATATTGACGCCATCCATCACCAGTCCCTTGTGCGAGCCGGAAAGGACCTCCACCGTGCACCTCTGGTCTCCCTGCCTGAAAAGGCCTGTCTGTATCACGGTGCTGTCATCTGTCGCCAGCACCTTCGCCCTGGCTCCTTCGGCATTCACATAGATAGCCCTCTGGAAGCCTGTGGGGATGAATATGAGGAACAGGGAGAATGCCACGAGGACTGCAGCGAAGACTATCTCCCCTTTCCTTCTGAAATGCGATGTATCTATCTTGTTGTCCATAATGCAGAAACCTGCCCCTGTTGCCAGAGGCAGGAAGAATCGTTAACTATGATCAGTCTACGTTGCAGAGGTCGAAGAGCTTGTGGGCGACTTCCGTGTTGTCGTAGGCGCCGACGAAGAGCTCAGCACCCTCGCCATAGGCGTATACAGGTACTGGGAGGCCGGTGTGGGCATAGCTTGTCCAGCCGATGCCGGCCTTGTTGTTGATGATGTGGGTCAGCGTGACGGAGATGGCGTTGTATCCGCCATAGAGCAGTGACTCCTCATATCCCTCCGTATTGCCAGCCATATCATCCTCGAAAGCCTTCTGGAGCCTGGCATACTCATAGTCGTTGAGCACGAGGGCCGGAACCTCATTCTCCGTGCCAGGAGCCGTGAGCCCGAAGTTCTCCTCAACCATCTCCATGAGGCGGTCGAATGTGAGCGTGCCGGCAGCCTTCTCAGCGCTCACCATCTCATCGAATGCCACGTAGGAGCACTTCTGGGCACGGAGGATGTCGAATGCTGTGTCATAGCCTGTCGCGGCATATCCGATGGTCATACCGCCGGTCTCATGGTCACCTGTCACGACGATGAGCGTCTCCCCAGGATGCTGGTTCGCGAACTGGAGGGCGACCTCGATAGCCTCATCGAAAGCAAGCGTATCATGGATGTTGGCGACTGCGTCGTTGGCGTGGCCTGCCCAGTCGATCTTGCCGGACTCGACCATCATGAAGAAGCCGCTATCGTTGTCGAGGACCTCGATGCCCTTCTTCACGAAGTCAGCAAGCGAGAGCTGGCCTTCCGTGGCATCGATGGCATAAGGCATAGCGCCATCGTCCTGGAGGACCGGGCTGTATGCATAGACCTTGCCGCTCTTCCCGTTGAGGGAGAGGATCGTGTCGTAATCGTTCGTCACGAGGTAGCCATTGTCCTCGAGGACCTGGTAGATGGACTTGTCTCCGTCATCAGCCTTGTTGACGGAACCGCCGCCGAAGAAGTCGAATCCGCTCTCAGCCATCTGGAGCCCGATATCATAGTAGTCGTTCCTGTTGGCGATGTGGGCATAGTATGCAGCAGGTGTCGCATGGTTGATGGTGACAGTGGAGATGATGCCGACCTTCCAGCCGAGCTGCTCCTTCACCTTCTCCGCGATCGTCTCGCCTGCAGTTACCTTGTCAACACCCATGCCGATGACGCCGGAATGGGTCTTGAAGCCTGAGGAAAGGGACGTTGCCGTGCTGGCGCTGTCCGGGCAGAACGATGTGGAATCCTGCGTATACTGGAGGCCTACGACAGGGAACTGGGTGAATGTGAGCGGCTCGATAGCGACCTTGCCGGATACATTCGTACCCTCGAAGACCTGGGCTGCGTTCGTCTGCGGAGCGCTCATGCCGTCTCCGATGAACATGAATACGTATTTCGGGGATGCATCCGAGGCAGAAGCGTAGATCGTCTCCCTCTGCTCGTTCATTCCCTGCGCGCAAAGGATGGATGCTCCTGCGATGAAGGCAGCGAGAAGCACTGCGATGCGTTTCGTGGTTTTCATTGTTTTCCTCCGGTTGGATGATGGCCTGAGGATACCGGGCCAAGATGAAATCGGAAGCCTCGGGAAGTTAAATCGCGGATAATTCCAGCGAGGATATGTTAACGGTCCGGGAGCAGGCGGCCATTGCAGCTGTCTTGCATCTGCTTTCCTAGCCATTTTCCATCCTTAATGGTATCCTCCTCGGTATGAGCAAGTATCCATTCGATGAGATAGAGCCGAAATGGCAGCAATACTGGGAAGAGCATAAGACATTCAGGACGGTGGAGGACCCCTCCGTACCCAAGGAAAAGAGGCGCTATGTCCTCGATATGTTCCCCTACCCGTCAGGAGCCGGCCTGCATGTCGGGCACCCGGAGGGCTACACAGCCACGGATATATATTCCAGATACCTGAGGATGAACGGATATAACGTACTCCATCCGATGGGATTCGATTCCTTCGGCCTCCCTGCCGAGAACTATGCCATCAAGACAGGCACCCATCCCTGGGAGACGACGAAGAAGAACATAGACACGTTCCGCCGCCAGATCAAGTCGCTGGGCTTCTCCTACGACTGGGACAGGGAAGTCTCCACATGCGATCCGGAATACTACCACTGGACTCAGTGGATCTTCGAGCAGCTCTATAAGAAAGGGCTCGCCTATGAGGCCGTAACGCCAATCAACTGGTGCCCGAGCTGCAAGACAGGCCTTGCCAATGAGGAAGTCAAGGAAGGCAGATGCGAGCGCTGCGGCGCCAAGGTCGAGAAGAAGAACATCAGGCAGTGGATGCTGAAGATCACGGCCTATGCCGATAAGCTCCTCGAGGGGCTTGATGAGCTTGACTGGCCTGAGAGCGTCAAGGCCATGCAGCGCAACTGGATTGGCAGGTCCGAAGGCGCCGCCGTCTTCTTCCCCATCGATGGCATGGATGAGAAGCTCGAGGTCTACACGACACGCTGCGATACGCTTTTCGGAGCGACATACATGGTCGTAGCGCCGGAGCATCCGCTTGTCCCGAGGCTTACCACGCCGGAGCAGAAGGATGCTGTCGGGAAGTATCTCGACGAGACAAAGCACAAGTCGGACCTGGAGAGGACAGACCTCGCCAAGGACAAGACCGGCGTCTTCTCCGGAAGCTATGCGATCAATCCGCTCAACGGCAGGAAGATCCCTATCTGGATTGCCGACTATGTGCTCATCAGCTACGGAACCGGCGCCATCATGGCAGTACCTGCCCATGATGACAGGGACTGGGAGTTCGCCAAGAAGTTCAATCTCCCCATCATCGAGGTCCTGAAGTCCGAGGTCAATGTCCAGGAGCAGGCCTGGACCGAAGACGGTATCCATGTCAACTCGGAATGGCTCGATGGCCTCAACAAGAAGGACGCCATCGCCAAGACCCTTGAATACCTTGAGGAGAATGGCCTCGGGCACAAGGCAGTCAACTACAAGCTCCGCGACTGGGTATTCTCCCGCCAGAGATACTGGGGAGAGCCCATCCCTCTCATCCACTGCCCTAAGTGCGGCACGGTGACTGTACCGGAGGATGAGCTTCCGCTGCGCCTGCCCGAGGTTGACAAGTACGAGCCGTCAGGAACCGGCGAATCGCCTCTCGCGAACGTGGACAGCTGGGTCAGCTGCAAGTGCCCTGTCTGCGGAGGGGATGCCAAGCGGGAGACGAACACGATGCCCCAGTGGGCAGGCTCATGCTGGTACTACCTCAGGTATATCGACCCGCATAACGCAGATGCCTTCGTGAATCCGGAGAAGGAGAAGTACTGGATGCCCGTAGACCTCTATGTCGGAGGCGCGGAGCATGCGGTCCTCCATCTGCTCTATGCGAGATTCTGGCACAAGGTCCTCTATGACCTCGGGATCGTATCCACTCCCGAGCCGTTCCAGCGCCTCGTCAACCAGGGCATGATCACCTCCTTCGCCTATCAGAAGGCCTCGAAGAGCCTCGTGCCTGTCGACCAGGTCGAGGAGAGGGATGGCAAGTACTATGACAAGGAATCCGGCGAGGAGCTCACCCAGGTCATCGCCAAGATGTCCAAGTCGCTGAAGAACGTGATCAACCCTGATGATTTCATCAGGAACTACGGTGCTGACAGCGTCAGGATGTACGAGATGTTCATGGGACCGCTCAGGGAATCGAAGCCCTGGGCCACCAACGGCTTCATCGGCGTGTACCGCTTCCTTGATAGGATCTGGAGAATCTCCACGGAGAAGGACGTACAGGACATCGCCCTTCCCGATGATATCGATAAGCTGATGCACAAGACCATCAAGAAGGTGACCGAGGACACCGCTTCCCTCTCCTTCAATACGGCCATCAGCCAGATGATGGTCTTCGTCAATGAGCTCAACAGGCTCGATACGGTGCCGAAGAAGGCGCTGGAGACGCTTACCCTGCTGCTCTCGCCATACACGCCGCACCTTGCCGAGGAGCTCTGGGTCATGTTCGGCCATGAGCCATCGGTAAGCCAGCAGCCCTGGCCGTCATATGATGAATCGAAGACCGTGGATGACACCATCGAGGTCGTAGTCCAGGTCAACGGCAAGCTCAGGTCCCGCCTTGCCATGGGAAGGAATGCCTCCAAGGAGGAGATGCTCGAGGCTGCCAAGCGCGACGAGAAAGCCAAGGCATGGCTTGACGGAAAGACCATCGTCAAGGAAATCGTGGTCCCCGGCAAGCTGGTGAATATCGTAGTGAAATGACAGCATGACCGCTGACTTGATCCGGCCCGGCAGAGATGCCGGGTCGTTTCATCTGTCGCAGAAGCGACGACTACTCAAAGCTTCCTGATTACGTATTCCTGTATACAGCAGACCTGAACGCATCATCACGATATCTACACGTTTGCCATAATCAAGTATTGACGATTATCAACTCTTGATTGAGAATCTTAGTATGAATATCACCCCAGAGGACCTTCTCTTTTCCAAGGAAGCTGCTGATTATCTTGGAATCTCAGTCCAAAGGCTTAATAAGCTGACCAATGATGGTGTCATAAAGCCATTCAAGAAAGGAAGCTCCGGAACATTGTACCTTCGGGAAGAGCTGCAACGGAGGGAAGAAGAACTCGCGATATTCAAGGAAAAAGAACCCAGATACCAGAAAGGAGATGAAGGGATGTTCCTGATAGATACCGCGGCAAAGCAGGAAGCCGTCAACTTCTCAACGCTGATGCTTTCCATGAATATGACGGAGAAGAAGCTGACTCCCCTCTTCGATGGTGCCGCACACAATGTGGATATCGCTTCTCCCCTGCTTCATGACATCGGCAGATGGAGCAGTATTTTCGGCATCGAACCATCCATATTGGAATCCAATTACAGATTCTCAGAACATGAATTCAGGAAGCTTCAGGCAGATGACGAAATCCTGAAGCTCGGGGATATGAGGTATCCAAGGCTGCTGGCAGAGACCGAAGAGGCTCCCAGATTCCTATACCTAAGGGGAGACTCATCCCTTCTTCATGATTCAAGGACAATAGCCCTTGTCGGAAGCCGGAATGCATCTGAAAGGGGCCTGGATAATACACGAAGAGTCGCTGCTACGCTTGGAAGGAACGGAATCATCGTAGTCTCCGGTCTTGCGAAAGGAATAGATGCTGCAGCGCACCGTGCTGCTCTTGCGAATGGCTTCCGAACCATTGCCGTTATCGGAACGAATCTCAACCAGTACTATCCAAATGAAAACAGAGAGCTGCAGATAGAGATCGAGAAGAAAGGCCTTGTAATCTCCCAGTTCTCGCCTGCCCTCAGGACAGAGCGCTGGTTCTTCCCTCTTCGCAATGGCGTTATGAGCGGGCTTTCGAGGGCTACGGTAATAATGGAGGCTGGAGAGACATCCGGGGCCCTTACCCAGGCAAAGTATGCAACAAAGCAGAAACGGCTTGTGCTGATTCCTCAGAATGCCTTCCTCAATCCTGCAATCTCATGGCCAAGGATGCTGGTTGATAAAGGCGCCGTTGTTGTCAGGACGCCGCAGGAAATCATACAGACGCTCTCCGAAAGGCTGGCGAACCAGGAAGAACCCCGCAGCTCAGACATACCAGATCTGTTTGCGGAGGATGAATTCGGCGAAATGTTCATCGCGGAAGGGAAAGCATATAGTGGTAATTGACTATCCATCGCAAATCAAGGTGCTGGTCATCCATGTCAGAATGGCATCTGCAGATGCTGTCCATGAAACCCTGCAAAGGCTTTCCCGCAGCTGGAAATGCTACCTTATCGGGAATGCAGGCCTTGCGGGCAATATCGAATCGGTGCCATGGAACTTCCAATTACCGAATGCAGCCTTCCTTGCTTCCCTGCTGAAGAGGGAGTCCGTACGCCTTGATGAGATTGCCTATATCTCAGACAGCATGGATTTCCTGAATAATGCAAGGGGACTGATGGGATATACCATATTCATAAAACCGAAAGGCCTTCTTTTATATGACAGAACTGCAGGCTTCTGCCCAGATGCAGTATGCTCTGGAATTGACAGGATCCTTCCATTGCTCTCGCCGGCAAGGACTTCCTTCAAGGGAGAAGCTGCCATCAATGACGGCTCCATAGATGCGCCAGGCAAACTCTCCGTATTCCTTTACCGGAACGGAGAGCATCATTTCAGGATATGCTTCGCAGGAAGATACTTCAATTCCAGGCATTATATGAATACCGTTGATAAGTATTCACATGCAATCGTACGGAACAAGAACGAAAATAGCAGATTATATGGACGATTCAATAATATTTTCATACAGCTATATTCGGTCATGATCCGTTCTTATCAGAAACATTTCAATATGCGCATAGATGCCTTAGCCAATGTCCCTGATAAACCAGCAAAGAAACCCAGATCCAAGCAGATTGTATCCGGTATCTGCGATATTCTTCCTTTGGAGGATATTTCGGCTTCATTCGTATGCAGAAGCTCAATGCAGGACAGCAAGTCATTGATGACATCCCGTGACCGTGCCGCGAATACATTGGATTCCTATACATATTCAGGACCTCCGCTTACAGGCAGGACCATTGCCCTCATCGATGATATCGCGACAACAGGCAGCACGCTTGCTGCATGTGTCGATGAGCTGCTGGCTCATGGTGCAGAGGAAGTAATCTGCTTTGTCCTTGCTATAAACCAATTCGCTTGTGATTTCTGCATCCGGGATGCCTTAGAAGGTTTCCAGAAGGATAATCAGCTTCACTTCAACGCGACAACACTCAGCCCATTCTTCACGAGGAAGCAAGACACCGTCGATTACGATACTGCCATAGCGGAATTCCTCGATATTGCAAACAGGAGTATCCTGGATTCCGCCGACATGGAAGATGAAAGCGGCTACTCCCTCTGAGGCTATATGTTTATTGACCTCAGGCAAGCCACAGGGACTATAATCCCTTACATGGCAGATAAGATCCTCGTACGCGGCGCCAAGGTGCATAATCTCAAGAACATAGATGTCGATATCCCCCTCAACAAGATCGTGGGAATCGCCGGGGTATCCGGATCAGGAAAGTCATCGCTTGCACTGGGAGTGCTCTATGCCGAAGGCTCCCGGAGATACCTTGAATCGCTTTCCACATATACGAGGAGAAGGATGACGCAGGCTGAGAGGGCTTTCGTCGATGATGTCCTGTACATACCTGCGGCACTTGCCCTCAGGCAGCGCCCAGGGGTGCCGGGAATAAGGAGTACGTTCGGAACGGGAAGCGAGCTCCTGAACTCGCTGCGCCTGATGTTCTCGCGCCTTGCAAGCCACAGATGCCCCAATGGCCATTATCTCGAACCATCCCTTGATGTGGCCGCTGGCAATGACCTCGTCTGCCCTGTCTGCGGAGAGCATTTCTACGCGCCTTCGGCTGAGGAGCTGGCATTCAACAGCCAGGGAGCCTGCCCTGCCTGCAACGGCACCGGCATCGTAAGGACCGTTGACCAGTCCACGCTCGTACCCGATGATTCACTGACTATAGAGCAGGGCGCGGTAGCGCCATGGAACTCCCTGATGTGGTCGCTGATGGTCGATGTGTGCAGGGAGATGGGCGTAAGGACGGATATACCATTCAGGGACCTTACCGACAAGGAAAAGGATATCGTATACAACGGGCCGGCCGAGAAGAAGCACATCTTCTACAAATCGAAGAATACGAACCAGGCAGGAGAGCTGGACTTCACCTACTTCAATGCCACATACACCGTGGAGAACGCACTTGCGAAGGTAAAGGATGAACAGGGCATGAAGCGCGTGGAGAAGTTCCTCAGGGAGGATATCTGCCCCGATTGCCATGGCTCCCGCCTATCTGAGAGGGCAAGGGCTCCGAAGATCATGGGAATCGGCCTGGATGAGGTATGCAGGAAGACGCTCTCCGAAGCGATAAGGTGGGTCCAGGAAGTCCCTGCTTCCCTGCCCATGCCTATGCGGCCGATGGCAGACAGCATCATAGAATCCTTCCTTGATGCAGCAAGGAGGCTTGTTGACCTCGGACTGGGCTATCTTTCGCTCGACAGGGCCTCTTCCACACTCTCGACAGGAGAACGGCAGAGGATGCAGCTCGCACGTGCCGTGAGGAACAGGACCACAGGCGTGCTGTATGTGCTCGATGAGCCTTCGATCGGCCTCCATCCATCGAATATCGAGGGGCTCAAGGCCGTGATGCATGACCTGGTCGATGATGGCAACTCCGTCGTCCTCGTGGACCATGATGCGCAGATACTCTCCGAAGCGGACTGGATCATCGAGATGGGTCCGGAAGCCGGCGCCGATGGCGGCCGGGTGATAGCGGAGGGAACGGTGCAGGATATCTGCAGTAACGGGGAATCCAGGATAGGGCCTTTCCTGTCGGTCCGTGAGGCAGCTGCCATACGCAGCAGGACAGCTGATGGCACCATCTTCGATAATGGTGCCATCAGGATGTCAACAGGGCCCATCCATACCGTGAAGCCGCTGGATGTCTCCATACCCAAGGGACGGCTCACCGTCATCACCGGGGTATCGGGATCAGGCAAGACCACCCTGGTGCTTGAGAGCCTCGTACCTGCCCTGAAGGCATCCATCGAGAAGACCCATCTGCCTGGGCACGTGGAATCCATCGAGGCATATGGCATCAGGCAGGTGAAGCTGATAGATGCCACGCCTATCGGGATCAACATACGCTCGACAGTAGCTACCTATTCCGATGTACATGACGAGATGAGGAAGCTATTCGCCAGGACGGAAGGCGCCAGGAAGCTGGGTTATAAGGCCGGCGATTTCTCCTACAACACAGGCAGGCTCAGGTGCCCCGTATGCGATGGTACCGGTTCGATAAGCCTTGATGTGCAGTTCCTGCCAGATGTGGATATCCCCTGCCCGGAATGCAGGGGCTCCAGGTATTCGAAGGAGGCAAGGAACGCCGTCTACCGCAATGCCCTCGGCAGGGAATACTCACTGCCTGAACTGATGGATATGGACATAACGCGGGCCATGGAAGCCATCACCGGCCAGAAGGCGATACAGCAGAAGCTGAAGATCCTCAAGGACCTGGGACTGGGATACCTGACGCTGGGAGAAGCGACCCCGGGACTCTCCGGAGGGGAGGCGCAGAGGCTCAAGCTGGCAAGCGAGATGGGTCGGCAGCAGTCCGATTCCGTCTTCGTATTCGATGAGCCTACCATAGGTCTCCATCCCCTTGATGTGCAGTCGCTGCTGAAGGTCTTCCAGACACTGCTGGACAAGGGGGCGACCGTCATCGTCATCGAGCATGACCTGGATGTGATCAGGAACGCCGACTGGGTCATCGACATGGGACCGGGCGGCGGCGAGGAAGGCGGGACCATCGTCGCGGAAGGGACGCCAGAGATGATAAAGGAATCCCCGGCAAGCATCACGGGAAGGTATATCTAGGCTTCGTGGATCCTTGCAAGGCCGCCCATCGATGTCTCCCTGTAGAGGGAAGGCAGCGCATGCCCTGTCTCCATCATCACCTCTACCACATCGTCGAACGAGATCTTATGCCTGCCATCGCCCATCAGGGCATACGAAGCATGGTCTATCGCCCTCATAGCAGCCATGGCATTGCGCTCTATGCAGGGAATCTGCACAAGGCCCATCAGCGGATCGCAGGTAAGGCCCAGATGATGCTCAAGGCCCATCTCAGCAGCATATTCGATCTGGAATATCGAGCCTCCTAGAAGCTGTGCCGCTGCCGCTCCAGCCATGGCACAGGCAACGCCCACCTCGCCCTGGCAGCCGACTTCAGCCCCTGATATCGAGCCATTGGACTTCACGATATTGCCGACAAGCCCGGCTGTCAGCAATGCGCGCAGGATACGTATCTCGGGGATATCGTATTCCCTGGCAAGATGGTAGAGCGCCCCGGGAAGCACACCGCAGCTGCCGCATGTCGGAGCGGTGACGATCCTGCCGCCTCCCGCATTCTCCTCCGATACGGCAAGCGCGTAGGCGAAGCAGTGGGAGGTATTGGCCATCGGCCCGGTAAAGTCCCGTGACTTGGCATAGGCCTGCCATGCCTTCCTCTGGAGCCTGAGCCCGCCGGGAAGCACGCCCTCAGCCTCAAGGCCATGGCGGATCGACTCCTTCATCACTGTCCAGACCTCATGCATGTAATCGAGTATATCCTCACCCTCGGCCTCGACTGCGATCTCCCACATCTGGAATCCTGTATCGTCGCAGTAATCAAGGAGCTTCCTCATGCTGCCGAGCTTCCTGTCATCGTATACGGATGCATCGGATGATTCCGTTTCCCCTTCCTTAACGACCTTGCCGCCGCCGACAGAATAGAAAGTCTCGGCAATCTCCTCCGGCTCCGTCATCACAAGGGTGAGGGCATTGGGATGGAATGGCTTCACCTGGTCGGGGAACCAGTTTATCTCAGCATCGATGCCATGGGATGAGAATACCTGCCTGATGGCCCTATCGGTAAGATGCCCCTTGCCGGTTGCGGCGAGGGAGCCATAAAGCTCCGCCCGGCCTGCCTTGATCTCCGGGTGCTCGGAGATGAACCTCTCTGCAGCGGCTCTTGGCCCCATCGTATGCGATGACGATGGCCCGTATCCTATCCTGTAAAGCTCCCTAAGCGATTCCATACAGGCAAAGTCTACACATCAGCGTGCTGCCGCTCAATACCATGCCGGCGGCATTCAGTACCATTGCGGAAGCTGGGATGCGGAGACCGATGTCTGCCACTCCTCATCGACAGCTATGGTCAGGAGCATCGAGCGGGCCTGGCATGCGAAGCGGTATACCCCCGGACGCAGATCCAGGTATATGGTCTGCCCGGAGAATCCCACCTCGAAGGATGGGATATCATAGCGTTCGGAAAGCCAGTATCCGCTGGGAATCAGGTCGAACATCAGCGGCCGGGACTCTGCAGACTCTATGGAGGAAGGCGAGAGCGTCCCGTCATAGAGGTCCTCTAGGAATGCCGGCTCATCGATATCGGTAAGATGCGGCTGGACTTCCCTCAGGGCCTCCACAGAGAGCCTGGACACGGCATCCGGCCTGTACCCGGCTGCCCTGATAAGCATCTCGGCGAAGGAGCCATCCTCTGCCCGGAGCATGACATGCCCATCCCCTTCATAGAATCCCCCTATGGGCCCGAGCGTCCCCAGGGGAATCATCGCGAACGGACGCAGGCCCCCTGAATCCACGCGGACAGACACCTTCCTCCTTCCGCTCTCGACATGCTCGCTCCTGACAGCCTCGCCATCGAAATAGACAAGCGTATACCACATATCGCGACGGGCCATATCCTCGAAAGGATGCTCCTCGGCAATCTCCAGCTCCACGGTGACAGGCAGCGGTATCCTGCAGGAGGCAAGGATAAGGATGGCTATAAGAAAAGCAGGAACCTTCATATATCATATACGCCTCCACCGCGTGAATCGGACAGCATGCTTGCATCCTTTCCTCCGTTGGGGTAAGTATTGCATATGATCTTCGTCGGACCTCATGTATCAATCGCCGGATCGGTCTCGCTCGCGCCGGACAGGGCCAGGGCCGTAGGAGCCACAGGGTTTGCCATATTCACCAAGAACCAGCGAGTATGGAAGGCGCCTGCGCTGAAGGAAGAGGATGCCGCGGCCTTCAGGGAGAGGCTTGCCGCAGATGGCTTCGTGCCTGCTGCGGTGCTGCCCCATGCCGGATACCTCATCAATCCCGCCACGCCTGATGAGGCGCTTTGGGAGAAATCCCTCGGGCTCTTCATCGATGAGGCCAGAAGGACAGCCATGCTGGGCCTGCAGATGATCAACATACATCCGGGAGCATACAAGGAAGGCGCAAGGGAGGATGGGATCGCCAGGGCGGCCACGATGGTGGACAGGGTGCTGGAGGAAGTCCCCTCGATATCGGTCGCCATCGAGAATACAGCAGGAGCCGGCACCATCCTCGGCTCGTCATTCGAGGAGCTTGATGCCCTGCTCTCCGCCTCGAAGCATCAGGAAAGAGTCGGCTTCACCCTTGATACCGCGCATCTCTGCGGGGCCGGATATGATGTGGCAGCCGATCCTTTCGGCATCCTTGATTCATTCGTATCGAGATTCGGCAGGGGGAAGCTCCTCGGCATGCACCTCAATGACTCGATGGTGCCGCTGGGGTCAAGGAAGGACAGGCATGCGCCGCTGGGCAGGGGCTGTATCGGCAGGGAGGCATTCAGGTCTATCGTGTGCCATCCTGCAGCTGACTCGATCCCGCTCATACTGGAGACCCCGGACGAATCGGCCTGGCCGGAGGAAGCAGCCTACCTCCTCAGCGCAAGATAGTCCCTGCGCATATCAAGGAGCATGGCCTGGACCTCCGCTGACCTGTAATCGGCATAGGTCCATGGGAACGATGTGAAGCCATGGCTCTGGTAGATAAGCGTCACCTCGGCATAGAGGCCGCGGCCTATCGCGATACGATGTGCCCTGTTCTTGGTCGTCGCAAGGATGACCGATGCCTCTGATATCAATCCGGGATCGAGATTGACCTTCCTCCTGCCATCCTCGGCAAGGTCCTCCTCGAGCCTGTTCGTGGCTATCTTCGCCTCTGCTAGCGAATCAGGGCTGGCAAGGCGCGCGAAGGAGATGAAGAAGCGCTCGATGCCCTTCCCCATCTCATCATCATAGTAATCGGTGAACGTGAACGGTATGGCTGGATAGATACGCCTTATCGGGCCGAATGCCTCCTCAAGCCTTTCCCTGAGGATGTCAGGGAATCCCCTCGTGCTGAGGATCCCCATGAAAAGCATGCTCTCCTGATAAGGCCTTTCCTTCACTTCAGTACCGTCGTATAGAGTCCGAGCGAACGGAACGAGGCTGTCTTCTCCTTCATGGCAGCGATAAGCGCCTCATAGCCTGCAAGGTCGCTGACGCCGATCTCCGCGAAGAAAAGGTACTCCCACGGCTTGCCTGGAATCGGCCTGGATTCGAGCTTGGACATGTTCACGCCGTTATCGGAGAAGACCTTGAGGGCATTGAGGAGGGCGCCCGGCTCATCGGATACCGAGAAGAGCACGGCAGCCTTGTCGATCTTCGCCCTGGACCTGAACGGCTCCGCGTTCTCCTCCCTGGCGATGATGAAGAACCTCGTATAGTTGGCAGCGTCTGTCTCGATTCCCTGCCTGAGCACCTTCATGCCGTAGTAGATAGCGGCAGGGGCGCCGGCGATAGCAGCTGCGGACCTGTCCTTGAGCTCCGCAATATGCTCGACGGCGCCGGCAGTATCGAAGAACGGGATCGTCTCGGCATCAGGCAGCTCCTTGCTGAGGAACTCCCTGCACTGGGCAAGGCCCTGCGGATGCGAATACACCTTCCTGATATCCCCGATTTCGGCATCCTTCTGCCCGATCAGGTTATGGACGACCCTCACCTGCTGCTCGCCCACCACCGTGATCTCGGGATGCATGGCAAGCAGGTCAAGCGTATCGTATATCGTTCCCCCGAGCGTATTCTCCACAGGAACCACCCCGTAGAGGGCATCGCCCCTGGAAACGGCATCGAAGACATCGGAGAAGAGATGGCATGGCATCAGCCCGACATCCTCGTCGAAGGTCCTCCTTACGGCCAGCTCGGAGAATGCACCCCTCACGCCCTGGAAGGCGATTGCAGTCCCCTTGGCGGAAGCCGTCTCTTCTTCCTTCGGCCTGATGCTTTCCGGAAGCACGCGCGGGATGCGCTCAAGGCTCTTGCCGACAACGGGCGCCATTGCCTGGATATCATGCATGAGCTTGGAGAACTGGGATGGATAAAGCGACTGCGGGCCGTCGGAAAGCGCTTTCTCGGGATGGTCATGGACCTCGACGATGATTCCCGACGCTCCTCCTGCGATAAGCGCCAGCGACATCGGCGCCACCATGTCCCTGATGCCTGTAGCATGCGATGGATCCCCGATGACCGGCAGGTGGGAAAGCTTCTGCACTACCGGGATGGCGGAGCAGTCCAGCGTATTCCTCGTTGCCTTCTCGAATGTCCTGATGCCCCTCTCGCAGAGCACGACCTGGTCCGTGCCGGATGCCATCAGGTACTCGGCAGCCATCAGCCACTCCTCGATCGTCGCCGAAAGGCCGCGCTTGAGGAGCACCGGCATGCCGGTCTTGCCTACCTCCTTGAGAAGCTCGAAGTTCTGCATGTTCCTGGCTCCGATCTGGAACATATCGATATACGAGGCCATCATCCTGACATCCCCAGGGGAGACGACCTCCGTGGTAACAGGCATGTCGAAGGCCTCGCCAGCCTTCTTCAGGAGCATCAGCCCCTCCTCGCCCAGCCCCTGGAACGAATACGGGCTGGTACGCGGCTTGAAGGCGCCTCCGCGTAGGACTACGGCTCCGGACTCCCTTACCGATTCCGCTATGCTCATGATCTGGTCATAGCTCTCGACAGCGCAGGGGCCTGCCATGACGACGATGCGGTTGCCGCCGATCTTCACCTTGCCGACGCTGACGACCGTATCTTCCTTCTTGAGCTCCCTCGATGCGAGCTTATAAGGCTTGGAGATAGGGACGACGGAGCTTACGCCAGGCAGCAGCTCGACGGTCCTTGCGTCGATATGGACGGTCCCCACGGCACCGAGGACGGTATCCTGCTGCCCCACGATCTCCTTGACGATGAAGCCCTTATCCGCCAGGAATGACTTCACTTTATCTTTTTCAGCGGGTGTTATACCCTGTTTGAGTATTACGATCATACTGATGAAACGCTAGCTTTTATGGAAAACTTGGTCAACGATAAAATACCTTTCAACAGGATTTTCCCCATGCTGGAAGCCCGGCTCGAGGAGCTCGGAGCGCCACTCCCCTCTGTCAGCATCATCGCCGCAGAGGATAATGACCCCTACAGGATACTCACCTCGACCATCATCAGCCTGAGGACAAGGGATGCCGTCACGCTTGCAGCCTCGAGGAGGCTCTTCGCATCCTTCCCTGACATGGCAAGCCTCGCCGCCGCCGATACGGAAGCCATAGAGGAAGCGATAAAGCCGGCTGGATTCTACAGGCGCAAGGCTCTGCAGCTGAAGGAGATCGCCACCATCATCGAAAGCCGGTACGGCGGCAGGGTCCCGGATGATGAGGAAGCGCTGAAATCGCTCCCCGGAGTGGGAATCAAGACAGCCTCGCTGGTGCTCAACCTGAGCTACGGAATCGATGCGATCTGCGTGGACTGCCATGTGCACCAGATCGCGAACCGCCTGGGATGGGTCAGCACATCATCGCCAGAGGAGACGGAAAGGGAGCTGAGGAAGATACTGCCCAGGCAGTACTGGATCCCTATCAACGAGATGCTGGTACGCTATGGGCAGCATATATGCCTCCCGCTTTCCCCTCTCTGCTCATCATGCCCTATGGAAGGGGAATGCCCGAAGAAGGGAGTCGGGAGCTGCAGGTGATCATTTCACGATCTTCTTCACCGCTGGCGTCGCGACCCTCATGATGCATGCGAGGATGAGAAGGTGCATCACGAAGTCCTCGATCCAGAGTATCCATCTCTCGCCATCGAAGCGGCTGAAGCCGTATACGAAGTCAGAGAGGATGATGAAGAGGACCCATGCCGCAAGCACGACCAGCGTCGATATCCTGACGAAATCCTGCTTGATGCCGCCGATGAATGCCGGCACGATCAGCAGCAGGCCTGCTACTAGGAGCACGACTCCGACGATGATCTCCATCTCCGAGTCAAGCTCGTCATAGAGGGCATTGCCTCCAAATTCCCCTATCCCCTGTATGCCGATCACGACAAAGAGGATACCTACCAGCACCTTGAGGGCGAGATCGCCCAGTGCCTTTGCTGTCTTAGCCATAAGACTACCTCCTGAATACAAGCTGCATTATATCCCAAAACAGGCTGCCATGAGAGCGGTGCGGCCTCACTATCCCACCATACGGCTGGAAATCCCGCTTTTCTGCCTGGCTGCCGGGGAATCAGGCTTGACAGCAGCATACCCCCCGGGGGGGGGTAGAGTGATATATCGGGATTATCCCCGGAGGTAATGTGAAGAAGATTTCGTTTGTTCTTCTCGTTGTTTTCGTTGCTGCCCTTGCCGCAGGCTGCTCGCTCTTCGGAGGCGGAGACTGGAAGAGCGGTGTCGTAGAGACGCTCAAGGCAGAGCATGATGACTTCACGCTCGAGACAAGGTACTCGATGCAGGAAAGCGGGCTGTACTACTCCATCCTTCCCGTGAAGCTCTCATACACTCCCGCGACAGCCGATGAGGACAGCTGGTGGCAGCTCACAATCACGCAGTATGACACGATGGGCTTCGACTCACTCGTCATGAATTCCGTAGCGATCATGAACAGCAGGGGTGACCGCTTCAATGTCGACTATCTCTTCGGAGGAGTCTCCTTTGGGGATGAGACGACAGGCGGGGCAAGGCTTACGGAAGACGAGGTATCACAGCTATACCAGGTATTCACCGACATCGACAACCTCAAATTCATCAGGATCAGGTTCAATGGCGATGATTCATTGATCTATGAGATGACGCAGCCCCAGGCCTACGCTGTGCTGTACTTCATCGACTACATCAGGAACAACGTGCAGCCGACAGAGGCATGACCGCCTGGCAAGCCATATCGATGGGCCGTCCCTGGGATGGCCCATTTCCTTTGCCGGGCCAATCGGCTATCCTGCAGGAATGGAATCAAGGACGGCCTACGGACATTACGCAGCCCTCATCACGGTACTCATATGGGGCACGACATTCGTTTCCACGAAGGTGCTGCTAAGCTCATTCATGCCTATCGAGATCCTCTTCATCAGATTCACCCTCGGCTTCATCGCGCTCCTGCCGATCCCGTCGCATGGGCTCAGGTCCGGAGGCCTCAGGGAGGAAGCGCTCTACGCGCTGGCCGGGCTGACCGGCATCTGCCTCTACTACCTTCTTGAGAATATCGCCCTGACATATACCATGGCATCCAACGTGGGCGTCATCGTCTCGGCCTCTCCGTTCTTCACGGCCCTTCTCTCCCATTTCCTCGGCAGGAAGGACGAGGGCCTCACGCCGAGGTTCATCGCAGGCTTCCTGGCAGCGATCGGCGGCATCGCCCTGATAAGCATCAACGGCTCTGCCTTCGAGCTCAATCCCCGGGGAGACCTGCTGGCCCTCCTCGCCGCGGCAATCTGGGCAGCGTATTCCCTGGCAACCAGGAAGATAAGCGCCTCCGGATGGAATGTGATACAGGCAACGCGCAGGATCTTCCTCTATGGGCTCGTCTTCATGCTCCCGGTCCTGCTGCTTTCCGATGCATCGATGGATCTCACGCGCCTTGCCAGCCCTGCCATCCTCCTGAACATGCTCTATCTGGGATTCGGGGCATCCGCACTCTGCTTCCTGACCTGGAACTATTCCGTCTCCGTGCTGGGAGCAGTCAGGACAAGCGCGTATCTCTACCTCGTGCCGGTCATCACGATCGCCTTCTCCGCCCTGGTCCTCTCAGAGCCCGTGACGCCGCTGATGGTCCTGGGGACGGCGCTGACGCTGGCAGGGCTCATGCTTTCCCAGGGCAGGAAATCCTCCTGACCCATTCACGATCGTCGCCTTACCTGCCATCATATAGCCATGATCGGACTGATGGCATTCCTGGGCAATCCGGGGAAGGAATATGCGAAGACAAGGCACAATGCGGGCTTCATGCTCTGCGACTACCTGTATCCGGGGATGACCTACCAGATGAAGTACCACTCCCAGTTCGCAAAGGCTGGGAGCATCATGATCCTCCGCCCCATGACATTCATGAACCTCTCCGGGACAGCGGTCTCGGAAGCGGCCTCGTTCTACAAGCTCAGGGCCGACAGCATAATGGTCGTGCATGATGACCTTGAGTTGCCTCTGGGTGAAGCCAGGATCCAGAAGGGCGGCGGGCTGCAGGGGCATAATGGCCTACGCAGCATAAAGGAGCGTCTGGGGACCGATGGCTTCTACCGGCTTAGGATAGGCATCGGCAGGCCTCTCCACGGTGATGTCCGCCTCTATGTGACATCCCCGTTCACCAAGGATGAATCCATTACGCTGCAGTCGCTTTTCCCGCTGATCGGCAGGATGCTTGCCACGCCGGATAAGGAACAGCGGGTCTCAGTCCCTTGACAGCGCCTCCATAGGCTGCAGCCTTGCGGCCTTAGCAGCGGGATACCAGCCGAAGAAGACGCCGATGAAGAGCGAGAAGAGCAGCGATACGGCAATGGCTCCCAGCGATATATGCAGCGACCATCCTGCCAGGCTGACAGCCGCGAAGGAAAGAGCGGTGCCGGCCGCAAGCCCGATGAGGCCGCCGGAGAGGGAAAGAGTGACCGACTCGACCAGGAACTGCATGCGTATGGCCTTCGGTGAGGCTCCAAGCGCCTTGCGTATGCCGATCTCCCCTGTCCTCTCGACTACCGACACGAGCATGATGTTCATGATGCCGATGCCTCCAACCACAAGCGAGATGGCGGCGATAGCTGCCAGGAACATGGAGAATGTCGACATGACGCTATCGGACATTTCCTTTACCGTCGCCGGGCTGAAGAGGCGGTAGTAATCGGATCCCGCGATCTCATCGAGGTATCCCTCGATATCATCAGCGACGGCTGTCGCATCATAGCCCTCCGCGACCTTGACGACATATGTCCCGACCTGGTCCGTGCGCCGGAAGCGCTGCACATAGGTGTTGTACGGCATGAACAGGGTCGAATTGTATGATGCCCCGAGCGACTCATCACGCTCTGCCAGGATGCCGATGACGAGGAATGACTTGGCCTGGTTGCGGAAGACCGATACATAGCTTCCGAGGGCATCCCCTGCAGGGAAGAGCTCCTCAGCCAGCTCCTTGCCTATCACGCAGACCTGCCTCCTGTTTATGTTGTCAATCGGGCCGAAGAACGCGCCTTCATCAAGCTCAAGCGCATTCGAGGGGAAATAGCCGGATGTGACGCCCTGCACCTGCACCCCCTCGGATATCTCCTGGCCCTTGCGTACATTCGCCATGGAGGAGACAGTAGGCAGCACCTCCCTTATGCCTTCGATCTCCTCCATCAGGTCATATGCGAACTCCTCGGTGAAGATCATCGTCTCCCTCGCCTGTCCCCGCGGCATGACATTGACGGTATCGAGCCCGCCAATCTCGAAGGACTCCGAGATGCTCTCCGTAACCGAACGCCCGAGGTTGAGGATAGCGACAACGGAGGCGACGCCTATCATGATGCCGAGGAGGGAAAGGAACGTGCGGAGCCTGTTTCCCGCCATCGAAGCCAGCGCCATCCTGATATCCTCACCCAGCATCCGCCACCCTCCCGTCACTCAGCCTCACCATCCGCGAGCACTCGGATGCGAGCGCATTGTCATGCGTTACGAAGACGATCGTATGGCCTTCCCTATTAAGCCCATGGAAGATATCCATCACCTCATGGCCCGTAGCCGAATCAAGGGCCCCGGTCGGCTCATCGGCAAGGATGATTGCCGGATCGTTTATCAGCGCGCGGGCAATGGCCACCCTCTGCTTCTGACCGCCGGAGAGCTCTGACGGCCTATGGTCCATCCTGTCCCCGAGCCCTACCCTCTCCAGCATCCCGGCAGCCCTCTTCCTGCGCTCCCTCAGCGGAATGCCGGCATAGAGGAGCGGAAGCGCGGCATTATCCAGGGCAGACATCCTCGGCAGGAGCGAGAAGTGCTGGAAGACGAAGCCTATATGCCTGTTCCTCAGCAAAGCCAGCTCATCCTCATCCATACCTGAGGTGTCCTCACCTGCGATGAGGATCCTTCCGGAAGTCGGCAGGTCAAGGCAGCCGATGAGGGACATCAGCGTGGACTTGCCGGAACCCGAAGGGCCGACGATGGCAGTGAACGAGCCTTCCTCTATGGAAAGCGTGATCCCGTCAAGGGCCCTGACGACGGTATCGCCTACGAAGTAGAGACGGGATACATCCTCGAGCCTTATCGCGCTGCTCATACCGGCGGAGGACCTCCCATCGGACGCATGCTGCGGTCGGACATGCCGCCATATACAAGGGTATCGCCCTCATGAAGAGGGCCGGAGAGCACCTCCGAAAGCCCTTCCCCGAGATACTGCGTGCGGACCTCCACTGTCTCCACGGAGCCATCGCCGCGCCGCACATCAACGGTCTCCATGCCTCCTCGCGAACGGGTGATGGCGACCTGCGGAATCATCAGCATCGTCCTCTCGCTCTCATTTGCCAGGGTGCCTTCGAATGTGAAGCCCGGCATGATCCCCTCCGGGGGATCCTCGATGAGGAGCTCCACATCGACGACGCCTATGCCCTGGTCCGTATAGCGCCCAAGCATCGGTATATAGGAGACAGATGCCCTGACTGTCCTGTCAGGCACGGCTTCGAATACAAGCTCCGCCTCCTGTCCTGGCGATACGTACTGCATATCTATCTCATCGATCTCGACAGTGGCCTTCAGCCTTGACCTGTCCACGATGGTGATGACCTCATCACCGCCTTCGAAGTAATCGCCTGCATCGACATCAAGGGAAGCGATCTCCCCATCGAATGGCGCCACTATATCGGTAAACTCAAGGGAAGCCTCGGCAGCCTTCTCCTTCAGCCTCAGGAGCTCCAGCTCCCGCACGGAGCCATCAAGCTCCGCTTCCTCTATGCTGTTGCGGATCTCCTGCAGGGCTGCCATCTGGGAGGTATTGTCAATCGAGGCGAGGAGGTCTCCCTCCGATACATGGTCCCCTTCCTCCACGAATACTCCGGTGACTGCCCCCGTGGAGCGGAACCGCAGCGTCTGGCTGTCATATGGCTCTACATAGCCGGAGATATCTACCACCTGCGTGTATGTATTCGAGATGACGGCAGCGGTCCTTTCCGCCGGGACGCCAGGCTGCGGCTTATCCCCCTTTCCCAGGACAGACACCGCTACAGCAGCTGCTGCAAGCGCAGCCAGCGCACAGGCGATGGCAATCCGCCTTCTCCTCTTCTTCTGCATGCTTCCCTGTCTTCCTACGTTATCCATATCCTATCCCCCTAGAGAAGCAGCGCCTCTGCCTCAGCCGCAAGGGATTGCCCCTCAAGAAGGAGTATGTCCCTGTCGATCAGCAGCATGGAAAGCCCTGCCTCGGTATCCCTCAGGTCATCCTCGGTAATCATCCCGCGCCCGAGCTTGGTCTCCGCCATCTCCTCCAGGGCTGTCCTGTAGCGTATCTCGGCCTCCATCTCGGACCATTCCCTTTCCCACGAGATTATGCGGTTGGCTATGCTGTCACGCTCCTGCTCGAACGTCCTCCTTGCATCGGCTGCCTCAGAGGCCCTGATCCTTGCCTCGTTGCGCAGCGAACGCAGCTCCAGGTCCTCGCTCTCATCGTTCCCGCTGCGCCAGGAACCCATGACCGTAAGCGACGGCGTGAACCTGAGGTCATCATCCCAGACGCCGCCTCCCTGTGCCGATACGGAGAAGTCATTGCCTTCCCAGCCGATGCTGCCATAAAGCGATGCCGACCTTCCGTTCAGGGAAGCATCCGAGAAAAGCCCCTGCCCCAGCGGGATGCTCCCGCCCGCCTCGGCGCCAGCGGTCATCCTCATGGGATTATATGCTGATTCCGTCACGAGGACCTCCTCCTCCGCTATGCGCCTCTGCATATCGGCCTCCTCAAGCAGGGACGAGGTCGTGGCGCCGCTGACATCGGGGAAAACAGGCATGGGTATATCCTCGATACCATCCCATCCGGCTCCCAGATATGCCTCATACCGTGCCATGAGCTCTTCCTTCTCTTCCCCGCATATCCTGAGGGAGTCCTCCGCCCGCTGCCTGGCAAGCTCCAGCTCCAGGAAGCCTATCGAGCCTTCCGTGACGATTCCGAGCGAGACGGCATCCCTAAGCTCCCTTGATGCATCATCGAGCTCCAGCGAGGCCTCCATGGCAGAGCGCTCGTTCTCCAGCAGCTCCGTCACCAGCGACAGGACATTCCGCCTGATAGCCGCCCTGTCAGCCAGGTATTCACGCAGCACGGAAATGCGCAGCGCCGCGGCCTGCATATCCTTGAGGTCCTCGTCATCATGCCCCCAGTCGAATACATGCTCTACCGAAGCGGAGGGCGAGATGGATCCGCCCTGGCCGTCATAGCGCACGCCGAACGGTATCGAGGCGGTAAATGAGGTATCATCATCAGGGGCGGTCATGGAGAACGAGAGGGAGGATACGTCGATAGCGGACATCCCGTCAGAGAGGGGCGATGCCGCCATCGTGACGCTGAAGCCATATGCATCATCGAGCTCCGCCTCCAGCACGGACAGCAGGCCTGCCTCATGGCTGAGCTCCGCCGCCACGGCATCAGGGCTGTCCGACAGCGCGGTGCGGACGATATCATCATAGGAAGCAGCCGCCAGCATCGCAGCTGAGAGATATAGCATCATGGGGATCACTAAACGGCGCATCATGCCTCCTGATGTGGATTATATCCTTATTGCGGGCAGCAAGGCCAATATGGGATGGCTGGCTATGCCAAAGGATGATGCCTCATCCCATACAGTTGCCGTTTTCTGTCCAAAAACGGCGCCTAAGCCCCGGAATTTTGTATCATGGCTTCCTTTGATGCATACTATTGGCAGGAAAACCGGCTTATAATAGTAAGCTGAAAAACGGAAAATGAGGTTCGTATGGAAAAAAGGGATTTCAGGATAGCAGAGCTTACTCGGCGAAAGATAAAGGTCTCGAAGGAGGTCTTCCCGTCGGATGAGGGACTGGACCTCCTCTACAGGGAGGCATCCGTTCTTGCATTCGCATACAATACCGAACTGAAGAAGGAGGGCAAGTCCGGAGGATTCGTATCTCCCGGGAAGCTCCATGCCTCCGCTGTCCTTCACCTTATATACCAGATTGTCCTTTCCGCCAGGATCGGTGACAGAGACCCGGATTTCTTCACGAGGAGGATCGCGACCGTTACCGGCAACGAGGAGCTGAGCTCCGCGATGCAGTTCTTCTCCAGGAACTTCCCATCCCCTGCCCTCGATGAGACGAAGCCCAGCGCCGCAAGGAGGCTTACCGAGGACATGAGGGGCTTCTTCATCCATCAGGTGCTCCTGCAGAACCCGGCGCTGCTGGCCGCATCGAAGCCGTTCGTCTCGCCTGATGAGATCATCTATCCGGAAGGGTTCAAGGCGCTCTCCAGCATCCTTTCCTCATATGTCAAGGATGACCTCAGGAACGGCAAGCCCAATACCGAGGACGTCTTCACCATGCTGCAGCTCCCTGCCAGGCTCTATCCGAATTCGCTGGAGGAGCAGATCAGGTACATACTGAGGGAGTGGAGGCAGTTCCTCCCGCAGGACCTCATCATGCTGCTTGAGGTCTCGCTTGACTACATCCATGAGGAAGAGAAGGACAGGAGCGGGACAGGCGGCGGTGCCGGTGCCCCGACCCATGTCATCGACTACAGCGACAGCGACCTGAACGAATACGAGGCATTCTCCGATGATTCGAACTGGATGCCGCGCGTCGTGATGATGGCGAAATGCACCCTCGTCTGGCTCGACCAGCTCTCGAAGCAGTATAAGCGCTCGATCACGAGGCTTGACCAGATACCCGATGAGGAGCTCGACCTGCTGAGGGACCGCGGCTTCACGGCGCTCTGGCTGATCGGCCTCTGGGAGCGTTCCAGGGCCTCGAAGGAGATAAAGAAGCTCTGCGGCAATCCTGAGGCAGAGGCATCCGCATACTCGCTGAAGGACTATGAGATATCCTCGGCAATCGGCGGATGGCCAGCACTCGAGGACCTGAGGGACAGATGCCGCAAGCGTGGCATCAGGCTGGCATCAGACATGGTCCCGAACCATACGGGAATCGATGGCAACTGGGTATTCGAGCACCCGGACTACTTCATCCAGCAGGACTGGCCGCCGTTCCCATCATACACATACAACGGCCCGGACCTCTCCCCTTATCCGGAATACGACCTGCGTATCGAGGACCATTACTATGACAGGACCGACGCGGCCGTCACGTTCCGCCTCATCGACAGGCGCACGGGCCAGTGCAGGTATATCTTCCACGGCAATGACGGCACATCGATGCCATGGAACGATACAGCACAGATAGACTACCTCAACCCTACGGCAAGGGAAGCCGTCATCCAGAAGATCATCCATGTCGCCAGGAACTTCCCGATCATCCGCTTCGATGCGGCCATGACGCTCGCCAAGCGCCATATCCAGAGGCTGTGGTATCCGAAGCCGGGATCCGGCGGCGATATCGCGGGAAGGGCCGGGCATGCGATGCCCAATGACGAGTTCAACAGGCGCATACCGCAGGAATTCTGGCGCGAGGTCGTGGACAGGGTCGCCGTGGAAGCCCCTGATACCCTGCTGCTGGCAGAGGCATTCTGGATGATGGAAGGATACTTCGTCAGGACGCTCGGCATGCACAGGGTCTACAACTCTGCCTTCATGAACATGCTCAAGAACCAGGAGAACCAGAAATACAGGCTGGGAATCAAGAATACCCTCGTCTTTGAGCCGGAGATCCTCAAGCGCTACGTCAACTTCATGAACAATCCCGATGAGGAGACGGCTATCGCGCAGTTCGGCGATGGCGATAAGTACTTCGCCGTGGCTACACTGCTCGCGACCCTGCCCGGCCTACCGATGGTAGGCCATGGCCAGATAGAGGGCTACCATGAGAAATACGGCATGGAGTACAGCAAGGCCTACTACAACGAGACTCCCAACGACTGGCTGATCGGGGAGCATTACCGCAGGATATTCCCGCTCTTCCGGAAGAGATACCTCTTCTCAGGGGTGGACTGCTTCCAGCTCTATGACTGCTACAACGGCTACGGCGGCGTGGAGGAGTCGGTCTATGCCTTCGTGAACGGCGCCGGAAGCGAACGTGCGCTCGTGCTGGTGAACAACCAGTATGAGGCTGTCGGCGGCACGATAAACGTATCGGTGCCCAAGCTCAGGAAGGCAGGAAGCGACAGGACGGCCGTGACGATGAAGCTTGCCGAGAACCTCGGGCTCACATTCGGAGGCAGGAGCTTCGCACTGCTCGACAGCTTCCCTGACGGGCTGACCTACCTCATGCCCTCCATCATGCTCTACGATGAAGGCTACTCATTCTCGCTCAATGGATACGAAGCCAGGGTCTTCATGAACATCCGCGAGGTCGAGGATACGGACGGAAGCTATGAGAAGCTCTGGAGGACATACGGCCGCAAGGGATTCAGGAATATCGCGCGCACGGTCGCTCTCCTCAGGCTCCAGCCCCTGTTCAAGGCAATGGATGGCCTGAGGTCGCCGGAAACGGTCAGGATCGTATGCAAGCTGGCCGATGGTACCATCACGAAGGAAGAGGAACGCGACCTCCTGCTGGTGATTGCCGAATGCTATGCGACGATTCCCGAGGTCTATGAGACGCTTGAGGAACCGGCAAAAGGCCAGATCGGCACCGCGCCATATGAAGTGGAGCCGAAACCGATGGTCAGGCTCATAAGGAACCTCGTCTCCATCTTCAAGGGACGGCACGGGGAGTGCTTCCCGTCATGGGCGCATGCGGACAGGACAGTCCCTGCCATCATACTCAGCGCGATACTGGTCCATCCATTCATCAAGGACATGAAGCCGCGCGGCGCCATGGAGCAGGCGGACAGGCTCCTTGCCGATGCCTTCTTCGAGGAAGCGTTCTCATCGCTCGGCCTCGATGGCAACGGGATGAGGATAGCGACGCATGCAGGAGCCATGCTCGCGACGGCGAAGGGCTTCTTCAGCAAGGACCTGGATGCTATCGGCCTCTTCGGCGGCATCATCTCCGACGAGGGCGTCATGAACCTCACCCAGTGCAATGAGTACCAGGGCGAGATCTGGTACAACAAGGAGGAGATGCAGAAGGCCATGCTCATCTCGGCGCTTGCCTTCGCGCTCTCGCCCAAAGCCACAGGCTTCGATGCCGATGCATTCATTAAAACGATGTTCGAGAAGGAGTTAGCAAGCGGGTACAAGCTTGCCGTGCTTCTCGGCAGGAAAGAGCCTGAAGATTGACGGCTGGAAACCGGTGCTGTATGCTTTTCCTATGAAAACGTGGATAACATACATCGCTGCGGTTCTCATGGGACTGGCAACAGCACTGCTTTTCGGGGATACGTCTGCAGCAGCCGGGATCCTTTCATGGCTTTCCTCGTTCCTTGTGGATCTCGGCATCTTCATCACGATTCCGGTAATCGTTCTGACATTCCCCCCTGCCGTCGCCTCGCTTGGCAAGGACATGAAAGGCAGGAAGGCAGCCGCTTCGATCATCGGCTGGTCCATTATCACGGCAATCGTGCTTCCACTTGCAGGGGCCCTCATATTCACGCTTTCCCCAGTATCCTTCCCCGTGACAAGCACAGCAGGCAGCACCCCCGGCACGCTGGCAGCCCTCGCATCCTATTATGGGACTGCCGCCCTGTCGTCGCTCTATCCCAGGAACGCCTTCCTCTCCATTGCGGCATCCATGGACTTCATCCTGCCTGCCATCATCATCTGCTGGATATTCGGGCTCGCGCTGCGTCCGTCCTGCGACACGATCAGGCCGGCATATACCGTCATGAATTCCTTCTCCGAGGTCATGCACAGGATCTCCAGGACATATGCCGTGCTCGGCTCATTCCTCGTGTATGGAGCCTCGGCCTCCCTGTTCATCGACCTCTACCAGGAGAAGACAGCCATAGCCGCTCCGCGCTTCGGACTTCTCGTGCTCATCGCATCGGCAGCCGCTGCCGTGCTTATCCTGCCGCTGCTCTATGGCGCGATGACAGGATTCCGCAAGAACCCGTACAGGCTGCTTTATCGTTCGCTTGCCCCGATGCTGGCAGGATTCTCAGCCGGAAGCATAATCGCCGCGATACCTATAGCCGAAAGCATCTCGAGGCAGAACCTCGGCGTGCAGAAGAGGGTCTCCTCAGTGGCTATCCCCCTCTCGGCAGCCATCGGCAAGGCAGGATCGGCCTTCGTCTCCGTCCTGGCCCTCCTCGCCCTCTTCCAGGCGACTGCCATGTCCAGGCCATCATTCGCGGTAGCGCTGGCCGCTGCAGGGGCTGCTGCGCTCATATCATTCGCATCGTCGGCATCGGCAGGAAGCGAGATAGCATTCATCACGGTCATGTCGCTGAGGCTTCTCGGCATAGATCTCTATGGCGGGGAGAATGCAGTGCTTGCGCTGCTTCCGCTCCTGTGCGGATTCGGGGCATTGCTTGATGCGGAAATCGCGGTCATGAGCGCATCGATTGCTTCCGTGTCCATAGATACTGACATTGAAGTGCCTATCAGCGATACTATCTGATTATGGAAGACAGAAGCGAAAAGAGGAAAAGGTCCGGGGCCCTTGCGTTCCAGATGATCATCTCGCTGTTCTACACAGCGATTCTCGGGCATATGACATACATCCTCATCACGGCGCGCAATGATGGATGGCTCAATGCCATGATGGCCTACATACCGCAGCTTTTCATACTGATATCATCGATGGTCCTGCAGTTCTTCCTGAAGATAAACCACAGGACCCATTCGCAGGAGGGGGCGCTGCCGATACTCTTCTCATTCATCGCCCTCGAAGCGACGATGATCCTCCCCGACTACATGGCCATCATAGACACATATGCCATACCGGCAGAGGTATTCACGTATATGTCGCGCTTCTCCGTGCTTGGCACTGCCGTGGTATTCCTCTTCGCATCGATACAGTTCTACGGGACCAATCTCTCGAGAAGCTGGCTGTACCTCGCCTTCGCGCTGGCTTCCGTGGTATACATAACATTCGCCCTGCCGCTGGATGCATCGTCCTCCGATGCCATCTTCTCAAGCTCTGACTATGGGGACATCGTCATCGTGTGCTACCTGATAATAAACATAGCGGCGATAGCGACGTATGCGGTATCCGTGATCAAGGACCGGGCCACCCACTCTCCCTTCAGGAGCCTTGCCTACACGCTGCTGATCATCGGCAACATAATGTCGCTTGGGTACAATCCCATCCCGAGCATAATATCGGTAGTCATCTACATCGCCGGCATCATCATGCTGGGCATAACCGCGAAGAACTCGTTCTGAGAAAGGAAAAGCAGGCCTAAGCCTGCCTTCCCTTTTCCGCCGAGATGCAATGTCAGCTGAAATCAACGATGCTCTTATCGTAATCAGCTGGCGGCTCATACCCGAGGAACGAGATGCATGTAGCCGCGACAGAGGAGATGCCGAGCCCTTCGTTCAGCGTCTTCGGGTACTCCCCGTCATAGCAGGGATCATAGACGATGAACGGAACCGGATTGAGGGAGTGCGAGGTCTTCGCGCAGGCCTCCCCATCGGCCTTCTTCTTCACATCGCCGTTCTTGGCATGCTCATACATGTCATCGGCGTTGCCGTGGTCAGCCGTGATAAGCATCACGCCGCCGGCCTTCTCTATCGCTTCCTTCATCCTGCCGATCTGCAGATCCATCGCCTCCATGGAGCATACGACCGCCTCGTAGACACCTGTATGCCCGACCATATCGCCGTTGGGGAAGTTGAGCTTGATGAAGTCCCACTTGCCGCTCTCCACTTCCTTGATGACCCTGTCCGCGATATCCGCGCACTTCATCCAGGGCCTCTCCTCGAACGGCACCTTGTCGGAAGGGATCTCGACATACTCCTCAAGCTTGGGATCGAACATGCCGGACCTATTGCCATTGAAGAAATACGTCACATGGCCGAACTTCTGCGTCTCGGAGATGGAGAACTGCCTGACGCCTGTAGCGCAGAGATACTCTGCCATGACCCTGTCAATCGCCGGAGGCGATACCAGGTAGTGCTGCGGGATATGGAGGTCGCCATCGTATTCCATCATGCCAGCATAGAGCACCTTCGGATAGCGCTTCCTGTCGAACTCGTGGAAATCAGGCTCATCGAAGGCACGGGAGATCTCGATGGCCCTGTCGCCCCTGAAGTTGAAGAGGATGACCGAATCCCCATCCTCGATCGTGCCGACCGGCTTGCCATCCTTGGCAACGACGAATGGCGGGATATCCTGGTCGATGGCACCTGTCTCCTTCCTGAGCGTCTCGATTGCCTCATGTGCAGACGGGAACATCCTCCCCTCACCGAGCACATGCGTCTCCCAGCCCTTCCTGACCATGTCCCAGTTGGCATTGTAGCGGTCCATAGTGATGACCATCCTGCCGCCGCCTGAAGCTATGCAGGCATCGAATGTGCCATCGGCGGAAAGCCCGGCCAGATACTCGGCAAACGGATCGAAGTAATCAAGCGCCGAAGTCTCGCCTACATCCCTGCCATCAAGCAGCGCATGGATCCTGACATGCTTCACGCCTTCCTTCTTCGCCTCTGCCACCATGGCCTTGAGGTGGTCGATATGCGAATGCACATTGCCGTCGGAAAGGAGCCCGATGAAATGGAGCGTGCCGCCATCCTTCTTCACGTTCCCTACGATGGATTGCCATGTGCTGCCCTTGAACATCGAGCCGGATTCAATGGCATTGGACACGAGCTTGGCACCCTGGGCGAAGACCCTGCCGGCACCCATCGCGTTATGCCCGACCTCGCTGTTTCCCATATCGGCATCAGAAGGGAGCCCGACTGCCACGCCATGGGCCTTGAGCTTCGTCCATGGGCATGTCGCATAGAGCTTATCAAGCGTATATGTCTTCGCATCCGCGACTGCATCGCCTTCCCTGTATTTGCCGAATCCGACGCCATCCATTATCACCAGCACCACCGGTCCGCGGCGCTGTATCTTGCCATTCTTCCTAAGAGGTTCCATATCTCTCTCCTTAAAGCTAATATACCTGTTTCCTTTCCATAGGTGAAGAAGCCAGCCTGAGCCATTCGGAGCTATATGCATCAAGGTATGGCGCAAGGCTGTAGTAGACCTTCCTGTGGTACCTGTTCACCTGCTCCAGCTCCTCATCGGTAAGCATGTCGGCATCTATCAGCTTCTTCTCATAAGGTACCATCGTCAGCGGCTCGAAGCGGTAGAACGTCCCGAACTCCGTCTCCTCATCCTCCCGCACGATGAGCAGGTTCTCGATCCTTATCCCGTAGCGCCCTTCCTTGTAGATGCCGGGCTCATCCGAGACGACCATGCCCGGCATCAGCGGCACGTCGATAAGCGCTGAGCTTATCCTCTGCGGCCCTTCATGCACCGAGAGATGGAAGCCGACGCCATGGCCCGTGCCATGGAAGAAGCTCTCTCCCTGCTGCCAGAGGAACTGCTTCGCAAGGACATCGAGCTGCACGCCCCTGGTACCCTTCGGGAAACGCTGCCTCTGCAGGGCGAGATGGCCCTTGAGCACCAGGGTGTAATCGGTCCTCTCCTCCTCCGTAGGCTCGCCGCCGAAGACCAGCGTACGCGTGACATCGGTCGTGCCGAACGCGAACTGCGAGCCGGTATCGAGCACCAGCAGCCCATGCCCCATCACAAGCCCGGAAGATGCCTCTGTCGGGGAGTAATGCACGATGGCGCCATGGGGGCCGAATGCGGATATGGGGGCGAAGGACGGCCCGATATACCCCTCCATCCGCGACCTCTCCCTCTCCAGCATCTGCGCAAGCATGATCTCATCATACAGGCCATCGCCCGCCGTCAGCTTGGAAAGGAAGATGGCATAGGCAGCCCCATCAAGCACATGGGCCCTCCTCATGCCTTCCGCCTCGCCCTTGGACTTCATGCTCTTCATCGATGCCGGGATATCCATCCCCTCTATGTTCCTGCTCCTGGCAAGGATTCCCATCATGGATGCGGGATTCCTGTCGGGCGAATAGCAGCCCGTGCCCCTGGCAAGCTCCTCAAGCGCCGGCATAGCTTCCTCATATGGCCTTACCTCGATGCCCCTGAAATCCTCTGGAAGCCTCTCCGGGGCGGTGAAGAGCACTGCCTTGGAAAGCGAGATGAAGAGATAAGCGTAGAAAACGGGATTGTACCTGACATCGGAGGCCCTCAGGTTGAGGACCCATGCTATATCATCGAGCGAGGAGATGAACGTCCATCTGGCACCCTTGGCGCGCAGGGCCTCGCGTATGGAGGCTATCTTCTTCGCCATGGGGGTATATGCATAGCGCTCATCGACTCTGTATGCCTTGGTATAGGGGACAGGGGGACGGCCTTTCCATACGGAGGAGATGATGCCATCGGTAGCTTCCAGCGCCGCGCCCTTGGCTGCAAGGGCTGCCGAAAGGCGCCTGAACCTGCCGATCGAGACGGTATCCCCGTCGATTCCTACCTTCATCCCCTTCACGGCTGACGAGGAGAGATGCTCCTCAAGGGACGGGACACCTTCCATCCCCTCCTTCATGAGGATGATGCCGGTACCGTCCAGCTCATCGGCAGCCTGTATGAAATACCTGCTATCGGTCCAGAGGAATGCCTGGCCGCCTTCCACGAGCAGGTCCCCGGCAGAGCCTGTGAATCCCGAGAAATATGCCCGGCTCCTCCATCTGTCGGCAGGATACTCGCTCTGATGAGGGTCCGTTCCCGTGATGATGAAGCTATCTAGGCCTTCTTCCCTGAGCCTTTCCCTTAGGGCCTGCAGCCTTTCCTCTATTGTCATATCTCCTCCCAGCCATCAGCAATGCGAAGAAAACAGCGCCAGCGGCAATCATGATAAGGCAGAATACCTGCCCTTCGGATATATTCAGGAAGGACTGGAAAAGCGCGATATTGCCAGCTCCCGGCCCACCTGCAATCACATATCCTATATGCGCATCAGGCTGCCTGCAATACTCGATGAAGAAGCGGAAGATGCCATATCCCATCAGGTAGAAGCAGAATACCGTCCCATCTGGAAGCTTCTTCCTGTACTTCAGGGGCCTGGCCACGAACCAGAGGAGAAGGAAGAGGACCACCCCTTCGAAGAGCGCCTCATAAAGCTGGGAAGGATGCCTCGGGAGGTTGACCATCTCCCCAAGCGCCCATGGCATGCCGACCTTGTCTGCCACCTCCTGCACCCACGGCTCGCTGGCAGGGAAGCGCTCCGCAGTCGGGAACACCATCCCCCAGGGAAGCGTCGTGACCCTGCCGAAGAGCTCGGCATTGAAGAAGTTGCCCAGCCTGCCGAATGTATAGCCAAGGGGAATGCCTGCCACGGTCAGGTCGGTGATGAGCATCAGCCTGATCCGATGACGCCTGCAGTAGATCCATGCCCCGGCGAGGGCGCCTACTACTCCGCCATGGTAGCTCATGCCCGGCAGGCCGACGAACCTGCCCTGCTGGAACGGCCAGAAGATCATCCATGGATGGGTCAGGTAATACAGGCCATCGGAATAGAAGAAGACCGAGAAGAGCCTTGCCCCGATAAGGAGCCCTATGATCGCCGAGATGAAGAAGTCCTGCCCCTCGTCATCGCTGATGTCTATCACGCCATCATGCCTGCATCCATATCTGAACACGAGATAAGCCACGAAGAAGGCGACCAGATACATGACCGCATACCAGCGTATCGGAAGCCCGTCTATCACGAAGGGGTCCATCCATTCAGGATATGTCAGATAAGATGCATGCATGGCTGTGAGTCTATCCTGTATAGGGCGCAATTGCAAACCTCGGGCCGGTTGCTTATCCTTATCGATATGAGAAGAACCCTTCTGATCATGATGCTGGCCCTTGCCGCGGCAGCCGTAGCGGCGGGCGGCAGCAGGGAGGCCGTGCCGCCCTATCCGCCGGCATCTTCCAGATTCGTAGCCGATACCACAGAGGAATCCGTCTCGATTTCCTCCACCCTCTACTCGCTTGGTAACCTATATGCATATATCGATGGCTGCTGCCTCTACCCAATGGACGGGAAACGCATGGAGGAAGAGCTTGTCGCCGCCATGGTGGATGCGATAGGCGATCCCTATTCCTATTACATCCCGGCCGAGGATGCGGAGGACTACTCGGACAGCAATGCGGGAAGCTATACGGGAATCGGGATATACCTGTCGAAGATGAGCCCATCCTTCGCGGACCTGGAAGACCCGGATTCCTGGATGGTCATCATTGCCTCCGTCTTCCCATCTTCCCCAGCAGAGCGTGCCGGGCTGAGGGCCCATGACATGATAAGCAGCATCAACGGGGAGAGCGTCGCTTCCATGACGGCAAGCGAGGCGTCCAAGGCGCTGAGGGGGAAAAGCGGGGAGGATATCACGCTGACTGTGCACAGGGGGACTGCCGTATTCGACATAACCCTGCGTCCGGAACGCATCATCGCCCCCACCGCCGATTCCATGATGCTCTCCGATGGGATTGGCTACCTGGCGATCTATTCGTTCACGATGACGACTGCCGATTCCGTGAGGAAGGAGCTGGAAAGCCTGCTCCAGGATGGCATGAAGGCCATCATCATCGACCTCAGGAACAATCCTGGCGGCTATGTCGAGGCAGCCCTCGATATAGCGGATATGTTCCTTCCGGAGGGAATCCTGCTGACGACGAAGTTCAAGGAGGGCTCAGGCCGCCGCGATATCGTGAACAGGGCGTCATCGCAGGTCATCATCCCTGGCGATATCCCGGCAGCCATCCTCATAAACGGCGGCTCCGCATCATCCAGCGAGATACTGACAGCGGCACTGGCAGAGAATGGCAGGGCCATCACGGTGGGAAGCAGGTCATTCGGCAAGGGCATAAGCCAGGAAGTGCGTCCCTTCAGCGAAGGATACATACAGATCACCACAGGGCATTTCTTCACACCGGATGGCAACGATATCCATGAGAAGGGAATCGAACCGGATTACGAGGTCCTGGAAGAGGAATATACCGACGAGGAGATGGAAGCCTTCGCCGGATTCATGGAGACAGACCCGTTCGACAGCTATATAGAGGAATACCCGGAATACTCAGCCGAGAACATCAGCAGGTTCGCCCAGATGCACAGCGGGTCCGGGGTTCCCAGCCATCTGCTCGAGATGCTGATACGCAGCGAATACCTCTATCAGCTTGATTACGACGAGAGGCCCATAGCCGACCCTGGATACGATGAGGCGCTCGCCAAGGCGATGGAGGTGCTGGCGATATGAGGGTCTTCCTGCTGCCGAAGGAATATTCCGGTGAACCGGTGCACCACCTGTCGAAGAGGGAATCACGCTATCTCTTCTCCGTCCTGAGGCTGGAAATCAACGAAACGATCACCGCGAAGGACAGGAACGGGAAATACTATAAGGCATTCCTCTTCAGCGGCAGCGAGATGGCGCTGGAGCCGACTGATGAACCGGAAGCGACGCTTCTGGATAGCCTCTCGTCATACGAAGGCGGATTCATCCCCATCCATGCCTTCATCTCGGTGCTGAAGAACAGAAAGACGGAAACGGCAGTGAGGATGCTGACGGAGATCGGCGTCTGCAGGATCGTGCTGATGGAAACGGAATTCACGGAAGGCACGATCAATGCCCATCAGCTTGAAAGGCTGGAAACGATAGTCCGTGAGGCCGTGCAGCAGTCAGGATCAGCGGTTCCTGAGCTTATCGGGCCATTGCCATTCGCAAAGGCGCTCCCGCTTCTGGAAGGAACCAGGATTATACTCCATCAGAGCAGGAGGACTGCGACCGTACCGATTGGCAAGGCCATATCTGGCGCTTCCTGCGTATCATATATGATAGGTCCGGAAGGGGGATTCTCGGACAGGGAATGCGAGTCGGCCGAGCACGAAGCAGCGCTTCCGGTCCTGCTTCCCACGAATATCCTCAGAGCCGAGACGGCAGCTGTCTACGCCGCTTCGGCAATCCAGACACTGCTCAATGAACCTTCCTGAATACGCGATATCTGAGCTTGACGGCGGCGAAATGTACCCTAAACTGTTTCCATACCCAATGGGAATGGGAAGAGGCTATGGATTACACTTACAAGCTACCAAGGGGAACAGCGGCAGCTGTCCTCTCGTTCATGCCGAAAGCCGCTGAGCTGCCGGGAAGCGGACGCTGGCAGTCTATCGGGCTCAGCCATCATGACACTATATTCATCAGCATCGACGAATCGCTTCCTTGCGATATCTCAAGAGGCTACGGCAGGGATCTCTGCTTCATAGCCTTCTACAGCAGGGCGGCCAATCCGAACATCTCCCCTTTCATGCGCTACGGCAATTCCGTATGCATACCGGATGATTCATCGCCGGAGGAGATCGGCCTTGCCTATGGGGTGCTGTATGAGATCAGGAAGAGCGTGGGAACGCTTGAGACCAAGCTGGTCGGGAAATCGAAGGCGATGCAGGAGACAAGGGCCAGGATAATGAAGGCCGTGAACTGCCGCTTCCCCGTTCATATCGACGGCAGGACCGGGACAGGGAAAGGCATCGCTGCCGTGGCGATCCACAACTGCAGGCTGCCGAACACGAGCTACACCTACGGCAACGGGGCGGATTTCGCCTCTTCCCTGAGCGAAAGCAAGCTCTTCGGGCACCATAAGGGCGCCTTCACCGGCGCAACCGAAAGCAGCGCAGGGCTCATCTGCGAAGCGAACAACTCCACGCTTATCCTTGACGAGCTTGAGAACATGCCTATGGAAGCGCAGCCGCTGCTGCTCCATGTCCTCGACACCGGTGAATACCGGCCGCTGGGACGTACGGAGATGCGCAAGTCAGACTTCAGGCTCATAACGCTGAGCAATATCCCGCTGGAGACGCTGGTGAAGGAGAACAAGCTGCGGGAGGACCTCTACTACAGGATCTCCTGCTTCGTGATCAGGATGCCGTCCCTCTGCGAGCATATGGAGGATATCCCCGAGCTGATCATGCACTGGGAAGCTTCCCACGGCATCCATCCCAATGACAGGATAATGGACTGCGACCCCTTCATGGACAGCCCCTACAACGGCAATATCCGGGAGCTGTTCAGGGACGTCGGCAAGTACCACAGCGAGTAGGCAGAGAAAAGCGACATGCTATCCAGCTAAGCAGGCTATCTCATGCTTGCGCCTTGAATTAGGCTTTGTGGAAAACGCGGTGGAAAACCTGTGGAAAAACCAGTGGAAAATAGGTGCGGAAAGCTCTTCCGGACACTTCCTGCATAATTTAGATCCTATATAGATTCAATGAAGATATAACATTATATTAGATATTTAATTTCTTATATTATTGGAAATTATATTGATACGTCTTTTTTAGACAGATATGTGCTTTCTGTGTGTATAGCACCATGTTCCGCCACTTTTCCACACCGTTTCCACTGCTATGTGGAAAACCTGTGGAAAACCATGTCCGGAGAGCATTCCGCATCATGTGCCAACCCAAAGGAAAGGCACCCTTTGCGGGTGCCTCCAGAATGCCTATCGGACAGCAGATCAGTAGTTGTTGCCGACAAGCTCGAAGTATGCCTGGGGATGATTGCAGACAGGGCAGACACCAGGTGCCTTCTTGCCGACTACGATGTGTCCGCAGTTCCTGCACTTCCAGATCATCTCGCCATCCCTTGAGAACACAAGGCCTTCCTCGACATTCTTGAGAAGGGCAAGATACCTCTCCTCATGATGCTTCTCGATAGCCGCGACGCCCCTGAACTTGGCTGCGATTTCCTTGAAGCCCTCTTCCTCTGCTTCCTTGGCGAACTGGGCATACATATCCGTCCACTCATAGTTCTCGCCCTCTGCAGCTGCCTTGAGGTTATCTGCTGTTCCCTTGATATCCCCGCCTTCAAGGTACTTGAACCAGAGCTTGGCGTGCTCTTTCTCGTTCTCTGCCGTCTCAAGGAAGATAGCGGCGATCTGCTCGTATCCTTCCTTCTTCGCCTTGGATGCGAAGTATGTGTACTTGTTCCTTGCCTGGCTCTCGCCTGCAAACGCGGTCTGAAGATTCTTCTCTGTCTTAGATCCTTTCAGTTCCATTTTCCTTCTCCTTCTCTCTGCATCCTGAACAGATGCCCTCGAATATCAGCTCATGGGAGATGACCGAGAAGCCGATCTCCTCCATGCTGCCTGCCTTCTCCTCTATATCCCTCATCAGGGACCGGTCAGCAACATCGAATACGCTGCCGCACCTCATGCACACCGCATGCGCATGCGGCTCCGTATTGCAATCATATCTTACACCACGTCCGTCGCATCCGGAAATACGGCCGATCAGCCCTTCCTCGCAGAGTGAGGCAAGGTTGCGGTATACGGTGGCCTTCGATATGGCGCTATAGCGGCTGGATACTATGGCATAGACATCATCCACGCTCGGGTGCCCATGGAATCCATTCACGGCATCCAGCGTAAGCTCCTTCTGCATAGTATTCCTTCTGTCGCTCTTATTGATAACCATTACTAATATAATATGATTATCATCTGTTTCTGTCAATCCAATGGAAATCGCGAATCCTTGTTGCAATATGCATATCCTGCAACATGAATCCCTTTTACCGCCCCTATCCTGCAACACTATTGGAGAAATCTGCTGTTTTTGCTAAAACTGGATTAGCTATTGGTTTCATGGGTTATAATTAATTATCACAGCTATTAGGAGGCTATATGAAGAAACTGCTTACATTGGCTTTGGCTATCCTTCTCTCCTTCTCCCTGTTCGCAGGAGGCTCAGGAGAGGCTGCATCCAGCTCATCTGACTCAGATACGGTGAAGATCGCGCTCATCATCGAGAATACAATCGACGACAAAGGCTGGTGCCAGTCCATGCATGACGGCATCACCCAGGCCATGGAGCAGCTCCCTGGCAAGATCGAGTACAACTATTCCGAGAAGATGCTTCCTGTCGATGCAGGCTCGATTGCCCGCCAGTATGTCGCCGAAGGCTATGACCTCATCATCGCGCACGGCGCACAGTACAAGAACATGATCCTCGAAATCGCGGAAGAGTATCCTGATGTATCATTCGCATTCGGCACTTCCTCCGAAATCGGGCCTGAGAACGTCTTCACGTACATGCCTGAATCGGAAGAGACAGGATATCTCAACGGAATCCTCGCAGGCAGCCTTACGAAGAGCAACATCGTTGGCCTCGTAGGTCCTGTAGACTCTGGTGATGCTGCCCGCTACAACCGCGGTTTCGTACTCGGCGTGCAGTCTGTCAATCCAGATGCGAAGATCCTTGTCGCGCATACGGGATCATTCTCCGACTACGTGAAGTCATCGGAACTCGCCACGCTCCAGCTCGGGAACGGCGCTGATGTCGTAACCGGCTCCTCGCAGCAGGCTATCGGTGCCCTCAGGGCAACGGCGGAAAGCCCGACAGCGCTCTGGGTCGGACAGGACCTTGCCCAGCTGACGACGGCTGAAGGCCAGGCCAAGTGCGTCGCGGCATCCTCATATAATTATGGAGCTGTCGTCATCGAGCTCGTCGAGAAGCTTGAGAACGGAATCAAGGGCGGCGAATGCATACCGATGAACTTCAATAACGGCGGCTTCATCTTCGAATACAACCCGGCTCTTGAGTCGGTAGTGACACCGGAAATCAAGGCAAAGGTGGATGAGGCGCTCAACGGCTTCATAGCATCCAGCGATGGCCTGGCAGACTGGGCGGATGTCGATTACTCGACTCTCTGATTCATCGATACATCAAGGCAGGGCTTCCACCCTGCCTTTTCATTCAAGGTAACTATGGAAGGAAGAATCACATCCCTGAGGATGGAGCATATCACCAAGAGATTTCCAGGCGTACTGGCTTCAGATGATATCTCCATCAGCGTAGGGGAAGGCGAAGTGCTGGCGCTTGTAGGGGAAAATGGCGCCGGCAAGACTACATTGATGAATATCCTGATGGGTCTTTACCAGCCAGATGAAGGCAGGATACTCATAAATGACGAGGAAGTGAGATTCAGGGGCCCTGAGGATGCCTTCAAGGCAGGGCTGGGGATGGTGCATCAGCAGTACATGCTCGTGCAGAACATGACTGTCACGGAAAATATAGCCCTTGGCTATAAGAATGCATGGAAGCCTTACCGGCTGGATATCGATACAGTAAGGAAGCACGTTGGGGAGATTTCCGAGAAATACTCGCTGCTTGTCAATCCGGATGCCTATATCTGGCAGCTCTCCGTAGGCGAACAGCAGCGTGTGGAGCTTGTGAAGACGCTCTGCCTCGGGGCGAAGTTCCTCATCCTCGACGAGCCGACATCAGCGCTCACGCCCCAGGAGACGGATGAGCTTATCGCCCTGCTCCTGAAGATGACTGATGAGCTTTCGATCATCTTCATATCCCATAAGCTCAATGAGGTGAAGGCCCTTTCCAGCAAAGTGACGATCCTCCGTCACGGAAAGGTCGTCTTCTCCGGCAATACCGACGAGCATTCATCCGAGGATATCGCGGCAAAGATGACAGGGCATTCAATCATCCTGCCGAAGAATACAGGCACGGCAGAAAGCAATAAAGGCAAGACGGCCCTTTCCATAAATGGCATCACCGTCATGTCAGACAGGAAGACGGTGGCGCTTGACCATCTCTCGCTCGATATAAGGGAAGGGGAGATCGTCGGCCTTGCCGGAGTTTCCGGAAACGGGCAGAGAGAGCTTGCGGAGGCCATAAACGGACTCAGGCATGTCGAAAGCGGCTCAATCAGATTCTTCGATGAGGAGATTGCCAATCTCACCTCACGCCAGATTATCGATAAAGGCATGGGCTACATCCCTGAAGAGAGGAATATCGAAGGAATCGTGCCTCCTTTCTCCATCAAGGAGAACCTGGTACTCAAGGATGTGACGAAGGAGCCTTTCTCCTCACATGCGATAGTCAATGGCAAGGCTATCGATGAGAATGCCTCCAAGCTCATCAAGGATTTCGATATCCGCTGCCCTGGCATCAATACAGCAGCAGGAACGCTTTCCGGAGGAAATATACAGAAAGTCATCCTTGCCAGGGAAATCGAGCGCGGTCCCAAGTTCCTCATCGCTGTCTATCCTACACGGGGACTCGATATGGGCGCTGTGGAATTCATCCATCAGCAGCTTCTGGAGACACGCGCAAAAGGCGTAGGCATCCTGCTGATTTCCGAAGAGCTTGATGAAATCATGGACCTTTCCGATAGGATAGCCGTCATCTATAAGGGCTCTATCCAGAAAGTCCTCGACCACGATGAGGCGACACGTGAGCGCCTTGGCATATTGATGGCAGGTATAAAAGAATGACAAGGCAATTCAGGATTCTCTTCAGGCTGTCGATCATACTGATAGCAGCCGTGGCTGCTGTGCTTTTCGCATCTGTCATCCTCTGGATGATAGGAGCTGATGTAAGCGCCACATTCTATACGATATGCATCGAGCCGCTTTCCAATAAGCTGCACATGACCGAGGTGCTTATCAGGGCGATACCGCTCTGCATAATCGCCCTCGGCATCTCCGTAGCCTACAGGTCGGGCATCATAAACATCGGCGGAGAGGGGCAGATGGCCATCGGCATACTCTCCTTCACGGGCGTAGCCCTTGCCTTCCCCGATGTCCCCAGGTCCATACTGCTTCCGCTTGCGCTTCTGGCATCGGTCATAGGCGGAGGGCTATGGGGCTTCATACCGGGAATACTGAAGGCAAAGCTCAATGTATCCGAGCTGCTTTCGACCGTGATGCTCAATTACATCGCTGCCCAGTTCTATTCGCTCTGCCTGAGGACCATCTACCTCGATCCGGCAGAGAAGGTCTATGGAACAGGTACCCCCCAGTCGATGCGGCTGACGGAGAATGTATGGCTCGGCAGGATCTCAGGAAGGCTCCACTACGGGCTGATCATCGCCATCGTGCTTGCCGTCCTGATATTCTTCCTGATGTGGAAGACGACCATGGGATTCAAGATGAGGGCCGCAGGCTCCCAGGACAGGGCTTCAAGATATGCAGGCATCAATGTCCCGTTCTATATCACGGTAGCCATTATGATCTCCGGTGCCTTTGCCGGTCTTGCAGGCGGCGTGGAGATCGCAGGTGTCCATAGGAGGGCAATCGAGGGAGTGACCAACAACTACGGCTTCTCAGGTGTCGTTGTCGCCCTTTTCGGAGGCCTCCATCCATTCGGCATCGTTCCGGCATCATTCTTCTTCGGGCTGCTCATCTATGGGTCCACGCTTGCTCCAAGCAAGGTAGGGGTTCCCGCGAATATCGTGCAGGTGATGCAGGGAATAATCATCATCGTCATCGTCACGGCGCAGATGGTCCTCTCCAACACCTATTTCCAGGATAGGATCTGGAGGAAATACTCTGCCCTTAAAGCAGGCAAGGGAGGTAAGAAATGATTGATGTGATTGCCAATATGCTTTCGATGTGCATTCCGTTCTCAGTTGCCCTGCTTCTTGCTTCGATCGGCGAGATGTTCAACCAGAGAGCAGGCATATTCAATCTCGGATGCGAAGGGATCATGGCCATGGGTGCGTTCCTTGGCATGCTGGTCCCATTCCTGGCAGGACATGGCGGCCAGACAAGCCAGGTCTACAATCTCCTCGGCTTCCTGGCAGCAGGAGCCGCAGGCATAGTCCTCGGTATCATATTCGGTGTCGTTACCATAAACTTCAGGGCGCCGCAGGGCATTGCGGGCATCGGCCTGCAGATGTTCGGCGTGGGTACTGCCGGAACGCTTTTCAGGCATTTCGTCGGCGGCACGCAGTCAATCCCCGGCATCCCTGATGTGGATATCCCGCTCCTCTCCAAGATCCCGTTCATCGGCGATGTATTCTTCTCGCACAATCTGGCAGCTTACCTTGCATATCTCTTCATCCCTGTATCCATGTATATCCTATTCAAGACTCCATGGGGACTGAGGGTCAGGGCCGTAGGCACAAACCCGAGAGCTGCTGACTCGATGGGAATAAACGTCACGAGGACAAGGTTCGAATCGCTGATGATCGGCGGCTGCCTTGCAGGGCTTGCCGGAGCATACCTCTCGATTGCACAGGCAAAGATGTTCTCCGATACCCTGATATCCGGCAGGGGATTCATCGCCGTGGCCCTTGTCTACTTCGGGCACTGGCATCCGCTGCAGATCATGGGCGGAGCGCTTCTCTTCACATTCGCCCAGACATTCCAGACACAGATACAGTCATTCGGGATATCCTTCCCGTATGAGCTTGCGGTCATGCTGCCGTACATCCTGGTAATCGTCGTGCTTTCATTCACGTCGCGCAACCAGACAACAGCGCCGACCGCGCTTGGCAAGCCATTCAACAGGGAGATAAGGACCTAAGGCATGCTTCCTGCGATACCGGGGGATGCTGGGATTCCGGCATCCCCCTTTCCATTGCTGCAGACATGAGAAAGTGCCCTTATCCAGGGCACTATGAGAGCTGGCTTCAGGCCGCCTGCTATTTCTGGGGAATGATCCTCACCTGCTTGTAAAGGCCCTCTCCCTCGCTCTTCGTATCGATTCCATCGACATCATTGAGAGCAGTATGGACAAGGCGCCTCTCAAACGGATTCATCGGTTCGAGAAGCTTGGACCTGCCTGTCCTCTTCACGATCTGCGCAGTCTTGTAAGCAGTGCGTATGATCTGCTCCTCATGCCTCATCCTGTAGTTCTCGCTATCTACGACCACCTTGATATCCGGATCGAGATTGCCTGCATATACGTTGACCACAAGCTGGATAGCATCAAGGTTCTTTCCCTTCCTGCCGATTATGATCGAGGAATCAGGGCTGTCGATGCTTATGCCAATCTTGCTTCCCCTGCGGAACGAGATGGATACGGAGGCATCATAGCCCATCTTATGGATAAGCGTCTCCGTGAAGGAGATGATATTCCTCTCATTGTCGTTCTCGGCTTCCTTCGACGAAGATCCTTCGGGGGCATCCTCATAATCATCATCTTCCTCAGGGGCAGGTTCCTCTACCGTGCCATCCTCGCCGTAGTAGACCCTTATCTTCACGCTGCCCTTCTTGAAGAGGCCCTTCTTCGTATTCTCTATTATCTCCACATCGAACTGGCTGCGCTCGATTCCGAGTTCCTCTATGGCCTTGTCGATGGCTTCCTGCTCAGTGCGTCCTTCAAAATCACTGTACATCTATCATTTCCTCCTGCTTCTCTTCTTAGCTTCCTTCTTGGCTTTCTCGACAGCATCCTTCTCAGCTATCTCCTCGGCATATGCCCCCATCTTCTTCTTGTTGACGATGAGCTGCTGTCCGATTGATATCACGTTGACAGTAGACCAGTAGAGAAGCAGTCCAGAAGGTGCGTTGTACATGATGAAGAAGAACATGATAGGCATTCCGTATGTCATGAACTTCATCATGCTGTTCTGCGCTGATGCCGTAGAGCCCGACTGCGTGATTTTCATCGACAGGATCATCGATATGACGTAGAGGATCGGCAGCAGGTGTATATCCCTACCGAGAAGAGGGATTACGAACGGAAGGGAATATATGGTATCAGGGATGGAAAGGTCAGGTATCCATCCTGGTATGAACATCGATCCCCTGAGGTCGAAGTTCGTATTGAGAAGTCCATAGAGCGCGATGAAGATCGGGAACTGGATCAGCATCGGCAGGCACGATCCCATCGGATTTATCTTCTCGTCCTTATATAGCTTCGCCATAGCGGCATTCTGCGCCTCAGGGTCATCCGGGAACTTCCTCTTTATCTCCTCGATCTTCGGCGTAAGGGCGCTCATCTTGGCAGTGGATTCCATGCCCTTCTTGGAAAGCGGATGGAGGATGAGCTTGATGAGGATAGTCAGGAGGATGATAGCGATTCCGTAATTGGGTATGAACCTATGGAAGAACTGCAGTATCCAGTTGAGTATCGACTCAAGCCAGGAGAGCCAGTTGCCGTCGAGCACCTTATCAAGCGATGCGTTGCTGATGCCGAATATGTTCTCATTGGATCTCTCGTAGATATCGAGATAGCGCGTAACCTTCGGTCCGGCATAGAATGAATAGATATCCATCACATCGCCTTCGCCTCCGGCGCTCCTGACGAATCCGATGGTATTCTCCTGCGGCACCGCCATCTCGTCATCGGCATGGTTCGTTGCTATGGCACTGGCCATCGGAACATCGCTGTCAGGCATGAGGATGAATGCGAAGTACTTGCCGGAAAGGCTTATCCAGTCGACATGGTCCTCAGCATCGGAGACGAAAGTCCCATTGCTGGAGAACCTTATGCTGCTCTTGTCCTTCTTGTCGGAATATTTGGCTTCCACCCTTCTCCAGTCATAATTGGATGAAAGGGACTCGAATGCAGGACCGACCTGCGGACCTACCTCGATAGTGTACATGGCATCGCCGTAATTCACCGGCACAGGGCTGCCATCCGCCGTGAACACCCTGACAGCTACCTGGATCAGATACTCCTCGCCAAGCGGGATGGCGTAGCTCTTCTCCAGGGTGAATACCTTTCCTGTATCATCCATGCGGAATGACCTGGTGAACGTCACCCTCGTGATATCAGCCCCTTCATGCAGGGATGATGTATCGATCTGCTCTGTCTTATGCTCGAATGAGACATCGACAGGTATCGATGTGCCGTTTCCGGCATACATGGTGAATGCGTCAGGATCATCCTCTCCCCTGAAGAGGAGCTCGACAGGCTCTCCCTTATCGAGATGGTTCGCAAGCTTTATCGACGATATGCCCGCGCCGGCTGGATTGAATGTGATTATGTATTCCCCGCTTCTTACCTCAAACGGCGAGGTATCGGGTTCAGCTCCCAATGCAGTTATGCCTGATGATGTCTCAGCAGGGACATATGATGTCTCTCCAGATGCTTCAGATGCTTCCACAGACACCGGTTCAGCCATCTCAGGCGTGAAGAACACCGACTGGACTGTCATCCCTACGGTTATCACGATAACTGAGAGCACGATTGCAATGATAGTATTCCTATCCATTGTCACTCCTTTTTGCTGTACCTGGAAAGCTGGAATAGGAATCTCTGCTGATGAGGCTGTAGGAACTATCTCCGATAGACCCTGTCCAGAAGCTTCGTGAAGCCGGACTCAAGCATAGGGAAATCAGAGACCTTCCCAGGATACAAGACGAGGACCAGATCATGTCCCCTTCCTTCCGCAGGACAGCCTTCCTGTACCCTTCCTCCGTAAAGCCTGAAGATCTCCTTGGCCCTGCGCCTGGCGAGATTCCTGTCAACGGCCCTTCCGAAATGCTTTGCCGGGATGACGATTATGCGGTCATAGCCTAAATCGTTGGAAGATGCAATCAATCGCATCCCAGAGATAGATTCGCTTCTTCCTTCCCTGAATATGCGATTGATGTCCTGCTTCTTTCTGATGATTTCTCTCTTAGTAAGGCTTCTTCTCATCGCTAGCCGTAAGGCTGTGTCTGCCCTTCGCCCTGCGACGAGCAAGTACGAGCCTGCCGCCCTTCGTTGCCATCCTAGCGCGGAAACCGAATTTCCTTACCCTCTTCATCTTGCTTGGCTGATAGGTTCTCTTTCCTTTGTAACTCATTTATAACTCCAAATCTCACGCCCGTAAGCGAATATTATCGTTATCAGGGGTCACTGCCCACAGGATTAAGATATTATCAAAGGGAAATCCAGTGGTCAATATATCATCTCGACCTTGATCCTGCTTACCTTATCGTCAGGAAAAGCATCGTTGAATGCGTTTATTATGGCTCTCTTCCTCAGCATCACGAGATTGGAGGCAGCGCTTCCCCTGGCACGTATATAGAGCACTCCTTCCTCAGCCTTGCCGAACTCCGTAAGCCTGGCAAGCTGTGGCCCTGCGATTCCAGGCCATGCGGAATGATACCCCTTTATGGAGTCTATTCCCTTTATGTAGATATTGATAAGCTCCCCTATGCTTTTCTCCTCTATCTTCATATCCTGCTGAAAACCCCATCATTCACTGAAATGAAATCAGCTTCCTTTCCATCGCTGAAGTACCTTTCCCTGGGAAGGAAGGTATAGAATGCCTGCGAATATCCGGAAAGCTCCGAAAGCAGCATCGACCTCTTCGTATCATCAAGCTCGAGAAGCACATCATCGAGGAGGATCACCGGCTTGCGTCCGGTCATCTTCGAGAAGTACAAGGACTCCGATATCCTGAAAAGCAATGAGCAGAGCCTTATCTGCCCTGTCGATCCGATTGATGAGAAAGGTATATTGCCATACATCACGGAGAACCTGTCCCTGTGGATTCCGCTCGTAGTGCTGAGCATCTTCAGGTCGCGTTCCTCTGTAGAAGCGAGATAGTCCTCTATCTCATCAGCGGACGTCATGCCGCTCCATGACGGCTGATACCTGATCTCAAGGTCCATGCCGGTACCTGATATCCTGCGGAAAAGCTCCGGGAATATCTGGTTGAAGTCATATACGGCAGCTGCGCGCATGCTCATTATCTCAAGCCCGAGGGCAGCAAGCCTTCCATCATACAGATGCATCAGGCCAGGATTGCCCTTGATAGCGGCATTGCGCTGCATGAGTATCATGCGGTAGCTTCTCGAATCATCGAAGAATACAGGGGAATGGAGGCTCATCATCTGGTCGAAGAACCGCCTCCTCGTATCTGGCTCGCCCTTTATGAAATCGATATCATCATGTACGAAGGCTATGCATGGGAAGCGGTATATGAGCTCTTTCCTGTCGGATACCTCCTTACCATTGAGCATTATCTTCCTCTTCCCATCGGAGAAAGACGTGGATATACGCTCCATCTCGCCGTACTCATTCTCGAAATCAGCGGAAAGCGAGAACCCTGCCTCATCATGCCTTACAGCCTGCCTGAGATGGCTGGTCCTGAACGATGAGCCATAGCAGAGAATATAGACAGCCTCAAGGAAATTGGTCTTGCCCTGTCCATTCGTGCCGGTAAGAACAATATCCTCTGCATCTGTCTCTATAGAAGCAGAGGATATATTCCTGAAATCACGGATTGATATTCTCCTGAATCTCATTGCCCGCTGACCATCGGCATCAGCACGAATACGTAATCCTTCGCAGGATCCGGCACTATGGTCATGGCCGCTTCAGGATTCCTGAATGATATCCTGAAGAATTCGGAATCAACCTTCTTTATCTGCATAGTCAGCAGGCTCACATTGAATGTGAATGTGGAATCAGGACCTGAATACGAGCATGATATCTCCTGGGATGATGCACCGTACTCGGTACCTTCGCTGGTGAGCTCCATCCTGTTGTCAGAGATATGCATGTATATCTTCTTCGTAGCGGAATCGGAAGCGAAGACGGATGCCAGGGCAAGCGACTTGAGAACATCATCCGTCCTTACGACGCATGAGTACTCCAGATTCTGCGGTATGACCCTCTCGTAGTTCGGATAGTTATGCATGATTGTAGGCGCATACATCATCCTATTGCCTATCTTGGCGAATATGCGTCCTTCCGCAGGAGCGAGCGAAAGCACGCCTTCTCCCGTTCCAAGGACCTTGACCATATTGAGGAACTTCTCGATGAGGATCACAGGTACGAAATCAGGGATTTCCTGCTCGAATGACCTCCTTACGCAGCTGAGCTTCTTGCCATCCGTCCCTACCATGACAAGCTTGCCATCCTTCTTCTCCATGAATACGCCGGAAAGGAAATGCCTGGTATCATCCTTGGCAGCTACTGCGAAGAGGGTCTTGTCTATCATATCGAAGTATTCCTTCTGAGAGATAGTGAAGAACAGATTCTCATCGATGCTCTCCAGCTCAGGGAACTTATCGGCATCGATTGTCTTTATCGAGATGTCTATCTTCTTGCTGCCTTCAGCCTCAGCTGGCTTTATCGTCAGCGAGCCATCGCTGTCTGATACCTCTATCTCGATATCAGGCATGTTCTTCAGGATCTCGTTGAGCTTCTCGCAGAATACCGTAGTGGCACCTGAGACGACTGTATTGACCTCTATCGTCGATGAGAAGCCGAGATTCTGGTCCATAGCCTTTATGACCAGCTCATCGTTGGCCGTCGAGAGATATACATTGCTCGATATCGAAAGCGAATTGCGCTTGCCTGCAAAGCTCGATGCATATTCTATTTCCTGCTTCAGGGCAGAACAGAGACATGTGAATTTCATACTGATATTCTGCATCAAAAGCCTTTGTTTCTCAATCTTGGCTTACGATATTCTGGCTTATTGTGCTGATGGATGATGGCTATCATTATCTATTATTAGCTTTATTTAAGAGAATGTAGTAGTAATAATAAGGGCGACGCAAATGTGGAAAAACAATATAATTGATTGTATTGCAATTGATTATATTGTGGAAAACCATGTGGATAAGATAATGGGTTTTCCACCGTTTCCACATCGTGTGCATTATGGTTCCTGAAGCCTGTGGAAAAGCTGTGTTTTTTCCACAGGTTATCAAGATGATCTCAACGGCTTTTCAACAGCTTATCCACATGTTTTCCACAGGCTTGTGTGGAAAAACCTGCAGGTTGAATGCCTTTATCAGAGGCTTCGATGGGATATCAGGATGATTGGTTCCATTCCCATCCAGGGAGATGGCGGAAGACGTAATAGCTATCAGACAAGCGTTTCCTCTATCGCGGAAACCGCAGTCCTCACCGAGTCATCCACTTCCAGAAGGGACTTTATCCTGTCGACGGAATGCATTATCGTCGTATGGTCCTTGCCGCTCATTGCCTTGCCTATCTCTGAAAGCGAATACGATGTGAGCTTGGATGCAAGGTAGATGGAGATATGCCTTGCCAGGATGATGTTCTTATTCCTGCTCTTTCCCTTTATATCGTAGTCCTTGAGTCCGAAATAGTCCGCCGTTTCCTTTATGATCATATCTATCGATATGTCATTGTTCTTGATGGCAGGCGATACGATGAAGTTCTTGAGCTGCTCCTTCGCGATATCAATGGTGACCGGCTTGTTGACCAGGCTTGAGAACGATGCAAGGGTCGTCAGGGCTCCTTCAAGGTCCCTTATGTTCGTATCGATGTTCTGGCAGATATATTCCAGCACCTTCTTATCAAGCGAGTAGTGCTTCTCCTTGCATTTCTGTATGGCTATTGCCATCCTTGTCTCGAAAGCAGGCGGCTGCAGGTCCACGTTGAGCCCCTTCCTGAACCTTGTCTTGAGCCTGTCCGTTATATCGGTAAGCTCGGTTATGGGCCTATCGCATGTGAGGACTATCTGCTTATGGTTGTCATAGAGCTCATTGAACGTATGGAACAGCTCCTCCTGGGTCTGGTCCTTCTTCTGCAGGAAGTGGATATCATCGATAAGCAGCACATCGACGTTTCTGTACTTAGTCTTGAAGGAGGCAGCCTTGTTGGCGGAAAGCGCATTGATGAACTCATTCGTGAAGTTCTCTGCAGTCACGTAGATGATCTTCATCTTTGGATTGTGCTGGTCGATGTAGTTTCCTATCGACTGCAGCAGATGGGTCTTGCCGAGACCAACCCCTCCATAGATAAGGCATGGGTTATAGCTCGTACCTGGATTCTGGGCTATCACCTTGGCTGCATTGAATGCGAAGCTGCTGTTGTCTCCCGGGATGAAGTTATCGAATGAATATGACTTGTTTAGCGTGGTGTTCCTGGATGCCGCAGGTTCTTCCTTTTTCAGCGGCTTGGGAACCGCCTTCGCCTTCTTCGGCTTTTCGGAACCCTGGATGGTCACGAAGGAAAGCGGGACCTTCTCGCCTTTGATTTCCATGATGATGTTCTCGATCATGTCCCTGCAGGCATTCTCGGCATTGTCCCTGTAGAAGTCGGACGCGAAGCAGAATACCATCGTCCCGTCCTTCATTTCGCACTTTTCTATGTTCTCCAGCCAGTATTTCCTGGTCTCAGGAAGCGTGTTCTCGAGCTGTTCCCTCACCTGGGTCCAGATGTTATCTTCTTCTGCCATATCCGTGCTAATATTAACCTCAGGGGACAGCTAAAGCAAGACAAAAAGGGAATATGCATATATCTTTTTTCTATATAACCAATTACCACAGGTTTTTGTTTTAGGCCGTTCCTTGAAACTTATACATTTATAATGTATAATCCGCAGAAGAACCCATTACGCCGGAAGCGATCCCTTTATAGCTTCCGCATATTTTCTCAATCGCTTGAAAAGGAAGAAAATGGAAGAGAAAGAATTGAAGATTGCAGGCCATGATGAAAATGAGCTGAAAGCTGAGATCAAGGCCAGCGAGGATTACAATTCCAGCGGAATCACAGTGCTCAAGGGCCTTGAGGCGGTACGTCTCAGGCCAGGCATGTATATAGGATCCACTGGCATCGATGGATTGCATCATCTTGTCTATGAGGTCGTCGACAACTCCATCGATGAGGCAATGGCAGGATACTGCAATGATATCAGGGTCTTCCTGGAGGACGGGCCTGATGGCGAGATATGCACGGTCGAGGATAACGGAAGGGGAATACCTGTCGATATCCATCCTGAGGAGGGCAAGAGCTCCCTTGAGGTCGTCCTTACCCAGCTCCATGCCGGCGGAAAGTTCGACCATAACGCATATAAGGTATCCGGAGGCCTCCATGGAGTAGGCGTATCCTGCGTCAATGCGCTTTCTTCCTGGATGGAGGTGACTGTCCATAGGGCACCCCATGTCTATAGGCAGGTCTATCATAAGGGAATACCGGAAGCCCCTGTAGCGGTCGTAGGCGATACGGACAGGACAGGCACGATCGTCAGGTTCACCCCTGATTTCGAGATCATGGAGCGCAATTCCTTCAGCTATGAGACGCTTTCCGCCAGGTTCAAGGAGCTCTCCTATCTGAACAAGGGCATCACGATCTCCATAACCGATATGAGGACGGAGCCGGAGAAGAAGGAATCATTCCATGCAGAAGGCGGGCTGTCTTCCTTCGTGAAGTACCTCAATGAGTACAAGACGGTCCTTTTCGATCCTATCGCATTCGATTGCCAGAAGGATGACGTATCGGTCGAGGTATCTCTCCAGTACAACGATAAGTACGATGAGAAGATCTATACCTTCGTGAACAATATCAACACGAGGGAAGGCGGCACCCATCTTTCCGGATTCAGGGCTGCGCTCTCAAGATGCCTCAACAACCAGCTCAAGAAGAGCGTCAAGTACATGAAGAAGTATTCGGAGAGCCTTGAAGGCTCCGATATCTCCGAAGGCCTGACAGCCGTCATTTCCGTGAAGATCCCCAATCCCCAGTTCGAAGGCCAGACGAAGATGAAGCTCGGCAATTCGAATGTCAAGGGGATCGTCGATTCACTTGTATATGAGAACCTGACGAATTACTTCGATGAGTTCCCTGATTCGATCGATAAGCTCCTCGATAAGGTGACCAATGCCGCCCTCGGGCGCGTAGCGGCCAGGAAGGCAAGGGAGAATATCAGGAAGAAGAGCGAAGGCGGCGGCCTTCCGGGCAAGCTTTCGGACTGCACCGAGCGCGACCCGAGCAAGTGCGAGGTATTCATCGTCGAGGGCGATAGCGCTGGCGGCTCTGCCAAGCAGGGCAGGGACAGGCAGTTCCAGGCCATACTCCCGCTCTGGGGCAAGATGCTCAATGTCGAGAAGAGCCAGGAGGCGAAGGTCCTCAATAACGAGAAGCTGCAGCCTGTCATCCAGACGATAGGTGCAGGCATCACGAGGTACAACGATACCGGTTCCGGAGAGGATACGGATGATGATGCCGATGATAGCAGGAAGGAGAAGACATTCGACCTTTCAAAGGTACGCTACCATAAGGTCATAATCATGGCGGATGCCGATGTCGACGGATCGCATATCAGGACATTGCTCCTCACGTTCTTCTTCAGGTATATGAGGCCTCTGATCGAGGCAGGCTATGTCTATTTCGCCATGCCTCCCCTCTATAAGATCACTATCGGCAAGAAGGTCTTCTATGCATATGACGAGGTGGACAAGAAGAGGATCCTCGCGGAATATGCCCAGGGCGTCGATGAGAACAAAATCCCTATCCAGCGCTATAAGGGCCTGGGAGAGATGAACCCTGAGCAGCTCTGGGAGACAACGATGAACCCGGAGACGAGGATGATCAGCAAGATATGCCTTAAGGATGCTGAGGAAGCGGACAGGGTCTTCTCCATGCTTATGGGCGAGGAAGTCGAACCGAGACGCGAATTCATCGAGCAGAATGCGACCTTCGTCAGGACGCTTGATATCTGAGTGGTAGGAATATGGAAGACAGTCAGGAACTTACAGGGCGTGTCATAGATGCCGATATCTCGGAGGAGATGCGCACCAGCTATATCAATTATGCAATGTCCGTCATCATCAGCCGTGCGCTGCCTGATGCAAGGGATGGCCTCAAGCCTGTGCACCGGAGGATCCTGTACGATATGTTCGAGCAGGGAATCAGGTACAACACCCCGAACAAGAAGTGCGCCCGTATCGTCGGCGATGTGCTCGGAAAATACCATCCGCATGGAGATGCCTCGGTATATGATGCACTCGTGCGCCTTGGCCAGGATTTCTCGCTCAGGTATCCGGTAGTGGCCCCACAGGGCAACTTCGGCTCCATCGATGGCGACCCACCTGCCGCCATGAGGTACACGGAGGCCAGGATGAGCCGCATCGGAGAGGAGATGCTCTCCGATATCCAGAAGGAGACAGTCGACTTCGTCCCCAATTACGATGACTCGACGACGGAGCCTGCCGTTCTTCCGGCGGCGTTCCCCTTCCTCCTTACCAATGGATCGTCAGGCATCGCCGTAGGAATGGCGACCAACCTCGCTCCGCATAATCTCCTTGAGGTCGTGGATGGCATCTGCGCCTATATCGATAATCCGGATATCTCCATCGAGGAGCTCATGGAGCATATCAAGGGGCCTGATTTCCCCTCATACGGCATCATCTGCGGCAAGAAGGGCATCACGGATGCCTATACCACAGGGCGCGGAAAGGTAGTCATCAGGTCAAGGTACTTCATCGAGGAGAACGACAGGGGCCATGATGCGATCATCTTCACCGAGCTCCCCTATCAGGTCAACAAGGCTGAGCTCGTCAAGAAGATCGATGACATGCGCAAGGATAACATCATACCCAATATCGCATCGGTAAGGGATGAAAGCGGCAGGGATGGCGTCAGGGTCGTAGTCGAGCTCAAGCAGGGCGCAGTTGCGAATATAGTCCTCAACATGCTGTTCAGCAGGACACCGCTGCAGAGCAACTTCAATATCTATAACCTTGCCCTTGTGGATGGCAAGCCTGTGGTGATGACGCTTAAGGACATGGTGTCCATCTATGTCAGCCATCGCGAGGAAGTCATCGAAAGGCGTACCAGGTTCGACCTGAGGAAGGCTGAGGAGAGGGCCCATATACTCCTTGGGCTCAAGATAGGGCTTGAGAATATCGATGAGGTCATCAGGATCATCAAGGAGAGCGAGGATAACAATATCGCATCGCTTGAGCTGCAGAAGGCTTTCAGCCTCGACAAGGTCCAGGCAGATGCCATAATCGATATGAAGCTTGGCAGGCTCTCCCATCTCGAGACTGACAAGATCCTCAACGAGCTTGCCGAGCTTGAGGCCAGGATAGCCTATTACAAGGACATCCTCTCCGATGAGAAGAAGATCCTCGGCGTCGTCAGGGATGAGATCCGCAAGATCGGCGATGCCTATGGCGACAGAAGGCGTACCGAGATCATCGAGCAGGAGCTGAATGATGCTTCTCCTGAGGATTTCATCAAGAAGGAGGATGTCGTCATCAGCATATCGAAGAAGGGCTTCGCCAAGCGCCTTTCCGTGACGGAATACAGGGCACAGGGACGCGGCGGCAAGGGAACGATAGGCGCCAAGCTCGTCGATGGCGACTTCATCGACCATCTCTTCATCTGCTCTTCCCATGATATCGTCATGTTCGTCACCGATTTCGGCAAGGCCTACTATATCAAGGCCTTCGAGATCCCGGAGGGCGCTAAGACGACAAAGGGAGCGAACATAAAGAACTTCCTCCAGATCGAGAACAACGAGAAGATCACGGCCATCATCTCCTTCCCTGCGTTCACGGATAACAACTATATCCTGATGGTGACACGCTATGGCGTCGCGAAGAAGGTCAGGCTCAATGATTTCGTCAATGCGAGGGCCAAGGGCGTCAAGGCAATCATCCTTGATGAGGGAGATTCGCTTGTATCCGCGATCTTCATCGACGAGGATGACGATGCGATGATCATCACCAGGAACGGCAAGGGGCTCAGGTTCCATGCAGAGGATGTCAGAACGATGGGAAGGGCTACGCACGGAGTCAGGGGTATCAAGCTCCTTGGCGATGACGAGGTCGTGGCCGCAGTCAAGGTCGATGATTCCAAGCGCATCCTCATGATTACTGCCAATGGCAAGGGAAAGCAGGTCAGGTTCGATGATTTCATGGCCCACAGCAGAGGCACGATGGGCCAGAAGATCTATACCGTTGACGAAGGCGGCCTTGTCAGCGCCGTTGCGGTAGATGACGATACCGATGTCGTGTTCATCACCCTTAAGGGGCAGACGATCCGCGTGCATGCCAAGGATATATCGATCCAGGGACGTGCGGCGATGGGCGTCAAAGTCGCATCCTTCAAGAAGAAGGACGATTCGGTGAATGCGATAGCCGTCACAGGCTACGAAGAGGAGCCTGATGAGGAAGCGGAGGAGGAAAGCCCGGCTTCTGATGGCAGCGAGAGCTGAATCATAGCCTAGTCCGGCATGCAGGGGATGTCTCAGGCATCCCCTGCTTCCATATATGCATCCATCATTGATTGTGTCATGGTCTTCCTTAAGGCAGGCATGCCTAGGGCCCTTGATGCCTTAAGATAGAGATCTGTCGTGCATATGCCATAGAAGCGCTGGTCCTCTGTTCCGAGGATAATCGCTTCAGCTCCTTCTATGGCGTCCCTGACTGGGATGCGCCTCCCCATCCTGTATTGGATATACCGCATAGCCGTGAGGCAGGCGAACATGAGAGGCAGGCTGTCTGTGCTGATGCTTGCAGCATCCTCTTCCAGCTGCTCCTTCATGCCGTATATGCGGAAAGCCTCTTCCTTGCCGATACCCGGAATATCCGTAATCAGCGGGTATCCTGAGTCGAATACCATCGAAGGGACTGATGATATCCTGTATCGCCTCGGTGCCCCTGCCCTTCCTGTTCTCCGGATTTCCCCATCCTGGAGATGTATCCTTGCCTTGCATGTATATGGCCCCGTGCCGATATCGCGCAGCCATGACCCGCCTGCGATGAAGCCATATCCCTCATCTGCAATCAGCGCAAGGGAATCCTCGGAAGAAAGGCTGGAAGGGGGAATGACGACGAGACTGCCGACCATAAGGACCTTCCTCATGCTGCTTATAGCCTTAAGCATTCCTACAGATGTCCCGTCATATCGGGAACAGGATAGCGGCAGGCCATTCATATCAATAAGGTACAGGCATCCGCTGATGTCGATGCATACTGCTTCTGAAAGGCTGCATTCGGCAAGCAGGGAATCGCTGCATACCGCTGGATGAGACCAGTCGGAACCGATGATCTTCTTCCTCCCCATGATGGCAGATATCGCATCTGGCAGCATCAGGCTGTCAAGGCCGGTATCCTTCCATGCTTTCCTGAGGAGTGCCTCCCCTATCGGTTCTTTGCTATATCCATCTTCATGGCTCTCAAGCAGCCTGCCTGATGAAGGAACCATATACAGATCCTGCAATCTCAGCGCCTCTGTCTCCTTGCGGACAGCATCCCTCAGCTTCTGGATGGCTTCAGGATCCTCTGCAAGCAGCTTCCTAAGCGGTCCGAGGTTCCGTATAACCCGTGTCTTCTTCCTTTCCTGCCCGTCCGGACGGTAGTCTTCCCTGATGCTTACTGATTCCTTCCCCTTCGGACCACATATAGCAACATACATAAGATGATTCTAGAACATATTAATAGGAAATAATAGTAAACAGTAGCGATTATATACAATCTTACAATATAAAAGATGGAGAATGGACTGCTGGAATGAGGGTAAATCTGGGACTTCAACAAACAAAAGGAAATGCAGGAAATGTACCCTACTGAATAGTATAAAACAAAGAATCAACCCAGAAGATTATGTTACTATTAAAAGTAAAATTATCATGAAATATGGCGTTCTACGCGTTGAATCGCAATATTTTTATCACTGGCGGCAGAAAAATCCTGATTTCAAAATCGGAAGCCAACCTAAGGGATATGATACAGATTACAGACCGAATTGCAAGTGGATTGTTAATGATTTATCCGTAAGAATTAATTAAGTGTGGTAATTTGATTGTTATGAATATCAGCAAGGCGTGTTTCACGTGAAACGCTGAAAGATGTGTTTTGTATTTTAGGGAAAAGCAATCAAGATACTAGTCTGCCGCTTCGGTTATGTTTCACGTGAAACAAAGGGAGAGATTATTTTGTGGCTGGGTGTTTCACGTGAAACAGCAAAAAAATAAGGCAGCCGATATCTTGGCTGCCATTTTCAGTTTTGATTATCAGAAATAGCTTGCTACCTGATTGTCATTGACTACTGTCAGTTCCTTGTCGACTGTTTCCCTGATATATCTCTGTACTCCGTTTGTAAGCGTCATCTGGCTCATCGGGCATCCAGCGCATGCGCCTACCAGGCGTACATGGACATTCTTTGTTTCTTCGTCGTAGCTGATGTATTCGATATCGCCGCCGTCATTCTGGAGAGCGGGGCGAATTGCATTGATTGCATCCTGTATGGCTTTTTCCTTTGCTGTGGAATCCATTTCCATGTTTGTTCCTCCGTGGTGAGAATAATGTACTATACGTTAAAAAAGCGGTCAAGATTCGATTTGCGGTATTCCTTTTTAATGACAATGTTTATATGTTTGTGTATGGTGTATATATGAGTGCTCAAAAGGTAATTTTCTATAACCAGAAGGGAGGCGTAGGGAAAACCACTGCTGCGGTTAATCTCGGTTCTGCCTTGTCTGAATTAGGTAAAAAGGTTCTTCTTATCGATTTTGATGCACAATGTAATCTTACAGGTGCTGTCTCTGGAGATTCGAAGAAAAACAATATATATGATGTCGTAATTGGCAATTGCCCTGCTGCTTCGGCAGTACAGTCGACTATATTCAATAATCTGTATCTCATTCCGGGTTCTCTGGATGTTGCGGGCTTGGCTATTGAGCTTGTCAACCAGAATAACAGGGAATATTTCCTCAAGACCGTATTGAGTGACCTTGATGCTGATTATGATTATATCTTCCTTGACTGTCCGCCATCTCTTGGCCTGGAGACGATGAATGCGCTTGCATGGGCTGATTCCGTTATAATCCCGCTTCAGTGTGAATATCTTGCTATGGAAGGCCTTAACCTGATTATGAGGACCATATCCAACGTAAAGAAGTCCCTTAACCCTGATCTGCAGATACTGGGCATATTATTCACGATGTATCAGAAGCGTGCCGTGCTGAACAGGCAGGTTGTCGAGGATATTTCTGAATTCTTCGGCGACCTTGTCTTCAAGACGATTATCCCGAGAAGCATACGCCTGGCAGAGGCTCCTTCCCATGGGCTGCCAATCAATTACTATGACAGGTCTAATATCGGGGCAAAGGCGTTCGCAGAGCTTGCTAAGGAGGTAATCAGCCGTGGCCAGTGATAAGAAACACGGATTAGGAAGAGGTATCGGTTCGCTGCTTGGCAATTTTGATTTCGATAGCCAGGTAGAGAATATTATTTCGAAGAATACCCAGCCCGTGCAGGCTGAAGAGCCGAAGAAGAAAGCTGCGGATACGGCTCGGAAGGCACCGAAGGATAATCCTGCGGTCTCCGAGATTCTTAAGTCCACGGTCGCTGAGGGGATTGATGCTGATAGGATATCAGCCATATATGTACCTATTAAGAATGTCTCTGCGAATCCGAATCAGCCGAGGAAGGCGTTTGATGAGGAATCCCTTAAGGAGCTTGCTGCTTCGATAAAAGAGCAGGGGATAATCCAGCCGATTGTCGTTGAGGAGATCGTCCACGGGAAATATTCGATTGTTGCCGGTGAGAGAAGGTTCCGTGCTGCCAAGATGGCTGGTCTTGATAAGGTCCCTGTCATCATCAAATCGCTTACAGAGCAGCAGCGCATCCAGATGTCGCTTGTCGAGAATATCCAGAGAGAGAACCTCAATCCGATAGAAGAGGCGAGCGCTTATCAGTATCTGATCCAGCGCTCTGGCCTCAGCCAGGAAGAGATAGGCAATCTTGTCGGCAAGTCGCGTTCTGCCATAGCCAACTCAATCAGGCTGCTTTCGCTGCCTGATGACCTGAAGGATGATCTCATCGCTGGCATGATAACCCCGGGACATGCCAGGGCAATCCTCTCGCTTGTCAATCCAGGCGACCGCACGATGCTCCGTGACGAAATCGTCAATAAGGAGCTGTCTGTAAGGAAGGCAGAGCAGCGTGCTGAGGAGCTGAATAAGGGACAGAAGCTAGTGAAGCCCGCAAAGGAAGCTGAAGATGATCCAAGGGTTGCTGAGGTTACGGATAAGTTCGTCAGCGCGCTTGGATCCAAGTGCAAGATTACCGGTGACCTCAACAAGGGAAAGATCGTAATCCGCTACCGCTCTGAGCGGGATCTTGAGAGGCTTTACTCGCGTATTACCGGAGAAGATCTGTTTACTGAATGAAGGAGAAGGATATGGACAACCTCAAAGATGGAATATATGCAAAGATAAATACAGATAAGGGTGATATCCTTATCGAGCTTGAGTATAAGAAGTGTCCGATGACTGTCTGCAATTTCATCGGACTCGCAGAAGGGTCCCTGAACAGGAAGGAGAAGGGCAAGCCTTTCTATGATGGGCTTAAGTTCCATCGCGTAATCAAGGATTTCATGATACAGGGCGGATGTCCTAAAGGCGATGGTACAGGCGGTCCAGGATACCGCTTTCCCGATGAATTCCATCCGGATCTCAAGCATACAGGTCCTGGTATCCTTTCAATGGCCAATGCCGGACCAGGTACCAATGGCAGCCAGTTCTTCATCACGCATGTCGAGACCCCATGGCTTGATGGAAAGCACACGGTATTCGGACATGTCATCGAGGGACAGGATGTGGTGAACAGCATTGCGCAGGGCGATACAATCAAGTCCGTTGAGATTATCCGCATCGGCGATGATGCCAAGGCTTTCGATGCATCCGAGACGCATTTCGAGCAGCTCGTATCGGAATGTGAGAAGAGAGCAGCAGAAATCAAGGCCGCAGCCCGCAAGAAGGTCGAAGATGAGATAGAAAGCAGATTCCCTGATGCTGTAAAAACCCCTACCGGGCTTAGGTATATTATAAAGAAAAAGGGCTCTGGCGATTCTTCTCCTTCATATGGGCAGTCCGTGAAGGTCCATTATCAGGGACAGCTTCTCAATGGCAAGATTTTCGATTCATCGCTGATCAGGAAGCAGCCTGCCGTCTTTGCTGTCGGCCAGGTGATTGAAGGCTGGAATGAAGCGCTGATGTCGATGAGGAAGGGAGAGAAGCGCACGCTCATAATCCCACCGGAACTGGGGTATGGCGAATACGGCTATCCGGGGGTCATCCCTCCTGATTCATTCCTTATCTTCGATGTCGAGTTGCTTGATTTCTGATGGCGAAGGAGAACCAGATACAGTATGTCTGCACTGCCTGCGGACATACTGAGCCCAAATGGGCAGGCCGCTGCCCAGAGTGCGGCGGCTGGAATACATTCGCTGAGTTCAGGACCTCGTCCCGCCCGAAGGGGAAAGGCGATAATGCCCCTCCGGTGATGGATGGCAGCGTAAGGAAGCTTTCCGAGATTAGCGCCGACAGCGCCGTGAGGGCAAGTTCCGGCATGAGGGAATTCGACAGGGTCCTTGGCGGAGGGGTGATGCGCCCTTCTTCCGTACTGGTCGGCGGCGAGCCGGGGATAGGCAAGTCCACGATCATGATACAGATGCTGTCGGCCCTTTCGGATCAGGGCGTGACGCTGTATGTATCAGGGGAGGAATCCCCGTCGCAGGTGAAGATGAGGGCGGAAAGGCTGGGACTGAAGACGGATTCCATATCCATCTTCTGCGACACGGGCCTTGAATCCCTCTCTGAGACGATTGAGAAGCTCAGGCCTGCATATATCGTCATCGATTCGCTGCAGACGCTCTACAGCGCTTCTATTGCGTCCGTACCAGGTTCCCCCAATCAGGTCAGGGCCTGCTGCATGGAGCTCTCGCTTATCGCGAAGAAGCTCGGGGCCGCTATATTCTTCATCGGCCATGTCACGAAGGAGGGGGCCCTGGCTGGTCCTAAGATCGTTGAGCATATGGTTGATACGGTGCTTTACTTCGAAAGCGCGGAGACCGGCCTCAGGCTTCTCAGGGCAAGCAAGAACAGGTTCGGATCGGTTGATGAGATCGGGCTCTTCACCATGGATGAGACAGGGCTGCATCCTGTTTCGGATCCATCATCCGTGTTCCTTTCCTCAAGGGAAGGCGCACTTCCGTCAGGCATCGTGTTTACCCCAACGGTGGAGGGGAGCAGGACGTTCGTCGTGGAGATCCAGGCGCTTGTCGTACCGGCCAAGAGCGGATTCCAGCGGATCTATTCCGATAGGATAGACAGCGCGAGGGTAAGCAGGGTCGCCGCGATACTGCAGCGCCATGCCGGCCTTGACCTTACGAATCAGGATATCTATGTGAACGTCGCCGGCGGCATGAAGCTAGGCGAGGTCTCGATAGAGCTGCCGCTCGCCCTTGCACTCTATTCATCCCGCCTGGATATCCCGCTTGAGGACAGGATGGCCTGCTTCGGCGAGCTGACGCTGGCTGGTGAGATCCGTCCGGTAGTCCTGAAGGAAAGGCGGATGAAGGCGCTTGCGGAGATGGGCTTCGAGAAGGTCCTCTCATCGGATAGTAAGCCGTCATTACAAATAAGCCACGTGGATGTGCGCAATATAAAAACCGCTATAATAGCGGCTTTTGGCAAAAGGAAATAGATTTCGTAAGCCTTCCTTATATCCTTGCGATGAGGAGAGGGAAGGCTACGAAGGTGCCGATGACGCTGCCAAGCGATGAGAAGAAGAAGACAAGCAGGCAGTGCAGGATCCTGTTCCTGTACCATCCCCTGAATACGGTCGCGTCATCATTGAGATCCTGGAAATCCTTTACCTTGGGCTTCCTGAATGTCGCTTCCAGTATCCCTCCCAGCATGCCGACGCCCAGGACCGGGTTGAGCGCGAAGAACGGTGCCGTGACCGAGCATGCGAGGATGTTCAGCGGATGTGCCAGCGCTGCGGCGGTCGCGATGAAGGTGCATCCTGCGTTCACGGCAATCCAGTAAAGGAATGTGGTGATTCCCTGGCTCCATCCGTTTGCCACGATGCCATAGACTACCAGGGCGACTATCATCAGCGGTATGAGGAAGCTCATCACCGTGCCGAGATGCCCTGATTCAGGGATCTCGCACAGCTCCTCCGTGGTCTTGAGCTTCTCGCCGCTGTCGAGCTTCTCCAGGGCGGAGAGGATGCCTTTCGTATGGCCTGCGCCGATTACGCCCACCTTCTTCCTGCCGGGAGCCGTGAACATCTTCGTCGCAAGGTATATATCCCTCTCGTCGATGAGCACTTCCTTTATCGAGGGCAGCTCCTTGGCCATCTCGTTGAGCATGTTCTCAAGCGTTTCCTGCTTCTTGAGCTCCTCGAGATCCTCCTCGCTTATCTTCTCATCTGAGAATGCCGTGGAGATGAGCGTCGCAAGCAGCTTGCATTTATTCCAGAGGCCGCTTTTTGCCCATGCGCGCCTGAATGTCGTCTGGATATCCCTGTCGCAGAGGGAAATCGGTATGCCCTTCGCCTTGGCAAGCGATACAGCCCCCAGCAGCTCATCTCCCGGGGAGATCCCTGTCTGCGCGCCCAGGCGCTTCTGGAATGATGCCAGGGCCGTATTGGCAAGCAGGAGGAATCCCTTCTTTTCCTTGAATACCTTGCGGATATCCTGATTCTGCCAAGATGACTGCTTGCTCTGTAGCCTTCCGGAGTCAAGCTCTATGCAGATCGTATCCGGATCCTCCTCCTCGATAGCTGCCCTGACCTGGTCTACGCTGCTCGATGATACATGCGCGGTACCTACCAGGAACAGCTGGCTGCCATCCGAGAAGGTTATGCGATGATAAGTGTCGCTTATCTTTTCGATTTGCATAACGTAGAGTATAGCTTCTAGGGGAGCATAAGACAATGACTAGCAGCTGATGAGGAACTGCATCACGGTCTCCAGGATGCTCTCCTTGAAGATGCGCACGTATGCCTTCCTGGCATGCGTCGCATATGGCAGCAGCAGCCTGGGCAGGTCTGACTGCGTGAAGACCGCCGGGAGCTGCATGAACTCATATGTGCCTGCAGGGATGGAGATGATCTCCCCATCCCTCGCCCCGATATCGGTTCCCTGCTCTATCAGGGACCGTTCTTCCTCGCTGTAGGGGGCCTTCTCGCCTGATTCCTCCTGTATGATGGAAAGGCTGTCGCCGGAGAAGGAAAGGGAATATCCGATGAAGGCATCGTATCCCCTCTCCTCGGCATCTATCCCTGCCAGGAGCCCATCGAGCGTCTTCTCCGATGGGCGGTAATGCATCGCGCTTATGAGGTTCAGCTTCATTTCAGCAGCGGAAGCATCTTCCTCACGCAGTCGGCAAGGCGTTCCGATGATGCGATCGACAGCGTCTCGTTCACGGAATGGACATCCTTCACATCCGGGCCGAGCGAGATGGCTGAGAGCCCGGGTATGCGCGCTGCGAGGATGCCGCATTCGAGTATGCCATGGAGGACTCGGATCTCAGGCTTCCTGCCCGTGATCTTCCTGTAGAGCTTTATGAATTCCTGCGCGAACCTGCTGCCGTCGGATTTCTCCCAGGCAGGGGAACCGCCGGAGACCTTAGACGAGAACCCATATCCTTCCAGGAGCGTCTGGATCTCTTCCACCAGGGCCATCTTCTTGGAATCGATCATGCTCCTGAGGGAGAACAGGACCGTGAACCTGCCTTCTTCCAGCCTGGCTGTCGCCAGGTTGACGGAGGTCTCCACCGTATCCAGCATCGATGGGATCCGGCTCCTGACTCCATGGGGGAGGCAGAACAGGGCATCCGCTATCTTCTGGCTCTTCTTCCTCTTGAGCGCCGCCTGGGGCATCTCGGTATCCTTCACTTCGAACTTGAGTCCTGGGTCTGATTCCCTGAATTCGTTTTCGAGCTCCTTGCGCAGGTTGCCTGCTATCGAAAGGGCGACATCCCTGTCAGGAACCGTGATGACGGCTTCCGCAGAGAAAGGTATGACATTATGGAGGGTGCCGCCTGTGAATGAGGCAATCTGGAATGATGGCAGCCTGTTGAGGTATCTTGCGAGTATCTTTATCGCATTGCCGCGCTCAAGATGTATCTCGCTTCCTGAGTGCCCTCCGAGCAGGCCCGATACGCTTACCTTGAGGGGGATTCCTTCCGCCTTCTCAGCCTTGGCCCGGCAGGATGCGGATACCTCGATTCCTCCGGCGCATCCGACTGCGATCTCGCCCTCGTTCTCGGAGTCAAGGTTTATGAGGTACTTCGCATCGACTATCGCAGGATCGATATTGATCGCACCTGTCATGCCTGTCTCCTCATCGACCGTGAAGATCCCTTCCAGCGGACCGTGCTCCGCGGTCCTGTCGCCGAGTATCGAAAGGGCGATGGCAACGCCTATGCCATCATCGCCGCCAAGGGTCGTATCCTTCGCCTTTATGGTATCTCCGTCGCATATGATGGCAATCGGGTCGTTCCTGAAATCATGCTTCGACTTCGCGGTCTTCACGCAGACCATGTCCACATGGGCCTGGATCGCTACAGGAGGAAGCTTCTCAAGCCCGGCAGTAGCCGGGGCCTTTATAACGATATTGCCGATCCTGTCGGTCTTCGCCTCGAGTCCGTGCTTTGCCGCCCAGTCCAGCAGGTAAGCCCTGATGGCTTCCTCATGCTTGCTCTCGCGCGGAATCCTGGATATCTCATCGAAAGCCTTCCACAAGGCCTTGTTGCTAAGCTTGCTGTACCACATCTATCTCTTCTCCTTTGATGAATGCATGCCTGATTGACAGATCGCTGTCCAACAGTAAGCAGTCTGCCCTTTTTCCCGGCTCTATGCCAAGCCGGTCCGTAAGCGAATAGAGCAGGGCAGGGGCAAGCGATGTCGCCGCTACGGCATCATAGAGCCCGATCCCCCAGCTGACCAGGTTGCGGAATGCCTTGTGCATCGTCAGCAGCGATCCCTGGTACAGGTCTGGATTGCCCTTCGTCGCCCAGAGGCCGGGTCCCATCTCCACCGGGATGCCATTGGCGGTGAGATCCCCTTCCTTCTGGAGCGTCGGCCGCAGCGAGTCCGTCATGGCGATTGCCTTCATCGGCCCCTTATGCCTGAATACGAACCGGGCTATGTCCCTGTGGACATGGCAGCCATCGGCTATCACCTCTACGCTCATCATATCATTCGTGAGCGCGAATCCTGCGGCTCCCGGCTTCCTGTGGCTGAATCCCGACATCGCATTGAAGATGTGGGTAGTGTGGCGGATGCCGAGGCTGAAGCCATATCGGGCCTCTTCATATGAGGCATCGGTATGCCCCATGAGCAGGATGATGCCGTTCTCCCTGGCGATTGCCGCGATCTCCTCGATCCCAGGCAGCTCCGGTGCGCACGTCATTGCCTTTATGAGGCCCTTCCCTTCCTCTATCATCCTGCGGAAGAAGGCCGGGTCGGGATCCTTCCTCCCTGCCGGGTTCTGCGCCCCTATCCTGTGGGGCGATATGAAGGGGCCTTCCACATGTATTCCGGCTATATCGGCACCTTCCTCATGCCCCTTGGCAGAGGCTATCGACCTGATATCCGCTATCATCCTTTCCGCGGTGTCCGTATAGACTGTCGGGAAGAACGAGGTTGTCCCTATCGAGGCAAGCGTCCTGGACATGCTGAGGATCGCTTCCGGCGAGGAGTCCTCGGTGCCGGCCCCTCCGATCCCGTGTATGTGGGTGTCTATGAAGCCAGGGATGAGGAGCATCCCTTCCGCATCGATCGTGCATGCCTCATTCCCTCGCGGTATGGCGAAGAGGCCATCCTCAATTGCGATATCCGCTTTCTCAAGCCCGTTCGGCGTCGCTATCGCCGCATTGCGTATCAGCATATCCTGAGTATACCACCCATCGGGAAGGAATGGATGCCTGACAGGCTATCAATCTGCGCATATCCGTCCAAGATAGCGGAAAATGGGATGCAAATCATGTTCCCGGTTGCGTATTTCATGTTCAAACGGGAGCCCATCCTATGGTATCATCCTTATATGCTTGAAAAGGATATCCTCCTCATCATCAATCCGAATGCATCGAAGGGCAAGGGAAGGAAGAGGGCCCACGATATCCGTGACCTTTTCAAGGCAAAGGGCAGGCAGTGCACTGTCGCCTATACGAATGAGCCGGGCCATGCGGAAAGGCTTGCTGCGAAGGGTATGCAGTATGGCTATCGGGAGATCATCGCCGCAGGCGGTGACGGCACCGTGAACGAGGTCCTCAACGGCATCATGAAGTCCGGGAATGCCTCCTCTGTAGCGATGGGCATAATCCCCATCGGCAGGGGCAATGACTTCGCATGGGCCGCAGGGATACCTAGGGATATGGAGAAGGCCGTCGGGCTCATCCTCTCGCGCAGTGCCGTTCCCGTGGATGTGGGCATCGCGCGCGGTCCGGAGCATCCGGAGGGGATGTATTTCCTTAACGGCACGGGTATCGGATTCGAGCCGATGGTGAACTTCCGCGCGTCCGAATACAGGCATCTGAACGGCATGCCCAGCTATATCATGGCTTTCATGGATATCCTGAGGAGGTTCCCAGATCCGTATCACCTCCAGGTCGATATCGATGACAGGGAGTTCTCCCTTGATACGCAGCAGTTCTCCGTGCTCAATGGCCGCAGGATGGGATCGGCCTTCGTCCTCGGGCCGAAGGCGAGGATCGATGACGGGTATTTCGATGTGATGTACGTCAGGAAGCCCGTAATCACCAGGTCCGCCCTCATATCCGCAGTTGCCTGCTTCCTGCGCGGGTCGCATGTAGAGGATACCGAGAGATTCGTATACATGAATGCCAGGAAGATCAGGCTGCAGGCCAGCGGAGATGTGATGCAGATACACTGCGATGGCGAGGAATTCTCCCGCAGCGGCCGCTGGGTCGAGTGCGAGATCCTCCCTGGCGCGCTGCGCCTGTACAAGCCTGCCTGACGCTGATTGCGGCGGCATCCTGCCGCAATCGCGCCAGAAAACCGCATGCCTCCGCACGCCGATATATGCAAGAAAAATAAATCATACCTAACTCCTTTATTTGCAATGATAAGACAGGAAAAAAAATAATTTGACTTCCGATTTTCCATGAAGTATTATGTATGATGCGGTTTAAGGGCAAAAATCTTTGGATTTTCCTTGAAATTGGAGAAGAACATTGGTAAAGGATCTGGTTCCTAGCATTCATTTCTACGATCAGGATTTTGTTGATATGTATGACCGTACCTGGGTCTGGCTGGATGAGATATGGCATCAGGCCGGGACGGACGAACGCTTTCCTGAGGGCTACTACACACACGCTGATAGCAAGGTGGTGAATCTCTTCGATGTGTCGCTTTCATCGCTGTTCCTTGTATATAGCAACCAGAGCTACAGTCCGTACTCGATGGTGGATTTCTTCTATTCCATCCAGGAGGAGAACGGACGCATACCGGAGAAATACGACCTCGAGGCAGGACAGCCTGTCTTCGATGCAGATAACCCGGAAGGGGCGACCCTTCCCCTCCTCAGCTATGTCGAGTTCGCCTTCTACCATAAGATAGGCAACAAGAAGAGGCTGAAGGATGTCGTCCCGTATCTTGAGAAGTATTTCGCATGGATGCAGTCATCCTTCATGGACAAGGATGGGCTTTATTCCGTGCCTTATAGCGCGATGCATCTCGGGAACCTCCCGCGCGAGGGGGCGGCATTCACTGTCGACTTCAATGCGGCGGTGGCCATCTTCGCCCTCTATATGTCTAATATCGGGGATATCCTGAACGACAAGGAGCTTGCCTTCAGGTACAAGAGGATCTACTTCTCGGTAAAGACCCGCATCAACTCGATGATGTGGGACGAGGAAGACAGGTTCTATTACGACCTTGACGAGAACAAGAACAGGATCAGGAACAGGCATATAGGCGCTTACTGGACGCTCCTTGCTGAGATCCCGAATGATGAGTATGCCTCATTCCTCATCGAGAAGCTGAAGGATGACAGGGAGTTCGGGACCGATAACCCGTTCCCGGTCGTTCCCGCCTCGTCGAAGTACTTCTCGGAGGAAGGCAATGGCTACAGGGGAGGCATATCGCCGTTCTGCACGTACATGGTCATCAAGGGGCTGGTGAACTACGGCTCGTTCGTCTTCGCGCGCGAATGCTCTATCCGCCATATGTACTTCATCCTCGACACGCTTCATCCGGATGCGGAGAAGCAGGGCGATTGCTGGGAGCTCTACAGGCCGCTTGCCGAGGGCGCGGCGACATATCCTGATGGCGAGAACCGCAGGCGCTTCCTGCCGATGCTCGGCCTCGTGACTATCGCGCTGATGATAGAGAATATCGTCGGCCTCGATATCTCCCTGCCGAGGAAGACCGTCAACTGGACGATGCAGTCGCTGGAGGAGATGGGCATAGAGGACCTCTCTCTCAAGAAGAACAATATCACCATCCTCGCAAGCAAGAACGTGCGCGGATGGGAGATCAGGCTTGAGAGCGAGAAGCTCTATTACTTCACGATCCAGATCCTCGATGAGGATAAGAGGAAGACGCTGCCGATTCCATCGGGCAAATGCTCGATGCTTATCGATAAGCTCTGAGCATAGGGATATGCCCAGGGCGGACCTTCCCGTTTTGGGAAGGGGATTCCTGAAGGAGGGAACCAATATGGAAATGAAGGACTTTTCCCTGGAAGGGAAGGTGGCATGGGTAACCGGTGCATCCTATGGCATCGGCTTCGCGATTGCCTCCGCGTTCGCCACTGCCGGCGCGAAGATCGCGTTCAACGATATAAAGCAGGAGCTTGTCGACAAAGGCCTTGCCGCATATAAGGAAGCAGGCATCGAGGCAAAGGGCTATGTCTGCGATGTGACCGATGAGGAGCAGGTGCAGGCGACTACCCAGAAGATCATCGAGGACCTTGGCAAGATCGATATCCTCGTCAACAATGCGGGAATCATCAAGAGGATTCCGATGCTCGATATGAAGGCATCCGAATTCCGCCAGGTAATCGATGTGGACCTCAATGCGCCGTTCATCGTCTCGAAGGCTGTCATCCCAGGCATGATCAAGCAGGGCCATGGCAAGATCATCAACATCTGCTCGATGATGTCCGAGCTCGGCAGGGAGACCGTCAGCGCATATGCAGCTGCAAAGGGCGGCCTGAAGATGCTCACCAGGAACATCGCTTCCGAGTATGGTGCCTACAATATCCAGTGCAATGGCATCGGACCTGGCTATATTGAGACACCGCAGACGGCTCCTCTCAGGACGCCGGGCCATCCTTTCAATGAATTCATCCTGGCGAAGACGCCTGCGAACAGGTGGGGAAAGACATCCGATCTCCAGGGTCCGGCTGTATTCCTTGCTTCCGACGCATCGAACTTCGTCAATGGGCATATCCTCTATGTCGATGGCGGCATCCTTGCCTACATCGGCAAGCAGCCCTGATGGCCTTCCATCTGGCAGATCCGGTCCCCGCAGCGATGCGGGGATCATCTTTTCCTTACGTGATGCCTCAAAAATAAAGCTAACCGAAATAGGTGCTGAGAATCATAAATGAAATCTAACCGAAGCAGATGCTT
>CALXQU010000003.1 GCA_944390725.1 uncultured Spirochaetaceae bacterium
ATTACTCCTTATCTTCCATCTCTTGTGGACAAAACAAAGGAGCTGTCTCGAAAGCCTAGACTTTCTTAACAGCCCCTCTGGATGGGTCCTATGCCTGCATCAGCCGTTGGCGAAGACCTCCGAGAAGGCATCAAGCGCCTCGTCGACAAGCTCCTCCGTGAGGGTGACCATGTAGCTTGTCCTCAGCATGCAGTCGCCAGGCGCGACCGCGGGCGGCAGGACGGGATTGACGAAGACGCCGTGCTCGTAGAGCTGCTTCGCCTTCGTCAGCGTGTTCTCCAGGCTGCTGGTGTATATGGGGATGATCGGTGCTTCCGAGTCCTTTATCGGGATTCCCCTGCTGCGGAAGCCCTGGCGTGCGTACTCCGTGATTTCCATCAGGCGCTGCGGCAGCTCCGGATGCGCCTCGAGGTGCCTCAGCGCGGCAAGGGCCGCTGCGCATGTCGCCGGCGTCATGGAGGCAGAGAATATGAAGGGCCTTGAGTTGTGCCTCACGTATTCGCATACCTCCTCGGATGCTGCCATATAGCCGCCGAGGCTCGCGAGCGACTTCGAGAAGGTACCCATTATCACATCGACCTTGTCCTCGAGCCCGAAGTGGCTTGCCGTTCCGCGGCCGCCCTCTCCGATGACTCCCAGGCCATGGGCATCATCCACCATGACCCTCGCGCCGTATTTCTCAGCAAGGCGGCAGATCTCAGGAAGCTTGGCTATGTCGCCGCCCATGGAGAACACGCCATCGGTGACGATGAGGATGCCTGCCTCCTCCGGCACGGAGGCCAGCTTCTTCTCCAGGTCCGCCATATCGCTGTGGCGGTAGCGGAGCATCTTCCCCAGCGAGAGGCGGCAGCCGTCGTATATGCTTGCATGGTTCTCCCTGTCGCAGAGCACATAGTCTCCATGGCCCACGAGCGCGCTGATTATGCCGAGATTCGACTGGAAGCCGGTTGAGAATGTCACGCATCCGTCCTTGTGCAGGAAGGAGGCGAGCTCCGCCTCGAGCTCAAGGTGCATCCTCAGCGTGCCGTTGAGGAACCGCGAGCCTGAGCAGCCTGTCCCCAGGTCCCTGAGGGCATCGGCAGCCGCAGCGATGACATCCGGGTTTATCGTGAGCCCGAGATAGTTGTTGGAGCCGAGCATTATGCGGCGTGCGCCTTCCATGATGACGACAGTGTCCTGCTTGGACTCAAGGGCATGGAAGTAGGGATATATCCCTTTCTCCCGGCACTCCCTGGCAAGCGTATATGAGCTGCATTTCGAGAATATGTCCATCTGTTCCCCTTTCAACTGAGCATTTCCGCGCCTTGGGCGGATGTTATTGTCAGGTATAGGCTATTTTGTTTCCCGCCTGCTAATCAAGGGGTCCCCGGCTCAGTGGAGGCTGATTGCCTCAGGCGTAGTCCGGGTCGATATTGAACTTGAATGTGTAGGTGGGGAAGGCCTCTGTGAGGGCCTTTGCCGCCTGTGCCCTGAACTGCGCGTAGTTCGTGACGGAGAAATCGACCACGACATCGAAGTGCACCCTCGAATCCTCGAAGTGGATGTGGAAGGCATGGATGCCTATCACGCCGCCTGAGACTCCCTTGAGCACCTTGAGCACCTCAGCCTTCATCAGGCGCACGACAGGGTTGCTGCTGTTGACGGCGTACATGCCGAATGTCATGTAGATGCCCATCTCGGAGAATATCTCCTCCTGTGCGTCCGTCATGGCGTCGAAGACTTCCTCGGCAGAGGCCGATGACGGCACTTCGACGTTGCAGGTGCCGATCATCCGCGAAGGCCCGTAGGTATGTATCTGTATGTCATAGCCCCCGGAGAGGGGAGGATGCCTGGCGATGATGCCCCTGAGCTGGCTCACCATATCCTTCGACGGCCGTTCCCCGACGATGGTGGATACGGTCTCGATGACGCTCCTGAAGCCCGTATAGAAGATGAAGATGCTGACGACCAGCCCGGCCCAGCCATCTATGTGCAGGTCGGTGAATGTCCCAAGCAGCCCTGCCACGATCGTCACCGAGGTGATGAGCACGTCGGAAAGCGCATCCGCCCCTGAGGCGCTGAGCGCTTCCGAATCGATCTGCCTTCCCGCCTTGGCCGCCATGCGCCAGAGGAAGAGCTTGGCGCCGATTGATGCCAGCAGCATCAGCAGCATCACCGCATTGAGCGATACGTCCTCGGGATGCATTATCCTCTCGACCGATGTGGAGAGGAAGGCCGTTCCCGTCACGATGACGAAGATGGCGACGAAGAGGGCGGAGATGTATTCGATCCGCCCGAATCCGAGCGGGTGCGAGTGCGTCGGCTTGCGCTTCGAGATCTCGAAGCCGGCTACCGTGACCAGCAGGGAGAGGGAATCCGATGCGTTGTTGACGGCATCGGAAAGGATGGCGACAGAGCCTGAGAGGAGGCCGACGGCCACCTTGGCTGCCGCTATCAGCAGGTTAATCGATATCCCTATCAGCGAGGATCTCTTGAGTATGCGGTTCCGTTCAGATGCATCTACCATTGGCATGGAAGTATATCAGAACGCCGGTGATAGGTGAATTACGTTTGCCGCAGCTTACCGGGGCTGTCATGTGCTATAATCGCTCTCATGCAGCTGTGCGCTTTCCTCGAGCCGTACTGCGGCTCATTCATATCGATAACGGGCGGCGGCGGGAAGACATCGCTGATGTCGCTCCTCGGCCGCCATTTCCGCAGCAGGGGAAGGAGCGTCCTCCTTACCACGACCACCAAGGTCATGTCCCCGCGCCTCCATGACTATGGCCAGGATACCATATTCGGCGATGAATCGGTCCTGGGCTACCGTCCCCGCAGCGGCGAGGTCGTCTTCTATGCCGAGCACAGCACGATGGATATGAAGAAGTGGATCGCTCCGCGGGAGGAGGCCCTTGCCGCGCTTGCTGGCTTCTACGATGTCGTCATCGCCGAGGCCGATGGCTCCAGGGGGCTGCCGCTGAAGGTCCATACCGACCGCGATCCGGTGATGAATCCGCTCACCGATACGACGATTGCCGTGATGGGGCTCTGGGGAATAGGCGACAGGATCTGCTCTTCCGTCTTCGGTGACGGCCGCGACGGTGATGTCGGCAGGGAATACCTGCAATGGTATATCGACAGTCCGGAGGGGCTTGCCAAGGGAATGGCCGGCAGGAAGGTCTTCGTCTTCAATGGCGCTGACTCGTATCCTGCCGATATCATCAGGGAGCTCAGCATCCCGCAGGGCATCGAGGCGGTCATCGCGTCGGTAAGGGAGGACAGGGTCTATGGATGATCTCATCCTCGTAAGGGGCGCCGGCGACCTTGCATCAGGCGTCATCGCTAGGCTCGTGAGGGCAGGCTTCCATGTCGCTGCCCTGGAGACGGAGAGGCCGATGTCGATAAGGCGCACGGTATCGTTCTCGGAGGCCGTCTATGATGGCAGCTGCTTCGTCGAGGATATCGAGGGGGTGCTCGTCCATTCGCCCGAGGAGGCCTGGGAAGCCATCGGTGAAGGCAGGGTACCTGTCGCGGTCGACCCCGATATGCACATGCCGTTCCATCCCTTCTGCCTTGTCGATGCCATCATCGCCAAGCGCAACCTGGGCACGAGGAAGGGGATGGCTCCCCTCGTGATTGCGCTCGGGCCCGGATTCGAGGCAGGCGTCGATGCCGACTGCGTCATCGAGACCAAGCGCGGCCATACCCTCGGGCGCGTCATCCGCTCAGGCACTGCGATCCCCAATACCGGCATCCCCGGGGTAATCGGGGGCTTCTCCTCCGAGCGCGTGATGCATTCCCCTGCTTCAGGTATCTTCCGCACCGCGAGGGAGATCGGCGACATCGTCTCTGCCGGCGATACTATCGCCTATGTCGGGGATGCTCCGGTGAAGGCTGCCATCGGCGGCAAGCTGAGGGGCCTGCTGCATGATGGGCTCTATGTCCAGGAGGGGCTGAAGGTGGCGGATGTCGATCCGCGTGGTGAGGCTGCCGACCATCTTACCGTGTCCGATAAGGCGCTGGCCATCGGCGGAGGGGTGCTTGAGGCGCTTGCCGGCTTCATCATGGGCGGTTCCCACCTTGTTTTGCAAGGCTCTCGATGTTAGTCTGTAGCCATGGTTGGAAACGAACTGAGAAACGAGGTCGCCGCATTGCGCAGGGCAGCGGCCGTCCTTGCTGCGTCAGATGACAGGACTAGGCAGAGGGCACTGTTCCTCATGGCTGCGGCGATACTCTCCTCCAGGGAGGAGATCCGCAGGGCCAATGATGAGGATATAGCGAAGGCGAAGGAGGACGGGATCTCACCGTCGCTGCTCCACCGCCTTGAGTTCACCGATGAGAAGGTCGCCACCGCCGTGAAGGGGGTCAGGGAGCTTGCCATGCTGCCCGATCCGATCGGCAGGACGCTGGTGAAGCGGGAGCTCGATCCCGGCTTCGTGCTCGAGAAGAGGACGTTCCCCATCGGGGTGATCGCCATGATCTTCGAGGCCCGTCCCGATGCGCTGGTGCAGATGGCAGGGCTCTGCCTCAGGTCGGGCAATACGGTCGTGCTCAAGGGCGGAAGGGAGGCCCTCAATACCAACAGGGTGCTCTGCCGCATCATCCTCGAGGCCACTGCAGAGGCTGTCGGCTGCGCATGGCTCCTAGGCATCGAGAACCGTGCCGATGTCGATGCCCTCCTTTCGATGGAGGGGCTGATTGACCTCATCATCCCCCGCGGCTCCAATAGCTTCGTGCGCCATGTGATGGATAATACGAGGATACCAGTGCTCGGCCATGCCGATGGCATCTGCTCAGTATTCATCGATGAGAGCGCCGACCTCGATATGGCCGTGAGGATTTCCGTTGATGCCAAGTGCCAGTATCCTGCCGCCTGCAATGCGGCGGAGACGTTCCTTGTGCATGAGGCCATTGCCGCCCGTTTCCTGCCCATGCTTGCCGATGCGTTCCGCCAGCGCGGGGTGAGGATGCACTGCACGGATGAGGTGCTGCGCTATATCCCAGATGGGATAAGGGCCACGGAGATGGATTTCGATACCGAGTACCTTGCCCTTGAGTGCGCGATCAGGACCGTATCGTCCATCGATGAGGCGATAAGCCATATAGCTAGGCATTCATCGCACCATACCGATGCCATCATCACCTCGAGCATGGAGAACAGGGACAGGTTCTTCTCGCTCGTTGACAGCGCCGATGTCTTCTGCAATGCCTCGACGCGCTTCTCCGATGGCTTCCGCTTCGGCCTCGGCGCGGAGGTGGGCATCTCGACATCGAAGATCCATGCCAGGGGACCGGTGGGGCTTGAGGGGCTGATGACGACGAAGTGGCTGCTGTCCGGCAGCGGCGAGACCGTCGCCGAGTATTCCGGAGCCGGAGGCAGGGCCTTCCACCATAAGGACCTGATCTGATGGGCAGGGATTTCTCTCATGTGAAGCGCATCGTCATCAAGGCCGGAACCAACATCCTCTCATCGAAGGATGGCATAAACATGGAGCGGGTGCGCAGCATCGTCGACCAGATCGCTGCCGCCAGGGAGAAGGGCTATCAGGTGCTGCTCGTCTCCTCAGGAGCCGTAGGCCTCGGCGCCAAGGCCCTCCACCATAACAGCCCCGTCGTCTATATCGCGATGAGGCAGGCCTGCGCGGCTATCGGCAATCCTGTGCTGATGAATGCCTACAGCCAGGAATTCGCCCGGCACAACATGCTCTGCGGGCAGGCGCTGATCACGCGCTTCGACCTCAACAACAGGACAAGCTACAACAACCTCAGGCAGTCGGTCTCGATGCTGCTGGCGCTTGGCGTCGTGCCTATCTTCAACGAGAATGACGTGGTCTCCACAGCGATGGTGCGCAACCAGTTCGGCGACAACGATACGATGAGCGCCATGATCGCCTCCAAGATAGATGCCGACCTCCTCATCCTCCTTACCGATATCGACGGGATATACACGGGCAATCCTAAGAAGGACAGCAGCGCGGTGTTCCTGCCGGAGATCCGCGAGCTCACGCCGGAGGTCTTCTCTTATGCGAAGGGGGCAGGGTCACAGTTCGCTACAGGCGGCATGAAGACCAAGCTCCTTGCCGCCGAAATCGCGCAGAAGGGCGGCTGCGGCACGGTAATCGCCTCAGGCTATGAGGATGATGTGATCGAGAGGATACTGGCAGGCGACGAGGTCGGGACATACATACTTCCTGCCGAGCGCATCAGCCAGCGCCAGCGATGGATACTCAATACCTCGTATGAAGGGGCAATCATGGTCGATGGTGGCGCGAAGGAGGCCCTCCTTGCCCATAAGAGCCTGCTCCCGAGCGGGGTCAGGGGCGTCAAGGGCGTGTTCAGCGCAGGCGAGGTCGTTGCTATAATGGACAGCGAAGGCAATGTCTTCGCCAAGGCGGTCCCGTATTTCGACAGCACCGAGCTGGAGATCCTTCAGGGCCATAAGAGCTATGAGATAGAGACACTGCTAGGAGGAGGTAAGAAGGATGTGGTCTTCCGCCCGGAGGATCTCGCCTTCATCATCAATGAGCGAGTATAAGGTACTTCATCGCATGCAGGACCTCGGGCTGAGGATATCCTCCCTTTACAGGCAGGAGCAGCTTGCCATCGGCATAATCGACATCTCCACCAGGGAAGCGCTGATGTCGACGCTCAGCTGGTATACGGAGAACATGAGCAACATCTACGTGATGACGACGCAGTCCAGGATGGATGACGGGTCCGTGCAGGATGCATTCCCCGATGTGAACTACATCGTCTTCAAGAATGTCTGCTCGTCGGGGCGCTACATCAACGCGCTTGCCGATGAGTGCTATGCTACGTATTTCCTCGTGGTCCGCACGGACTGCCAGCTGATCGCATTCGAAGGGGAGAAGCTGATGGCGATGATGGGCGAGCGCAACCATCCTGCCATCATCTGCCCCGTGATGATATCCTCTGCCGGCGATATACTGCCGACGCTGCAGGCCCCGTACATCAAGGGGCGCCTCGTCGATCCGATATCATTCATCCCTACCATAGAGGAGGACCTCGAGGAGGAGACCCTCTATCCCATGATGGAGCTCGGGCTCTACGACAGGGCGCTCTTCCAGCGCCTGAGGGCCTATGACACGCTGATCATGGGGGAGTTCTACCAGGCGATGGACTTCGGCGTCAGGTGCTTCCTCTTCGGCTACAGGCTCTTCACGACAAGGGCCCTGGCGATACAGTTCCCCGACAGGATCTCCATAATCGAGGACCGCTCGCTCTGCGACGGGGCCAGCCGCTTCTATACCAAGGCCCTCTCGATCAGGCATATAGCCGGCAAGAACGTGGTGGAGAAGTGGAAGCCGTATGTAGACAAGGAAGTCCTCAATGACGAGGTGAAGAAGAAGCAGATCATCCTGCAGAAGACCGATTTCCAGTCGCTGGTCGCGAAATGGAAGGTCAGGGAAGGAGCCGGAAGCTGATGGATGCAAGGAGTGTATTGCTCGGCCTTCTCGGGCGCTTCCCGCAGAGGGGCGCGTCCGGATGCAGCCGCAGCCATGTGATGGATGCCGATGGGTATTCCATGGAGAGGGTGTCGTATGAGACGGAGCCGGGTGAGGGGGTAAGCGCCTATCTCCTCCTGCCGGAGGGGAAGGGGCCACATCCTGCCATAGTCGCCTGCCATCAGCACAATGACGAGTACTTCGTCGGCAAGTCCGAGCCTGCCGGGCTGTTCTGCAGCATGTCGGGGGCATTCGGGGCTGCCTTCTGCCGCGCGGGATTCGCGGTCATCTGCCCGGACTGCCTCGGCTTCGAGGACAGGAGGCCGCCTGAGTTCGAGCGGAAGGCCAATCCGTTCCTCGAGGGGTTCGGCTATGAGCGCCATCTCTTCATCGATTATCTCCTGTCCGGGTCGACGCTGCAGGCCAAGTACATATCTGACCTCGTATGCGCCGTCGATGTCCTCGCATCGCTTCCGGAGGTAGACAGCTCGAGAATCGGCGTCTGCGGACATTCGCTTGGGGGCCAGGAGGCGCTGTGGCTCGGCTGGTATGATGAGCGGGTGAAGGCCGTTGCCTGCAGCTGCGGCACGGCGGAGATCCAGGACCTGCAGGACAGCTGCATCAACCACAATCTCGCCATGTACCTGCCAGGGCTGCTGGGAAAGGGCCTCGATATGCATTCCGTCATCGCATCTATGGCTCCCAAGCCGCTTATGCTGATGTATGGTGCCGATGACCCCATCTTCCCCTCATGGAGCGTTGCCGCGCTGGCAGGGAAGGCGGAGGAGGCATATGCGGAGAGAGGCGCCGCCGGCAGCTTCATCCACCGCTGCTATGGCCATGGCCACGGCTTCTATCCTGAGATGCAGGAAGATGCCATCGGATTCATCGCAGACCATCTCTGAAATGGAAAGCAGGGCCGTGGCCCTGCTCCTTCACTGCCTGTCGTCCCCCGCTGTCCTCGCCTGCACGAGAAGCTCGGTCTTCAGGTCGCGCAGCCTTGCCGAGAGCGAGACCTTGTAGATATGGGGATTGATGAGCCTCTTGTATGATTTGTCGAACTGCGACAGCAGCTCGGCGGATGTCTGCTGGATCTCCTTCAGGTCGCGCTTGGGCACTATCCTCCTGCCGCCTTCCATCTTCTTCGTCAGCAGGGGCGTGAATGCCTCATAGCTCCCGCTCTTCATCACGAAGAAGTCAGCGGTCGAGAAGGGGTGGTAGAAGGTGTAGCGCTTCTTCGGCTCAAGGACCTCATCCTCCAGCGTGATGAGGTCGGCAAGCGCGTTGCCGTCCTTGGAGAAGAACCTGTAGACCTGCTTCCTGCCCGGATTCGTGGTCTTCTCATAGCTGTTGGAGACCTTGAGGCAGGGAACCATCTTCCCGTCCTCCTCCTTGGCGGAGAGCTTGTATACGCCATTGAGCGAGGACTGCGCGCCTCCCGTGACAAGGTGAGTGCCGATTCCCCAGCTGTCGATGGGCGCACCATCGGCGACGAGCTGCTTGATTACGTCCTCCGTGATGTCATTCGAGACGCAGATGGTGGCATCCTCCAGTCCTGCATCGTCGAGCCTGGTCCTTATCTCCTTCGTCAGGTAGCTGAGGTCGCCTGAGTCTATCCTCACGCCGATTCGCTTGCCTTTGGCCTTCTGCTCGAGGCCTATCCTGATGGCAGCCTCGATGCCGGATTCCAGGGTGTCATAGGTGTCGATGAGGAGGATGCCGTTATCGGGATAGATTTCTACGAACTTCCTGAATGCCTCCTCCTCGGATGGCATGCTCATGATCCAGGAATGGGCCATGGTCCCGGCAACAGGTATGCCGTAGACCTTGCCTGCATAGGTATTGCTTGTCGATACCGTGCCGCCGATGAAGGATGCGCGCGAGGCGGTATGGCCGCCATCGCCCTGGGCCCTCCTGAGGCCGAACTCCATGATCTTCCCGCGTCCCCTTGTCTGCAGGACCATGCGCGATGCCTTGGTGGCGATCAGCGTCTGGAAGTTCACCGTGTTGAGCAGCAGCGTCTCCACCAGCTGCGCATCCATCAGGTCGCTCTCAACCCTGATCAGCGGCTCGCCGGGGAAGGCAGGCGTGCCTTCGTCGAATGCGTAGACGTCGCCATGGAAGCGGTAGGTCCTGAGGTATTCGAGGAATGACGGGTCGAACATCTCCAGGCTCCTCAGGTATTCGATATCATCAGGCGAGAAGGAGAATGACTCGAGCTCATCGAAGAGCTCATCCGCGCCTGCGAAGATCGTGTATCCACCCTGGAAGGGGTTCGTCCTGTAGAACATATCGAAGATGGCCTTCCCGTCGTGCTTCTCGAGGAAGTAGCCCTGCATCATGGTCAGCTCATAGAAATCGGTGAAGAGCGCGGATGTGTGCATTTCAGTCCTTCGTTATCCTGTCGAAGCCGCAGTAGCTGACAAGGGCGGGCGGGATGGCGACGGAGCCGTCTTCCATCTGGTAGTTCTCGAGGATGGCGACGATGGCCCTGGAGAGGGCGACTGCCGTGCCGTTGAGCATGTGCACGAACTTCAGCTTGCCGTCATCGTCGCGGTACCTGATGTTGAGGGACCTGGCCTGGTAGTCGGTGCAGTTGGACGTGGATGTGACCTCGCCGTACTCGCCGCTCTCGCCGCGGCCGGGCATCCATGCCTCGATATCGAACTTCCTGTACGCGGGTGCGCCGAGGTCGCCTGTGGCGGTGTCGACGACGCGGTAGGGGAGCCCGAGCCCCTGGAAGATCTCCTCCTCGATCGAGAGCAGATGCTGATGCCAGCTCTCGCTTTCCTCAGGCAGGCAGTAGATGAACATCTCCAGCTTGGAGAACTGGTGGACGCGGTAGAGGCCCTTGGAGTACTGGCCGGCGCCGCCCGCCTCCCTCCTGAAGCAGTGGGAGAGGCCCGTCATCTTGATGGGCAGGTCCTTCTTGTCGAGGATCTCATCGGAGTAGTAGCCGCCGAGGGTGATCTCAGCCGTGCCGACGAGGCATGTGCCGGTATCCTGGATGGTATAGATGTTGGACTCGGCGCCTCTCGGATTGAAGCCGATTCCCTGCAGGATCTCCTCCTTCGCGATATCAGGGGTGATGAAGGGCGTGAAGCCATGCCTGATGAGGATGTCCATGGCATAGCGCTCGAGCGCCATCTGCAGGATGACCCCCCTGTTCTTGATGTAGTAGAACTTCTGGCCTGCGACCTTGGCACCCTTCTCGAAGTCGATGATATCGAGATCCTCTCCCAGCTGCACATGGTCCTTGGGCCTGAATGCGAATTCGGTGGGCTTGCCGTAGAACCTTATGGCGAGGCTGTCCTTGTCCTCCTTGCCGACAGGCGCATCGGGGGATGCATAGTTCGGGATCGTCCTCACCTCGTCCCTGAACGCGGCCTCGACCTCTGAAAGCTCAGCCTCAGCCTGGGCCAGCTCCTCCTTGATCGCCTTGCCTTCGGCTATCAGCTGGTTCCTCGTATCGGCATCGAGCTTCCCTTTCATCTTCGAGGCGGTCTCGTTCCTTCTCGCCCTCAGCGCCTCGGTGCGCTGCAGGAGCTCGCTCCTCCTGTCCATGTCGCTGACGATCCTGTCAAGGTCGACATCCATGTACCTGTCCTGGATGTTCTTCCTGATCTCGCTGTATCTTGTCCTGATGTCCTTGATATCTATCATATCCCTTACCTGTCTCCGAATTTCGCCTTGTTCTCAAGCTCGATGCTCTTGTCGACAGCAGCGTCGACAGCCGCCATCACGGCAGCTCCCAGATTCCTGTCCTGCAGCTTCTTGACGCCTTCAATCGTGGTGCCTGCCGCGGAAGTGACCATGGTCTCGAGGTCGATGGCATTCCTGCCGCTGCTCTTCTGGATCGTGGCAGCGCTCATCATCGTGTCGCGCACGATCGAGAGGGCATCAGGGTAGGGGATGCCGGCCCTGACTCCGCCGAGCGCCATATAGTGCATCATCTCGAATATGAAGGCGATCCCTGATCCCGATATCCCTATGAAGGCCGGGAAGAGCGATTCAGGGAGGAAGTAGGATGTGCCGAACGTGCCGGCGATCTCGAATGCCAGCTCGCGTCCTTCCGCCGGTACGCCGTTGCCAGCTGCGATAGCCGTGACCGCCTTCTTGGCACCTGCCGCGATATTCGGCATGAACCTGACCACGTTGCCGGTGCCGAGATGGTCCTCAAGCACGGAGAGCGGCACGCCTGCCGCTATCGATATCCAGAGGTCGGTCTCTATCTCCCTCAGCACCTGGTAGAGGCCGGGCAGGACCTGCGGCTTGACGGCAAGGATCACTGCATCGCTGCCTGATGCGCCCTTGATGCTGGGGAGAGTCCCGATATTCCCGCATTCAGCGGCCAGCTCCTCGGCCTTCTCAGAGACCGTGTCATATACATCGATCTGATGGTCTGTCGTGGAAAGCGCCCTGGCGATGGCAGATCCCATGTTGCCTGTACCGATTATGGTTATCCTCATCTAAATCCTCCCATCATATGGAACCGCGTCTCCCACCCGGGGAAACGGAGGAATCGTCTTCCTAAGAATATAGCAGAAAACGCCCTGTGGATATAGCACTCCGGCTACTGCCAGCTCATGCGGCGGAGGCCGTCTTCCTCCGATAGGCCCGGGAAGCCGAGCTGCCTGCAGTACTCATACACGGCGATTGCCACGCTGTTTGACAGGTTGAGGCTGCGCGCATTGGCCCTGATCGGGATCCTGAGCGTGTTCTCCGGGTATCTGCGGAGGATCTCCTCGTCGATGCCGCGGCTCTCCCTGCCGAAGATGAAGAAGGTGCTGCCTTCCGCTTTATAGCTGATATCGGAATAGAGCCTGCGCCCCTTGGCCGAGAAGAAGTAGAGCGTGTCCGCGCCATGGCTGGCGAGGAATGAATCGATATCGTCATGTACCGTCAGGTCCACATCGCCCCAGTAGTCCAGCCCGGCATGCCTGACGGCTTTCTCTGATATGTCGAAGCCGAGCGGGCGTACGAGATGGAGGGGAGTGCCTGTCACTGCGGCAGTCCTGGCGATGTTCCCTGTATTCTGCGGTATCTCCGGTTCGAATAGGCAGATGCTGAGCATATGGAGAAGGGTATCACTTGCGGGGAATCCTGCAAATACTCCCGGCTACCCGTTCCTGAGGTTCCTTGCCCTGATGACCCTGCTCCCTTTCTTGGAAAGCCCTACGATGGCCTTCTCCAGGGCCCGTTCCTTCTTCTCCTTGTCGGCGAAGAGCTCCCCCTGCTCGGGCTCGCTGCCTTCGTAGAGGTTCTGCAGGGAGACGCCGAGGAGCCTTACGCCCTGCCCTCTGTAGCGGGAGGCGAACAGCCCGCTGGCTATCTGGTAGACGTCCATCGATGAGTATATCCCGTTCGACGGCGTGGTCTGCGCGGAGATGGTGGTGAAGTCGCCATAGCGCAGCTTGATGCCGACCGTCCTCGGTATCTTCCTCTCATCCATGGCACGGAACATGACTTCCTCGGACATCTCGAGAAGGTATGAGCCGATGGCGTCTGCGGAGTATACATCGGGATAGAAGGTCTTCTCCGAGGATATGGAGCGTGACCTGGCCTCCCCCTGGTAGATGCCGGGGTCTATCCCCCTCGATGCCTTGTAGAGGAATGCGCCGGATGAATCCCCGAACATCCTCCTCAGCTCATCCTCTCCCAGCCTGCGTATCTCCGCCGCGCTCCTGAGCCCCCTGCGCTCCAGGGCGGAGAGCATCGCATCGCCTATGCCCCAGAGCTTCCTGAGCGGGATGGCATCGATGAATTCCTCCTCCATGCCGGCTGGCACGATCGTCAGCCCGTCCGGCTTGCGGAAGTCGGAGGCCAGCTTAGACAGGTACCTTGACGGGGCGACGCCGATGGAGGCCGTCAGCCCTGTCTCATCCCGTATGCTTTCCTTGAGCATCCTGGCGGCCTTGCCGGGCAGGGGATATATCCTCTCCATACCCGTCAGGTCCAGGAACGCCTCGTCGATGGAGACCTGCAGGAAGCCCGGCGCGAATGAGCTGATGATCGACATCACCTCGCGGCTCTTCTCCGCATAGCGCTCCATGCGGCCATGCACGCATATGGCATCCGGGCATAGCCTGAGCGCCGTCGTCATCGGCATCGCGCTCCTCACGCCGTATTCCCTGGCCTCGTATGAGCAGGTGGAGGCGACATGGCGCGGCCCGGGCGTGCCGATGATCAGCGGCTTGCCCCTGTACTCTGGATGGTCGAGTATCTCCACCGAGGCGAAGAAGGCATCGAGGTCGATATGGAAGAAGACGGAGCCCATGCCCTGAGTGTACCATATATGCCTTCTCTGGTATAATCGTGGCATGAGAAAGTGCCTTGCGATGATTGCCGCCATGCTTGTTTCCTCATTGCTGTATGCCGCGGCCGTCAACTACAGCGCACTTGAATCACCACTCAGCTCCGCAGCCTATTCCGGCCGCTTCTATGATATCTTCTCCAATCCGGCTGCCCTGCCTGTGATGGAGACCCAGCCCGGCGTGATCGCCATCAGGACGAACATGACCGATACGTTCTCGCCGCAGGGTCATGGCCATCCCATGTCCGCGGTGCAGGACCAGAGATGGACTGTCGATGCCACGTTCATCTCCAAGTATGTCTCGCTGACAGCCTACTATGGCATAGAGTACGACAGGCAGTCCGTGGACAACCCCATCTATGATATCTACTCATCGCTGAAGATCGAGCTCAATGCCGCCTATGCCGTCCCGTACTTCTCCTTCGGCGTGAGGATCTCCGGCGGCAACCAGATGGTCAGGCGCAACAGGGATGTCGCGAATTTCTGGGATTATGTCTCCAATGCATGGTTCAGCCCCTTCGAGCGCGATGCGGGCAGCGAGTTCTTCGACCTCGGGGTCGGCGCCATCCTCGACGTATCGCCGTTCTCGCTCGGCGTCTATATCGGCAAGCTGCTCACGCTCTCCGATGATGGCCAGCTCTATTTCGGCGGTGACGTGATCGCGGAGTCGACGACGATATCGGCAGCGCTTGAGGGCCCCAGATATACGCGCGGAGGCGACCTGATGCTGGTCCGTCCCCGCGCCTCGTTCTCCCTCACCGGGCTTGTCGATGCATCCACGAGGTCGATTGAGTTCGCCTGCGACCTCACTTTCCAGTTCCTGCCCGACGCGGACCTGACCGTGGGCGTATCCTATCTGGAGAAGAAGCATGAATGGGTGCAGTTCAACCCGTCCAACGCGACCGTGAATTTCATGATAAGGGGAGGGGCCCGCGGCTTCTACGGCATCCTCGGCGTCTCATTCGTGGCCAATGACTTCTCGGTGTTCTCCCCGGTGATCGGCTTCTCCTGGATCAGCTGATGGGTATGGAGAGAGTGAAGACAGAGCCCTTGCCAAGTTCCGATTCGACCTTGATCGTGCCGCCGTGGAGCATGGCGATGTGCCGCACGATGGAGAGTCCCAGGCCCGTGCCGCCCGATTCGCGGCTCCTGCCCTTGTCAACGCGGTAGAAGCGCTCGAATATCCTGGCGATGTCCTGCCTGGCGATGCCGACGCCGTGGTCCTGCACCGATATGTCCATCATGCCGCCGCGTACCCTGGAGCGGACTTCGATCCCGGATTCTGCCGGGGAGTAGGAGACCGCGTTGACGACGAGGTTCATCACCGCCTGCACGATCAGCGATTCCTGGCATCTTACGGCAATGCCGGCAGGCTCATATGAGATGGCCATCCCTTTCTCCTCGGCCCTGTATGCGGTATAGGCCTTCACTTCGCTGAAGATGGCCTCATCGCTGGTATCCTTCATCGCTGGCTCTATCTCCTCCCTGTCCAGCGATGTGAGGAGGAGCAGGTCCGATACGATCCTCTGCATGTGCGTGCTGTTCTTGAGGATGATGGAGGCGAATCTCTTCGTGTCCTCTGCGCTGAGGTCGGCTTCCGTCAGCGTCTCGGCGAAGCCTGAGATGGCGGTAAGGGGTGTCTTCAGCTCATGCGATACGTTGGAGACGAAGTCCTGCCTCACGTGCGACAGCCGCTCTATCTCCGTGATGTCCTCTGCCGAGATGACGATGTACTTGTCATCTATCGGGGTGATCGAGAGGCTGTACTGCTTCTCACGCCCCTTGCCCTTGACGATGGCCTTGTCGCCGGTGCTCCCTTTCCAGCATGTGACCTTGATGCTGGTCCTGTCGCCGTTCCTGCCCACGCTCTTGAGGCTACGCTCGAGCGTTGAGGATGAGAAGACATCGGTTATGTCCCTGCCTTCCAGCGGAGCTGCCCAGAAGAGCATCTCCTCGGCGCTCCTGTTCGCCATCGCGATCCTGTTCTTCCTGTTGATGAGCAGTATGCCTTCCGACATCGCCTCCATGATCGCGAGGAAGCGGTTCTTGCCGATGTCATTCTTCAGCATACCTGTATCCTATGCCCCAGACGGTGGCGATATGGCTTCCTGCGCTGCCGAGCTTCTTCCGCAGCGCCGCTATCTGCACGTCAATCGACCTCTCGGTGACGGGGTAGTCGTCCCCTTTTATCTCCTCGATGATCTCCGTGCGCCTCCGTACGCATCCGTCTGCCGATATAAGGGAAAGGAGGATGTCGAATTCAGTCGCCGTGAGCGGTATCTCCTCGCCTGAGACGAAGCATTTGCGCTTGCCGGTGTCGAGCGATACGCCATGCGGGGTGCTGACGACGCGGCCGGCGGCCTTCGACGGCGAGCGCCTCAGCAGGGACTTCACGCGCGCTATGAGGATCTTGGGCGAGAAGGGCTTCGTTATATAGTCATCGGCCCCTTCCTCCAGCGCGGAGATTATGTCGTTCTCGGAATTGAGCGCCGATGCGACTATCACGGGAAGCTCCCTGTCGGGCCCTTCTGCCCTTATCCTGCGGAGGATCTCGATGCCGGAGATGCCGGGAAGCATTATGTCGAGTATGGCAAGGTCCACGCCGCCGCTGCCGATGGCGGAGAGCGCTTTCTGCCCGTTCTCGGCCTCGATGGCCTCCGCTCCCATCGCCTTGATGTGGAATGCGATCAGCGTACGTATGTCGGCATCGTCTTCAACTATGAGGATACGCATATGCAAATGCTACTATCCTGATGAACTTAACACAAGATTAGGATATGCTTTCAGCATGGAACTGCATTCTGCCGGCATAGATTTCACAGTGTCCCCTGGGCTTTTCGCTGACCTGCAGAACAGGGATGACAGGTACCTGCGCAGCGTTACCGGCAGGCTGCTCAGGCCGTATCGCTTCCCGTTCGTCTTCTTCCTTACCTGCGACAGGGCCGAGGTGCTTGCCGATGGCGTACCCGCGATAGGGGCCCTCGAGCGCGCCCTCTCGCTCAATCCGGCGGAGACTTCCGGCTGCCGCTATGCCGTCGCCGGGGATCCCGCCTACAGGCTCTTCCTCCTCTCGTCAGGCATACTCTCGCCCCTTTTCGGCGAGGATACGATACAGGGCCAGCTCCTCAAGGGCCTAGAGGCCGCCAGGCTGATGGGCTCCGCATCTCCTGAGCTCGACAAGCTAGTGCTGATGGCGGTCGCCTTCTCCAAGCGCATCCACAGCGAGATGAAGGTGAGGGTATTCGACAGCACCATCGCCGATGAGGTCTGCAGGAGGCTCAGGGGCAAGGGATCCGTGCTCATAGTCGGCACGGGGGAGGCTGCCAGGACCATCGCTGCCAGGCTCTGCGGCAGCTGCCGCACGATGATAACCCTGCGCGATATGGATAAGACCTTCCTGATACCGCCAGGCTCCATCGCAGTGCCTTATGAAGGGAGGCTCAGCGCTGCCATGCGTGCCGATGCCGTGGTATCCGCATCGTCAGGGCTCTACCATACATTCAGCGAGGAGGACCTCCCTGCGCTCAGGGGGAAGCTGCTCTTCGACCTCGCGGAGCCTGAGGATATGCCGCGCTCATCCGGGGCCATCAGGATAGGGGACCTCGGCGTGGAGCTCCCTGAGAGGGATGCCGTGGTCGCGCGCGTGAAGGCCGAGGCGGCGGATGAGTACGGGAAGTATCTTGCATGGCTCAGCCGGCGGGATGCATCGGCATCTGCAGAAGAGAGCGCTGAGCGCATCGCCTTCTCAGCCCTCAGGCGCTTCTCCTCTCCGATAGCGCGCCTGGGGCTCGGTGCCGACGACGAGAAAGCCTTCCGCCAGTCGCTTGCGGACACGATACGGAAGGCCGTGATAGAGGAGAGGATGTCTAGAAGATCCTGAACGCGTTCTCGTAGACAGCGGTGCTGCCGGCTGGAAGCATGGTCGACTGCGCCATCTTCTCGATCTCGGGAGCCCTTGTCTTGTCGCCGAATGAGAGCATGGGCTCGATGCAGACGAATTGCGCCTTCTTGCCTTCTACCGTCCATATCGTCAGGACGGGCATGTCGCCCATATAGGCGGTGACGCCATGCTCTCCTGCCGATGAGGTGAGGGTGACCTCCCTGCTCCTGATGCCTTCGAGTATGATGGCTCCCTTGCCGGTCTCCTCGCGGCTGAGGTCGATGCTGTCGCCTGTGAGGAAGTCCTTCTCGACTACGAACACGCCGTCCTTAGCATACTTCCTGTCGCACCTCTCGTTCTGCTCGAACGATACCGTATAGGTCTCCAGCTCAGTCCCTTTCCCGTTGATATCAAGGGAGAATGCCGGATGCCAGCCGAATGTGTACCAGATATCCTCCTTCGCGTGGATCTCAGCCTTCGCCCTGTATCCGTCTTCCTCGACAGTGTACGTGACCCTGATGCTGAAGCCGAACGGATAGTACTTCTCCCTGATCTCCTCATCGTCCTCGAGGATGAAGGCTGCGCTGCTGTCCCCTGCGGATTCAAGCTTCCATTCGACATCCCTGGCGAATCCGTTGTTCGGCATCGTATATTCCCTTCCCTTGGCGGTTATCTTCCCGTCGGGAGTCGCGCCGATAGTCGGGAAGAGGAGGGGTGCCCTCCTGAACCAGAAAGCCTTATCGCCCTGCCAGATATACTCGATTCCGTCCCTCTTCAGGCTCTGCGGCTCTGCGCCGAGGGTCGAGATGACCATTTCCGTACCGTTGCTCTTGATAGTGACGTTCAATTTTATCTCCTTTGAAGCTGAATCCATTATATACTAATCCAGAGATGAATACAGATTACAGAAAGCTCAGGGCCAGCGATTCGGATTCGATCATAGATTTCCTCAGGCGCGTGGGAGGGGATACCGACTTCCTTCCGTTCTCCGCTTCCGATATCTCGATCGATGATTACCTATACCTCAGGAACAGCATACTGTGCGGGGCGATTGCAGATGGGACGCTTGCCGCGGTTGCTGAGATACTGACTCCGGCGCTGCCCAGGCTGAGGCATCGCGGGACGCTCCTCATCGCTGCCGACAAGAGATTCTGGGGTACGGGAATCGCGCAGCACCTCCTCGGGTTCATCATCGAGGAGGCAAGGGAGAGGGGCCTGAGGAAGCTCGAGGTCTCCATCGTCGACGGCAATGAGCGCGGCAAGGCCTTCGTCAGGCGCAACGGCTTCGTTTCCGAAGGAAAGGATTCGATGCTGATGCAGATCGATGGCAGGTATGTCGACGGGGAGTGCTTCTGCCTGATCCTCTGAGATGGATAGTATCCTGCATTTGCCTCGAGCCGCGCTCCCATTGGCAGAGTGCGGTCTGCGGCGGGATGGCCGTATCATGGAGGGGCTGCCTTGGCTCCCTGCGGGAATTTTGATCAATAATAAATCTATACTTGTTTGTAGATTAGATATCTAAATAGAATAATTTTTTATTATATTATAAATAATCTGATTATATATCTTTATTATTATCCTTATATTATGCTGAAATGCGCAATTTTCTTATGTAAATATATTACAAATTATATATTATATCTAATTTTTATTAATCAGTTAAAATATATAAAGTATAATATGCATTCTTTCGCAATGGATGATTGAAAATTGATTGACAAACTACCGGGGTGGGGTATGCTCCAAAACATCAGGAGGTTGAAATGAGGAAATACCTAAAACTTTTTGCTTTGACAGCAATAGCCATGATTCTTATGGCTTCTTGCTACAGCAATAACCCATAGGGAAACCTGCCACCAGGGATTATCTCAGGAATCATTGATAATGAACCTGCGGTTTCTCAGGATGAAGCTGCACAGCTTGTGGCTGCTTATGTTGACGAACTTGATTTTGAGAATATCAAGAAAGTCGCGACATCTCTGGGCGAAAGCTATCTGCAGAATGCGGTTACTGTAGCTGGTGAATACATCAATAGTGGTAAGATTAATCTTGGTGAAATTATTTCGAATCCAAGTGCTGATACCATCACTCCGGCAATCATGCAGATAATCAACGATGGAATACTAAAGCAGATCAAAGGAATTACAAATGACCCTGCGTTGGAAGGTCAGCAAGAACCTATTGATGGTAATTATTCCATGCAGATTTCTGACTATGATCTCCCGTCAGAAGATAATATCAAGGAAATCGTAGAAGAGTTGCTGAATAAGACTCCAGATGATAACAACAATCCTTTCAGCTATCCAATTTCAATAGCAGTAGCAGTAGATGCAGCTGAGTCAAATTCCGAGATTTTCCATACAGGCTCAACTTATTCTTACAAAGGAACAATATATCTCACTATCAATGGACAAATTATCAATAGTGAAGATTATGGTGACTTCTATATATATCTTGATAACATCGTTGCATACACTGCTGGGAACTCACCCCTTGTTGCTTCTACTACAGCTGACGGGGAGACCCATAGAATCGGCTTTAACGGCATCAAAGCTGAAATCGACCTTGAGATAGATTATGAAGGAGGCAGTCTTGTTCTGAATCCAGCAACACCGACATTCACACCTACGGAGGAAGGTACTGTTACATATGACAATACCGCTGTCCCGTTCAGCAAGGTTCTGCCGCTTACAAACAATGCGAAAGAGTGATAACTGCACAGCCCGGAGCAAGATTCTCCGGGCTGTTCCTTGCGTCTATATAAAATAATGAACTTTCCATCGAACAGAAATAAGGAGAGACCCCAAGGTTATTGCTCCCGCTGAAGATTATTTGAAAGAAAAAAAACAAACCATTATCTGATGCTCCCATGATGAAGTTGAAAGAGAAAGCAAGAATCAGCTTTCAGACCCTGTGATATTCTCGGCATGTCCGAGTTCCCAAAGGCAGGATGTTCAATGATAAACAACTGATTGTATTACAGAAGCTGCTATCTTGGGGACTGAGTCAAGCATGGAGAATAATATGCTCAAATTCGTTTGTAGATTAAATATCTAAATATATTAATTTCATGTTATTTTACAAATAGCTTGATTATATATCCTGATTATTATCCCCATTTGATTTTGTAGCCATAAACGGCAATGTGAATATATTCAGACTTGGAATTCCTGCTTAATATATATTTATATATTTAAGTATACAAAATATGATGTGTATACATTCGCGTTCCACGACTGTAATGCCTTCCTATTGATATTGTTCCTGAAAGCTGGTATGTTACCATCTGTCCGAAGGATAATGCGCCCTTAGCTCACCTGGATAGAGCAACTGCCTTCTAAGCAGTAGGTGATTGGTTCGAATCCAATAGGGCGTACTCAGGCAGGCTGGTCCTGCCTTTTTTCGTCTTCGCCATGCTGTGGTAGAATAGGGCCATGGATTTCAGAGCTATAGCAAGGGATTGCAGGACTATAAGGCGCTTCGATGAGGAGAGGAGGATATCCGGGGAGGATATGCTGTCCATCATCGATGCGGCAAGGGTAGTGCCGTCTGCCGGCAACAGGCAGCCGCTCAAGTACATGGCGATAAGGGACAGGGAAGGGTGCGATGCCCTCTTCCCGCATCTTGCCTGGGCCGCCGCGCTCAGGGACTGGGATGGCCCTGCCCCGGGTGAGCGCCCTGCTGCCTACATCGTGATGCTTATCGATAAGGACATCTCATTCAATGCGGCCACGGATGCGGGAATCGCAGGATATGCCCTGATGCTTGCCGCCCATGGCATAGGTATAGGCAGCTGCATCATCGGCTCTGTCAGCAGGCCCAAGGTATACAGGCTCCTCGGCATAGACCCCGAGCGCTTCGATATCCCGCTGGTGGTGGCCCTGGGCTATCCGAAGGAAGCGTCGGTACTGGAGGAAGCCTCCGGCAGCATCGACTACTACAGGACTGCGGATGGCGTGCACCATGTGCCGAAGAGGCCGCTGGGGGAAGTACTCCTCAGCTAGAGGCCTTCTCCTCAAGCTCGAACCAGCGTTCGCTTTTCTCCTCAAGGAGCTTGGTCTTTGCCTGATATAGCTCGGTCCTCTCCTTTAGCGTACCGAGTTCGGTACTGCCTACGATTGCAAATGAGGCCTCAAGCTCTTTGATTTCCGCCTCTAGGATGGATATCTCCTCTTCAAGCTGGGCCTTCTCCCTTTCTTCCCTGAAGGTAAGGCCCTTCTTCTCCCTTTCCTTCCGCTCGGCGCGCTTCTCCTTCTTCTCGGCAGCCTGCACAGGGGATGCGTCCCTGGCTTCCTTCCAGTCGGAATAGGTGCCGGGGAAGAGGCGTATCGCGCCGTCCTCGATGACAAGGAGCATATCCGTCGTCATATCGAGGAATGTCCTGTCATGCGAGGAGATGATGACCGTGCCCTGGAATGAGGAAATGTACTGCTCAAGGTTCTCCATCGTCTCGATGTCGAGGTCGTTGGTCGGCTCGTCAAGGATGATGAAGTTGGGATTCTGCACGAGTCTCGTGATAAGATAGAGCCTGCGCCTCTCCCCGCCGGAAAGCAGGCCTATCGGGGTCCTCTGCATAGATACAGGGAAGCCGAACAGCTCCAGGAACCTTGATGATGATACCTCCTCGCTGCCGGACAGGCGCACTATGCTGCCCAGCTCCTCCGCATATTCACCTACCGTCTTGCCATCAGGCAGCTTCGAGGCGTTCTGGTCGTAATAGCCGAAGAACGTATTGACGCCCTTGTCTACCATTCCGGTGTCGCTTTCCACATTCCCAGTGATGATGTTCAGGAATGTCGACTTGCCGCTGCCGTTGTCTCCTATCAGGCCGATATGCTCACCGGCCTTGAAGGAGTAGGTGAAAGGTGAGAAGAGCTGCCTGCCGCCGTATGCCTTGGAAACGGAATCAAGCTCAAGGACCTTCTTGCCGAGGCGCCTGTAGGTCGAGGAGAATGCCTTCTGGCTGTCCTCCCTGACCTTGTGCAGCGAATCCTCCATCTCGCGGATGCGGTCCTTCCTGTTCTTATCCTTGCCTGTCCTCGCCTTAGGGCCATGCAGCAGCCACTCCCTTTCGCGCCTGAGGATGGTGAGGATGCGCTGCATCTCCTTCTCATCCATCCTGTAGCGCTCCTCGCGGCGCTCTAGGTAGCTTGTGAAGCTGCCGGGATGCGCGTAGATCCTCCTCCTGTCCAGCTCCCAGATGACGGAGCAGCAGCGGGTAAGTATGTGCCTGTCATGCGTGACGATGATCACCGCGGCAGCCGTTGATGATATCCAGTCCTCCAGGAACTCGATCGAGCGTATATCCAGATGGTTCGTCGGCTCATCAAGCAGGAGCAGCTCCGGGCGCAGCGCCAGGGCCCTTGCCACGGCAGCCTTCTTCGCCTCGCCGCCTGAGAGGCTTGCCATCGTCCTCTCGGGACCGATATCCGCGCCGAGGCTGCCGAGGTACCCATAGTAGCTCCTCTCGATTCCCCAGAGGTCGCCGTCCTGGATCCTTTCCAGGAGGTGCGTGGATTCGTGTCCGGCCTCGACAGCTTCCTCGTATTCCCGGATCGTCCTGATCAGAGGGGAGTCCGATTCATAGAGGAATGAGCGGACCGTAGCATCCGGGCCGAACTCAACCTGCTGGCCGAGGTATACGGTATTGAGGCCGTTCCTTGCCGATACGGTCCCCTCGTCAGGGACGGTATAGCCGGCAATGACCTTCAGCAATGTCGACTTGCCTGTGCCGTTCCTGCCTACGATCCCGGCCTTGCCGCCTTCGTCAAGCCCGAAGGTGGCATTCTCGAAAAGGGGCTCGTCGCGCAGCGTCTTCGATAGGTTCTCAACTGATAGGATGTTCACAGCGGTATTGTATAGTTTCCGCCGCTGAATTGGAATCTTGCGCAATGCCGTAATTAGGAAACATAAATATCATTAATGATTATTAATCCTTAACTTGCGGCGGTCTGGCGCGATTGAATGTTTCCGGCCTGATGGATAGAATCACTCCGTTATGCATAAGGTAGTCTCCCTAACGCTCGATCCCGCTTCCGCTGATGATATCTCCCTGGTGAGGAGGGCAGTGGCGAGGAAGCTCGGCATCGCTGCGGATGACCTGTCCTCTGTGGTGATTGCCAGGAAGAGCCTGGATGCCAGAAGGCGCGAGATCAAGGTCAGCCTGTCCGTGGATGCCTACATAGGTGAGGAGGCTCCTCCCTTCAAGGGCATCCAATACCCGGATGTGAGCCACAGCCCGCAGGCTGTCGTCGTGGGTGCGGGCCCTGCGGGGCTGTTCGCAGCGCTCACTCTGATAGAGCATGGCGTCAGGCCCATCGTGCTTGAGAGAGGCAGGGATGTGCATCAGCGCATGAAGGATACCGCGCTGCTGTGCCGTGAGGGCAGGCTTGACCCTGAGTCCAACTATGCATTCGGCGAAGGCGGCGCAGGCGCATTCTCAGATGGCAAGCTCTATACGAGGTCATCAAAGCGCGGCGATGTGCCGCACATACTGCGCATCCTCGTCCAGCATGGCGCGGATCTGTCGATACTCTATGAGTCGCATCCGCATATCGGCTCTGACAGGCTTCCGGGCATCATAGGGAATATCAGGAAGACGATAATATCCTCGGGAGGCGAGGTACGCTTCTCCGCGAAGGTGACAGGCCTGCTGCGCAGGGGCGATAGGACCATAGGCGCGGTGCTTGCATCAGGCGAGGAGGTAATGGGGCCGGTGATCCTTGCAGCAGGGCACAGCGCCAAGGATGTCTTCTCGTTCCTGCATGGCTCTGGCTATGCGCTGGAGGCGAAGAGCGTGGCGGCAGGCGTGCGCCTTGAGCTCCCGCAGAGCCTGGTGGATTCCATACAGTACCACTCTGCCTCAAGGCCAGCTCATCTTCCGCCGGCATCATACTCGTTCACGGCGCAGATAGGCGGGAGGGGCGTCTATTCCTTCTGCATGTGCCCGGGCGGGCGCGTGGTGCCTGCCGCGACCGAGGAGGGCATGCTCTCAGTCAACGGCATGTCTCCCTCATCGCGCGGCGGACGGCTCTGCAACAGCGGCATCGTCACGGAGATACGCAAGGAGGAGATCGCAGGCTCTGATCCGTTCCGCGTGCTCAGGTACATAGAGGGGATAGAGAGGGCTGCTTTCAGGCCCGGCTTCCTCGCGCCTGCCGAGCGCATGACGGATTTCGACAGGGACAGGCCGAGCGGCATGCTGCCCAGGTCGACATATATGCCGGGCCTCATCGCCTCTAGGCTTGATGACGTGCTGCCCGGTATCATCGCATCATCGCTGCGCGAGGGCATCAGGGCCTTCAGCATGAAGACAGGTGGTAGGCTGATGTCGGAGGAGGGCCTCCTCATCGCGGCTGAGACCCGTACCTCATCGCCTGTAAGGATATTGAGGGATGCCGGCATGAAGCAGGGTGAGGGGCTCTATCCTGCGGGGGAAGGAGCCGGCTATGCAGGCGGCATCGTATCTGCCGCGATTGACGGCAGCGAGGCGGCGATGCGCCTTGCGGGAGAGATGGATGGGTAAGGATATACGCATGGGGATCCGGGATGGCTTCCCCATATTCCTCGGTTATTTCACGACAGCACTGGCCTTCGGGCTCCTGACAAGGACGAGCGGATTCACGTTCGTGCAGGGAGTCCTTGTCAGCATCACGAATTTCGCAGGGTCGGGGCAGTTCCTGATGATGAACCTCTACAATGCAGGCAGCCTTCTTCTCGGCATAGCCCTGTCGGTGTTCTTCATCAACAGCCGCTATATCTTCATGGCGGCATCGCTTGCGACTAGGCTTGCCGACCCGCGTTCGGTCCTCGGCAGGCTCATGGTCGGCTTCGGTACGACCGACGAGGTCTTCGCCGTCGCATCCCTCAAGGGGCACAAGGTCTCCTATGCATATATGGCGGGTCTTATCTTCACATCCTATGCAGGCTGGGTGGGCGGTACGGCGGCTGGCTATATAGCAGGGTCGTTCCTTCCCGAGGTCATCCAGAAAGCATCCGTGATAACCATCTACGCGATGTTCGCATCCCTCCTGGGAGGGGAGGCCTCCAGGCTCATGAAGGTCCTCCTTGTCGCCTTGGTATCAGCGGCGCTCAACTCCATATTCATACTCGGCATAGGGATATCCACAGGTGTCTCATTCCTTGCATCGCTGCTGATCGCGACTGTCGCAGGGGCATTCATATATACCGATGAGGAGGCTGGAATTGAATAAACCGATCATCATCATGATACTCGTATGCTCGGCAGTGACGCTCCTGCCGAGGATAATCCCGTATTTCGCATCATCGTACCTCTCCAGGCTTCCCCGCTTCATACGCAAGTGCATGATGCTCCTTCCTGTCGCATCCCTTGGCGCGCTCATCTTCCCGCTTGCCCTCACTGATTTCGGCACGGAATGGTATGCAGGGCTTGCAGGCGTAGCGGCGGCGTTCGCCTCTTCCTGGCTCAGGGCACCGATGATCGTCTCGATAATCATCGCCCTCGCCGTCACGTCAGGGGTAATCGCGCTTGTCTGAGGGGCTCAGCCGAGGCTTTTCCGCAGTCCCAGCGCATCCCTGAAGCAGAAGCGCGCCGTGAGGAGCCTGCTGAACTGCCCGATTGTCCAGCCGTTGACAAGTGCGCATATGACCGTTCCCAGCTTCACGCCCTCGAAGCGGCCGAAGCCGATGAAGATGAACGACATGGCGATGGCAATCAGGCAGCTGCAGCAGTCATATACGGTCTTCGTCCTGCTGATGTCCCAGCCGTATGCATCGGAGAGCTCCTTGACGAAGAGCTCATATGCCTCTGGCGGTATATACGTATTGAAGAGGAGCGCGACACCTAAGGCGCACACGGCAAGGCCGATGCAGTAGCAGGCCACCCGGCTGATGGGCCCATCCCAGGGCAGCATGGCCACCGCCACCATCATCAGGTCAAGCAGGTTCCCGTAGATGAAGGCCGTTATGAATGAGAAGAGGTATCTCCTCCGGAACCTGCGCAGGATGAGCGCGAGCATGGCGATTACCAGCGCCTGGAAGCAGTATTCCGCCATGCCGAATGTGAACCAGCTGATATATCCCGATACCTTCAGATAGATGAGGTACGCCGGCGCGACGACCATCGACATGCCGAAATCGGCCCTTTCCATCAATGCCGTGCCCAGAGCAAGCGCGGCCAGGCCGATCGCATAGGCCGCTTCGGTATAGAATGTCCTCTTCATGAAGGCTCCCCTTATGGATGACGTTTGGTACAGAAACGGCAAAAGATGGAGTCTCAGGCCTTTGATAAGCAAAGGGAGCGGCTATGGATACCGCTCCCGCCCTTGCCTGGAAAGGCCATTTCCCTTTGTATGGACGCAACTGGGATTGAACCAGCGACCCCTACCGTGTGAAGGTAATGCTCTCCCGCTGAGCTATGCGTCCGTCATGCTCTAAGCATTATGCCTGTAATCAGCATCAATGTAAAGCGATTAGCGCAGTTCTTCGAGCGCTTTCCTCACATCGTCGCCGTGGGTTGCCGTATTGACCTTCCTGAAGACCCTGAGGACCTTGCCGTCCCTGCCGATGATGTAGGTGGTCCTGATGACGCCCACGGTCTTCTTCCCGTACATCATCTTCTCCCCGTATGCGCCATACATCTCCATGACATGGTGGTCCTCATCGGAAAGGAGGTGGAATGGCAGCGAGTGCTTACCGATGAACCTGAGATGGGATGCGCTGCTGTCCGGGCTGATGCCGATGACAGTGGCGCCGAGGCCCTTCAGGTCCTCGATGGAATCCCTCAGCGAGCATGCCTCCTTCGTGCATCCCGGGGTATTGTCCTTAGGGTAGAAATAGAGGATGGCTATGCTTCCCCTCGCATCCGACAGCCTCACGCTGTTCCCGTTCTCATCCGGCAGGATGAAATCAGGTGCCTCGCTTCCGACTTCGATCATCTTGGTCCTCCTCCGAGAAGCCTCTGCGCTTCCGCCTTGTCCTTCTCGACCTGTTCCTTCACTTCCGCGAGGCTTCCCATCTTCCTGACAGGCCGCAGGAAGGCCTCGACCGAGAGGAGCATGTCCTCCCCGTAGATATCATCATCGAAGCCGATGATGTTCGTCTCCACGGTCCTTGCCGGGCTCCTGTCCACGGTCGGACGCGGCCCGATATTCGTGACGCCGATATACTCCCCGCTGCGGAGGAATACCCTGGAGGCATATACCCCCTCGCTCGGTATCACGGACCCGGGCACCGTCTCCAGGTTCGCCGTAGGCATGCCTACCGTCCTGCCGAGTCCCTTGCCGTGGACGATCCTGCCCCTAAGGAGCGCAATCGGCTCTTCTGTCATGGGTCTATTGAACGAAAAAGGAGGATGTTATGCAACAGGTCAGGTGAAAAGGAGGAGCAGGTTGGAATGGCGCCGCAGGCTCTCCGATCCCTGCTGGATGGCTTCCCATGTCGCCTGATAGCTGCCCTCCGGCGTGATTCCCTCTTCCCTGAGATAGCGTATGAATGCCCTGTGGCTGTAGCCGAACCTGTCCGAGAAGCCGTAGGCGAGGTCGGTCTTCCTGCTGTCGCTCACATGTCCCTCTATCCCGTAGATGGAGTGCTCGAGATTGCGGGAGAAGTAGTAGATGGAGAATGGTATCCTCCCCTTGAGCTCGGAGCATGATATGAGGTAATCGAGATTGATCCTCCTCTTGCCGTTCCTCTCGATTATGGAATCCCTGAACATCGTGCGGATATCATCAGTGGAGTACCTGATATGCTTCGCTTCCATATCCTCGATGATTAGGCTGTCCGGGATGAAGCATCCGTCGGTGTCTGTCAGCTCCGCCACGAGGCGTATATCGCTGCGCTTGAGGGCATAGCGCTTCATCACCGTGCGCACGATGGACTCTATCTCGCGCAGAGGCGTGCTGCCTGGATAGTTCTTCACGGTCAGGTCGCCATGGTAGATGTGGAAGATGACCTCATCAGGGGCGAAGAAGCTCTTCATGATGGGGTAGAGGGCATTCTCCTCGCTCTGGCCCTCGACGATGAAGAGGACGAGCTTATTCCTCATCGCCACTCCGCCATGCCATCCTGAAGGCCCGCGAGATATCATGGGAATCGGATGTGCCCGAGATATCCTTCGCGCCTCCGAGCAGCAGCGCCCTGATATACTCATCCCTCAGGTTGCCGCTGCCTCCGCGTATCCTCGTGAACCTGTTCTGCGGATCCAAGGTGCTGAACACTATGCACTCCCTGCCTACCATCTCCAGTATGCGCAGGTTGTGGGAGGTGAAGATTAGCTGTCCCTCGGCACCGTCGCGGAAGATGGAGATCATCTCGCCGAGGAGGTATTCGAAGATGGAGGAGTCGAATTCATCGATCACCAGGCAGACCGAGCGCGAGTTGTAGACCGCCAGCAGCACCGAGAGCATGGAGATGATCTTGATGATGCCCACCGATTCGAACCTCAGCGGTATCGGGGTGCCGTTCTTGTAGGATACGAGCTCCGCCTCGACGCCTTTCCCGCCGGTTTCCGTGATGGCATCCCCGCGGATGAAGATGCCTATCCTGAGGCGCGGCACGATGCTGCCCAGCACTATGTTCATGCTATCGATGAGCTTCGAGAGGAATCCGGCGGCCTCCTTCGAGATGGTGAAGGACCTGGAGATATCGAGCAGCATGCTTCCCCTTGCGATCCTGCCGCCGCGCCTCACCTGGTATGTGATCGGCAGCTTCCTGTCGGCATGGAGCGTCGAGTCATCGGTCGAGAGGACGATGAGCGATGTCTCCGCATAGCCCCTCAGCGTGCTGACGGCAAGCGAGAGCTCATCCCTGGCAGCGCTTCCTCCGAGGGAGGAGAAGATCTCATAGCCTCCATCATCGCTGAAGAACGCCGATACATCCTCCTTCTCGGCCATCTTCATGGCGACGAGCAGGTCTATGCGCCTCGAGCTGCTTCCGCAGACGATCTCCCTCATCATCCTTTCCGGCCTTATCAGCGACTCCCCGCGCGTGAAGGATGCCAGGAGGCGCTCCCTTCCGCCAGGATGCCTTGACCAGAGGCTCTCGCTCCTTATCACGGCCTGGCCCCTGCTGTCGCCGATCGTTATCCCGTATCTGATGCCGAGCACAGGCGACCTCTCCTCATCCTCGATCGTGAATGATATCGAAATCGCTGCCTCGCTGCTGTCGATGTTGATGTATTCGCGGCTCTCGCCTGGCAGGCTCCGTCCGGCGATGATGGACTGCACGACGCCCAGCGCCTCGATGGCCGCGGTCTTGCCGGAGCCGTTCTGGCCATAGATGCCCAGGATATCCGCGGAAGGGGAGCCTCCCTTGATGGCTGACGGCATCCTGAATGAGCCGCCGATCACGTTCCTGAATGAGCGGAGGCGCAGCTCCGCGATCCTTACCGAAAGCCTTTCCACGGCTACAGTATACCATCCCATCCGAATTAACGCAGGATTCATCCCGGCTTGATGACTGCAGCGCCGGCATGGGCTAGCATGTAACCAGGTTTAGATGGCCTCCAATGGATACAGGCCGTGATTGATGGGAGGGACAGAAGGTTGTTCCTCTTTTTCCTTTCCGCTAGACTCATCATCGATGGCAAGGAAGAGATACTGTCCGCTGGCAGGGCGCTGCGGCGGATGCAGCTACGTGAACATAGACTACCGCGATGAGCTTCTCTCGAAGTACATCCTCGAGGAGAAGTTCCTGAAGAGCTTCTGCTCTGTCTCCCCGATACTCCCATCCAATCCGTACATAGGCTACCGCTGCAAGGTGCAGGCCGTGTGCGGGATGGATGGTCCGGCGCTTGTCACCGGCATATACCGCAGGGGCAGCCATAAGCTCATCCCCGTGCGGGACTGCCTGCTTGAGGATCCCCGGGCTTCTGGGATCCTGGCTTCGGTACGCACGCTCGCCAGGCGCTTCTCGCTCCCGGCCTATGATGAGGACCTCGATTCAGGCGAGCTGAGGCACGTCCTCATCCGCATCGGCGCCAGGACAGGGGAGGCATTGGTCGCGCTTGTCACGGCCCATGGCGACTTCAGGGGCAGCCATGACTTCGCCGCGGCCCTCCATCAGAGGCATCCGTATATCAGGAGCGTGGTGGCTATCCGCAACAGGGAGAAGACCAGCATGGTAATCCCCGCCGATGCCGAGCAGAAGGTGCTCTACGGAAGCGACCATATCATCGATGAGATGCTCGGGCTGCGCTTCAGGATATCCGCGAAGTCCTTCTACCAGGTGAATCCATATCAGGCCGAGCTGCTGTACCAGGTCGCGATGAACATGGCGGAGCTCAGGGAGGATGACGTGGTCATCGATGCGTATTCAGGCACCGGCACGATCGCGCTGATTGCGGCATCGATGGGCGTGCGCAGGGTAATCGGCATCGAGGCCAATCCCGATGCCGTGCGCGATGCAGAGGAGAATGCCAGGCTCAACGGCATAGCCAATGCCGAGTTCATCGAGGCCGATGCCTCGAAGAAGCTCAAGGAGATGGCTGCTGCCGGCACCCGGTGCGATGTGCTCTTCCTCGACCCGCCCCGCTCAGGAGCCACCGAGGAGTTCCTTGCCGCGGCTTCGCGCCTCTCGCCATCTGTCATCGTCTACGTGTCCTGCAATCCGGAGACGCTGGGTCGCGACCTCAGGTATGTCCGGCGCTTCATGAAGGATTACCGCGTGGAGGGGATACAGCCGGTGGATATGTTCCCCGGATCCGAGCATATAGAGACAGCCTGCCTCATCTCGCGCAGGCGCTGATCCTGTACTTCCGTCCCTTCCGCTGCTATATTGCGGGAAGGAGGGATGCATGAGAAAGGATTTCGGATGCAGGACATGGATCTTCCCTGAGCCTGTCCTGATAATAGCTACGTATGATGAGGAAGGCCGCGCCAACGCCATGAATGCCGCATGGGGCGGGATGTACAGCGAGAACGAGATCATCCTCTGCCTGGATAAGGGCCATAAGACGACGGCGAACATCGCCAGGAGGGGAGCCTTCACCGTAGCCTTCGCCACTGTCGATACGATGACGGCCTGCGACTATGTCGGCATAGTCAGCGGCAGCCAGGAGCCTGATAAGCTTGCCAAGGCCGGATTCACCGTCACGGGGAGCCGCTTCGTCGATGCCCCGCTGATCAATGAGCTGCCGATGGCGATGGAGTGCAGGCTCGTGCGCATCGATGATGAGGAGCATGTCATCGGCGAGATAGTGAACGTCTCTGCCGACGAGGCCATACTCGGGCCTGACGGCAGGCCCGACTGGCGCAGGCTGCGCCCGATCTCCTACGACCCCGTAGGCTTCGGCTATATCGCCCTGGGCGAGAAGGTCGGCACTGCCTTCAGGGAAGGGAAGGCCCTTATCAGATAAAGGCCTGCTGGAACTTCTCCAGCAGCCTGTTGCTTCCGGAGAGGACCATGGTCTCATCGCTTGAGAGGACGGTATCGGGGCCGATGCTTCCATTGGCCTTGCCGTCCTTGATGGTGGCGATGAGCGATACTCCCCAGCGCTTCCTGAGCGCGATGCCCTCGACTGTCTTGCCATCAAGCTGCTCCGGTGTCTTTATCTGCAGGATGGAGAACTCATCGGAGAGCGGCAGCACATCCTCAGCCAGCGTCTCGCATAGCCTCATGCCTGTCCTCCTGCCGATCTCGACCTCGGGGAAGATCACCTCGACTCCCAGCTTCTGCAGGATTTTCGCATGGTCCCTGCTGACGACCTTGGCGATGATCCTCCTTATCCCGAACTCCTGGATGTTCAGCGTGGCGAGTATCGAGCCCTCGATATCCTTGCCGATGCCGATTACCACCGCATCGGCTTCCTGGATGCCTGTCTCCTCCAGCGACTCCTTCGACATATCCGCGGAGACGAATATATCGGCATTGAGCCTGCTCAGCGGCCTGAGCCTGGCTGGGTCCTTGTCTATCGCGATGACATGCTTTCCCCTTGCGAGGATCTCCTCTGCGACTGCCAGGCCGAACCTGCCTGTGCCGATTACGCCTATTATGCTGTTTCCCTTGTGCTTCATATCTATCAACCTATGACTATCTTCTCCTCGAGGTAGCTTATGCTCCCCGATGCTGTCTTGGCGAAGGAGGCGAGGATCGTTATCACGCCGACCCTGCCCATGAACATGACCACGATCAGGACGATCTTGGATGCCGCTGAGAGGTGGGGAGTGATACCCATCGTGAGCCCCACGGTCGCGAACGCGCTCACCACCTCGTATATGATCGCGTCTGCCTCCATATCAGGCTCGAATACCGCAAGCAGCATGGAGGCGATGGATATCACCAGCAGCGCCAGCGTTATGACGAAGAATGCCTTCATGATGCTCTCCCTGTCGATCTCGCGCCTGAATATGGCGGGCTTCCTGCCGAGGATCGATGAGAACGAGGTCATGAATGCCGTGAAGATGCTCGTGGTCTTGACGCCGCCTCCTGTCGAGCCCGGCGATGCGCCGATGAACATCAGCACTATGGTGAGGATGTATGCCGCAGGCGGAAGCGCCGACTGGTCTATGCTGAAGTATCCGGCTGTCCTTGTCGTCGCCGACTGGAAGAAGGCGTTCTTCCAGCTTATGCCATCGATGGTCATATGGAAGAGCAGCATGCCTCCTATCACGAGCAGCGCCGTCGTGGAGAGGACGATCTTCGTATGTATGGTGAGCATCCTCCTGCGGATGTTGTCCATGATATCCCCGTAGAGGATGAAGCCAAGCCCGCCGAAGATGATGAGGAAGCCGATCGTGAAGATGACGACCGGATCGTCGTTCCAGCGCATCAGGCTGGTTGAGAAGAGGTCGAAGCCGGCGTTGTTGAATGCCGATACGGAATGGAACAGCGCCAGGTATAGCGTCTCCGGCAGCGGGTACTCCCGCGAGAACGGGATGCAGAGCAGCGCCATCCCCGCCAGCTCGAAGGCGGCTGTGCAGCCGAATACGACGGCCAGCAGCTTCCTGATGCTTGTCCTGTTGTCGACGCCGAAGGAATCCTTGATGAGGTTGCTTGTCATCAGGTGCATCTTGCCTGTGGTGGCCATGATGAGGAAGACGGCGACGATTGCGTATCCGACGCCTCCGAGCTGTATGAGTACCATCAGCACGACCGATCCGAAGAGGCTCAGCGTCGCTGATATGTCGACAGGCGTAAGGCCCGTCACGCAGACGGCCGATGTCGATACGAAGAATGCATCGAGGAACGGAAGGGTGACCCCTTCCTGATGCGATACCGGCAAGGCGAGGAATACCGCTCCGATGGATATGATGATGAGGAATTCACCTGCAAGCATCAGGCCCGGACGGATCTTTCTCCTTCTCTCGTTCATGGCTAATATCCTACACGCAAACGCAGGGGTTTTGAAGCCTTGGCGCCCGACGGGAAGTGCATAAATGTCGGAATCAGTCCGTTATTGCCTGCATGGAAAGCAATTGATCCTGATGATTGCGAAGCCCGGGCAGTGCCGCATAGCCGTGCTATAATCTGGTGAGGAGGCATCAATGTATCTAGGCGCCATCGACCAGGGAACAACGAGCACGAGGTTCATCCTCTTCACGGACAGGGGCGTGCCATATGCGAGCCATCAGCTTGAGCATGCGCAGCATTATCCGCGTCCGGGCTGGGTCGAGCATGACCCGGAGGAGATCTGGCGCAATACCGAGGCCGTCATCAGGGAGACGCTGCGCAAGTCAGGCGTCAGGCCGTCTGAGATCAAGGCTCTCGGCATCACAAACCAGAGGGAGACCGTGATTGCCTGGAACAGGAAGACCGGCAAGCCTTACTGCAATGCCATCGTCTGGCAGGACCTGAGGGGGACCGAGCTGATAGACTCCCTGAAGGAGAAGGGCATCTCCGGGAGGATACAGGAGAAGACCGGCCTCATACTCAATCCCTACTTCGCTGCATCCAAGATCGCCTGGATGCTGGAGAACGTGCCTGGGCTGCGGGATGATGCGTCCAGCGGCGAGGCCGTATTCGGCACCATCGATTCCTATCTCCTCTGGAAGCTCACTGGAGGGGAGGCGTTCGTCACCGATGCCACCAATGCCTCAAGGTACCTGCTGATGGACCTGGAGACGCTTTCCTGGGATGATGGGCTGCTGGAGCTCTTCGGCATACCCCGGAAGGCGCTTCCGGAGATAGTGCCATCCATTGGGCGCGTCTACGGCATGACGGAGGCAGGCGGCCCGTTCGGGGCCAGGATCCCCGTCTGCGGCATCCTCGGCGACCAGCAGGCTGCGCTCTTCGGCCAGGCCTGCTTCTCCCCCGGCATGGGGAAGTGCACATACGGCACCGGCTGCTTCCTGCTGGTCAATCTGGGCGAGAACCGCTGCTTCTCGCGCAATGGCCTCCTGACGACAGTTGCCTACCAGATGGAAGGCGAGGGACCCAGGTATGCATTCGAGGGCTCCGTGGCGGTTGCGGGCTCGCTCGTGCAGTGGGCGCGTGACAACCTGCAGATCATCAGGACGCCGCAGGAGCTTGACCAGCTTGCGTCCGAGGTGGAGGACTGCAGCGGGGTATATGTCGTGCCGGCTTTCAGCGGGCTCTTCGCCCCGTACTGGCGCAGCGATGCCAGGGGCGTGATCGCCGGCATCACCGGCTACACGAACAAGAAGCATATCTGCAGGGCCATCCTGGAGGCGACGGCCTTCCAGCTCTATGACATCGTCAAGGTCCTCGAGATGGATTCCGGCGTGAGGATCAACTGCCTGAAGGCCGATGGCGGGCTCTCCAACAGCACGCCGCTGATGGAGTTCCAGGCCGATATGCTTGGCGTTCCCATCATCAAGCCGAGCATAATAGAGACCACCGCGCTGGGAGCTGCGTATGCCGCAGGGCTCTCCTCCGGCGTGTACGGCAGCCTTGATGAGCTCTCATCGCTTTGGAAGGAGAAGAAGAGATACGAGTGCGTGATGACGGATGAGGAAAGGTCTGTCAGGGTCACCTTCTGGCATAAGGCCGTATCAAGGACGCTGGGATGGACAGAGAACGCCTGAGCGGATACGATGCCGTCATCATCGGCGGAGGCTGCGTAGGCACAGCTATTGCCTGGTACCTTTCCCGCTATGATATCCGCATATGCCTCGTGGAGAAGGAGAGCGATATCTCGGAGGGGACGACGAAGGCGAACAGCGGCATAGTGCATGCCGGATACGACCCGCTGCCCGGCAGCCTCAAGGCAACCCTCAATGTAAGGGGGAACAGCCTGATCCACCAGCTTGCTCAGCAGCTCTCCCTTGACTTCAGGCCCAATGGAGCGCTCGTGATAGCATTCTCCGCCGAGGATGTGCGTACGCTGGAGGGCCTTCTGGAGCGCGGGAGAAGGAACGGGGTTCCCGGCATATCCATCCTCTCCCGCAGCGAGGTGCTGTCACGGGAGCCTAACCTCAGCCCTGGGGTGCAGGCAGCGCTCTTCCTGCCCACAAGCGGCATAATCTGCCCCTTCTCACTGGCATATGCCTTCGCTGAGAACGCCAGGGACAACGGCACGGAGATCAGGCTGCGCGAGGAGGTGCTGTCGATCCAGGCAGCGGAAGGCGGCTTCGATGTACGCACATCCCGGGCCGTCATCCGCACGCGCTGCGTGGTCAATGCCGCCGGCCTCTATGCCGATGAGGTCCATGCCATGGCTGCAGGCCCTGGCTTCAGCATCACGCCGCGGCGCGGCGAGTATGTCCTTCTTGATAAGAGCGAGGCAGGGATCGTCGGCTCCACTATATTCCAGGTGCCCACTGCTGCCGGGAAGGGTGTCCTCGTGACCCCAACGGTGCATGGCAACATCATGTGCGGGCCTGACAACATCGCCGCTGGCGGCAAGGATGACCTGTCCACTGTGGGCCAGGGGCTTGCATACGTGATGGCCAGCGCGGCTAGGAGCGTCCCGTCGCTTGACTTCAGGAAGGTGATCACGAGCTTCGCGGGCCTGCGTGCCCATCCCGATAGCGGTGACTTCATCATCGGCATGCCTGTCCCGGGCTTCATCGATGCCGCCGGTATCGAGTCGCCGGGTCTCTCCGCTTCCCCTGCCATCGGCGAGATGGCCGGTTCCATGGCTGCTGAATACCTTGGCGCCAGGCGCAGGAGGCATGTCATCGAGGAGAGGAAGGGTATCGTGCGGCCTGCCTCGCTCCCCATGGAAGAGAGGCGCAGGCTCATCGCATCGGATCCGCTCTATGGGAATATCATATGCAGGTGCGAGGAAGTCTCGGAAGGCGAGATCGTCGAGGCCATACGCAGAGGTGCCGCCACGCTGGACGGGGTGAAGCGCCGCGTGAGGGCAGGCATGGGCAGGTGCCAGTCGGGCTTCTGCATGCCGCGCGTGATGGAGATCCTCTCGCGTGAGACAGGCATCCCTATGGAGGATATATGCAGGAACGGAGAGGGTTCTGAGGTCATCATATGATCGATGTCATCATCATCGGCGGCGGCGCGGCCGGGCTTGCGGCTGCAGTCGCCTGCTATGACAGCGGCGTGAGGGACATCCTCATCATCGAGCGCGGTCCGGAGCTCGGAGGGATCCTCGGCCAGTGCATCCACAGCGGCTTCGGCCTCCATACGTTCAGGCAGGAGCTGACGGGACCGGAATACGCGTACCGCTTCATCGATGAGGTCCATAGGCGCGGCATACGCTATGTCCTTGATTCCATGGTCCTATCCATCTCACCGCATCGCGTCTTGTATGTGAACAGCCGCGATGGCATCGTCGAGGAGGAGGCCGGGGCCATAATACTCGCCATGGGCTGCAGGGAGCGTCCGCGCGGCGCGCTCAATATCCCGGGCACGCGCCCGGCAGGCATCTTCAGCGCAGGGACCGCGCAGCGGCTCATGAATATCGAGGGATATGGCGTCGGCAGGAGGGCCGTCATCCTCGGATCCGGCGATATAGGCCTCATCATGGCACGGCGACTGACGCTTGAGGGCGCGGAGGTGCTGGCCGTGGCGGAGATCATGCCGTACTCTGGAGGCCTGAAGAGGAACATCGTCCAGTGCCTCGATGACTTCGGCATACCGCTCTACCTTTCCCATACCGTCGTCGATATCCGCGGGAAGAGGAGGGTGGAGGGAGTGACGATCGCCAGGGTTGACGGGAACAGGAAGCCTATCGCCGGCACCGAGATCGGTTTCAGCTGCGATACGCTGCTTCTCTCGGTGGGGCTCCTGCCGGAGAATGAGCTTTCCGCGAAGGCCGGCATCATGCTCTCCCCCGTCACCGGCGGCCCGGTCGTCGATGATTTGCTGGAGACCTCCGCAGATGGCATCTTCGCGGCAGGGAATGCACTCCATGTCCATGACCTTGTGGACTATGTATCCGAAGAGGCTGCCGAGGCAGGCCGCAATGCGGCCCTGTATGTCAGGCATGGCCTGCCTGGTGCGGAGGGCTTCGTGGAGGTAGCGCCAGGCCATGGCGTCCGCTATACGGTGCCGCAGAGGATCCGCCGCTCATCGCTCAAGGCCATGCTGCGCTTCCGCGTCTCATCCGTATTCCATGATGCCGATATCGTGGCGGAGTCCGGCGGAAGGGAGCTGCGTAGGCTGCACAGGCGCGTCATGGCACCGGGTGAGATGGAGAGAATCTCCATCGATGGCTGGTCCGGCGATATCACGATAAGGATAGAGGAGGGTAGATGATGCTCAGCCTTACCTGCATAAACTGCCCGCTTGGATGCCAGCTCTCCGTTGCCATCGAGGATGGGAAGGTCATCTCGGTAGCCGGGAACTCATGTCCCCGCGGCGATGCATATGCCAGGCAGGAAGCGGTTGCCCCCAAGCGTACCGTGGCATCCACTGTCAGGATCTCGGGCCAGGGAAGGCGCAGGCTGCCTGTGAAGACCGTGCCGGAGGTTCCGAAGGAATCGATACCCGCGGTGATGGATGCGATCCATAGGATAACGGCCGTGCCGCCTGTATCGATCGGAGACATCATCTGCCATGATATCGCGGGGACCGGATCCGACCTGGTAGCCACGGCTCCTGCCAAGCCGCTCTGACCTGGCCGCGCATCAATGCCTCCCGGGCCATTGCCTGCAGGAGGCATGCATCATCCGTCTCAGAGGCTGATGCCGTTCCTGATGCCTTCGACCTCGCTGAGAGGAAGCCCTGAGAATTCCGCGACCTTATCGAGCGGGATAGAGCCATCGGCAATCATCCTCCTGGCAGCATCCCTTGCGTTTTCCCTGCGTCCTTCAGCCCGTTCCTCCGCGATCTTCTCGTTACGTGCCTTTGCCACGCGTTCCCTGGCTATTTCCTCAAGCATCTCCTCGAATTCCGTTGCCATATATACCCTCCCTTCATCCTTCTTGAAGAACCCGGTCCTTTCCCTGAGCTCATTGTAGAACATCGCCTCTGGTTCTGTACACTTAAGATCGTGCATCAGCCTGCCAAGTTCAGTGCTGCTGTCAGCAAGCGATGCGCTTACGTGCATTATATGCGTGCCGTCTCCATAGGGCTCGCCTGTCTCTCCGATCGTGCGGTCTACGCTGTAAAGCGCCTTGCCGCTGCCGATGGCGTCACCTGCCGTGATGAATATGACGTAGCTCTCAGGAAGGGCGGAGTAGCCCTTCGCCCTGTCCAGGCATCCTGCATCGATCATGGCGCTGTAGAACCTGGCCCGCTTCCTTATCGTCCTGTCATCAGCCTTCTGGACCTCGATGTCATAGAGCCTGCCATCGCTGTCCACGGCAGCTATATCCAGCTTGACCGAATGGCCTGGCAGGCCCTGTATCCACCTCTGCGTCCGTGCCTCAGTCACCACGAGGTCATCGCGGCCGAGTATGATGCGCAGCATCAGAGCGGCGCTGGCGCGGTCTCCGTCGAAGCATCTCGAGAAGAGGATGTCATCCATCAGCGACAGCCTCCCGATGAGCCTGCCGGCTTCCTCCCTGCTCAGCTTCATCTGCATATGGTACCTCCCTTGGGGAGCGATGCTGCCCTCCATACCATATACGCAGCGGATCGCATTTCCTGACAGTCATGTTTTTTTCACATTTCGCGCCGACATTGCGGTAGAATAGCAGAAAGGAGGATTGCAGATGGTCATAACAATCGGAAGGGAATTCGGCAGCGGAGGAAGGGAGCTGGGAAGGCGTCTTGCCGACTATCTCCAGATAGCGTATTACGATAAGGAGATCATATCCGAGATAGCGAAGAGGACGGCTCTTTCCGAGGAGTATGTGCATAACGTCGTCGAGAATCATCCGTACCCGCTTTTCCCCATCACGATCGGCAGGAGCTTCAATCCCATCGGGAACCCGATGTTCCAGATCACCCAGAGCGTCTATGCGGAGCAGACGCAGATCATCAAGGAGATGGCGGCCAAGTCAGACTGCGTGATAGTAGGGCGCTGCGCCGACTATATCCTCCGGGAGCAGAAGCCGTGGAGGGTCTTCGTCTTCGCTGATATCGACGCGCGCATCGAGCGCTGCCACAGGAGGGCACCGCAGGGAGAGGTCCTCACCGATAAGGAGATGAAGCAGAAGATCAACTCGATAGACAAGGGCAGGGCCAAGTACTATGAGTTCTTCACAGGCAGCAAGTGGGGCGACAGGAAGAACTATGACTACCTGGTCAATACCACGAATATCAGGATAAGGGACTTCGTCCCCCATTTCGCCCATCTCTTCAGGGAAGACAGCTGAGGGCGTGATGCATCGGCAGGAGGCCACAGGCCTCCTTTGCCTATCGGGACCGTTTTTGCATGCATAAGCCGCTTTGGATTCATCAAGACCGGCTATGCCGCCAGCGGAGGGGCCATGACAGTAGGATGCTATAGGACGATGGATGCGGAGGGCGATGGCTTCAGGGCCGCCCTCGCCTGGATACGCGGGGAAGGGTGGAAGACCCTGCCCAAGGGGCGCTATGAGATCGCGGATGGCGTCTATGCGATGGTGCAGGAATACACGAGCAAGGAGCTCGGCGCCGGCAGGTTCGAGAACCATCATCTGTATGCTGATATCCAGATGGTGATCGAAGGCCGGGAGATGATGTATTCGACAGCCGATGCGGCGGTTGCTGGGAAGGGCTGCGGATATGATGCCGAGGGCGATATCGAGTTCTTCGGCGGCTACGCCGGCGGCGCCTCCTCCGTCTTCATGGAACCGGGCCGTGTATGCATACTGTATCCGGACGACTTCCATATGCCCGGCATGGCCTGGGGAAGTCCCGCGCCGGTACGCAAGCTGGTGGTCAAGGTGAAGGTCTCCTGATGCCCGGACGCATATGCGGCATGTTGCATAATATACCGAATTGGTCTAGGATATAGTACTACTGTAAGGAGAATGAAGTGCTTCCACTTAAGGATCTTATTGATACCCAGGCAAATGTTTACGAGATGACATGCGTCGCTATCGGCGAGGCCAATATATATGCGGCAGTCGATAAGGGACACGAGATAGAGGCAAGCGGCGAGAAGATCGTATCGGTCGTGCTTGACCGTGCCCTCAGGAATGAGATCGAATACACAGAGCCTGGTGAAGAGCCAGAAGCCTAAGGCAGTCGTCCTTACAGGCCCTACTGCCGTCGGCAAGACGGAGATGACCGAAAGGCTCTTCTCCCATGGATTCGAGATCATCAATGCCGATTCCGTGCAGATCTACCGCGGCCTTGACATAGGCTCCGCGAAGCCTGATAGGGCCCTGAGGGAGAAGATACCACACCATCTGCTGGATATAAGGGATCCCTGGGAGGATTATTCCTCCGGGGATTTCGTGCATGATGCCTCCAGGGCCATGGAGGGGATATGGTCGCGCGGCAATATCCCGCTTATAACCGGCGGGACCATGTACTACATCCGCCACCTGGTCTATGGCGCGCCCTCGACGCCGCCTGCGGATCCTGCTGTCAGGGCCTCCGTGAGGGCGGAGATCGATGATAAGGGCCTGGAATGGGCATATGCCTATCTTGCCTCGGTGGATCCGGTCTCCGCCGCAAGGATAGGGCGGGGGGATGACTACAGGATATCCAGGGCTATCGAGGTGTACAGGACAGGAGGCAAGCCGCTTTCATCCTATGCCGTGCCGGATACCGTCCGTGATGATATCTCCTTTACCCTTATCTGCCTGTCAAGGGACAGGGAGACGCTGCGGAAGCGCATCAGGGAGAGGGTGGGGCAGATGTTCGCCGCAGGCCTGTATGACGAGGTCCGCGGCCTCGTGCGCAGAGGGGCAGACCTCTCCTGGCCTGCGATGGAAGGAATCGGATACAGGGAATTCCTCGCAGCCCGCGAGGATGGCGAGCTGAGCATATCGATGATAGCAGATGAGATCGCCAGGGATTCAGCGCGCTATGCTAAGCAGCAGATGACATTCGCCTCATCGATGAAGGGATTCTCCTTCATCTCCCCTGACGATATCCAGGCAGCCTCAGATCAGCTTTCTCACAACGGGATATGTCTCTAGCTTCTCCCTGCCGAGGAAGCGGCTGGAGACCATGTCGGCTGAGGTGATGTTCCACCAGCCCCTATCGTTCCATTCGAATCCGAAGGCCTGCTCAACGGCGTATTCATAGACATATGGGGAGGTATCCCCGGCGGGAGCGGCATCCTCGTCGCTGTATGGGCTCGGCACGTACCATGTCGTATGCGCTATGTACCTGTCCTCCCCGTCAGGCTCGACCGAGTCAAGGATGATGCCGTAGACGAATGTCCCCTCAGGTATGGCCGGCTTCCCCTCGGCGAGCCAGTCGCGGGCCTCGACCATCACGTCAAGCGATTCATATGCATAGCGCATCCTGGTCGAGATGAAGAGGTTGGTGACCTCCATCTCCTGCGGCACCTCGCAGCCCCTGACAGCCGTCGTCAGGCGCTGCACGTCGAGGTCCGACTGGGCCGTATAGAAGTCCTCGATGATCTCCTCCTGGCCAAGGTCGGCTGTGAACGGGGGCCTCGTGGCCCTGTATACCGAGCTGCCGATGAAGTAGCCTCCCACGGTGGCGGCGATGATGATGGCGATGATGACGGTGCCCTTGATGCGCCAGAAATCGATCCTCCTTGCCTTCCTGGATGCATTGGCCATGAACGCCTTGTACTCCGGGCTTGCCATGATCCTGTCCCTGTCAGCCGCAGCCTGCTCCACGCTCCTGCCAGGCAGGTCCCATGCAAGCGTCTTAGCGCGCTCAAGGAACCAGCCGAGGCTCCTGCCGTCATCGCTGTTGCCCATGATGTCGCGCATCTCGCGGCTCTTGGCGCCGAGTATGAAGGAGATGAAGCCAGCGGTCTTCTCATCAAGCTCCGCAGCGATGGCTGGGATCGGCATCGTCCTGTAGCCTGATGTCCTGACAGCCTGGTCCTCGAACGGCAGGATGCCTGAAGCGGCGTAGTAGAGGAGCTCGGCCATCTCCGTGATCAGCATGAAGTTCTGCTCTGCATTGCCGCGGATCACTGCCGTGACCTGGCGGCGCCTGTCCTCGTCAGATCCCATCATGGCGAAGACGTCGGCAAGGTCCGGAGGGAGGAGGAGTATCGAATCGCGGTCGTAGACATAGATCCTGTATAGGGGGAAGACGCCGGATACCAGGTCAAGGAACTCCCTGTCGGCATCCATCAGCCCCATGGCGGCCTGCCTGACCAGCGCCAGGGCGCTGCTGCGCCTGGTGGAGGAGAGGACCGAGACCTCCTCGAGCTCACAGTGGGGGAAGTAGACATACCTCGTGCCGTCTATGGAGCACATGCCATCCCATAGCCATGGCTTCCTGCTGCCATCCGGTGCGATGATGATGCCATTCTTCTTGATGCCCTGCAGAAGATGCGCGGGAATCGTCGCATCATCCGGTCCGATGCCGATGGCGGTCTTCTCCACGCCGTCCCTGATTATCGTCCTTATCTCCATACCTATTCCCTCATGAGCGCCGCATGTCCTGCGGCCTTGTCGCCCTCTGTCCTTCCCAGCAGCTTCCAGCTGCCCGGGATGACCCTGGAGACCGCTTCGATGGCAGGCGCTCCCGGAGAGCTGATCCTTCCCTTGCGGTAGAGGTCCAGCAGCCTATCGCCATCCTCCAGATGCCTTATCATCTCCAGGCATCCCCTGTCCGGCGCATCGGTCTTCCCCGTCATGTTGGCGGAGACGATGACCGTGCATCCCGCGAATCCCCTGATGAGCGCCTCGAGCTTCCTGACCTCCTCTGATGATACCGCAGAAGAGTAGATGACACGAAGGGCCGAATGTGGATTGTCTATGGATATGAAGGGGTATATGAGCTCCTGCCCGTATTCCTCTGCCTCATATTCCGGCTGCACGGGAAGGCCTGAGTCGAGTATCTCGATATCGCCGGTGAAGAAGCGCTCCCTGCGCGGCTGGGGCTGGAAGAAGAGCCCATCCCTGTCGGCGGACAGCTGCCCGCGCCTGAGCGGGACTATGAGGAGGATCTCGCGTCCGTCGGGTATCCTCGAGAAAACCGACCGGTACAGCGGCGCGCACCGCTGCAGCATCATCTGCGGGACGATGAAGGCCCTGCGCTCGGCCTCCCTGGCCTCTATCGCCGCGAGGGATACCAGCTCATCCCTGTCCTCGGGGTAGAATATCGCGCTGTGGTATATCATGTGAGCAGCTCCTTGACGCGCTTCTCATCCAGCACTGCCGAGAGGTTCTTCTCCTGCGTGGGGATGACAAGCCCCCTGGGGCCGTCCTTGGCCCGCCTGAGGTATTTGACGTATGTATAGTAGAGGTCGGCCCTGCCGTTCTTCTTGGCCTTCGAGTAGTGTATGGCAAGGGATGCCGCATCCAGAAGGACAGGGAGCGGGACCGTCTTGTCCCTCTTCGCCTTGATGATCACGTAGGCCCCGCTGTAGTCCCTGGTATGCATCCATATGTCCATGCCCTTCGCATCATGGCGGAGGATCTCGTCGTTCTCCCTCGCGTTCCTGCCGATGATGATATCCCAGCTGGAGACGGAGACCCTGACGCCTGCGCGCGTGTCCTCATCCTTCCTCGCAGCTTCCCGGCCGTTCTCCTTCGCGATCCTGGCCAGGTTCCCTTCCTCGAAGAGCTCCCTGTACTTGCTTTCGGCATCGGCAATGGCCTGCCGCGTGGCCGCGGCTTCCTCCTCTGCCATCTGGTGCGTCCTCCTGTCCTTCCTGTAGCGCTGGTAGAGCCTCTCGAGGTTCTCCTGCGGGGAAAGGGCAGGGTCGAGCGGTATCGTCACCATGCTGCCATCCCAGCCGGGCAGCGTGATGGCGCTGTCGCCTTTATGGGCAAGGTGGATCGATGATGCCAGGAGGTCCGCGGCGGCTTTCGACGATCCATACCCCGAGGTCGCCTTCACGCGCTCCTCCTGCCTCCTGAGCCTCTCGGCCAGCATCGCAAGCTCCCTGTCGCGCTTTTCCCCGAGGCGCCTGAGCTGCTCCATGCTGTCTGCCTCCGCCGCGTGGCGGCTGCCTTCCATATCCATGAAGGCATTGAAGGAATCGCCTTCCCATGGCCGGACGGAGAACTGCCTGTCACCCTCCGATGCGCGTTCCTCGAGGATGAGCTTCCTGCCTCTCTCCTCGCCGCGCTGGGGCCTCCTGTACATCAGCTCGAGTATCGTCCCCTCGCTGTCGGTGACGATGATGTTGGCGCCTATGCCGGAGAAGAGCCTCACGGTGGCCACGATGGAATCCTCGCTGTTCGCCAGCGTCATCGTGAAGGCCCTGTCGAATGGGAGCTGCCTCACCGCAGTTACCTTCCTGCCGACGAAATGCGCCCTCATGTACTGCGTGAAGCGCTGGGCCCCCTCCGCCTTCTTCCTCATATGGCCTGTGCGGCAGACGATTGAGTCCGGCGTCGCGATCTCGAAGTAGAGCAGCCACGCCTTCTCCTCCCTTGAGTACATGGAGAGGGTGAATGAATGGACCGAATGCTCCGTGACCTTCTGTATATAGCTGTTCTCAAGAGGAAGCTCGGAAAGCAGCAGCTCCAGCTCCTTCCAGTTAATCATCCCTCAGCGCCTCCATCCCTGATGCCAGGTAGAACGATCCCGCCACGAGGACAGGGCCTTGGCCCTCCAGCGCCTTGGTAAGCGCTGCATTCCTATCAGGAATATAGCCTATATCGCGGCCGGCGCCTATATCGAGGGCCTGACGGTATATGGCCTCCGGGTCGCTCTTCTTCCACTCGTCAGGCTTGGTGATGATGATGCGCCCGAACGCCGGCACGAGCAGGCGCAGCATGCGGCTGATATCCTTGCCTGCGATTGCGGAGAATATCAGGGTGGAATGCGATGGGTCGGCTATGGACCTGAAGGAATCGAGCGCCGCGGCTATCGATGCGGCTGTGTGCGCGCAGTCGACGACGACGAGGCGGCCATGGATCCAGTGCTTCTCGAAGCGTCCGGGAAGGCGCGTCCTCTCGAGCATATGGATGCCCCTCTCGGTGAGGAAGCCGAGCCTGCTGGCTGCCAGGATGGCAAGCGCCGCATTCTCCGCCATCGCCTTCGATGACATGGAGAGGATGAGGGAGAAGCGCGTCCCGCCAAGGGTGAATGAGGCCCTCTCCCCATCAAGCGATGTGGATGAGGATATGGACGGTATCGCCTCATCAAGGAACTCTATCGGGGAGCCCTGCGCCGCAGCCTCTGCGCGGAAGACATCCCTGGCGGCCCTGTCGCGGGCAGATGAGAATACAGGCGTCCCCGGCGTGATGATCTTCGATTTCTCCGTAGCGATCTCCGCGATCGTGGAACCGAGCACCTCGGTGTGCTCCAGCTCGATAGGGGTCAGCAGCACGGCCTCAGGCTCCAGGGTGTTCGTCGCATCGAGCCTGCCTCCAAGCCCTGTCTCTATGACCGCGTCCGTGCAGCCCGCGTTCCTGAAGAGCATGTACGCATATGCGGTATAGGCCTCGAATGTGGTTGGCATGGGGCTGCCTAGGCCTTCCGGGAGTGTGAAGCCCTCGATTGATGAGAGGAACTGGCCAAGGGTGTCCAGGTAAATGCTGTCGCTGAGGAACTCCGATGAGAGCGTGAAGCGCTCCCTTATCGTGTACATGTGCGGAGACAGGTAGAGCCCGCACTTCCTGCCGCTGCCTGCCAGCAGCGCCGCGAGGTATGCGCTTGTAGTTCCCTTGCCCTTCGATCCCGCGACATGGTATGTGCGGAAGCTCCTCTCGGGATTGCCGAGATGCTCCAGCAGCCGCCGCATCCTCTCTATGCGCGAACCCCGGATGCGCGGGTCCGGGAGGGAGGGGGCGAATCGGTCGAAGGCGGTCTCGAGCGCGTCAATATCTGGCATAGGGAAAGTCTAATCCATTACAGCTTCTTTGCATATCGGAGCGGCAAGCCTATGCCAGCCTTTTGCCCTGTGTATATTATTTGTTGCTCTGCAATAAAATAGAAGGACACGATCCGGGATTATCACTTAACATGGATTTAACATGGGCAGGCTTGTATCTTAATGATCCTTCACTATCATGGCATCAGTCTAAAGGAAATAGGTTCCGCCTATTAAGGAGTTTGAAATATGAAGAAGGCATTTGCAGTATTGCTGGTCGCACTCATCGCCATGGCTTCCGTCATGGCCAGCGGAGCAGGCGAAGGCACGGCCACGGTCTCTACCGATGGATCGACGTCGATGGAGAAGGTCATCCTCTCGCTCGCTGAGCAGTACATGGCTGACAACCCGGATGTCAATGTAACATACAACCCGACAGGAAGCGGTACGGGCATCACTGCCGCTCTCGAAGGCAGGTGCGATATCGGCCTTTCCTCACGCGCCCTCAAGGACAGCGAGAAGGAGTCCGGCCTCACTGAGACTGTCCTCGCATATGATGGCATCGCTATCATCGTGAATGCCGGCAACACGGTCGCGGACCTCTCGATCGACCAGATTGCGGGCCTCTTCTCGGGCGCTATCTCCAACTGGAGCGAGATCGGCGGTCCTGATGCGCCTGTCGTTCCCATCGGCAGGGAGGCTGGATCCGGCACGAGGAGCGGCTTCGAGGAAATCGTCGGTGTCGAGGACGCATGCAAGTACAGCCAGGAGCTCACATCCACGGGCGCTGTCATCACGGCTGTCTCCCAGAACCCCGGCGCGATCGGCTATGCATCTCTCGCTTCCAACCTTGATTCCGTGAAGGCCGTTACGGTCAATGGCGTCACAGCAACCGAGGATACCGTCAAGTCCGGCGAGTATGCTATCCAGAGGCCGTTTGTCTTCGCAACCCTCACGGATACTCCGCTCTCGGATGCAGCCCAGAAGTTCTTCGACTACTGCCTCAGCGCAGAAGCCGCACCGATCATCACGGCAGCTGGCGCAGTCGCAACGCACTGAGCTTCCAGAGGATCGGAAAATGGGAATCAGCGGATTCTTGGCCACGAAGGGGTATGCTTCCAATCCCCGCAGGCTTATGGAAGACCTAATCCATCTGGTATTCCTGATCCTCGGCCTCGTAGCAGTCGGATCGGTGCTGGTGATCACTATCTACCTCATCATCTCCGGTCTGCCTGCCATCGTGGAAATAGGCCCAATCGAGTTCCTCTTCGGGACCCGTTGGGCCTCTACTGCGAAAGAGCCGGAGTTCGGGATCCTTCCATTCATCCTGACGAGCATCTACGGCACAGGCGGCGCCATACTCATCGGAGTCCCCATCGGGTTCTTCTGCGCGGTCTACCTTGCCCGTATTGCCCCTAAGAAGCTGCGGGAGGTTATGGAGCTCTGCATAGGAGTGCTTGCAGGCATTCCTTCCGTAGTCTATGGCCTTGTCGGCATGACGATCCTCGTGCCGGGGATCAGGATGCTTTTCAACGTTCCGGATGGTGCGAGCCTCATGGCCGCGATCATCGTCCTTACGGTCATGATCCTTCCATCCGTCATCAATGTATCGCTTTCGGCCCTTGATGCCGTGCCGCGCGAATACGAGGAGGCATCGCTTGCCCTCGGCGCCACGGACATCGAGACATACTTCAGGGTCACGGTACCTGCTGCGAAGAGCGGTATCTTCACCGCTATCGTCCTCGGTATCGGCAGGGCCATAGGGGAGGCCATGGCCATCATGATGGTTGCCGGGAATGTCGCGAACATGCCGTCGCTCTTCACGTCGGTGAGGTTCCTGACGACGGCTATCGCTTCGGAGATGAGCTACTCATCGGGACTGCAGCGCGAGGCGCTCTTCTCGATTGCGCTCGTGCTCTTCCTGTTCATCATGATCATCAATGCGATACTCAACATGCTGAAGAAGGGGAACCAGAAGATATGATCCAGGGTATTTCAGGAAGCAGGAAGGCCTATGGCGCCACCATGAGGGGGCTCTGCTATCTCTCGCTTGCCATCGTCGCCTTCCTTACTTTCTTCATGCTTATATACGTGCTTTACCGCGGGGTGGGGTATATCACGCCGGAGCTGCTCCTTACCAAGCCCAGCACGCTTCGCAACACCATCGGCATCCTGCCGAACATACTCAACACGCTCTACGTCGTAGTCGCTACGCTCATCATCGTGCTCCCGATCGGGGTCGGGGCGGCGATCTACCTTACCGAGTATGCCAGGAACCAGAAGCTCGTCGAGCTCATCGAGTTCGCGGCGGAGACGCTCTCAGGCATACCGTCTATCATCTACGGCCTTGTCGGCATGCTTGTCTTCTGCCAGCTGATGTCGCTGCAGACATCGCTCCTGGCGGGGTCGCTGACACTGGTCATCATGAACCTGCCGACGATCATGAGGACGACGCAGGAGAGCCTCAAGACCGTGCCGCAGAGCTATCGTGAAGGCGCTTTCGCCCTCGGGGCGGGGAAGTGGAGGGTCATCAGGACCGTTGTCCTCCCGACCTGCATCAACGGCATCATCACGGGATGCATACTTTCCATCGGGAGGATCCTTTCTGAATCCGCCGCGCTCCTCTTCACGGCAGGGTTCGCGCACAACCTCAACGGATTCATAAAGGGGATGGGCAGCGCAGGAGCGACCCTTACGGTAGCTCTCTATGTCTACGCGAGCGAAAGGGGCGAGTTCAACGTAGCGTTCGCAATCGCTTCTATACTTATGGTGCTTACCGTCATCATCAACCTCCTGACGATGTATATGGGACACCTGATGAGAAGGAGGATCGGAGAGTGACGATCATAGAGACGAAGGACCTCGATCTGTATTACGGACCGACACAGGCCCTGAAGAAGATAAGCCTCGCGATAGAGGAGAAGAACATAACTGCCCTGATCGGCCCGTCCGGCTGCGGCAAGTCGACATTCCTCAGGACGCTCAACAGGATGAATGACCTCATCCCCAGCGTGAGGATCGAGGGGCAGGTGCTCTACAACGGGGAGGATATCTTCTCGCCGAAGATGGATGTCAACGGCCTCAGGCTAGAGGTCGGCATGGTCTTCCAGAAGCCGAACCCGTTCATGATGAGCATCTATGACAATATCGCATACGGCCCCAGGACGCATGGGATAAAGAGCAAGGTCAAGCTCGACGAGATCGTCGAGAAGGCCCTTGTCGATGCATCTCTCTTCGATGAGGTCAAGGACAGGCTCAAGAAGAGCGCGCTGGGCCTTTCCGGCGGGCAGCAGCAGAGGCTCTGCATCGCGCGTGCGCTGGCCGTGCAGCCCAAGGTGCTGCTGATGGATGAGCCTACATCGGCCCTCGACCCGATTTCGACGGCGAAGATCGAGGAGCTCGCCATGGGGCTTGCCGACAGGTATACTATCATCATCGTGACCCACAACATGCAGCAGGCGCTGAGGATCGCGAACAGGACGGCATTCTTCCTTCTGGGGGAGGTGGTTGAATACGATGATACGGAGAGGATCTTCTCCAACCCATCGGATCCAAGGACAGAGGACTACGTGACAGGAAGGTTTGGTTGATATTATGAGAACGAGATTCGACAGCGAGCTTGAGACTCTGTACGTCAATATGATAAAGATGGGAGCTCTTTCCGAAGATGCCCTCAATTCGCTCCAGATTGCCCTCGGCACCAATGACAGGTCGAAGCTCCCGGATATCGTGGAGCTCTCGCACCAGATCGACAGGATGGAGAGGGAGATCGAATCGCTCTGCCTGCGCCTGCTTCTCAGGAGGCAGCCGGTAGCCAGGGACCTGAGGACGATCTCCTCAGCCATGAAGATGGTCAGCGATATCGAGAGGATAGGCGACAATGCCGCCGATATCTCGGAGATCATCCCCTTCCTCTCATCGGCTGAGAAGTCCGTCGATATCGGGCTGGATGCGATGGTTGCCGATGTCAGCGGCATGGTCAGCGATGCCATCGATGCCTTCGTGCGCGCCGATACAGGCAAGGCCGAGGCAGTCGTCGGCAAGGACGATATCGTGGATGCCGCCTTCAACAGGGCCAAGGAATCCATTACCGACATGATCCGCACGGGCAGCAGGGAAGCGACGGAGGCTCCTGACCTGCTGATGATCGCCAAGTATCTCGAGAGGATGGGGGACCATGCCGCCTCGCTTGCGCGCTGGGTGCTCAACTCGGCGGATGCCAGCACGGACTGGATCAACAACCCCCCGAAGGTGGACTGATGATATACCTCGTAGAAGATGACCCTTCCATCAGGAAGCTTGTCAGCTATGCATTGTCAAGCAGCGGCTTCGAGGCGCAGTCCTTCGAGAACGGCGAGGACATGTTCAGCGTCCTCTCTTCCGTGAAGCCCGAGCTCTTCCTGCTCGATATCATGCTGCCTGGCCTTTCCGGCCTCGATATCCTCGCCAGGCTCAAGGCCGATAGCGCCTGCCGCGATATCCCGGTGATCATGCTCACGGCGAAGAGCACCGAGTATGACAAGGTGCTCGGGCTCGACAGCGGGGCCGATGACTATATCTCCAAGCCGTTCGGCATGATGGAGCTGCTTTCGCGGATACGCGCCGTGCTGAGGCGCAGCGGGCATCCGAAGGATAAGGGCGATGTCAGCTACGGCAGCATCGTCATCTCGCCGGCATCGCATACGGTGAGGGTCGGCGGAAGCAAGGTCGAGCTGACGCTGAAGGAATTCAACCTGCTGCTCTACCTCATGGAGAATGAGGGGATCGTGCTCGACCGCGACAGCATCCTCAATACTGTCTGGGGATACTCATTCGACGGCGAGAACAGGACCGTTGATGTCCATATCCGCCATCTCAGGGAGAAGCTCGGCGATGAGGGACAGAGGATCGAGACGGTGAAGGGCGTCGGATACAGGTTCAGGGGAACAGATGAATAAGAAGATATTCCATGCGCTTTTCCTTGCGGCGCTCGTGGCGATGCTGCTTTCCGCCGCAGTTTCCATAACGGTATTCTATTTCTCGTATTCGGATAGGGTCATGGGCGACCTGCGGGCTGAGCTCAGCTACCTGAAGATAGCCTATGACGATGACCCGGCGAGCGTGGCAGATGCGTCCATGACGCTGGGACGCCGCCTGACGGTAATCGGTCCAGATGGAACCGTATCCTATGACAGCATGGCGTCCTCGGACGCGATGGATAACCACCTCGACAGGCCTGAGGTGCAGGAAGCTGCCGACAGGGGCTTCGGCGAGGACAGGAGGCAGAGCGGCACGCTCCTCTCTTCCTATTACTATGTGGCGGAGAGGATGGATGACGGCACGATCCTGCGCCTGGCTGTATCAGGGGAGAGCGTGCTCTCGTTCGTGATGGGCATGCTCCTGCCGATGGCGCTCCTGCTCCTTATCCTGCTCGTGTTCCTGTCCATTGCAGCCGCGCGCACGGCTAAGGCCATCACAGATCCGATCAACGGCATCGACCTTTCCAATCCGGAGAACAGCCCTGCCTATGATGAGCTGTCGCCGCTTCTCTTCAGGATCGCGAAGCAGCAGGCCCTGATCAGGGACCAGGTGGAGGCTGCTGAGCGCAAGAGCCGGGAATTCGCCATCATCACCGGCAATATGTCGGAGGGACTGGCAGTCATCGATGGCAATGCCCGCCTCCTTTCCGTCAACAGGGCGGCATGGATGCTCTTCGATGCGCCTGAGGTGAAGGCCGGCGATTCCATACTGGCCATAAGCAGGGAAGAGGCATTCTCATCCATTGTCGAGAATGCGCTTGCCGGCAGGAGGGACGAGGCCATCGTGGAGACGAAGACGCGCGTCCTCCAGATCATCGCCTCACCGGTGCTCGAGGAGGGCATGGCAGGCGGTGCCGTCGTCATCATCATCGACATAACGGAGAAGAGCGAGAGGGAGAAGCTGAGGCGCGAGTTCACGGCCAATGTCTCCCATGAGCTCAAGACGCCGCTCCAGTCCATCTCAGGCTATGCGGAGCTGCTGAGGAACGGCGGGGTAAGCGCGGAGAATGCCGTGGATTTCGGCAATGAGATCTACAGCGAGTCGCAGCGCCTCATCGCCCTCGTGCATGATATCATCAGGCTTTCCAAGCTCGATGAGAATGATGTGGAGGATATGACGGAGCCCGTCTCCCTTGCCGATGTGGCAGAGGACGCCGCCGACAGGCTTGCCAAGAAAGCCAGGTCGATGGATGTCTCCATCGAGGTCGTGAGGAATGATGATGGCATCATCCACGGCTCCGAGGCGCTCCTGGGCGAGATGGTATTCAACCTCCTCGACAATGCCATCATATACAACAGGAAGGGAGGCAAGGCCATTGTCACCGTCTCCAGGGAAGGCGGCGATGCCGTGCTCTCGGTGAAGGATACAGGCATCGGCATACCGGAATCCGACCAGGACAGGGTCTTCGAGCGCTTCTACCGCGTCGACAAGTCCAGGTCGAAGGCGACCGGCGGCACCGGGCTGGGTCTCTCGATAGTCAGGCATGCGGCCCAGTTCCACCATGCATCCATTGACCTGAGGTCGAAGCTGGGTGCTGGAACGGAGATCACGGTCAGATTCCCTGCATGATAATGCCCCTCCGGGGGCATTTTCCCTTAGATCCTGCCTATTTCCGCATTGCCCTCTGCCGTCTATGGGATAGAATATCCATGGATGAGAGGATTATGAGAAGGATAACGCTGTCAATGCTCATGCTTCTCCTTGCTGCCGCTTCGCTGCAGGCCGCATCGGGGAGCATCGGGGTCGAGGCCGGCTATTACCGGCATTATGACGGGTCTCTGCAGCATGTGGAGTCGCAGGAAGCGGTACTGGGCGTATCGAGCGCTACCTACTTCGATGATGAGGGCATCTTCGGACTTGGCGTCGATGCCGGCTACGGATTCACATTCGGCCAGCTGGCGGGCTTCTCCGCTGTCCATCTCGGTGCGGATGCGCTCTTCCGCATTGGGATGAACGGCTATATGGCCTTCGTATTCTCCGCGGGATTGCGTGACAGCATATACATCTTCAACGGGATCGCTACCAATGAATTCGGCATCGGCGCGGGAATCACGCTCGCGTTCAGGCCTGCCAGCTATCTCGGCCTTGATGTGTCGTTAGGATATGATGCCCCGCTGGCCTCGTCATACAGGGGACTCATCGCCGGCCAGTCGCATATCATCTCCTGCGGCCTGGCGATAACCTACGCATACTGAGGAGGATGGCTATGAAGAGGTTACTGCTCTGCATCATAGCGATGCTTGCACTGCTTGCAGGATGCGGCACAGCGCCGTCAGGCTCCGGCATAGACAGCCAGGTCGGTGCCGATGGCAATGTCTCCATACAGCTGCCGGAATCGACGGAAGGCAAGGGAATCGACAGGGTAATCGCCGAGGCATCGCTTATCGGTGACTCAGGGCTTCCTATCAAGCGCATTGCCGAGGAGCTGCCTGCCGGAGCGGAGAGATCCCTCTCGCTGGACCTCCGTGATTTCGGTCGCTATGAGATCGTCATGAAGCTGTATTCCGGTTCCGAGCTTGTCGATACGCTCTATTCGGAGGCCGTGGTGACCGCGGATGAATACAACATAGCGCTTCTCTCGGCAACGGTGCCTGTCACATATATGAGCCTTTACCTCGCCGATTCCGATGCGGGAGAGGATGCGCTGATCGACTCTTCCCTGCCGACTGTCATCGCCCTTGAGCGTGCTGATGCATATGACTGGACGGCGCTGCCCGATATGGTCATCCCCTGTCCTTTCTACGAGGAAGGCGCCTACCAGTCCGGCATCAACTCCATCCACTGGGATTCAATGGTAGCCGGCATGGCCAGGTATATAGGGTATCTCCATACGCTCAACCCCGATTCGAGGTTCAACATCATCGTCAACGACTTCGATTCATTCCTGGTCCTTCCTCTCGCTCTTGGCAATGGCCTGCATCCGGATCAGTTCTCGCTGACGATGATCAGCGATGGCAACGGGACCTATACGCTCTTCCGCGACATCTTCGGCGATGGTAGCGGCGAGGATGCATCGCTCCAGAAGTTCGATGAGCTGTCGTCGCTCTGGGATGATATCAGGGACAATGCCCTGGCTGGGGATATGGATGCCTCCATGGCTGCCGTTATAGGCCACAGGCCAGTTGCGTACCTGCAGCGCTATCTGGAGGAGTTCGCTCCCGTCATCGCCTGCGACAGCAGCCTCGATGTGCAGTGGATCATCAACAGGAACAATGCCGATACGTTCGGCTCGTCGGCTGCATATCAGGAATATGTGGCAGATAATGCCAACGTGAAGGTTGTGAATATGAATTCGCTCCTTGGTTCGCTTGATACTGAAGAGGCCGAGGCATTCAAGAAGCTCTACAGCTTCGATTCGGAGGAGTTCGAGGCCGCGGAGAAGGCTGGCAAGCGTGTCGTGATGTTCCTTGGTACGCGCTATTCCCTGGAAGACTGCCTGGAGGATTTCCTTTCCATCATGGAGAATCTCTATCCGGATGAAGAGTGGGTGCATATCTACAAGGGCCATCCGGGAGATACATACCAGAGCGGGCGGTCTGCCATGCTCCGCGACCATGGCATCGCGGAGGTGGATGCGAGCATCCCGGCCGAGATTTACTGCTTCTTCGAGCCGGAGACGGTCCTCTGCGGATATGATTCATCGACATACGGCAATGCCGGCAATGAAGTAGGGTTCATATGCGCGAAGGACGCGATTCCGGAGACAGCTCCTGCCAGCCGCCGCTACTCGGCCGTATTCACATCTGATGCCGGATACGTCATCACGGACTCGGAGACAGGCATGAGCTGCATATGGGACCCTGCCAGTCCGGAGGCATTCCCCTGGTCATGAAACCCTAGGATGGCTAGTGAAACCTTACTATGCCCTAGGCAGGGGCATAGCAGGGTGCCGTGATTGCCAAAGCCCGCGATAATATGGAAAATCCAGAAGAGCTGTCCAGGACAGCACGAGAGGATTTCCCATGAAGACAATCGGTTATTTCGATTCAACCAGCTTCCTTGACCAGTTCAGGGGCAAGGAGTTTTCCGGCAAGTGGCCTAATCTCAGGCAGTTCTTCCATATATCGGTCCTGCGCTATCCAGGCAATAGATGCTTCCACGCATTCTCCCCTGAGGAGGAGGTGTTCACATACAGGGAAGCCGAGGAGAAGATAGAGGCTGTATCGCGCTACCTTGCCTCGCAAGGGGTTGGCAAGGGCTCCAAGGTCGGTGTCTCCGGCAAGAACAGCCCTGAGTGGGCGATAGCGTATTTCGGCGTCATATATGCCGGTGCCACGGTCGTGCCGCTTGACTATGCCCTCAAGGATGCTGAGATGGAGAAGCTGATAGAGTTCGGTTCGGTCACGCATCTCTTCATCGATGCGGAGCGCATAGATGGCATAGACAGCGACGGGCGCCTCGGGCTCGTGAAGTACTCGCTGGAGCCGTCGGCTGGCCATGAGTTCGTCCTGGATATGGACGGTCCTGCCTTCACGCGCGATGAGACCGATGGCGAGGATGTCGCCGCGATACTCTTCACATCAGGTACGACGGGCACTCCGAAGGGGGTCATGCTTACGCATAACAACCTCGTATCCGATGTCTATCTCGCGCAGGGCAACATGAGGATCTATCCGACCGATGTCTTCTATGCTATCCTGCCTATCCATCATGCGTATACGATGCTTGCCGTCCTCCTTGAGGCGACCGGCGTAGGCGCTGCCGTTGTCTTCGGCAAGAAGCTCGTCGTCTCGCAGATCCTCAAGGAGCTTAAGCAGGGCAGGGTGACGATGTTCCTCGCGGTGCCGATGCTGTTCAACAAGATGCTGGCAGCGCTCATGAAGGGCGTGCGTGAGAAGGGCATCGCCGTCTATGGCCTGATCCGCCTGATGATGGCCATCTCAGGCTTCATCAAGCGTACGACCGGCAGGAACATAGGCAAGAGGATGTTCGGCTTCCTGCTTTCCAGGCTCTCGCTTGATACGAACAGGATCTGCATCTGCGGAGGCGGCCCGCTTCCGGCTTCCACGTTCAGGATGTTCAACGAGCTCGGCATCGATTTCGTGCAGGGCTATGGCCTGACGGAGACAAGCCCGATTACCCATCTCAATCCCGTCGAGGCATACAGGGAGGCATCCGTCGGCAAGCTCATCCCCGAGGAGGAGGTGAAGATCGTCGACCCCGACAGCGACGGCAATGGCCTGATCTATATCAAGGGACCCATGGTCATGAAGGGATACTACATGAATCCCGAGGCGACGGCTGAGGTGCTCAGCGATGACGGATGGCTCAACACGGGCGATGTCGGTCACCAGGATGCTGACGGCTACCTCTACCTGACAGGCAGGGCGAAGAACGTAATCGTCACAGAAGGCGGCAAGAATGTCTTCCCCGAGGAGATCGAGGACTGCTTCCAGCTCTATGATGATATCGATACGATCTGCATTACAGGCTACATGATCGATGAGGCAACGAAGAGCGAGGGCATCAGGGCCATCGTCTATCCTTCCGATGGCTGCCGCAGGAGCTGCGGCGGCGATGCTGCCAGGATCGAGGCCCGCATCAATGAGCTGGTCACCGAGGTCAACAGGGAGCTGCAGCCATACAAGAAGATCACCAAGGTCACTGTCTCTGATAAGCCGCTGCCGATGACGAGCACGAAGAAGGTGAAGAGATTCGAGGTCAAGCGGCTTTTCGGCTGATTTCGCATATGCCCCTGTTTTCGCAGGGGCATATATGGTAGGATGCTTAAGTCAATAGGAATATAGGGAACCGGAAAGTGAAGAACGTAGAATACCGGAATGCATGGGCATTCCTCGATGATTACAGGGGAAAGGAGTTCGAGGGCGAGTGGCCGAGGGTCAATGAGCTCTTCCATATCAGCGTGCTCCGCTTCGGCAGCAATGATGTCTTCAGAGCGTTCGAGCCTGATGAGAGCTATACGTACGAGGAAGCCGAGAGGATCATAATGAATGTCGCTGGATGGCTGCAGGAGAACGGCTTCCGCCCTGGCGACAGGATTGGTGTCGCAGGCAAGAACAGCCCCCAGTGGGTGATGGCCTATTTCGCTGTCCTCTATATGGGCGGGATAATCTATCCCCTCGACAATAACCTGCGCAATGAGGAGATGCTCCATTTCATCGAGTTCGGCGATATCAAGGCGGTGTTCACCGATAAGGAAAGGGCAGAGAGCCTTGATGCCGATGGCAAGGCCGGTATCAGCAAGTTCTCCCTTGAGCCCGGTTCCGCCTATCCATGGATCATGGAGATGGAGGGCGCGTACAGGGATCCCGGGCTGAAGGATGCGGAGGACGTCGCCTCGATAATCTTCACATCCGGCACCACAGGCACTCCTAAAGGGGTCGTCCTTTCCCACAGGAACCTCTCGTCAGATGCGCTCCTTACCCAGTCGAACCTGACATTCTATGAGACGGACAGGAGCTATGCCGTCCTGCCTCTGAGCCATGCATATACGATGGAGGCTGTCGTATACCTCACGTTCACCAGCGGCGGATGCATCGTCTTCGGCAAGAAGCTTGCCATGTCGAGGATCGCCAAGGAGCTCAGGGAAGCCGAGATCACGATATTCATGGCCGTGCCGATGCTCTACAACAAGATGATTGCCGGCCTGATGGCCGGGGTGAGGAAGAAGGGCATCATCGTCTATGGCCTCATCCGCTTCATGATGGGCATATCGGGAATCATAAAGACCACCACTGGCAGGAACATCGGCAAGAAGCTCTTCTCGTCTCTGCTTGATAAGCTCTCGCTCAGGACGCTGCGTACCTGCATCTCCGGCGGCGGCCCGCTTCCGGTCTCCACCGTGAGGATGTTCCAGGAGCTCGGCATCGACTTCGTGCAGGGATATGGCCTGACCGAGGCGTCCCCCATAACCCACGTCAATCCCGTCGAGGCCTTCAGGATGGATTCTGTCGGCAAGAAGCTTGCCGGCATAGAGGTCAGGATCGTCAATCCCGACAGCGACGGCAACGGGCTTATCTATATCAAGGGACCGATGGTCATGCAGGGATACTACAAGAACCCGGAAGCCACTGCCGAGGTCCTCGGCGATGATGGCTGGCTCAATACGGGCGATGTAGGGCATCAGGATGACGATGGCTATCTCTACATAACAGGCAGGGAGAAGAACGTGATCGTCACTGAGGGCGGCAAGAACGTGTTCCCTGAGGAGATCGAGGATAAGTTCCAGCTCTACCATGAGCTGCATCAGGTCATGGTGATGGGCTATATCGTCAACGAGAAGCTTAAGAAGGAAGCGATCGAGCTGGTCGTGCACTTCACTGACGAGTACATGGAATCGATACATGGCGATATGGATGAGGCATATAAGCATATCTCATCGATTGTGGATGATGTGAACAGGGGGCTCCTCACATACAAGAAGATCACCAAGATCATCATCTCCGACAAGCCGCTGCCGGTGACATCGTCGAGCAAGATCAAGAGGAGCGAGGCAAAGCTCCTCTTCAAGGACAGGTAGGATGACAAGCAAGGAAAGGGCATATCTCAGGTCGTGCGCGCAGTCGCTCGACCCTGTAGTATCAGTAGGTAAGGAAGGCCTCTCGGACGGCGTCGCCAATGCGCTTATCCAGGCGCTTGATGCGCATGAGCTCGTGAAGGTCAGGTTCCAGAGCGCCAAGGATGAGATAAGGGAGATTTCTGAGGAGCTGGCTTCCAGGACCACATCGGCACTCGTGGCGATCACCGGCTTCACGGCTGTCTTCTACAAGGCCAAGGAGAATCCCTTGGAAAGGATGTACAGGGTATGACCCTGTCCTGAATTCCCTGAAGGCTTTCTATCGGATATAAAAGGAAATGCGGTACGTCTGACGTACCGCATCTGCTTGTTCCGATGGATGGCTCAGCTCCTGCTTTCCTTCTCCAGCTGGAGCGTGATCGTGGTCGCATCGCAGAGCTCCGACGGCCCGAAGTACTGGATGGCTCCCGGATAGCGGAAGCAGGTCTCGAGCGCCCACTTCTTCCTGTGCTTCGCGAAATACATGAACGGAGCGCCTTCAAGGTCGACAAGGGCCTTCTTGATTACCGGCTTGTCATGGCCGCCCCTCCTTTCCATATCCATCATCTTCGTGATAGGCATGCCGCCAGCCTCCCACTTCCCGACGCCCTCGTCGAGATGGCGTATCGTCGACATATAGCCTGTATAGCCGTAGGCGATGAGGCAGAATGCCGTGTAGCCGAGCGAGTAGCAGTAATCGGCATCGAAGTTCGATGGGAATGCCGCCCTTCCCTCATAGCCGAAGAAGTGGTGGAGCGTGCTGAACTTGCCGCTGTACCTGCCTTCGGCCTTCATCTCAGCCAGCTTCTTGCCGACGAGGCTTGAAAGCAGCTTCTCAGTCTCGATCCTCGATACCTGGACATTGCCATGGGGATCCCTGTCCATCAAGAGCTGCTGCTGGATATCGAGCGGGAGGATGTTGAACACATCCATGCTTTCCTCGGAGAGAGCCGCCGTCAGGAAGCCCATCTTCGCATCCCAGTCGATCAGCTCCGCGAACTTGTCGCCGGAAGCTGCCAGCGTATCGTTGATCTCGGCGATGAGCTTCTTCACCTCCGGGACGAACTCTATCAGGCCCTCCGGGATGACGACGACGCCGAAGTTGCAGCCCATCTTGGCCCTGTCGGCAACGCTGCTGGCGATGCTCTCGGCAATCTGGTTCAGGTGGTATCCATGCTCCTGGACCTCCTCAGAGATGAGGCAGACGTTAGGATGGGTCTGCAGCGCGCATTCAAGCGCTATATGCGATGCCGAGCGCCCCATCAGCTTGATGAAGTGCCAGTACTTCTTGGCTGAGTTGGCATCCCTCATGATATTGCCGATCAGCTCCGAGTATGTCTTGCAGGCAGTGTCGAAGCCGAAGGATGCCTCTATGTCATCGTTCTTCAGGTCGCCATCAATCGTCTTCGGGCAGCCGATGACCTGGATAGGCAGCTTATGCGCCGCGAAGTATTCCGCCAGCACTGCCGCGTTCGTATTGGAGTCATCGCCGCCGATGATCACGATTGCGGTCATGCCATGCTTCTTCGCTACCTCAGCGACCTTCTGGAACTGCTCATCGGTCTCGAGCTTCGTGCGCCCGGAGCCGATGATATCGAATCCGCCTGTATTGCGGTATGCAGCCACATTGTCTGCGGTGATGGTGATGTAGTCATCATTCACGAGCCCCGAAGGACCGCCCTTGAAGCCAAGGAGGATGTTGTCCGGGTCGCTTGCCTTCATGGCATCGAACAGGCCGGCAATCACGTTATGCCCGCCTGGCGCCTGGCCTCCGGAAAGGATGACGCCTATGACATGCTTCCTGGCAGGGGCCGTCGAGTCCCCTTTGCGGAAGTAGACTTCCTTCATTCCATATGTATTCGGGAAAAGCTCCTTTATCTTCTCCTGATCCGATTCGCTGTGCGTTTTCTCCCCTTCTGTGACAGAGACGGATCCTACACCGTCCCTGAGCATGACAGGGAGCTTCGGTGAATATCCATAGCGAAGAGACTGCAATGTAGAACAGCTCATGCTAACCTCCTGATGTTTGTTGCATATATTGTATGTTATGAAACGAAACTTTTCTATATTATCAGGGATGGAGGAGACGCTGTGGCCATAGTTTTCATCGATGCTGATTCGGTTCCGCAGAAGCTCAGGGCGATAATACTCAGGAGGATACTCAAGGAAAAGGCCGACGCTTTCTTCGTCGCGGACAGGCCGCTTCCTGACGTGCTGCTCGCCATCGAGGAGGACAAGGCTGCCAGGCGCAGGCCATACCGCGGTACGATGACGCCGCAGGAGCTCAAGGCCATCGGGTCCGGGATCCGGATGTCTGTCGTGGAGAAGGGGCAGGATTCGGCGGATGACTGCATCGTCGAGCTTGCAGCAGCCGGTGACCTCGCCATCACCCATGACATACCCCTTGCCTCAAGGCTGCTTCAGAAGGGCGTCGAGGTGATTGACGACAGGGGAGGGGAGTATACCGCCGCGAACATCGCGGAGAAGCTCGGCATGCGCGCCAATAACGCGGTCTTCAGGGAGATGGGCCTCTTCGGTGATAGGTCTCATTCCTTCGGGGATAAGGAGATACGCCAGTTCTCCGCTATGTTCGATGCCAAGATGTCAAGGCTCTTCAGCAATTGATCATTGCCGATAACGGAATCATATTATATGGAAATTAGATTCTGAACAGGCCTCTGTTATAAAATACGAACAGGCTTTGTATCCATATATCAGCCAGGATATCGTATCCATTATCCCTGTTTGTAAATTTGAATATCCAAAATATAAATTACAAACCAAGCAGACTGTCATAATCCGCATCCTGCTGCGTATATATTGCATGAGGAAACTGCTTCTTAGAGGTGATTACCAGTTTGAGGAGAGCCTGCTGCGGATGGTCAGGGGCACGTGCATGGTCCTGCCGCCTGGCATATACTTGGGCAGGGCAGATGCAGCCATCATGGTCGAGCCGACTCCTGATGAGCTGCTGCTTGAGGTGGAGAAGGGCCGTATCGTCTGCCCTGATGCGAGGATCATCGTCATCGGCGGGATATACACGCGCCTGATTGCCGTGTCGCTATCGGACAGGGTATATACCGCATCATCCGCGGAGGAGGCTGCGGCCATAATACTCGCAAGGAATCCGGAGAGGAAGGGACTGAAGCTCACTGAAAAGGAATCCCTTCTCCTTGCTGCCATGGAGAAGGGAATGTGCAACAGCGAGCTTACAGCCGCATTGTCTATGAGCGACAGGACCGTCAGAAGGATCAAGGGAAGGCTCCTTGACAAGACGGGGCTTGTATCAAGCGAGCAGCTTGCGGTCTTCTCGGCCCTGCTCAATCAGTATTCGCAGCTCTTGACGTAGCGCGGATAGGGGATGACATCGCGGATGTTCTCCACGCCTGTCACATACCTCACGGCGCGCTCGAAGCCGAGCCCGAATCCAGCATGTGGCACGGAGCCGTACTTCCTGAGGTCAAGGTACCACCAGTATGCGGCAGGGTCGAGCCCGAGCTCCTTCATCCTGTCGAGGAGGACGTCGTAGCGGTATTCCCTCTCGGAGCCTCCGATGATCTCTCCCAGGCGCGGAGCCAGGACATCCATGGCCCTGACCGTCTTCCCGTCGTCGTTCATCTTCATATAGAAGGCCTTAATCTCCTTCGGATAGTCGGTGACGATCACTGGGCGCTTGGCGACTTCCTCGGTGAGGTATCTCTCGTGCTCGCTCTGGATCTCGACTCCCCACTTGACGGGGAATTCGAACCTGTCGTTGTTCTTCTCGAGGATCTTCACGGCCTCGGTGTATGTCATGTGCTCGAACGGGCTGCTGACCACATGCTCGAGGTTCTCGATCACGCCGGGCAGGACGAACTTCGAGAAGAACGCCATATCCTCGCCGTTCTTGTCCAGCACTGCCTTGAAGATGTACTTGAGGAACTTCTCAGCGCAGTCCATATCGCCCTCGAGCGTGCAGAATGCCATCTCGGGCTCTATCATCCAGAACTCGGCAAGATGCCTTGTCGTGTTGGAGTTCTCTGCCCTGAAGGTCGGCCCGAAGGTATAGATGTCCTTCATGGCAAGGGCATAGGTCTCTCCCTCAAGCTGTCCCGATACGGTAAGGTTCGCGAGCTTGCCGAAGAAGTCCTTTGAATAGTCGACCTTGCCGTCAGGTGTCTTCGGCACGTTCTCCAGGTCAAGCGTCGTGACCTGGAACTGCGCGCCAGCGCCCTCGCAGTCGGATGCCGAGATGAGTGGCGTGTTGACATAGACGAACCCATTCTCCTGGAAGAATGAATGGACAGCATATGCCATCGTGTTCCTGACTCTCGTGATAGCGCCGAAGAGGTTGGTCCTCGGCCTGAGGTATGCCTTCTCCCTGAGGAACTCGACCGTATGCCTCTTCTTCTGCAGGGGATAGTCGGCAGGGCACTCGCCGATGATCTCGACGCTTTCGGCCCTGAGCTCGATGTCCTGGCTGCCGCCTTCGGACTTGACGATCCTTCCAGTCACGGATACGGAGCATCCTGTCGTTATCCTCGCTACCAGGTCATCTGGGAAGGCAGACCTGTCGAGCACTGCCTGGAGGCCCTTCAGGCATGAGCCGTCGTTGATCTCGATGAAGGAGACGTTCTTGCTGTCCCTCTTGGTCCGGACCCAGCCCTCTGCCTTGATTGTATCTTCCGATGGCCGAAGAGCCAGGATCTCCTTGATTCTCTTTTCCATTCAAAACTCCATTGAGAGCATTATCCAAAAGAGGGGATAAGGGGTCAAGGATATACTGCTGCCGTAGCCGCTCTAGGGCTTATGCCATGAAGGCTTACAGGACTGCATCCCAAGCAGATCATCGCTGAGGGGGTTATAGATCCGGATCTGCCATATGCTCTGATATCGCCAGATATCCGGCTTATGATTACGCATCCTGATGAGCTGTATCCTTACCTGGCAATCAGGCCACGGTGCGTTCCTGCTTATGGATGAGGCAGATGAGGAGGAGATGATTTCCGTTTTCCATCATTGGTCCAAGTCCCTCATTATATTCATGACGTTCATGATATCCATTGGCTGCAGGAGCCCGATCCTGTTCCTGAAGGATGATCTGCTAAGCCACATCGCCTTAGAGCATCTTATCACGGTTCTCTTTTTCAGCCCCGCTCCTGCATAGTCGATTATCTCATATTCCCCAGCATATCCGGGACGCGCCTCATGCGTTTCATCTTCATGGATAGGACCAGGCTCTTCCCATCGGTCTGATATACCAGCACCGGACGTATCTTTCCGATTCCCGGATTGTCCTCGAATTCGACATAGGCCCACCATATCTCCCAAGGTGCGGATCAGGCAAGGCCATCATAGGCATCATCCCCTTCATCTTCTTCAGCAGGAAGGATTGTCCGTCCTGTCTCGGGGTTCGCCCTTCCTATGATTTCCATCCCTTGCGGAATCCTGCAGGCGGCTTTCAGCGGCGTATGGTTACGGAAATACTCGGAAATCAGGTTAAGGTTGCTGTAACTCTGATAAATCTTTCTGGTTTATATGTCAGCTTGCGTAAAACAAGCTAAATTGAATCATTTTGTTATAAAGGATATATTCTCAGAATAATGAGCAAGAGCCTGAAGAAAAACTATTTCTCCGCCGCATCCAATCAGATTATGACGGGAGTCATCGGCTCAGTTGCTCTTTTCTATATATCTAGGGCTTTGGAAGCAGGGGAGATTGGGGCGTATAGCTACGCATCGTCAATCTGTTCATATTTTATTCTGTTTTCTAATCTTGGGTTCGTTTCGTATGGGCAGCGCGAGATTGCCTTCCTCCGCGATGACAAGAGCGCATATACGAAGATATTCGTAGAACTTCTGATTCTGAAGGTCCTTATCTCTTCTGCAGTAATTGCGTTATATATCTGCTTTATTGCTTTTTTCGCTCCGGATAAAATCCTATATACAATCATAATAATCCAATTGCTTAACTCAATGCTTGATATTTCCTGGCTATATACAGGTCTTGAGAAGTTTGGAACCGTTGCGATACGCACATTGATAATAAGAGTCGCTTATTTCATTGCAATCGTAACATTTGTAAAAGATCCAGGGGATTTCTATAAGTACTGCCTGATTGAATCGCTTAATCTGTGTGGGGTTTCTTTGTCATTATTCATAAAACTCCCGCGGTTGCTTGGAAAGTTCAGCGGTAAGCTGCAGATCCGTCGTCATCTAATACCCGTCATCACCTTATTTGTACCTTCGATTGCAATACAGATTTATACAGTGTTGGATAAATCAATGATTGGAATCCTTTCGAATGGGGTTTATGCAGAGAATGGGTATTATGAACTGTCTCAGAATCTTGTCAAAGGAGGATTGGTATTAGTCACGACCTTGGCCAGTGTTTCCGCACCAAGGATTGCCTATGAACTTGGGCGAAACAACATCTTCGTCGTAAAGAAGCAGATGTATGATTCCTATCGATTCGCATGGTTCTCTGTCATCCCTGTTATCGTTGTGATGTATTTTGTCATACCAAGGGTGGTCCCTTTGTTCTATGGCCCAGGATATGACAAGGTTGCAACCCTAGGGAGAGTGCTGTTGCCGATTCTTCTTGCTATGGGATTGAGTACGATTTCCGGGAACCAGTATCTTGTACCGGCAAGGAAAGTGAGATACTACAACATATCGCTAATCGTCGGCGCGATTGTCAATTTCTTCATGAACCTCATTCTTATTCCAAGATTTATGTCAATCGGAGCGTCCATTGGTTCTGTAATAGCGGAGACATGCGTCCTGATTACGCAGCTTGTCTTTATTTCGCATATAGGAATATTGAGAATCCGGAGAATCCTTAGATATGGCATAACATATGTCATATCGGGTTTATTGACGGGATGTGCACTCTGGTATCTGGATAGATGGATTCAATATTCAGTTCTTGGATTGTTTGTTGATATAATTGCAGGATTGGCGATTTATATCGGAATTCTTTTCATAATGCATGATAGATTAATGATTGATACGGTATGGAAACTATTCCATAAGACAAATGAGAATCCTGAAGAAAAAACGGATATCATATGATATATAATTAAAAATATATATTTCCAGCAGATGTTGAAGGAACCTTAATGGGAAAAGTATCAATTATCATACCTGTGTATAATGTTGGGAAATATGTTGGTAAGTGTCTGGACAGTGTTATCGCACAGACATATAAAAATCTGGAAATCCTAATAAATAATGATAGTTCTACGGATGACAGTTATGAAATCTGTAAAGCATATGCATCTAGGGATAAGCGGATACAGCTTTTTTCTCAAGAGAACTCTGGGGCAGCAGCTTGCCGGAATAAGATGATTGAGAAAGCTAGCGGTGATTATATACTTTTCCTTGATTCTGATGATTGGATTCTTCCTGAGCATGTTGAGCGTCTTGTTGATTTACTTGAAAAAAATAACGCAGATGCTTCATCTTGCGGATTTAAGGAAGTGAGGAACGATATTGAATTTGATACATCAAATAAGAAATGGAAGGTAGTTGAATATACAGGGAAAGAATTTGTGTATCAGATGACACGGCTTACAGGCTATCGATGTGTTCCTTGGGGGCGATTAATCAGAAAAGAATGGTTTGAAGGTTTTTCTTTTCCCCTAGGGCGTAGGTTTGAAGATGTATATGCAATGCCAGCTCTCATGATTAAGCTTAATTCTGTTGTATATACGAATGAACCTCTTTATATTTACCGAAATAGACTTGATAGTGATATCCATTCACCTTTCAAGATTTCCAGAACAGATGAATTAGATGGTTATATTAATTTGACAAGAATAGGATTGGCATATGATTGTAGATCAATAATTAGAAATGGAGCGCTATTCTTTATTCTTTGCTATGTTAGATTCAAAACCATAATGAAAATCAAGGGTATGAATACTGATGCTTATATTGAGAAATATAGACCATATCAGAAACTTTATATAAGGTATTTCCTGAATGGGAAAATCAAGGATAGAGATTTGATATATAAAGAGCTGATACCATTAAGATAGTATCTTAACGGATTTTATATTTCTGATATAATAAATTTTATAAGGTCATCATGTCTTGGAAAAAAATTATAGTTGGTCACTTTTCAGAAGCATATCCTCCGTTGATGGACGGAGTGGGGCAGGTTGTCAAGAACTATGTTTCAATAGAGGTAGAAAAGTATGGATATGATGCAAGGGTAATTACATCTATACGTGTTGATCAGATGTCAGATTGTACTGATGACGAGAAAATCATCCGTTCCCCAATGTATCCTTTTCCAGGATTGAAGCCATATGGATTGACATTTATTTCCAGAGAGAACAAGAGGAAAATCTGGGACATTGACTATGATATCATCCATACCCATTCTCCATTTTCGCTTGGTATGCTGGGTAAACGGATTGCAAGAAAAAAGAATATTCCTTATGTGACAACATTCCATACTCAATTCAGGCAGGATATATTGCATCATGTACATAGTAAGGCTATCGCAGATATAGCTGTGCATTTTCTGGTGAGGCATTACAACAATGCTGATGCTGTGACAGCTCCGAATCAAAGATCCTTGGATGTTCTTAGGTCATATGGTTTCACAGGAAAAGCTTATATTGTCGAGAATGCTACTGACATGAAAATCCCAACCGTCGAAGAGAAGGCTGCGTTGCGGAAGATGGCTCTTAACCTGGTCAAAGTCGATGAGTCAAAGCCTGTATTGCTTTACATAGGCCAGCACAAGGATGAAAAGAACATCCCATTGCTGATAAACAGCCTTAGAATCCTTAAGGAAAATGGGCTGTCGTTTAACATGGTTTTCGTAGGTGATGGTGCAGGGCGAAAGCACTATGAGAAGATGGTCAGCGATTTTGGACTTGATGGATGTACCGTATTCTATGGGGAGACGACAGACAGGAAGGAAATCGCTGCTTTCTATAGCCTTGCTGATATATTCCTATTTCCTTCCAAGTATGATACATCAAGCCTGACATTGAGGGAGTCTGCTGCATTTTCTGTTCCATGCATCCTTGTTGAATCCGTTACAAGCGAGGAATTTACGGATGGTTTCAATGGCTTAGTTGCTAAAGATACGCCTGAGGCATATGCCGATGCGATAACTGCTGCCATAAATGGGGGAGAGTCATTAAGGATTAGTCTTGGCACTAATGCCAATCATACGATATACAAAAGCTTTGAGGATTCAGTTGCTAAGCTTGACTTGATTTATAGAGAGTTACTTGGCAAAAAATGATATGATTGTAATGAATTCATTAATCTGTTCTCTGGTTGTAAGTGATATCCAAATTGTTTGGGATTGTTGCATAAATAAGTAAGGATGAATACTTGGAAAACAGTGAGAAAGAATATAAATTGGCTCTTCACGTTTTCTTAGGGGAATTGTATTTCACTGACGAGATGGAGATGTACTGAATCAGAGTGAAGAAGTAGTCTTCCTGAGATAATCAGAAGGCTTCCTGTCCGCTTCACGTATGATAACAACTATTTCAGGGACCCTTATCAGGGTATCCCCAAAGGCGGATATACCCAGATGGTCACGAAGATGCTTGAGGGGGCGGATGTCATTACCGGCGTAGACTTCAACCAGGACCAGGATAAGTGGAGGGCGAAGGCAAGGAAGGTCCTCTATACAGGCGCACTTGATGAGTTATTCGGATACTCCCTTGGCCATCTTGAATACAGGAGCGTCAGGTTTGAGGATGAGAGGATCGAGACGGATAACTGGCAGGGTGTGGCCGTGGTCAGTTACACATCAGCTGATGTTCCGTATACAAGGATAATCGAGCATAAGCATTTCGAGTGGGTTGATTCGCCTGTTACCTGGATAAGCCGTGAATACCCGGAGGAATTCGGCAAGAGCGGCGAGCCGTATTATCCAATCAATAATGAACGCAATAATGAGCTCTATAGGAAGTACAGGGATCTTGCTGACCAATGCGAGTGGCTTCTGCTAGGAGGAAGGCTTGCCCAGTATGCTTACTTCGATATGGATAAGACAATCAGGGCAGCTTTGGATCTTGCGGGAAAATGCAATGGATGATTATCTCAAGCCCTGAGAAGCTTGAGGTGATGGATAGCGCTTTCGATGATGTGCCTATACGGATAAGCGCAAGGGGCCTTGCCGAGATGGTTGTCGAGGATGCCATGGCAGCCAGGTGATGCCTTGGGTTGCCGTTGCAGGGCCCTGAATATGCATTTTGTATGGAGTTCAGGGCTTCTAGTTGATCCTAACTACCCGTTTAGCGGCTCTGGGAAAGATTGCTCATTGCGGCTTTAGGCGGTAATCTTGTAAAAAGAACGGGAAACGGAGGAATGATAGGGTGCATTATCTTGTCCTGACCACAGGCAGCTGCGGCAACTGCTACATCATAAGCGATGATGAGAACACGATTATCATCGATGATGGGGTGACCTACAAGAAGCTCAGCGAGAAGATGATGGACCACGGGATAGCGATGGAGTCCGTCAGGGCCATGTTCCTCACGCATCTCCATCCTGACCATTCCAAGGGGGTCGGGGTGTTCCAGCGCAAGACTGGGACCGAGGTCTATATGTCCGATATCGCATGGGCGCGCAATATGACGGTCATACAGCACCAGCGCATAGAGCAGGACCTCGTGAGGCAGTATTCATTCGGGGACGAGGTATCGGTTCCCGGCTATAGCATCACCCCATTCAGGACCTATCATGACTCAGAGGGATCGGCGGGGTATCTTATCCGCTCCGATGCCGGGCCTTCGTTCTTCATCATGACTGATACCGGGATGGTTCCCGAGGGCGCACTGGAGCTTGCCGATAGCGCCGATGTGATGTTCATCGAATCGAATTATGACGACAGGATGCTGGATGAGGGTCCTTATCCGGCACATCTTAAGAACAGGATAAAGGGAATCTACGGCCATCTTTCCAACAGCGAGGCCGTGGAGTTCGCCAGCAAGGTCGCGCATAGGGGCGAGAGCGTCTATTTCGTCCATGTCAGCGAGAACAACAACGACACGGGCATAATCCGCAGCCTTGCGTATTCGAAGATCCCTTCCGGCATATTCTGCAGGGTATGCGAGAGAGGGGAGATGCTTGAGGGTTTTATCGATGGGTAAGAGCAGGGAAAAGGAGAAGGCTGACCGGCTGAGGAAGGAGTTCAGCCTCAGGGAATGCCGCCAGGTGAGGAGGCCTGACGGCCTGATGATGAAGACGGTCAAGGGCTACACGTTCACTGATTTCGTAGAGGCTGTGACCGCCAGGTACCAGGACAGGATCTGCTACCGCATATTCCGCCAGGGCGATGAGAACGACATGACCTATAACCAGCTAGGCTGGTATTCATATGCAGTGGCTTCGTACCTGATGGACAAGGGCGTGAAGAAGGGCGACAGGATCGCGATATTCGGCGAGAGCTGCCCGAACTGGATGGTGATGTATCTGGGCATCACCATGCTCGGCGCTATCGCAGTCCCCATCCTGCCGGACTTCTCGGCACGCGAGGCGAAGTTCATCATCCAGGACAGCGGCTCGATAGGCGTCTGCGTCAATGCGAAGCAGCAGCCGAAGATCGCCGACTCGCTGGAGGGTATCATGGTCTTCAGGATGGATGACCTTGTCCATATCCCGGAATCGATTGAGGGATATACCTTCGACAAGGCTCCCGGCTTCGCGATGAAGAGCACGAAGCTCAGGGTCAAGGACGTGCTTGCCGCCAAGCCTGCCGAGGATGATGTCGCATCGCTTATATATACATCCGGCACGACCGGGTCCTCGAAGGGCGTGGAGCTGACGCATATGAACATCCTCAGGTGCGCGGACCTCGCGACGGATGTATATATCGATATCAAGCCAGGCTGGAAGGCCCTCTCGATACTGCCTATGAGCCATGTATATGAGTTCACGATCGGGCAGGTTCTTACGCTCCTGGCAGGCATCGACATCACCTTCCTCGGCAAGCCGCCTGCAGTCTCTGTGCTGCTTCCTGCGCTAGCCGAGGTCAGGCCCCATGTCATGCTCTCCGTCCCGCTGCTGATCGAGAAGGTCTACAGGTCGGCAGTCGTGCCTGTCCTCAAGGGCAATCCGAAGATCGGCAGGATGATCTCCATGCCTCTGGTCGGCAGCTTCGTCTACAGGACGATAGGGCGCAAGATCATGACGACATTCGGCCACAGGCTGAGGTTCTTCGGCATCGGAGGAGCTCCTCTCGACAGCGAGGTCGAGCTCTTCCTGCACAAGGCCCATTTCCCGTATGCGATAGGCTACGGGCTTACCGAGACATCGCCGCTTGTCGCCGGCTGCGGCAGCGCGCACTCAAGGCAGCATCCTGGCTTCATCGGCGAGATTGTCACCGATGATTCAGTCATCCTGCTGAATAAGAACGAGGAGGGCGTGGGTGAGATTGCCGTCAAGGGCCCCAATGTAATGAGGGGCTACTACAACAACCCTGAGCTCAATAAGGAGTCGTTCACCGAGGATGGCTACTTCAGGACAGGGGACCTGGGCTTCATAGATAAGCACAACAGGCTAGCCATCAGGGGCAGGGTCAAGACGATGATCCTTGGCCCGGGCGGGGAGAACATCTATCCTGAGATGATAGAGTCGCTGATCAACAGCCAGTCCTTCGTCGAGGAGTCCCTCGTAGTCCCGGAGAACGGAGGGCTCGTCGCGCTCATCAAGCTCGATATGAACATGATGGCTGAGAAGCTGAAGATTTCCGCGCAGGAGGCCCAGCAGGAGGCGCAGAAGTATATCAAGGCGATAAGGAATCAGGTAAACTCTGAGCTGTCGGCCTATTCGAAGATCTCGGAAGTGCAGCTTCAGGAGGAGCCTTTCGACAGGACGCCTACCCAGAAGATCAAGCGCTTCCTCTATCCGAAGAAGAAGGCCAAGGCAGAAGAGAGGAAGGATGATAAATAAGACAACCCAGGATGTCCGCATCTGCGGGATCGAGAGCCTCAGGACCCCGGCAGAGCTTGCGGCTGCCTATCCCATCACCGATGGGATCGCCGCGAGGATAAGGGGATTCAGGAATGAGGTCAATGCGATAGTCAAGGGCGAGGACAGGCGGCTGCTTGCCGTCATAGGTCCCTGCTCGATACATGACCCGCAGGCTGCCCTTGATTATGCAAGGCGCCTGAAGGGGCTTTCGGACAGGGTCTCGGATGTGTTCCGCATCGTGATGAGGACGTATTTCGAGAAGCCCAGGACGGCGCTTGGCTGGCGCGGCCTCATCGTCGATCCCGATATGGACAGCAGCTACAACATCGAGAAGGGCCTTACGATTGCCAGGAAGCTCCTGATAGATATCATCTCGATAGGGCTTCCCGTCGGATGCGAGGTGCTTGACCCTATCGTCCCGCAGTATACCGATGAGCTGATGAGCTGGTCATCGATCGGCGCCCGCACTACGGAGAGCCAGACCCACAGGGCGCTCGCTTCCGGCCTGTCCGTGGCCGTAGGCTTCAAGAACAGCACCTCCGGTGACCTGACCGCGGCCGTCAATGCCTGCAAGAGCGCCAGCTCGCCGGCATCGTTCATCGGTGTCGAGCGCGATGGCAGGCTCGCTGTCTACCATTCGGCCGGCAATGATTCATACCATATAATCCTCCGCGGCGGCGATGATGGCCCCAACTACTACGAGGATGATGTCGAGGATGCCAAGAGGATGATGGCCTCCCTGGGCCTTGAGCCGCGTATCGTCATCGACTGCTCCCACCAGAACAGCCGCAAGGACTTCCGCAGGCAGAAGCGCGTGCTGCGCTCGATAGTCGACCAGATCAGATGGGGAGAGGAGGCTATCAGGGGATTCATGCTTGAATCGAATATAGAGGAGGGCAGCCAGAAGATAGGGGATGACCTCTCGGCCCTGAAGTACGGGGTATCGGTCACCGATGCCTGCATCGGCTGGGAGGAGACCGAGAGGATCGTGCTCCATGCTGCCGATATCGTAAGGGAAGCCTATAGCAATGGCGGACATGAGGAGGTCCTATGAGGATTGCAGTGCTGCTTGCCGATGGATTCGAGATCGCAGAGGCGATGTGCCCTGTCGATGTGTTCAGGCGCGCCGGCCTCGAGACGGTGCTCATCTCGATAAGCGGGTCGCTTGAGGTTACGTCCTCATGCTCCGTGAAGGTCTCTGCCGACAGGACCGTATACGATGTAGGTGATGAGGCATTCGATGCCGTATTCTGCCCGGGCGGCATGCCGGGATCCGTGAATCTCTCGCAGTCCTGGGAGGCGGGGCAGCTTATCGTGAAGACAGCCCAGACAGGCATCGTCGCAGCTATCTGCGCGGCTCCTGCCGCCGTACTCTACCCGCTGGGGCTCCTCGATGGCAGGAGCGCGACATGCTATCCCGGCTGCGGATCGTTCGCGCCCGATTTCAGCTTCCTGTCCGATGGCGTCGTCAGGGATGGGAACATCATAACTGGCAAGAGCGCAGGCTGGGCGTTCGACCTGGGACTCGAGGTCGTCTCGGCGCTTCTCGGCAAGGAGAAGGGCGAGCAGGTCAGGTCCGCTATATATTACAGGCAGTGATCAGGCCAGCATCTTCGCGATATGCCATCTCAGCCCGGAGCTTCTCCTCAGGGCTGACTGGCGCGCGTCGGCCCTGCTGAACCTGTAGCCGTTCAGCTCCGTCCTGTAGAGCAGCTCGAAGAAGAGATTGTACCTCATGCTGCCCATGGCTGCCTTGATTACGGCATCGCCATAGATCGTGCTCATGATCGGTTCCTCGACATCCATGACCCAGCGGTCGGTCGCCTCTGTGAAGGTGAGGTCCCTTCCCTCATGCTCCCTGAGGAATTTCCTATAGTTCTGTATGCTTGCGTAAATCGGATTGAGATGGGATGCGAAGAGCTTCCCGGTTGCTGTGTTGATTAGGTTCCTTTCGTTCTCTGTCATGATCTGACTGCTCCTTGAACCTACCTTTTGTCATCAGGAAATGTATTGAAATCAAGGGAAGTAGTCAATAGCTTGATACGGATATTCTTATTTGCGGGATTGCAAGCAATTATCCTTAACGAAAATGCAACATTGACAAAACAGGGGCACCATCTGGCGCCCCTGTTTGCGGTAATCAGTTCTTCTTGAGGAGGTCCCTGATTTCCGTCAGCAGCTGGATATCTGCAGGAGGTGCTGCAGGAGCCGCTGGCGCTGCCGGCTTCTCGTGGAGCTTGTTGACGCCCTTGACCACGCAGAAGATGGCAAAGGATACGATCAGGAACGTGATGATCGTGTTGATGAACGTACCGTAGTTGATCGTCACGGCCGGAGCTGTCTCCGTCGCAGCCCTGAGGACGAGCTTGAAGGATGTGAAGTCCACGCCGCCGATAAGCACGCCTACGATAGGCATGATGATGTCATTGACGAGGGAATTGACGATTGCCGTGAAAGAGGCACCTACTACCATACCTACAGCCATGTCCATCACATTGCCGCGGGAGATGAATTTCTTGAATTCGCCTAAGAACTTGCTCATTATGCTTCCCCCTATAATCCTGAAAGCCAAGCCATTTTACAAAGAAATGGGAATATATTGCAACCATGTCTGTTTTCGTCTGCGGAATTGCTGATTGGCGCAGGATTTGCGGACTGCATTGTATATGGAGCCGGTTTTTGTTTATCATCAACCCAGTTGAGGAGGCAGCGCCATGTATTTCCCAGAAGACTACAAGCCGCTCTTGGGCCAGCACGAGACGGAGAAGGCAATCAAGGACGCCAAGGACACTTTCGAGAAGGAGCTTTCAGGGGCACTGAGGCTTTCCAGGGTGACATCACCCATCTTCGTTCCATCGGGCTCTGGCATCAATGATGACCTGAACGGAGTGGAGAACCCGGTCAGGTTCAGCGTGCGCAACCTTGATTCCAAGGGCATGGAGATCGTCCAGTCGCTTGCGAAGTGGAAGAGGATGGCGCTCGCAGACTACAGCGTTCCCATCGGCAGGGGTATATATACGGATATGAATGCGCTCCGCCCCGATGACGATATCGATGAAATCCATTCGATTTACGTCGACCAGTGGGACTGGGAGAAGGTGATGCTGCCTGAGGATAGGAACCTTGCTTACCTCAAGGATGCCGTCAGGTCGATCTATTCCGCCATAAAGAGGACGGCCTTCCTGCTTGGCGAGGACTATCCTGTCCTTGAGGATACCCTTCCCGAGGATATCGTGTTCGTGCATACCGAGGATGCAGCTGCGGAATACCCTGGCCTGACGCCGCAGGAGCGCGAGGTGGAGCTAGCAAGGCGCTATGGCGCGGTCTTCCTCATCGGCATCGGCTATGGCAACCCGCCGCATTCCGGCCGCGCCCCCGACTACGATGACTGGTCGACGGAGACTGAGGATGGCTGCCATGGCCTCAATGGCGACATCATCGTATGGGACAGCGTGAGGGAGTCCTCCCTTGAGCTCTCCAGCATGGGGATCAGGGTGGATAGGGAATCGCTTCTAAGGCAGCTGGAGATCCGCGGCTGCATGGAGAGGAAGGACCTTTACTGGCATAAGCGCCTCATCGCAGGGGAGTTCCCCCAGACGATCGGCGGCGGCATAGGGCAGTCCAGGCTCTGCATGTTCCTCCTCCATAAGGCGCATATAGGGGAGGTGCAGGCCTCGGTATGGCCTGATGCCGTGAGGAAGGATGCGATAACGCACGGCACAAGGCTCCTGTGAATGATGGTCCTCGGCGTATGCCGGGGATTTTTGTTGAAGCTATGCCTTCTTAGTGAGATAGTTTGGTTATGAGATACGCAAGGGCCAGGATGGCAGATGGAAGGATCGGGTACGGAATCGTCGATGGCGATGGGCTTATCATCATAGACAGGCCTCCCTATGAGGACTATGCGGAGACCGGTGAGCGCTGGAAGCTTTCCGATGTATCGCTCATGTCGCCTGTGGATTTCTCCAAGGCCGTATGCATAGGGCTGAATTACCGTGACCATGCCGAGGAGTTCGGGCTCCCTATTCCCGAGGCCCCTGTCGTCTTCATGAAGCCATCCACATGCCAGCTTGGGCATGAGGGGACCATCATCTATCCTGATATGTGCCACAGGCTTGATTACGAGGCGGAGCTGGCTGTCGTCATCGGGAAGGAATGCCATATGGTCTCCCAGGAGGATGCCTCTTCCTATATACTCGGCCTCACCAGCGCCAATGATGTGACGGCACGTGACCTGCAGCCCAAGAACGGCCAGTGGACGGTTGCCAAGTGCTTCGACACCTTCCTGCCTCTCGGGCCATACATCGTGACCGGTGAGGATGGAAGCGACCTGATGATTACAAGCCGCGTCAACGGGGAGACCAGGCAGATGTCGAGGACATCCAACCTGATATTCTCCATCCCGTATCTTGTGTCATACCTCTCGCATGTGATGACGCTGCTGCCAGGCGATGTCATCTCGACAGGTACGCCTGGAGGGATTTCCGGGATGCAGAAGGGCGATATAGTCGAGATAGAGATCGAAAGGCTGGGTGTCCTGAGGAATACGATAGGCTAGGAAATGGAAAATCCCGGAGAAGATCTCCGGGACTCTAGCGAGAAAGGGACTCGGACCCCTGACCGAGCGGATATGAGCCGCTTGCTCTACCAACTGAGCTATCTCGCCATAAGGCTGCTTTGAAGCAACAGAGAGAGAATAGCGGAGTTGCGGAAGAAAATCAATAGGGTAGTGGTTGTTTTTCCTTGGATCCTTGCTGCTCGCCATGTCACGCGTCAAGGCTTGAAACCCATTCCTATGGTTCTTCCCAGATTGTCCGTCCAATAGGAGGCCTGAAGGAAGTCTGATTCCCTTGCCGTCTGGATTATCCTTATGCTTATCGCTTCTGTGATACCGAAGTAGCTGGTTGCCATTGCCTGTCCATGGCATGCATGTGATATGGCTTGAAATAAAAAATCCTTCTGCTTGCAGAAGGATCTGAACCGATGCGGTCGACTGGACTTGAACCAGCATAGCCTTTCGACCACTAGCACCTCAAGCTAGCGTGTCTACCAATTCCACCACGACCGCTCAACTGGTACTGCCATAAGATAGTCTATTTCGATTCCTGAGTCAACAGTTTGGGTCAAGAAAATATACGAAATTTATAATTGCTTTCCTTATAATCAATTATAATCCCTGTTTCTCAAGGAAGCGCTTGATGGTCCCATAATATCCTTCCGGATCCGTGTACTCTGATTCCGCATGCCGTGCGCCCTGGAATGCGGCTTTCTCCTTATATCCTCTGGACTTCGCCTGGTAATTGATATCGAGCATGCGGAAGGAGACGAACCTGTCTTCGGTCCCGTGGATGAAGAGCATCGGTATATCGGCCTTCGCAAGCTGCTTCACGCTGGAAGCTTCCCTGGCTCCATAGCCTGCCTTGAGCCTCATCACCGTAGAACAGCAGTGCATGATGGGGAAGGCCGGAAGATGGAAGAGCACCTTGAGCTCATCGGAGAAGATATCCCATACGGATGAATAGCCGCAGTCCTCTATCGCCGCCTTGAGAGCCGGATGGTTCTCCCCGGCTGCCATCATCGTCGCCGCAGCCCCCATCGATACGCCCTGCATGACGATCGAGGCATCCGGTACCATCGAGAGTATCCAGTCCATCCAGGCAAGCAGGTCCTTCCTGTCAAGCCAGCCCATGCCGATATACTTCCCCTCGCTCTCGCCATGGGCCCTGTTGTCGGGAAGCAGGACCGAGTATCCCCAGCGATGGTACTGCATCGCCAGCGTGAGCATATTGTCATGGGAGCCTGTATAGCCATGGACGAGGATGGCGGCCCTGGAGCTGCCTTCGCAGGGGTAGTACCAGCCTTTGAGCCTGAGCCCGTCATATGAGATGATCGTCGCTTCCATGCATCTCGCCTCCTGCCGGAAGGCCTCTGCCTGGGCCATCAGGCGCTTCCTGTTCTCAGCATATGCAGCATTCGCTCCCCCTGGCTCCTCAGGGTTGAATGTCTCAGGGGCACGGTCCTTGCGCACGATGGCGTAATCCACGAAATACGAGCCTATGATATATGATGCGATGATGATCGCGATGGCTATTATCAGGACGATGGTCATAGGACAATACTAAACCAAGTCCGGGGATTGAGGAATATCATCAGGGAATGCCTTCATGTACGTAAGCTCGCCGGCATCGGCGAAGCCCAGGCTCCTGTACAGGGCATGGCTTTCCGGGGAGGTGCATGATAGCGCCACGAATGAAAGCCCGTCCTCGAAGAGGAGGACGTCGACAAGCTCGGACACGGCCTTCCTTGCCAGGCCCTGCCTGCGCCATCCCGGATCGGTTGCCACGCCGACTATCATGGCGCATATGCGGCTCTCGCTGCTTGTATATGCCGCGGAGACCAGCCTGCCGTCCCTGCGTATGCCTACGGCTTCGAACGGGAATGGCCTGGAGGCATAGCCATAGGCCATCTCCTCCTTCTCCGATGCATCATAGCCGTCGGGAAGCATCCCTGTCCTTTCCAGCAGGCTGAGCATCGACATGAAGTCCCCGGGAGTCCTGAGTATGGTGGCGCCGTCATCATGCCCTGCCGCGATGAATCCTTCCCTGTCCACATCCATCATCCGGCGGGAGACCGGAAAGTAGCCTGATGACATCCGGCCGAGGGCGCGGACCAGGGCAGGGGAGCCGGCGACGGCATGGGGCCTTGCCTGCATGATATGGCCTGCCAGCCTGCTGCGTTCCGCATCGCTCCCGTCACCGAGTACGAGCATAGCCATGCCATGGTAGGTGAGGATATCCATGGAGCCGCAAGGCGAGACCTCCATCCGCTCGGGGTGGAGGTCAAGCATGGAGATGAAGAAGAGGTTCCTGGCCCTCTCCTCCATCATGCGGTCCCGTATCCTGCGCCTCTCAGGTTCCGGAAGGCGAGTAAATGTAGTCGAAGTACTCAGCATCGGTCGTAAGCGTCTTGTCCAGGCCTGGCATCGTCCGGCGGTAGCTTTCCAGCGTCGTCCAGAGCCTGAAGAACTCGGGATCGGCGCCATAGGAGCTGCGGTATATCGCGGCGGCTTCGCTGTCGGCCTCTCCCTTTATCCTCTCGCTCTCGGCATATGCCCCGGAAAGGATGGTCATCTTGTCGTTCTGCGTACGGCCCTGCCATGAGAGCAGCTGCCCCCTTCCGTATGACCTGTATGCCTCCGCTATCTGGCTCCTTTCCTTGATCATCCTGGCGTAGACGCTTTCCGTGAGGTCATCTGAGTAGCGGATCTGCCTGATGATGACATCCTCGAGCTCTATGCCGTAGTGGCCTGTGAGCGGGGCTGCGGCCTGCAGCATCATGTCGGAGAGCCCGTCCCTGCCGATGGAGATGGTCTCCAGCTTCATCTGCGTCGATGTAAGCGAGCGCAGCGTCTCCCTGTCCTCGCTGTTCTCCACGCTGTCGATGTTCTCCTCATATGAGATGCTGTTGATCTGGTTGGTGGAGCGCACCGCATCCGCAAGGTAGTTCTCGGAGATGACCGTGCGTATCGTCGAGTCGAGGACGTCGTTGAGCCTGGCGATGCCGCCATCGAGCGTCTTGACGGTGGCGTAGTACCTGACCGGGTCGGCAATCCTCCAGCGGGCAGTAGAATCGACCCATATGAACTGGTTCTCCTTGGTCGGTATCCTCTGCGCCTCGCCATCCCAGGAGAGGAGCATCTTCGGATACTTGGTGACGGTATCGACGACAGGCATCTTCAGCTTGAGCCCTGATTCCGTCTCCGAATCGACGATCTTGCCGAATCTGGTGACGATTGCCTGCTCGCCCTCGGTGACCACATAGAAGGGCCCCAGGAGGATGATGAAGGCGAGGAGCAGCACGATGGCAGAGATGATGGTGATGAGCTTCTTCATGATCTGCCTCCTATCTCCCTGAAGGGAAGGAAGCTGTCAAGGTTCCTGTCGATGACGACAGTGCTTCCATCATCGCTGGAGAGGATCTCCTCCATCGTCTCTATGTAGAGCCTCATGGCGGTCGTCTCCTTGTCGCTGGCGTATTCGGCGCGCATGGCATCGAACCTGGCCGTATCGCCCTTGGCCCTGTTGATCCTCTCCGCGGCATAGCCGTTCGCTTCCGCGATTATCTGCTCGGCCTGTCCCTGCGCGGCCGGGATTTCCTGGTTGTAGTACTGCTTTCCCTCGTTGATATAGCTGTTCATATCCTGGATGGCCTTGTTGACATCCTCGAAGGCATCCTGCACGGCCCCTTCAGGCGGCACGATGTTCTGGAGCTTGACCGTCACGACCTCGATGCCGAAGCCGTAGTTGTCGAAGAGCTTCTGCATCGCCTCCTGCGCCTCATACTCGATCTGGGTCCTGAGGCTGGTCATCACGGAGAGGATGGGCAGGTCGCCGACCAGCTGGTTCATCACCGACTGTGAGATGTCACGTATCGTCTTCTCCTTCTCCCTGACGGAGAACAGGTATGCAGCCGGGTCCGAGATCCTGTACTGCACGATCCATTCGACATCGACTATGTTCAGGTCGCCCGTAAGCATCATCGATTCGTCGTTGTATGCGCGTGCCCGGGTCAGGGATGTGCCTGTGGGATCGGTGGCCCTGTAGCCGAATGTCATCGTCTTGACGACATTCGTCTCGACGTTGTAGTTCTTCTCGATGCCGAACGGAAGCTTCATCTGAAGCCCGGGCCCGACCGTCCTGACGTACCTGCCGAACCTCAGCACCACGGCATCCTCGGTCTGGTCGACCGAGAAGAGCGACGTGGCGGCGGTGATGCCGAGCAGCAGCAGGACAAGCAGGAGTATGATGACCTTCGCGGAAGGCAGCTTCGGCTTTGCGAAGCGGAACTCGTTATCCATGGTATGAATCTAATACATTTGCGCCGCAAGTGGCAAATATTGTCATTCGATGCCCTCCGGGGCTATAGTACGCTGTATGAAGAAAAGACTAATCACATCAGCTCTTCCGTATGTCAACAACATACCGCATCTGGGTAACCTCACCCAGGTCCTTTCCGCAGACGTGTTCGCCCGCTTCTGCCGTCTCAGGGGATATGAGACGATGTACATCTGCGGCACCGATGAATACGGGACCGCCAGCGAGACGAGGGCGCTGCAGGAAGGCGTGACGCCGCGGGAGCTCTGCGACAGATACCATGAGATACACAAGGCGATATACAGATGGTTCAATATCGACTTCGATTACTTCGGACGCACGTCGACTCCGCTGCAGACCGAGATCGTCCAGCATATCTTCGAGGAATGCGACAGGAACGGATACATAACGGAGAAGGAATCGGAGCAGCTCTACTGCCCGACCTGCGGGCGCTTCCTTGCCGACAGGTTCGTCAAGGGCACATGCCCGCACTGCGGATCCGATGATGCCAGGGGCGACCAGTGCGAGAAGTGCGGCACGCTCCTTGACCCGACCGAGCTCATCGAGCCCAGGTGCTCCGTGTGCGGCTCGACCCCGGTGATGAGGAAGACGAGGAACCTCTATCTGGACCTGCCGAAGATCATGCCGGAGCTGCGGGCATGGATGGATGAGGCCTCCGTGAGGGGATTCTGGGCAAGGAACGCCATCCAGATCACTTCCTCCTGGATCCGCGACGGCCTCAAGGAGAGATGCATCACCAGGGACCTAAAATGGGGCATACCGGTGAACAAGCCAGGCTATGAGGACAAGGTCTTCTATGTCTGGTTCGATGCGCCTATCGGCTACATCTCGATCACGGCCAACAAGACAGAGGACTGGGAGTACTGGTGGCGCGATCCGGAGAACACCGAGCTCTTCCAGTTCATCGGCAAGGACAACATCCCGTTCCATACCGTCGTCTTCCCCTCATCGCTGCTTGCGACGAAGGAGAAGTGGACGATGCTGCACCATATGTCATCGACCGAGTACCTCAACTACGAGGGAGGCAAGTTCTCCAAGTCCAAGGGCATCGGCATCTTCGGCAATGACGTGGAGGAGACGGGCATACCGGCCGACGTATGGCGCTTCTACATGTTCTACAACAGGCCGGAGAAGAGCGACTTCACCTTCACCTGGGCTGATTTCCAGGACAAGGTCAACAAGGAGCTGATCGGCAACCTCTCCAACCTCGTCAACAGGACGCTTACGTTCGTGAAGCGCTTCTATGGCGGCAGCCTCGGCGAAGGCCCCCTCGATGAGGATCTCAAGGCGAGGATCGCGGAGATGGAGAAGGCCATCGCCGACTCGCTTGAGCGTGCCGATGAGCGTGATGCCATACATGCCATATTCGAGCTCAGCGATATCGGCAACAAGGCATTCCAGGAAGGCGAGCCCTGGAAGAAGAGGAAGGAGGACCCCGAGAGCGCTGAGAAGCTCCTGAGGACGCTGCTCTACCTGATCAGGGACCTCGGCGTGATGACGATCCCGTATATGCCTGCCACAGGGGAGAGGATCCTCTCGTTCCTTTCCTCCGAAGGGCTCCGCTGGGACAGCGTCGGCACCTTCGCCGGCAGCATAGAGGTGGGGGAACCAGAGCTTCTATTCCAGAAGCTGGATGACGAACGCATCATGGAACTCAAGGAAAGATATTCAGGCTCCCAGGCCGAGAGGCAGGAGCGGACGGAGGAGAAGAAGATGGAAAGCAATGCTGCTGAAGCAAAGGAGAGCCTTGCGGAGGAGTTCGCAAGGCGCGTGATACTCAAGGTCTCGAAGATCGTCAGCGTCGAGCGCCACCCGGGCGGGGATAAGCTCTATATCCTCAAGCTGGACTGCGGCGAGGAGAGCGAGAGGCAGATCGTCTCATCGATCGTCCCATTCTACAGGGAGGACGAGCTCCTCGGCAGGAACATCGTGCTCGTGTCCAACCTCAAGCCGGCCAACTTCAGGGGCGTGAAGAGCTACGGCATGCTGCTGGCGGCTTCCGATGCGGCCGATACCAGCCATGAGACATGCGAGCTGATCTTCGCCGATGACATCGCGCCGGGCACCGTGCTCAAGTACGAAGGCGAAGGCGAGGTGGAGAAGGTCACGACATACATCAAGGCAGACCATTTCTTCGCGCTGCCTATGAAGACCATCGACGGCTATGTGACCATCGAGGGCAGGAAGCTCGGCGCCGATGGCCATTTCCTCCATGTCGATAAGTACGTGAACGGAAACGTGGGCTGATATGGCGAAGGAACTCCATAACAGGCTCATGAAGATCGCGGGACAGGTCAACGCCATCGACCGCATGGTCGCAGGCGGGGGCAATCCCGTCGATATCCTCACGCAGATACATGCAGCCAAGGCAGCCCTGACCAGGGTCGCTGAGATCATCGCCGTAGAGGCTGCGGCGGCCAATGTCCCTGAGAAGGACAGGCAGATGGCAGAGGATGTCATCAAGCGCCTTTCAGGGCTTTCCTGAGAACAGCTTCTGCACGTAGCTGCGGAATATCCTGCCTCTCTCGAACTCGTTGGCGAAGTGCTCGTCAGCATAGCTTCCGGGGGAGAGCAGGACTATCTCGCTCGCATCCCTGCCGCGCTGGTGCGCCAGGGCAGCCTGGTATGCGGCATCGACAGCGTCCTCCATCCTGTCGAATGGCCCTGAGAACCTGATGCCGTTATGGCGCAGGTACTGCACGATCCTGTCGGTGAGGCTCCCTGAGAGCAGCGTCACCGAGACAGCCTCGTTGAGCGGCTGCGCAAGCTCATCCAGCCCCGACTTCATCTTGTCCGTGCCGCCTACGATCAGATGCACGGGCGTGCCCTTCATCCCCTTCATCGAGAACTTCACCGACATCGGCAGCACCGAGGATGAGTCATTGATGAATGAGATTCCCTTGGCGACCTTTACCAGCTCGAGCCTGTTGGGGATCCCCTTGTAGCCATGGAAGGCGTTCCTCGCATCCCTGAAGCCGAATCCTAGAGACCTTACGCATTCCCAGGCAAGCTCCGAGCCGGGCCTGGAGCGGAACGGGTTGAAAGGCGAGGGGTATGCGCGCACCTTCGCACGCGTGATGATGCCGGAGAAGAGCAGGTCCCCCTTCAGCTGGCGGGGGATGATCATCCTGCGTGTCCATGGGCCGATGATGATGCCTCCTTCCGCAGACAGGTCGGAAGGGGATGCAGGAAGGGGAATCTGGTCCGTCACCGCGATTATGTCTATGCGCGGCCACTGGTAGTCCAGGGACTCTGCCGTATCGCGTACCTGGCGCTGGGACATCTCGATGATGATGGCATCGTACTTCCTGTTGTCGTTCTCTATCTCCGAGAGTATATGGAAGCCTGAGTAGCCGAGGCCTCCTTCCGAGAACACGGCCCTCATCCCCAGCTTGGAAAGCGCGTTCGTCAGCGCGGAGGCCGTCGACGTCTTGCCCTTGGATCCGAGTATGACGATCCTCTTCATCCGCTCGGTGCTGGGGTCGGTCAGCAGCGCCGCGATGTCGTTGATGATCCTCTTCGCGCTCTTCTTGATAGGATAGGGGATGGGAACCCCCGGCATCTTCACCACGATATCGGCATCGGCTGCCGCCGTGAGCGCATCTGACCTGGAGATGAATACCGCACCCCTATCCTCAAGCGATGACATCATGGCCGATGGCCCTGTGCCTTTTTCCGCCAGGATCATGACTTCGTTGCCAAGCTTGAGATAGTATTCCGCGGCTTCCGCGCCGGCTCCTGATGCGCCGGCCCCCAGGATGAGGATCTTCACGCTGCTGATTATATTCCTAATTGCTCCAGAATGCCATATCAGGAGGGCTGGGAACGGCATTATGGATGCTTGCGCCAGACTATTGACAATCAGAATGCAAACACCGCAGAATAGTCGGGTAATTACACAGATCCGTAGATGGATCATAAGGAGCAATATTGTGCCTTGCGGAAGAAAAAGAAAGAAGCATAAGATAGCGACACACAAGAGAAAGAAGAGACTCAGAATGAACAGACACAAGAAGAAGTAGCTTCTTGGCTATCTTAGGGCCGCCGGTAGTGATATCGGCGGCCTGCTTTATATTGCCAAAAAGCCGTGCAGGGAGCAGAATCAGCTCATGCAGATAGAAAGCCTTCCCATCATGCTCCTGTTCCCTGATTCCGATGATACGCACAAGGCGGTGCTGCGTGCCGATTGCGCTGGCGGCGCCGTGCGCTTCTCCGTCACCGTGGAGACGCCGCGCCTTACGAGGATGGGAGAAAGCGGCGACAATGCCATCTCCGTCACGGTGGATGGCATCCGCCATGCATTCACGGCATCCGGCATCTCCGATATCCCATCCAGGGTCGAGATCCTGGAGAACAACAACAAGCGCTCAAGGTACAGGATATCCTTCTCCATCGAGGCAGCCGTGCCGTTCTCCCTCAGCGCCGATGCGGAGGGGCTCCTCCTTACCTGACGCCGGCGCCTTCCAGCGTGCCGGGCGGCAGCAGGCGGCTGAGCGCCATCTGGGCGGCATGGATGCCGAATGCTGCAGTGACGGTCGGCAGGGAGCCCAGCACGGCCCTCTTCCTCGTACCGCCAGCCACAGGCTCCGCGCTGCTGTCCTCCTCCGGCGGGATGAAGGCATAGTCGACTCTCTCAGCTGAGAAGACGCAGCTGATTCCCCTGCCCACGCCCCTTTTCCTCAGCCCGGACCTGATTGCCTTCGCAAGCGGGCAGCCGTATGTGTCCATGATATCCGCGGTCCTGATGAGGGAGATATCGCGGCGCAGGGCAGCCCCCATGCTCGATACCGCCGGGATGCCGCTTTTCCATGCATATTCCAGCAGGTCGGTCTTCGCGCCTACCGAGTCTATGCAGTCGATTATGCAGTCAGCATCATGGAAGAGCTCTTCCGCGTTCTCCCCTGAGATGACAGCCGGGCAGGCGATGACCCTGCATGCGGGATTGATGTCATGGATGCGCGCCGCAGCCGCATCGGACTTCAGCATGCCGATGGTGGAATGGAGCGCCAGTATCTGCCTGTTGAGGTTGGTCTCGGAGACCCTGTCGCAGTCTACTGCTATTATGGTGCCTACGCCTGCGCGCGCTATAGCCTCAAGCGCATGCCCGCCTACCGCCCCGAGTCCGGCGACCGCGACCGTGCTTGCCGCAAGCATGGCGACGTTCTCCTCGCCGATGAGCCTTGCCTCCCTCTCGAACTGCCTTGCTATAGCCATGCCGAAAGCATCCTCCATGTGCGTTCCGCCGTATCCTCCCCGATAAGGCCGGAGAGGTATCCGTTCCAGGCTGCGAGCTCCCGTTCCTCCTCTGGCCCGGCCGGCATATCGGTCTCGGTGAGGAAGGGCAGGGCAAGCAGGTCCCTGAATCCCTTCGTCCTGGCGGCACGCCTCGATAATGATATCATGCCTCCCAGCGATAGGAAGCGCTCAGCCATGCCGGCAGATCCCGTGTATCCGTGGATGACGAAGCGTCCGTATCCCTCGCTCCTGAGCGCCTCGTATACCATCCCGTCGGCACGCACGGCATGGATGACCGCGATCCTCCCGTATGAGCGCGCGATGGCGAGCGCCTCGCGGAAGAGCGCCTCCTGCTCCCTGGGCTCCGGATAGCGCCGGTCGATGCCGATCTCCCCGATATGGAAGCCGTCAGCGGCTGCCTCCTCGAGCCTGGCAAGGGAGCGCTCATGGCCGAAGGGGAGCGCGCCCAGCGCCCTGTAGCGGTAGCCTTCCGCCGCCTTGCGCTCATCTGTCGAGGCCGTCGCCACGAAGGCGCATGATGACGGCATGCCGGGATGGGCATGCGCATCGAAGGGGAAGGGAAGCCCGGCACTGCCATGCAGGCCATCCATCTGTCTGCTTTCCATAGCCATAGATGCGATTATAGGCTAATGAAACATCTTCTGCCATATTGACTTGGAACGCCTTATGGTGGTAGCTTGAATAGGCCTCTTTATCCGCCCGTATGGACGGATCGCGAGAGCTTACTCAAGACCACAAGGAGGAACCATGATCCAGAATTATGAGTTCACAGTCATCTTCGATGCAGATGAAGAGAAGATGAAGGCAGGCTACGAGCTTGTCAAGTCGACCCTTGAGCGCTGCGGCGCAGAGATCACCAAGGAAGAGGATCTCGGCATAAGGGTGCTCGCCTATACGATCAAGAAGCAGGACAGAGGGCATTATGTCTACTTCGAGCTGAAGGCAGATACCTCCAAGATCGCGGAGATGAGCAATGTCTTCCAGCTTTCCACGCTTGTCCTGAAGTTCCTGTTCGTCAACCCGGAAAGGAAATAAGGCAATCTATGGCTAGCGATATCAATGTGGTTGTCCTTGTCGGACGCCTCACGCGCAATGCAGAGCTCAGGTACCCGCAGAACGGCGGGACGCCGTCGCTGAGGTTCTCTGTCGCGGTCAACAGGTCAAGGCGCACTCCGGATGGCAGGTGGGAGGACGAGGCGAATTTCTTCGACTGCGTCTATTTCACCAAGTCCGCCGAGTCGCTCAGCCAGTATCTGGAGAAAGGCCGCCAGATAGGTATCCAGGGAGAGCTCAGGCAGTCAAGATGGGAGGACCAGAACGGACAGTCCCGCAACAGGGTCGAGATCTTCGTCAGCTCCCTCAGCCTCGTTAGCCAGATGCAGGGAGGCCAGCAGCCAGCCCCTTCCAGGGCGCCGCAGGCCCCATCGAATTACGGTATGCCTCAGGGCAAGCCTGCCATGGAGCCGTCGGTTCCGGGGCCAGAGGCATTCCAGGATGACAATATCCCATTCTGATATAGGAGAATAACATGCACGAAGATAAGGATTTCGCTGAGAAGGATGCCCTCCGCGACAGGAAGGGCGGCATAAAGAAGCTCGGATTCAAGAAGAAGGTCTGCAAGTTCTGCCAGGGCGCTGCTCCGGCTGACTACAAGAACCCTGAGATGCTCCGCCGCTACATCACGGAGAGGGGCAAGATCATCCCTGCACGCATCACCGGCACCTGCGCAAAGCACCAGAGGGCGCTCAACAGGGAGATCAAGAGGGCCAGGGTCCTCGCTTACCTTCCGTTCGAGAAGAAGTGAGCGGAATAGCGGGAAGATGGACGGGATGCTGAAGAAGGCAGGACTCTGCATCGCCGCGCTCGCGGCGGCTGCGCTGATGTCATCGCTGCCTTTCCTCTCATTCCTCTTCATCATCCCGATGCTCCTTTACGGAGCCAGGTACGGGAAGAACAGCGGAGCCGCTGCCATCGGACTGTATATGGTGCTTTCGCTTGCTGCGGATATCATCATGTACCTGCCTGATGGCCTGGGGCCCAAAGGCACGGCTGCAGCTGTCTTCATATCGCAGTATATTCCCCTGTCGCTGTCAGCGGCTGGGATCATCTGGATGAAGACGGGGGGTTCAGGAAGGCTCATCCCTAGGCTTTCTGCCTGCATGGCGCCTTCCGCGCTCCTTGCCGTCATTGCCGGATACTTCATCTCTACTGATAAGGCGCTCTTCGATTTCGTCTATTCGGCGTTCGGGGATGCGTTTGCCCAGCTGGCTGGCCCGCTGCTTGATGCCATGCTTCCCGGCGTGGAGGTATCTGCGCTTACCGCGCTCTTCCTCATCGCCTTCGCATCGCTCATGCTGCCGGCTGTCCTCTGCGGCGTCTGTGCAAGCTGCTTCGTATACGAGGCGGCCCTGCATTCAAGAGAAGGTGGGTGGGATGATATGGTCAGCGCCTACGACTATCCCCCGGACTATATCTGGGGCCTGATAGCATCGATGGCAGCAGTGCTCATCCTCCATCTTGTATCAGCACCCCTGCAGCTGGAGATAGCTGTGATGAATATCGCGGGCATCTGGGGCATCTTCTATGCGATACAGGGCTTCACCGTGATCGCATACCGCCTCAGGCGGAGGAATAGGGCAGTGAGGACGACGACCATCCTCTCCGTGCTTATCCTTCTCTTCTTCGTGTTCCCGGGAATAAACATAATCTTGCTCCTCGGGCTGCCTTTGCTTGGTGCCCTGGAGTGCTTCTTCGACCTGAAGAAGAAAGGAGTCGATCGATGAAGATCATTCTCAACCAGGATGTCGTACATCTCGGAGAAGAGGGCGATGTCGTAGAGGTAAAGGACGGATACGCAAGGAACTACCTCCTCCCTACCGGCACAGCCGTAATCTACAACAAGGCCAATGCTGCGCTTTTCAAGTCAAGGGCTGCCGCCATTGAGCAGAAGAAGGTGGAGAAGAGGGCACAGTCCGCTTCCATGAAGGAGAAGCTCGACAACGTGGTCCTTTACATCACGGTCCCTGCAGGCGAGTCCGGCAAGCTCTTCGGCTCTGTCACGTCCGTCATGGTCCAGGCTGAGCTCCAGAAGCTCGGATTCGAGATCGAGAGGAAGAAGATCGAGGTCGCTACGCATGCCATCAAGATGACTGGCACGTACACTGTCATCGTGCACCTCTACGAGAACGAGTCTTCCCATGTCAAGCTTGTCGTCCAGTCCGAGGCTGAGAGGCTTGCTGCAATCAGGAAGGCGGAGGAAGAGGCCAAGGCAAAGGCCGAAGCTGAAGCGAAGGCTGCTGAGGAAGCTGCCGCTGCTGCGGAGCCTGTAGCCGAGGAAGCTGCAGCCGAGGAGCCTGCTGCTGAGGAAGCTCCTGCAGACCAGCAGTGAAGACCGCACCGCATAACGATGATGCCGAGAGGGCTCTTCTCGGCGCCATCCTTATGAACGAGGAAGCATTCGACAATGTATCGCAGATTGTCAGTGCTTCCGATTTCTATCATCCTGCCAATGGCGTCATATTCACCGCCATCTCGCAGATGAAGCAGACGACAGGATTCGCTGTCGATATCATCACGCTGACTGATTACCTGTCGAAGAACGGGGAGCTGGAGAAGGCTGGGGGACTCGGCTATGTATCGCAGCTCACGGAATCAGATGCGATCTACTCCAACGCGGAGAACTATGCCAGGATCATCAAGGAGGATTCCATAAGGCGCTCGATCATCGGGCTGTCCTCGAATCTCGGCGACCTGGCAACCGATCCGCGGGAGAATGTATACAGCGTCCTTGACCATGGCGAGACGATGCTGATGAATCTCTCCAAGAACGGCTCGGTGGACGCGAAAAGCTATTTCATCGGCAATACGGTCAATGACATCATCGCCAGGATACAGTCCAAGCTCGAGGGTACCTTCAAGGAAGATACGATCGAGACTGGCTTCACGTACCTCGACAAGATGACGAACGGCGGCTTCCGCCCGGAGGACTATATCGTGCTCGCAGCACGTCCTTCCATAGGCAAGACGGCCTTCGCCGTATCCCTCTGCCGCAATATGGTCGCCAATGACGTCAGGGTCGCGTTCTTCTCGCTGGAGATGCCTGCCTCGGCAATCACGGTCAGGCTCCTGGCGAACATCTCCAGGATCGCCACAACCAAGATCATGAATGCCGACTTCACAGGCGGAGAGCTCGCGCGCGTCATGGATGCAGCCAACAGGCTCTACAGCAAGAAGCTCTTCATAGTCGATGTGCCGAACATAAGCCTGGGAGACCTGAGGGCCAAGGCAAGGTCGATGAAGAGGGACCATGATATCCAGTGCATCATGATCGATTACATCGGCCTCATCGACCCGGGGCTTGATTCCCGCGTGCCTCGCCATGAGGTCATCGCCACTGTCTCCAAATCGCTCAAGCAGCTTGCCAGGGAGCTGAAGGTCCCCATCGTCGTCCTCTGCCAGGTATCCAGGGACAGCGAGGAGAAGACGCCTATCCTCTCCAACCTGAGGGATTCCGGCTCGATAGAGCAGGATGCCGACCTCGTCATGTTCCTCCACAGGAAGAGGAGCCTCTCGCCTGAGGAGCTTGAGAAGAACTCGAAGGACAGCGAGGGAAAGCCCACGCTGCAGTCTACCAAGGTCATCATCGCCAAGCAGAGGAACGGCGAGACAGGTGAGTTCCTTGTCGGCTACAACAGGTCCATCACGGCATTCGAGAATGTCGATAACAGCACTGCCGTATTCTTCGAGCCCACCCCTCCGGAAAAGAGGAAATCCTGATTGCCTGGCGGCCTCAATCCATTGGCCGCCGGCATCCACCCGCCTATCACGTAAGGAAGTACGCCTTGATATCCAGCGAGTACATCATGGCCATTATCGCAAGCGCCATGGCCAGGCCGATGAGCTGCAGCACCACATATGCCCTGGGGGAAAGGCTCCTGCGGCGTATCATCTCTGCCAGTGATATCAGCATCTGCCCGCCATCGAATGTGGGGATGGGAAGCATGTTCCCCACGGAGATTGATACGGAGACGATGGCGAAGAGGAGCAGGAGCGACCTGATGCCGCTTGCCGCGCTGTCATCGAAGGCGAGCACTGTGATGCTGCCTATGCTCTCTGCCGCCTTAACAGGCCCTGTCAGCACGGCAAGGGCATCCTGCAGATGGAAGGTGACGAATGCACCCAGCGCCTGCAGCGCGGATACCGACATCTCTGCGCTGCGCCTTATGCCGTAGGAAAGGGGATTGACCGAATCGCTGTAGACCCGTATACCGCTTTTCCACGCAAAGGGCAGGTTCCCGTTATGGATGATGCGCTTCATCGTCTCCCCATCCCGTTCTATGACCATCACGAAGTCGCTGTCGGTGACGGAGTAGACATCAAGGGTCGAACGCACTTCCTGGCCGCCAGCCTCCACTATCCTGTCGCCTTCCTGGAAGTCCGGTGAGATGCTCCTGCCGACTACCGGTGCCTGCAGGCAGGTGATGCCGAATGATGCGGAGCCATTGATGGAAAGCGGCTCAAGCACAGTCATGGCTTCCTCGCCGCCGCGCAGGACAACGGCATCTATGCGCTCTCCCTGATGCTCCTCCAGGTATGCCTCGGCATCCTGCCAGTCAGCGAAACGCGAATCTCCAGCTGACAGCAGCAGGTCCCCGTATTCGATGCCTGGCTGCCGGGGAGCCTCTCCGAAGAGCCCTGGGTAGAGGCTTATCGGGGTGATGTATGCGGGATCGGAGAGCCTGTTGACGGGAATCATCGATGATATCGAGAGTATGAGGGCTGCAGCCAGGAAATTGGCCAGGGGACCGGCAAGGTAGATGAGGAAGCGCCTGGACGGGCGTACGGCGAAGTAGGAGCCTTCCTCAGCGACATCCAGCGATGAGGCATTGTCCCTCAGGGCCTTCGTAAGGTCGATTGATCCCTTCATGCGGCAGTACCCGCCGAATGGGATTGCGGAGATCCTGTATTCGGTCTTCCTGCCACGATAGGAAAGCAGCCTGGGGCCGAAGCCGTAGGAGAACACTTCGACATCGACATGGAAGATCCTTGCGGCGGCGAAATGGCCCAGCTCATGCACGAATATGACAAGCCCGATGCCCAGGAGGCCGATGATGAGGAATATCAGGGTCTGGAGCATATGCCCTCTGCGATTGACTTCGCCCTGCCGGCTTCCTCGAGTATGCCGTCAACCGAGTCCGGCAATGAGGCAGGGCATCCTTCCATGGTCCTGGCGACGACCGACGGTATGTCCATGAATCCTATCCTGCCATCAAGGAAGGCCTCCGCTGCCGCCTCGTCAGCCGCGCAGTAGTAGATCGATGCGGAGCCCTTCATCTCCAGCGCCCTGTATGCAAGGCCGAGCATGGGGAAATGCACGGCATCAGGGGAGGAGAAGGTAAGCGTAAGGTCCTTCAGCGACAGGGGTGCCACTGCCTGGCGGCTGAGGTCCGGCTCGATTGCCATGGCAATCGGCAATGTCATGTCAGGGGGAGAGAGGAGGGCATACACGGCGCCGTCTGCGGTCCTTATGGCCGAATGGACGATGGACTGCCTGTGGATGACGACCTCGATCCTGCCTGCATCGATCGAGAAGAGATGGGATGCCTCTATCACCTCAAGGCCCTTGTTCGCTAGCGTTGCGCTGTCTATCGTTATCTTCCTCCCCATCTTCCAGGTAGGGTGGCGGAGCGCTTCCGCGGCTGTCACGCCTGCAAGGTCCTCCCTGCCATAGAAGGGGCCTCCGGATGCCGTCAGTATGATGCTGTCCGCCCTCCGTCCCTTGAGGAGGTGGTATATCGCGCTATGCTCGCTGTCCACGGGGATGATGCGCACGCCGCGTTCCCTGGCCTTGTTCATGATGAGAGAGCCTCCGAGGACGATGGATTCCTTGTTCGCAAGCGCGATGTCGATGCCGCAGCCGATGAGGATGTCCGTATAGATGAGGCCAGCTGTCCCCGAGACGCCGTTCAGCGCGATGGACGGGGATACTCCCCTTATGAATTCAGCGATCTCATCCCTTGTCTTCCCGCGCGCATTGAAGGCAGGGCAGGAGAATTCATCCGCCAGGGATGATAGGTCCGAGGAGTAGGAAACAAGTCCGGCGATACGGCCCCTGATGATGCCTTTCCTTGCCGCATCAAGGGCTGTGGTGCCTATGGAGCCTGTCGCCCCGAGGATCAGTATATCGTCCATATGCCGACGGAAACCACCATCAACGCGGTATATACGGGAGCCGCCATCACGATTGAGTCGATGGAATCGAGCACCCCGCCGCGGCCCATCACGATCGTGCCTGAATCCTTGACCGCAGCCGAGCGCTTGAAGGAGGATTCTATGAGGTCGCCGATAGTGCCTGCGATGCCTGTGAGCATGCCGATCAGGAAGCCTGCAGGCACGCTGAAGGTGAAGACATCGGGAGCGGCATAGGCGACAAGGGCCGTGAGGATCCCGGGCGTGAGCACGCCGCCGATGAATCCCGCGATGGATTTGTTCGGACTGACCTTGACGATGCCCTTGTTGCCCCTTCCCAGCAGCATGCCGAAGATGAATGCGAACGTATCGGAGGAGAATACGATGAGGAAGAAGAGCAGTATGAACCAGTGCGGGTAGGGGAAGAACGCCAGACGGATGATGAAGGAGGCGAAGAGGCCAGGGTAGATGATATTCATCACTGCCTTGGCATTCCTCTCCCAGGTCTTGGCGAATCCGTCATGGGCACCGGTGAATACCTCTGCGGCGAATGTCAGCCCGCAGAGCGTGATAAGCGTATAGAATGTCAGCTCCGTTTCCGGCAGGAACCTGAACTGGAGGTACTGCGCAAGCGGGAGCAGGAAGCCTGAGTAGGCAAGCGGCGAGAGGCGCTCCCCATCCTTGGAGAGAAGGCCATGCATCTCCTGCGACCCGAGGAAGCAGATGGCGCAGATAGCAAGGCAGAATGCCAGATGGTGCTGGTATGGAAGCAGGAGCACGAGGATAAGGATAGCCGGCACGAGGATCAGCGCCATGATGACCCTCTTCTTGAATGACGATGAGATCATAAGCCTCCGAATCTGCGGTTCCTAGCCTGGTAGTCCGCAATGACGGTATCCATCATCTCAGGATTCCAATCGGGCCAGAGTGTATCATAAAAACCGATTTCTGCATAGCTGGAAAGGTAGAGCATGAATCCCGAGAGGCGCTTCTCCCCGCCCGGGCGGATGATGAAGTCAGGAGGGGGTACCTCCGGATTGTCCAGATGCATCCTGAGCGTCTCCTCCGTGATTCCGGAGCCATCGGCAACGGCCTTCCTTGCTGCCCTGACGATCTCGTCGACGCCGCCGTAGTTGATTGCCGCCTGGACGGTGATCCCGCTGTTCCTGGCTGTCCTGGCCACAAGGGAATCGATGCTCCTGAGCACTGGCTGGGGAAGGCCTTCCCGCGAGCCGAGATGGAGGATGCGGCAGCCAATCCTGTCGATGGCATCGAGATAGTGTGCCGGGATATCGGAGAAAAGGCCCATGAGGAACCCGACTTCCTTCCTGGGCCTTTTCCAGTTCTCCGTGGAGAAGCAGTAGAGCGTCATGTACCTGATGCCCCTTGCGGAAGCGGCCTCGACCATCCTCAGGGCAGCCAATGCCCCTGCCTTATGGCCTTCATGGCGCGGAAGCCCGCGCTCCTCGGCCCATCTGCCGTTGCCATCCATGATGATGGCAAGATGATCGAGGCTATGCATCAGATCTCCATGATCTCCTTTTCCTTGGCTTCGGCGATCCTGCCGATTTCCGCAATCGCATTGTCTGTCAGCTTCTGGATCTTCGTTTCGCCTTCCTTCTGCTGGTCCTCGCTGATCTCGCCGCCCTTCTGGAGCTTCTTCAGCTCATCCATGGCATCGCGGCGGATGTTGCGGACTGCGACGCGCGCATTCTCTGCGGTTGCCTTGGCGCTCTTGGCAAGCTCCTTTCTCCTGTCCTCGGTGAGGGGAGGGAACGCTACCCTGATGAGCTTGCCGTCATTGTTCGGATTGAGGCCGAGCTCTGATTTCTGGATAGCCTTCTCGATTGCCGGGAGCACCGTCTTGTCCCATGGCTGGATGACTACGAGCCTTGCCTCAGGCACGCTTATCGAAGCGACCTGGGAGAGGGGAGTCTCCGCGCCATAGTAATCGACCTTGATCTTGTCGAAGAGCGATGCGGATGCCCTGCCGGTCCTCAGTGATGCGAACTCGGCAGAAAGGGCTTCCGTACTCTTCTTCATCTTGCTTTCCGCGCTGTTGAGTACGTTCTGCATCGGGGCCTCCTCAGGCAGTCACACCGGCCTGATAGACGAAGTAGGAGACGATCTCAAGGGATGCGCCATGGGCCTTGCCTGTCTCGGCGAGGACCTGGGAGACGGACTTCGAATCGTCCTTCACGTAGGCCTGGTCGACGAAGCAGACTTCCTTGTAGAGCTTGGAGAGCTTGCCCCTCACGATACCTTCCTTGACGTTCTCCGGCTTGGAGGCGAGCTTCTCGTCGGAAGCGACCTGCTTGCGGAAGATGTCGAGCTGCTCAGCCTTATAGGCCTCGTCGACGACCTTCTCGGAAAGGAACTGCGGCTTGTATGCGGCAGCATGGAGCGCAAGGTTGTGCGTGAGCTCCATGACATCGGCTTCCTTGAAGATCTCCGGCTTGTCGGACCTGAGCACGATAAGCACCGATACGGCGCCTTCGCCATGGACGTATGTGGAGGCATACTCGTCTGCCGCGATATCCACGACGTTGAACTTCGCCAGGTGCATGTTCTCCTTGATGATGGCGATGAGGCCTGCAACCATGCCGTTGAGCTCATCGTTGATCTCCGTATAGCCCTTCTCGAGGATGACGGAGCAGAGGTCGTCGCCGAGCTTGGCGAAATCGGCGTTCTTGGCAACGAAGTCGGTCTCGCAGGAAAGCGAGAGGATGACAGCCTTGCTGTCCGTCGCCTTCACGAAGACGCGGCCGTTCTCCGTGGCCCTGTCCTGTCTCTTCGCAACGGCGGCGAGACCCATTTCCTTGAGGATCTTCTCAGCCTGGGCGAAATCGCCGTTGGCCTCGGTAAGAGCCTTCTTGCAGTCCATCATTCCAGCTCCGGTGATGTCCCTGAGCTTCTTTACATCTGCAGCACTGATTGCCATATAGTCCTCCTGGTTATTTCGTGAAGTATTCCTCTTCCTCTTCAGCTGCGTCCTCAGCGGACTCCTCTGCCTTCTCCTCCACTGGCGGGATGTAGTTGGAGTAGTCTACCTCGTCGGAATCGGAAGCCTCGTCCTTGTCCTGGATGTCGCCGGATTCGATAGCTGTCGCCTCGTCCTCATCATCAAGGGATTCGATGATCTGGATGCCAGCCTCGCTGTCTGCGTCGATGACCGCGTTGGCGATGATCTCGACGAAGAGGGAGATAGCCCTGATGGCATCATCGTTGCCCGGGATCGGGTATGCGATATCCGTAGGATCGCAGTTCGTGTCGACTACTGCGATGACGGGGATGCCGAGCCTCTTCGCCTCTGCGACGGCAAGGGCTTCCTTCTTCGTGTCGATGATGAAGAGCGCTCCCGGAAGCTCCTTCATGTCCTTGATGCCACCGAGGTTCTTCTCGAGCTTGTTCTTCTGCTTCGTGTAAAGGGCGACTTCCTTCTTGGTGAGGGAGTCGAATGTCCCGTCAGCTTCCATCCTCTCGATCTTCTTGAGGGTTGCGAAGCTCTTCTTGATTGTCGTGAAATTGGTGAGCATGCCGCCGAGCCAGCGGTTGCATACATAAGGCATGCCGCATCTCTTGGCCTCGGTCTCGATTGCCTGCTGCGCCTGCTTCTTGGTGCCGACGAACAGGATCTGCTTGCCGTTCTTGACCTGTGTCCTGACTGCTTCATAGGCCTCTACGATGCATGCCGAGGTCTTCTGAAGGTCGATGATATGGATCCCGTTCCTCTCCGTGAAGATGAAGCGGGCCATCTTCGGATTCCACTTCTTTGTCTGGTGTCCGAAATGTACGCCTGATTCAAGCAGGCTCTTCATGGTTACTACTGCCATAGTAATCCTCCATACGCTGACGGTCTCTGCCGTCTCCTTTCTCTGTATCTCACCCTACGGGCGGAAATTCTGCTTGCGCAGTACGTGTACTTTCTCACGAAACGGCAGGCTTTTTCAAGTAGCAGGCGCAAAAAGACGCCAGGATCCTGTAACTTCAGCCCGCGCTTGTGATTTAATTACTGTCATGAAAACTGCGGGAAGGATATTTCTATGTGCCGCGATTGCCGCGGCAGCTGCATCATGTTCCCTTGCCGACCTGGGCAGTGCCCTCTCGTCGACAGGACTGAATATACTGGGGAAGCCGGAGGCCTATGCCTCTGTCATCATCTCATCCTCCACCGATGCCCTCGCATCGGCAGCGCCTGCCGGTGTGGATGCGGAGGGGAACATGCTTCTGGAGGGATTCTCGATACCGACGTCGCTCAGTCCGGAGGATAAGGTCTACGGCCGCGATGACAGCATCATCTATGAGATCTCGATGGTGCTGGAGATGGATGGGGGAGCTGAGGCCCTTGCCTCGAAGCTCACATCAAAGGTGGAAGGCGAGGCGCTTGCTGTCCTCAGCAATACAGCGGCGCTCTATGGTGATATCCTGGGGTATGCGGTATCGCAGTATGGCTCCTCGCTTGCCGGGGAGGCCGCCTCCATCGTCAGCGAGGTCCAGTCAGGGCTTTCTACGCTCTCCCAGTCAGAGGACCTGACCGAGGCCGATGCCGTCCTTGTACAGGCCATGGCATCGCTCGTGTACTCATCGCTTGACCTGCTGTCGGAGATGCAGTCCCTGCCGGAGGGGTCCTCGATTGCCGATGCCCAGGGCCTGCAGGCGATCATAAGCCAGGCAGGGCTCCTCGTATCGTATTCGGAGGCCGTAAAGGACACCGCCAGAAGCACGCTGCCTGGAACGCTGTCCGGCCTCTATGACAGGCTCGTCAGCATCGTGGAAGGGCAGGGAGGCGCCGTATGAGGAAGCTTCTTATCGCTATCATGGCAGCGCTGATGCTTGCCCTCCCGCTTTCCGCCTCGATCTCGTCCGATCCGGCATTCCTCCGCGTCAGGGGGCTTGAGATGCCTGTCAGCGCAAGGATGGCAGGCATGGGTATGGCCGGCATATCATCGGTGAAGGGATATGATGCGCTCAACTACAATCCTGCCGCGCTCGCCGACAGCGGATTCACCCTCACGCTCCCTTATGTGAACGTGACGCTCTACAATACCGCATCGATGCTTACGAGCGGCATCATCGATGCAGCGCTTGCCCTTCCAGGAGCAACCGAGGAGAACCAGCAGGAGCTGGCCGATGCCCTGATGGACAGCGCGGACATCTTCGCCCAGTCCCTCGGCACCTACAACAAGGTTGCCAACATAGAGACCGGCGTCGGCTTCACCGCAGGCGGATTCGGCTTCAATTTCTACATCATCGACAGCGTCCATTCATATAATGCCGGGGCAGGCAGCCTGGCATCCCTTTCCCTGATTAACAGGCTCAATGCAGCCATCAGCATCGGCTATGGGCACAGGATCAGCTTCCCGTATGGCTACTCGCTCGATATCGGGGCGGCTGTGCGCTTCAGCTACCTGGCCTTCACGGAGACGATCGGGGCGGCTTCGCTGATGTCTGACCTCAATGGGATGCTGAATACCACGCCGATGTACTATGGCTGGGCAGTCCCCATCGATATCGCGGTGAGGGGCAACTTCCCGCTCGGCTTCTCCACGACGGTGGCCCTGAGGAACATCAACGGCTTCTACTATATGAACCAGGCGCCGATATCGTCCTGGGCCGGCGACCTCTTCGCCTTCGGCAATATCGAGACGGTCTATACGCCGATGTCGCTCGACGTGGGAGTCTCCTGGACATATGACGATATCTGGTGGTTCCATCCGACGATAGCACTCGACTTCGTAGACCTCATCGGCTTCAAGGATGATCCCGCCTTCGATTTCAGGACGATCGCCAAGCATGTCAACCTCGGTATCGAGCTCGGCTTCCTCGATGACCATCTCGTCATCCGCGGAGGGCTCTCGCAGGGCTATCTCTCGGCCGGAATCGGCGTGGACCTCTGGGCCCTGAAGATCGATGCGGCATACTACTGGAGGGAGTTCGGCATGGTTGCCGGCTCTAAGGGAGTCGATGCGCTTACGGTCCGCTTGACGATAGGGTGGGGCCCCGGCGCCTGACGATTGCTATCCTGCGGCACGGGTGTATACTGGATACCGTGGATGTCATCGGGTAAATCCGGTGAGCTCTTCGGGGAACCTTGAAAGGAGGCGGCATACACCCCGCATCGTACCGATGCCTACAGCCGTTATGCAATGAATCCGCTGAATGCAATCTATGCATTGTCGTTCCTGACCGCAGCCGCGGCCTTCCTCTTCGCGCTTTATCTCTATCTGTGGGTCAAGCGGCAGAAGGTCGAGAACAGCCGCATACAGGAGGTGTCTGCCCTGATAGCCGAAGGCGCCAGGGCATTCATGGATAAGGAGTACAGGACCCTTGTCTACTTCGCCCTGCCGGCTGCAGCGCTTGTCTTCCTGCTGCTTCCATCGCCTATATGGACAGGCAGCATCGTGCCGAATATCCAGATGGCCGTGGCTTATGCCGCAGGCACGGTCCTTTCCGCCGTCGCCGGCAGGATCGGCATCATGGTGGCGGCCCTTTCCAACGGACGCGCGGCCGAGCGTGCGCAGAATAGCCTGAGCGCCTCGTTCCTCGTCGGCTTCCGCGGCGGCGCCGTGATGGGGCTCCTTGTCGTCGGCACGTCGCTTTTCGGCATCACCGCCGTACTGCTTGCCTTCAGGGACACGTCCATACTGCTCGGCTTCTCGTTCGGCGCAAGCTCCCTGGCGCTCTTCGCCAAGGCAGGCGGCGGCATATTCACCAAGACCGCCGATGTCGCCGCGGACCTCACCGGCAAGGTGGAGCTGGGGATTGCCGAGGATGACCCGCGCAATCCTGCCGTGATAGCAGACAACGTCGGCGACAATGTCGGTGACGTGGCAGGCATGGGTGCCGACCTCTTCGATTCCAATGTCGCTGCAGGTGCCTCGGCCCTTGTCATCGCCGCATCCCTTGCAGGCAGCGAGGCTGCCATCATGATGGTCCTCTGCTATTCCTTCCTGGGGCTGATCGCATCGATGATAGGCATCGCCTGTGCCAAGGTAGGCAAGGATGGCAATCCTACGCGCGCCCTCAATTCGTCCACATACGTGACTACGGCCATTTACCTCGTGCTGACAGCGCTGGCGACATTCCTCATCGATGGATTCGAATGGAGGATCTGGACAGCCGCGGCGACAGGGCTCCTTGTCGGCGTCATCATCGGCATCACGACCGATTACTTCACCGATGATACGAAGCCGATCGTGAAGAGGGTGGCCAAGGCCAGCAAGACGGGTCCGGCCTTCACGATACTCTCAGGCATCTCATATGGCTTCCTCTCATCGCTTCCCGCGATGGTCGGCATCGCGCTCTCCGCGCTTATCGCCTATAAGATATCCGCTCCGCTCGGCGATGGTTACGCGCTCTTCGGCATCGCCATGTCAGCGGTGGGCATGCTCAGCATCGTCGGCATGATCATCTCCAATGATGCCTATGGGCCTATCGTCGACAATGCGCGCGGCCTGGCAGAGATGGGAGGGCTCGGCGAGGAGACCCTCAGGGTCGCCGATGAGCTTGATAGCGCAGGCAATACGGTCAAGGCAGTGACAAAAGGCTTCTCCATCTCCGCCGCAGGCCTTACCGTCATCTCGCTCCTGGGCGCCTTCATGTCGGAGGCGAATGCCGTGCTGGAGGGACTTGGCAAGGCCCTCATCACCGGATTCGATATCATGGATCCGTCCGTGTTCTTCGGCATGCTCACAGGCGCATCGGTACCTGCGATCTTCTCCGCCATGCTGATACTCGGCGTCGACAGGAATGCCGAGAAGATGGTCGGTGAGATACACAGGCAGTTCGATACCATCCCGGGCCTCAAGGAGGGGACGGCCCTCCCTGATTACCGCAGATGCATCGAGATCGCTACGGGAGGTGCGCTGCGCGAGCTTGTCAAGGCAGGCCTCTTCGCCATCGGCGCGACCTTCGTGGTCGGCTTCATCGGCGGACCTGCCTCCGTGGGCGGCTTCATCGCCGGGAATATCATATCAGGGCTCCTGATTGCCATATTCATGTCCAATGCAGGAGGCCTCTGGGACAATTCCAAGAAGTATGTCGAGGCAGGAAACGAGGGAGGCAAGGGCAGCGAGGCCCATAAGGCCGCTGTCATCGGCGATACGGTAGGCGATCCGTTCAAGGACACTGCCGGGCCATCGATCAATACGCAGATTACTGTCGTGTCGCTGGTGGCATCGCTCTTCGTGCCTATCTTCGCGGCTTTCTCGATATTCTGATCACTCACCGTCCCCGGCTGGGAGGACAAGGACCGCAAAGGCCTGTTCCGTCTCATCGGGGACTGTCCAGTATGTGATATCCCCATTGGCATCGGCGTATTCCTGTAGGGCGCTTCCGATGGCTTCCTCGAAGGCTCTGTATGCCCCGGCGCTTCCGAAGCGGTATTCTGCGGGGCTGCTGGTCTTCGCCGATGCATCGACCAGCGCCAGCGCTGCCTCCATGGCGTCATCGCCATCGCCGACTATGAGTCCGTTCCTGCGGTGCCAGTTCCATTCCATCGTATCGGCAGCCGGCAGCATCAGGTAATACGATGCCTTCCTATGGTCCCTTGAGATGATATCATCAGGGACGTTCAGGTACTGGCGGGAGATGTAGTCGCCCATATCATCCCAGGTGACATCGACATAGGCATAGCTGCCGCTTATCTTGGCGATATTCCATTCATGCGGCTCACCGAAGCTCGTTCCCGAGACCGTGGAGCAGGGGATGCCTGCCATGCGGAGAAGCAGGGCGAACGACTCCGCATATCCCTCGCAGGAAGCGGCCTTGTCCAGCAGCGCACCCTGCGGAGTATAGTCATGCGCGCTTTCCGTGCTGTAGGCTACCTCCCTGCAGAGATAGTCATGGATCCAGAGCTCCTTCTCGTAATCCGTGATGTCGGCAGGGAGCCTGGAGAGTATCTCCTCCGCCCTCCCGAGGAGAATGGCGGTGCATGCATCGATTTCCGCATCGCCAATGGTTGGGTGGAATTCCACGTCGGTGATCATCGACTCATCATCAATCCAGTACAGGTCGTATGCATAGTCGATGAAGAAGAGCTCCGGATAGTCGAACATTATATTCTCAATTGCCGCATCGAGCGCATCCTCAGGTACCGCTTCGTCGAAGCTGACCATGAAACGATGATCGATGAGGCTTCCGTATATCAGGTCGACGATTTCCTGCTCCCTGGCGGGAAGGCAATGGTAGGAGATCAGCGTATCCGGGTCATATGGCGTGGACGGCACGGCTGCCAGCAGGCCCATGGCAGCGGCGATGGCAATCATGGAAGCAAGTCTTCTCATGGGATGATTGTAGCATGCGGAAGCCCTCCGGATGGCCGGAGGGCTATGTGTGCATTAATGCATCTGTCAGAACGAGATCGGAATCCCCTGCTTCCTTGCCTGCAGGACCTGGAAGCCGATCGTCAGCGCGAGGATGGCGAAGCCGGTGAGGTCGGTGACCGTTCCCGGGTATACCATCATCAGGCCGCCTCCGAAGAGGATGACGCGGAGGATGATCGGTATCCTCGTCACGAGATGCCCGTTCAGGGCAGCCGCAAGCGAGAAGATGCCGAGGATCGATGTGATGATTATCTGTACGAACTGCCATGATGACTCAAGGTCGATGAAGAGCATCTGCGGGCTGAGTGCGAAGATATAGGGGACGATGAATGCCGCGATAGCCAGCTTCGTCGCCACCAGTCCCGTCTTCATCGGGTTCGACTTCGCTATGGCCGATCCCGCATAGGCAGCCAGCGCTACAGGCGGCGTGATATCGGCGACGATGCCGAAGTAGAAGACGAAGAAGTGGGCCGCCATCGTCGCGACGCCGAACGGCTCGCCGATGAGGATCGGTGCGCAGATAGATGCCATGATCAGGTAGTTCGCCGTAGTCGGTACGCCCATGCCGAGGATGATGCAGCAGATCATCGTCAGGAAGAGCGCCACGATGAGGTGTCCGCCGGAGAAGGCCACGATTGCCACCGAGAGCTTGCCGGCCAGTCCCGTGACCGTGATGCATCCTGAGATGATGCCGGCCAGTCCGCAGGCCACGACGACGGTGATCGACCCGCGTGCGCCGCCCTCGAATGCCTCGAGTATCCTCGTCAGCGTGAGCCTGTGGCGGGGATTGATGAGGCCGACGGCGATTGCCACTGCGATGGATATGGCAGCGGAGTAGGCCATCGTGAACGTATTCGTCGAGACGAGATAGACAAGCGCGATGAGCGGCAGGAGCAGATAGATCTCCTTGATAAGCTCCTTTGCCTTCGGCAGCTCATCCTTGGGGATGCCCCTCATCCCGGCCCTCTTCGCCTCAAGGTGGACGGCGATGAAGATGCCGAGGAAGTAGAGGATGGCAGGGAGGATGGCCATCGTCGCGATGGTTGCATACGGCTGGCCCGTGTATTCCGCCATCAGGAATGCTGCGGCGCCCATGATAGGAGGCATGATCTGCCCGCCCGTGGATGCTGCGGCTTCGACCGCGGCAGCGAATTCGGGGCGGTATCCCATCTTCTTCATCATAGGGATCGTGATCGAGCCGGATCCAACCGTATTGGCGACCGATGACCCGGAGGCCATGCCCTCAAGCGCCGATGCGACGACCGCGACCTTGGCAGGGCCGCCCGTGAAGCGCCCGACGGCCGCATTGGCGAACCGTATGAAGAAGTCCGCGACTCCCGTACGCTCGAGGAATGCGCCGAAGATGATGAAGAGGACGATGAACTTGGCACATGTGTTGACAGGCGTGCCGAAGATGCCGTTCGTCGTGTAGAAGAGCGTCCTGATGAGCTGGAAGATATCCTGCCCGGATGCCAGCGTATAGATGACGAGGACGCCTGCCACGCAGAGGATTGGCAGCCCGACGCAGCGCCTGCAGAGCTCGATCAGGGCGAGGATGCCGATAAGGCCGATGACCATGTACATAGGCTCGCCCATGATCCTGGCCGAGAGCCTGATGACCTTCATCGCATTGGCCGCATAGAAGAAGTATGCGCCAGAGCCGAGGACCATGATGATGATATCGTACCACGGCATGTGGTTAGGCTTCATCACACCCTTCTTGACGGGGAATGTCAGGAAGCCGATGAGGATGATCATGCCGACGAATATCGCAAGCCTCTTCTCCGGAAGCGTCGTCAGGAAGACGGCATCGATTATGCAGTAGATGGCGAACGCGACCATCACGAGTCCGATAGCCATCTTGGGGGTCCCTGTCCAGATCCTCTGGTTCGATTCCCTGTCGTATTTCCTCATCACGGCTTCGACATCGGCTTCCGTGCCGACGGAATCGTCATAGACCTCCTGCACCATCCCAGGCTTGCTTTCCTTTGTGTTTTTCTTGCTTTCTTTCACTTATGCTCCTGAAAAAACGAAGATAGGGACTGCAGGATCCCCTGCAGCCCCTGCGTGATACTGAGTCTATCTTACTTCACCGGTACTGTATATCCCTTCTCTGCGAAGTACTTGGCAGCGCCCGGATGATAGGGGACAGTGGTGATTGAGGTGGCGAAGTCGAGGTCAAGCTCAGCGCCCTTGGCATGTGCCGATGTGATCTCGGCCTTATCCTCGAAGATCGTCGAGACGATGTTGTATGCATCATCCTCTGATACCGTGTCGTTGGCGATGACTACTGCGCCGACGGCGACTGTCTGGCAGTCCTCATCCGTTCCGTATACGGAAGCCGCGATGGTATTCGGGCTGTAGTACGGGGATGCCGCGAGAAGCGCGTCCATATGCTCCGGATCGATCGATACGAGGTAGACGTCCTGAGTGCTGGCGAGCGTGGAGACAGCGACTGTCGGAGCTCCCGCTACGACGAATGCCGCATCGATCTTGCCATCCTGAAGCGCATCGACGCTGTCGCCGAAGCTCTGGTATGTCGGCTTGATGTCATTCTCGGTAAGGCCATATGCCGCAAGGATATCAAGGGCATTGTAGTATACGCCTGAGCCTGAGGATCCGATGGATACGGACTTGCCAGCAAGGTCCGCTACCGTCTTGATCGACGGGTCGAGCGTCACGATCTGCACCTGCTCCATATAGAGGGCGGCGAGGGTGGAGAATCCATCGATCGCGCCTGTCTCCGCGAAGAGGTTTGTGCCGTTGTATGCATAGCTCATGACATCGGTCTGGACGAATCCGAGCTGATAGCGGCCCATGTCCATCATCTCGATGTTGTCCTGGCTGCCCGCGCTGACGACTGCCGTGACGCTGGTCGGCGTCTCCGATGTGATCCTGGCCGCGAGCACGTTGCCGTAGCCGTAGTATGTGCCCTGGTCGCCGCCCGTCCCGAACATGAGACCGGATGATTCGCCGGCGCCTCCTGCCACCGCAGGTACGATGGCGATTGCCAGAACAAGCAGGACAGTAAGTATCCTCCTCATATGCACCCTCCTGGTATTTAGGTATCTATCTGATTGCAATGGCAGGCTTTATGCGCTATTGCCTTCAGGTTATAGAAAATCTTCTGCAATAGAGGGGCTTTTGTCAAGGCAATATGATGAAAAGATGAATAAAAACTGCAATATTATGCAGTTTGGTGATTGATTTTGTAATAAAAATCGAAAACGGCCTAGCGCCTTGCCCTGTATCTATCGATCAGGAAGCCTATCGCGGCGGCAGCAAGGGAGGGGATGACCCAGGAAAGCGAGACCGATGAGAGCAAGATCCATCCCTGCATGCCGGCAGGGAGCGCCACCTGCAGGAAGGAGAATGCCAGCGCAGCGGCTGCAGGCAGGATGTGCGTGAGGCGGTACCGCTGCCAGTCGTCGATGAAGGCCAGCAGGATGAGCACGATCGCGACCGGATAGAGCAGGGAGAGCACCGGCGATGATACCGCGATGATCTGGGTGAGCCCTATGTTCGATATGAGGAAGGAGACCGAGGAGAAGATGATGACCCACCAGCGGTATGGGATCCGGGGAGCTATGCCTGAGAAGTAGACGCCGCAGGAGGAGAGGAGGCCCGTGCATGTGTTGAAGCAGGCGACGATGAATATCATGGAGAGGACTGCCATCCCGTATCTTCCGAACGACATCCCGGCTGCGGCGGAGAGGATGTCCGCGCCATTGTCGGCCATGGCCCCGTGCGAGGCGGCGACGCGCCCTATGAATGCTATCGCGGCGTATACGGCGATGAATATGAGGGCAGCTCCCATGCCGGCGGCAGCCTCTGTCCTCCTCAGCTGCTTCCTGTCCGTCACCCCCATGGCCTTTATGTTGAGCGCTGCGACCATCCCGAACACGAGGGCCGCTATCGCATCCATCGTCTGGTAGCCTTCCTGGAATCCCGTGGCGAAGGGGGCGCTGGCATAGGCATCGGATGCCGTGGCCGGCACGTCTCCGTATCCCTTGGCGGCTGAGCCGATGGCCAGGGCAGCGATCAGGAGGATGAGGAGCGGGCATGTTATCCTTCCCAGCGTCTTCGTGAGCTTTTCCGGCCTCATGGCGGTCAGCGAGGCCGCCGCGAAGAAGATGAGGGAGTAGATGGCTCGCGGCGCGGTGCCTGCCAGGCCGAAGGCGTTGCCGACCATCTCGTAGCTCGTGGATGCAGTCCTCGGTATGGCGAGGCAGGGGCCGATGGCAAGGTAGATGGCTACCGTATATATGATGCTGAAGGCAGGATGGATGCGCCCCGTGAGCCTGCCCAGGCCATCTGCGCGCTCGACGGCGACCAGGGCCGTTATCGGCAGTCCGATGGCAGTCAGGCAGAAGCCGATGAAGGCAGGGATGAAGCCGTCCCCCGATGCCGCGGCCAGGAACGGCGGGAATATGAGGTTGCCAGCCCCGAAGAACATGCTGAAGATAGTAAGCGTCAGGACCAGCCTGCTTCTAAGCGAGAGTTCCAACTCAGCCTCCCTGATGCTATGATACCACCTATAATGGCCACGCGGTGGAGGAATAATGGAAGAAGATAGGAAGGAAGCAGCTGAAAAGGAAAGCTCCGCCTGGTCGCCCGAGGACGATATCGTCCTCGAATGGGCTGGACGGGCGGAGGGTATATCAGAGGAGCAGTAGGCTCCCGTCAGGACTTCGCATCCCTCATCGATGAGGCGATGAGCCTGATCGCGTTGATGTTTATGAAGCCCTTGCAGTCGATCGGGTGGTAGCCGCCGGCCTTGTCCATCGAGCCGAGGTCCTCGTTGTAGAGCGAGCAGTCGGAAGCGATGCCGGCATTGATCACGTTGCCCTTGTAGAGCGCGACCGTGGCCGTTCCCGTGACGTTCTTCTGGCTTGTCTCGAAGAGCGATGTGAGCATGTTAAACTCAGGCGCGCCCCAGTATCCGTTGTAGATGAGCTCCGCATACTTCGGGCTGAGCATGTCCCTCAGGTGCATCGCCTCCTTGTCCATGCAGAGGCCCTCGAGGTTGTGGTGCGCCTTCCAGAGGATCTCGCATCCCGGCGTCTCGTATACGCCCCTGCTCTTGATGCCGATGAACCTGTTCTCGACCATGTCGACGCGTCCGATGGCGTTGTCATGGCCCATCTTGTTGAGGTAGAGGATCATCTCCACGGGATCGGTAACCACGGTGCCGTCGCCCTCGTTCTTCACGGAGACAGGCGTGCCGTCCTTGAATGCGATGGTGAGCACGGTCTCGGCATCATTGGCCTTCTGCGGTGAGAGGGTGAGGGAGTAGACATCCTCCGGGCACCTCATCGACGGGTCCTCGAGGATTCCCGCCTCATGGGAGATGTGGATCATGTTCTCGTCCTCGCTGTACGGCTTCTTGGCCGTAGCCTTCACGGGGATGCCGTTCTCCGCGGCGTACTTGAGCATATCGGTCCTGCCCTCGAACTGGCTGAGCCATTCCTCGTCCTTCCACGGGCTGATGATCTTCACGTCCGGCATGTTCATGTAGTAGCCGAACTCGAACCTGACCTGGTCGTTGCCCTTGCCTGTAGCGCCATGGGCGACATACTTGGTCCCCTCTGCCCTGGCGATCTCTATGTGCTTCTTGGCGATGATGGGCCTTGCCAGCGAGGTGCCGAGCATGTATGTGCCTTCATAGATCGTATTGGCCTTGAGGGCAGGGTAGATATAGTCGGTGACGAGGGGCTTCCTGAGGTCCTCGACGTATACCTTGCTTGCGCCTGTGGCATAGGCCTTCTCCTCGATCGCCTTGAAATCCTCGTCCTGGCCGACGTTCGCCACATACGCGATGACGTCGAATCCCTTGTTCGCGAGCCACTTGAGTATTACCGATGTATCGAGTCCGCCTGAGTAGGCGAGAATGACTTTCTCTTTCATCTCTCTGTCTCCTTACAGCGGTAATTATGCAAATTTATCGAATAAATACAATAGGTTTCTGCATAAATATTCAAAAAATTATCAATTTAGGCTTAATTCATTAAAATATATGCAGAAAAAAGCATCCCCGAATCCAGAAGGGGAATCCGGGGATCCGCGCAGCCGCCTCCGCAGCTACGACTGTGGCAGTCCCTCTTCGTAGGCAACCTGACAGCATGCCATTTAAGCCACTGATTAAAATCTAATATAACGGGAAGGATTTGTAAATAGCATTCTGATATAAAAACCCGCTGTTTCCGTATGCAGGCTATGGGAAAGAGTATAAGTGTTTTCCGCATAATTCCTTCCTGTGCGGCATGCTGCACGTCCCGCCTGCACTTGAAAATCATCAGAGGGTAACGTAACCTAGTTCGCATGATAGGATTCTTCATCAAGAAAGCCTTCTTCGATGGCTGGGATAACCTTATCCAGATGGTGCTTTTCAACCTGCTCTATACCGCCATGCTGATGGCCGCGCTCTATATGTTCGGCGCCATCCCCTCGGCAGGGCTCTTCTATGGGTTCATCGTCCTCTGCCTCCTGGCATATTCCATCGTCATGGGCGGCACGGCCGGCGCCGCATATAACTGGTCATGCTATAAAGGGGATTCATGGGCGGCGTTCAGGCATGGCATCGGCAGGAACATCAGGCACTCGCTCCTCTTCTTCGTGCTTGTGCTGCTCTTCCTCGCCAACATACTCCTTATAATACCGTTCTACCTCAGCATCGGAGGCCCCGTCGGCTTCATCATCTCGCTGGTGCTCGCCTGGGTGGAGATCGCCCTGGCGCTTACGCTGCCATACTATTTCCCGCTGATGAACCTGTTGCCGGCGGACAGGCCGCTGAAGACATTCAGGAAGTGCTTCATCATACTGCTGGATAATCTTGGGTTCTCCGTTTTCTTCGCGCTCTACAACGCCGCATGCGTCGCCATCTCCCTCTGCACGCTGGGCCTTGTCCCCGGCATGGCCGGCCTCCAGCTCCTTGCGCAGGATGCCATGAAGCTGGTGATGATGAAGTATGACTGGCTCGATGCGAATCCCGATGGCGACCGCAGGCATCTGCCCTGGGCGGATATCCTCTACGATGAGAAGGAGAAGGTCGGTCCGAGGTCCCTCAGGAGCATGATCTTCCCATGGAAGTAGCGCCATGCGTGAGATAGAGATCAAGGCCTGGGCAGAGGACCCGGAACGGGTCAGGGCCCATTTCGACGGCCTCCTCGGACCGGGCAGGCCTGTTGAGAAGAGGGACCATTACTTCCATCTGCCGGGAAGCCCCGTGCAGTCGCTGAGGATCCGCAGGCATTGCGGCAGGATGGAGGTCGCATGCAAGAGGGCATCATCCGCGGACGGGCGCGAGGATAACGAGGAATACGAGTTCGGGGCGCTCCCGTCCGATTACGGCAGGGCGGTTGCCTTCTTCCATGCGCTCGGCCATGAGGACTTCTTCCTCAAGAACAAGACCGGCTGGGAATGGAACGACGGCGATGCCCATATCGAGCTGCTGCAGGTCAATGACATCGGCACGTTCCTGGAGATCGAGGTGCTGCTGCCGTTCGATTGCCCGGATACGGAGGTGGGCAGGGCATATTCGCATATACTGAGGCTGCTTGCCGATGCCGGCGTGGATGATATGGATATCGAGAGGCGTTCCTACAGGCAGATGATATTCGAGAAGGAGGGAATCGATGGAATTCAGGGCTAGCCATATACTCGTCAAGGACCAGGCTGCGGCCGAGAGGCTCTATGAGCGCGTAAGGAAGGGTGAGTCATTCGCCTCCCTTGCGCACCAGTACTCGACATGCCCTTCCAAGTCCAAGGGCGGAGACCTCGGCTGGTTCTCGGAGGGGCAGATGGTTGCTCCGTTCGAGGCGGCGGTGAGGAAGATGTCCGTCGGCGCCATCTCCAGGCCAGTCAGGACGCAGTTCGGCTGGCACATAATAAAGAAGACAGGGGCGAGATGAGCATCCCTGCCAGCGCGGAGAGGACGGATAGGCGATGAAGGAAGTCACGATATACACCGATGGGGCATGCTCCGGGAACCCGGGTCCGGGAGGCTGGGGCGCCATCCTTGAGTACAATGGCCATATGAAGGAGATCTCAGGCGGCGAGGAGATGACGACCAACAACCGCATGGAGCTGATGGCCGCCATACGCTCGCTCTCCCTCCTGAAGGAGCCCTGCGAGGTCAATCTCCACTCCGATTCGAAGTACCTTGTCGACTCTATCCTCAAGGGCTGGGTGTTCTCATGGGAGGGGATGGGATTCATGAAGAAGGGCAAGCCTGTCCCCAATACCGACCTCTGGAAGGAGCTGCTTGCGCTGATCCGCCTGCATAAGGTGAACCTCATCTGGGTGAAGGGCCATGCGGACAATCCCAACAACAACCGCTGCGATGAGATGGCCGTGGCGGAATGGAAGAGGATCAGGGCCGGGAGATGAGCCTTCCGCCCGCGAGGATCTCCAGCGGGTCGTAGAGCTCGGGCTCCTGGCTCCATCCGGCCTCCAATGAGGCTTCATCGGCAGCCTTGTCTATCGCCCTGAAGAAGTCGCTGTACCTGGCGAGGATGGAGATCGCATCGGCATTGGCATGGTCATAGGCGAGGATGGTCCTCGCTTCCTCCTCGGCCCAGCTGTCCCTGCCTGAGGCCTGGTAGCGCCTGGCCAGGAGCACCCTGATATCCACATCGGCAGGATCCCTGGCGAGGATCTCCCTGAGCTCTTCCTCATAGCTCCTCATCATGCCGGCTTCCCTGAAGGCATAGGCCCGCAGGTACATGAAGCGCACCATATCAGGATAGATGGCGAGAGCCTCCGCTGCGACGTCTGCGGCTTCCTTCCATTCACCCTGCTGAAGATGGGAGTAGGCGAGATTGTAGTAGATCTCCTCCGCGTCCGTGCTGCCAAGCGCCTCGCTGTAGAGCGCCTCCGCCGCCTCGCCATAGAGTGACCCTGCCTCCTCGAGGTAGATATCGACGGCTTCCTCCGACGTCTGGCAGGAGGAGAGCATCATGATGATCGCGATCGGTATGAGAAGTCTCAGCATCTTGGCCACATCTGGATTCTAGCCGAGCCATTGATGTATGCCAAGTGGCGTCTTCCTGCTATAATCGGGCTGAGGTGAACAATATGAATATCGTACTTCTCGGCCCTCCGGGAGCCGGAAAAGGAACAGTGGCTGCTCTTCTCAAGAAGGAGCTTGGCGTACCCCATATCTCCACAGGCGACATCTTCCGCGAGAATATCAAGAACGGGACAGAGCTTGGCAGGAAGGTCGAATCCATCATGGCGTCAGGCGCGCTGGTACCCGATGACGTGACTGTCGAGCTCGTCAGGGACAGGCTCTCCAAGGCCGATGCCGCCGATGGCTATATCCTCGACGGATTCCCGCGCACGATCGCGCAGGCCGAGGCGCTTTCCTCATTCGCCGATATCGATGCGGCTGTCTGCTTCGTGCTCTCCGAGGAGGAGATCGTCAAGAGGCTCTCCGGCCGCCGCATCTGCAAGTCGACAGGCAGGATCTACCATATCGTCTCCAATCCGCCGAAGGTGGAGGGCATCGATGACGAGACAGGCGAGCCGCTCATCCAGAGGGATGATGACAAGCCGGAGGCCATCAGGCACCGCCTCGAGGTCTATGAGGCATCCACGGCCCCTCTCATCTCGTATTATGAGGGGAAGGGCCTGCTGAGGAATATCGATGCATCAGCCTCTCCGGAGGATGTGCTCGCGTCTATCCTCAAGGCGCTTAGGGGCTGAGCTTGAATCCTGCCGGGCTGCGACTTACCATAGAAGCAGCCTATGTACGGAATCAGAGCATTCTCATCATTCTCAGAACCGTTCGCGTCACCGCTGTTCCCTGCCAGGGGCGGCAGGGTGACGCTTTCCATCGCATTCTCCGAGAGGCCTGAGTGCGCCATCCTCAGGGCAGATGGCGATACTGGCCTTGTATACTCATATGCCATGGAGGAGCGGGGCCGCCTCAACGGCGCGTATCTCTACAGCGCCGAGGCAGCCATCCCTCCTTCCGATGATATCTTCCGCTACTTCTTCCTCTTCCGCCACCGCGGCCGCTACCTATATTATTCGAAGAAGGGCATCCAGGCCAGCTGCCCCAGGATGGCTGACCGCTTCGCAATCATCCCCTCCCTTGATGCGCCTGCCTGGGTAGCCGGCTCCACCTGCTACCAGATCTTCCCGGACCGCTTCGCCAGGGGCGACAGCTCTCTGGGGGCCAGGGAGGGCGAATACGGATTCGACGGGGGCATCGTCACGACGCCGCCGTTCGATTCGGTTCCCCGGCCATTCGAGACATCCAGATGCCTTGACTTCTACAACGGCGACCTGAAGGGCATAGAGGGCAAGGCCGATTACCTCGCATCCCTCGGCATCACGGCCATCTACCTCAATCCGGTGAATGATGCCCGCACGGTGCATAGGTACGATGCGGTCGACTTCTTCAATGTCGATCCCCGGCTAGGCGGCAATGAGGCCCTCGCATCGCTGGTGCGCACGATGCACTCCAGGGGCATCCGCGTCATACTCGACATCTCCATCAACCATACAGGCAGCGCCTGCCCCTGGCTTCGGAAGGCGCTGGAGGATCCCTCCTCTGAGGAGGCAGGCTTCTACTATATCGAGGATGGCAGGGCCCGCTGCTGGCAGGGCGTGCAGACGCTCGTGCAGCTCAACTACGGCAGCAGCCGCCTGCGCGACCTCATCTACCGCTCTCCGGATAGCGCGATGCAGAAGTTCGTCAGGCCCCCATTCGGCATCGATGGGTGGCGCCTCGATGTCGCCCCTGAGGTCGGCAGGACAGGCAGCGACCAGCTCTGCACCGAAATCTGGCGCGAGGTGCGCAGGTGCCTGAAGGGAATCAGGCATGACCTCTATATCGTAGGCGAGGACTGGGATGACGGGTCGCCGTATATGCAGGGCGATATGTGGGATGGCGTGATGAACTATTATGGCGCGAGCCGCCTCCTCAGGAGCTGGATGGGAGAGAGCGACCGCTTCGTCACGCCAGGCTGGGGACATGACCCGTCCAGGGTACCCCGGTTCACGGGTCCTGAGATGGAAGCCGGGCTGAAGGATGCCGTATCATCGGTTCCGGACCAGGCTGCGTATTTCCAGATGAACCTCATCGATTCCCATGATACCCCGAGGCTGCATAACGACATGCAGGTCATGGACAGGGAGCTGTACAAGGGTGCCGTGATGTGCATGTACCTCCTGCCGGGCATGCCGTCCGTCTATTATGGCGATGAGGTGCAGATTGCAGGGAGGATGGGCTCCGTGGAGGGCGCGAGGTACCCGATGGACTGGAGCCGCAGGAGCTGGGATGAGGATATGCTTGCCTTCTACTCGAAGCTCGGCAAGGTGAGGAAGCTCCCGTTCCTCGCTTATTCCGCCTTCGATGCGGAGGCCATCGACAGCGAGGCGTTCGCCATCAGGAGGATAGGGAAGGATGAGGCCCTTGTCGCCATCATCAACAGATGCCCGCGCCGCCGTACGGTCTCCGCCGATATGTTCATGCTCCCTTCCGGCTGCGTGCGCATGGTCTTCGCCTCATCCCCGGCCACCATCGCCGGCGGACGTCTTTCCGTCTCGCTGGAGGCAGGGGAGAGCGTGCTCCTGATGCTGTCGGCAAAGGACGGTTCGGGGGAGCTCGCCGTCATCTGATGGCCAGGAAGGGAGGAAAGGATGGATTTCCGCCCCTTCCCCTGTTGTAATTCCCCGCGATTGATGTGATAAATATATGGCCAAGGAGTTTCCATGGCATATTTCTTCGAAGAACTTTCACGTACATTCAGCGAGTACCTTCTCGTCCCGGGCTATTCCTCATCGGAATGCATCCCGGCAAATGTATCGCTCAGGACGCCGCTGGTGCGGTTCAGGAAGGGCAGCGAGCCCTCGATATCGCTCAATATCCCGATGGTCAGCGCCATCATGCAGGCTGTTTCCGGCGAGAAGATGGGCGAGGCCCTCGCCAAGGAAGGCGGCGTTGCCTTCATATATGGCTCCCAGTCGGCCGATGACGAGGCGAGGATGATCCGCCGCGTCAAGGCATACAAGGCCGGATTCGTCGAATCCGATTCCAACCTCAGGCCTGACGACACGCTTGCCGATGTGCTGGAGCTGACGGCGAGGACGGGGCACTCGACCATCGCGGTCACCTCCGACGGCTCGCCGAACGGGAAGCTCCTCGGGGTCGTCACCTCAAGGGACTACCGTGTATCGAGGATGACGGTGGACACTCCCGTGTCATCGTTCATGACGCCGGTTGCCAAGGTCATCTACGGCAGGGAGGGCATCACGCTCTCGGAAGCGAATGACATCATCTGGGAGCATAAGCTCAACCAGCTCCCGATAATCGATGCCGAGGGGCGCCTCGTATCGTTCGTCTTCAGGAAGGACTATTCCAGCCATAAGGAGAATCCCCTTGAGCTCCTCGATGCAAGGAAGCGCTACATAGTCGGCGCAGGCATCAATACAAGGGATTACGAGGAGAGGGTGCCCAAGCTCATCGAGGCGGGTGCCGATGTCCTCTGCATAGACTCTTCCGAGGGCTACTCGGAATGGCAGAGGAGGACGCTGGCCTGGATACGCTCCAGGTACGGCGAGGATGTGAAGGTAGGCGCCGGCAATGTCGTCGATGGCGAAGGCTTCAGGTTCCTCGCCGACTGCGGGGCCGACTTCGTCAAGGTCGGCATCGGCGGCGGTTCCATCTGCATAACGCGCGAGACCAAGGGGATCGGCAGGGGGCAGGCCTCGGCCCTCATCGATGTCTGCCGCGAGAGGGACAGGTACTTCGAGGAGACCGGGATATACATCCCCGTCTGCTCCGATGGCGGCATCGTCTTCGATTACCATATCACGCTCGCGCTGGCCATGGGAGCCGACTTCGTCATGCTCGGCAGGTACTTCGCCCGCTTCGACGAATCGCCCTCCAGCCTCGTCAACATCAACGGCAACTACCTGAAGGAGTACTGGGGCGAAGGCTCGCAGAGGGCGAGGAACTGGCAGCGCTATGACCTGGGAGGCGACAGGAAGCTCTCATTCCCGGAAGGAGTCGATTCGTATGTGCCCTATGCCGGCGCGCTCAAGGACAATGTCGCCCTCACCGTGTCGAAGATCAAGTCGACGATGTGCAACTGCGGCGCGCTGGACCTGCGGGAGTTCAGGAGCAAGGCCAAGCTGACGATCGTCTCGCCGACGTCCATCGTCGAGGGCGGTGCCCATGATGTCATCCTCAAGGACAAGCTCAACCACGATATCAAGTGATATCGCATATTCACCTTCCGCCGGTGATGGTATACAATCTATGACTGGCCTAGGGTGAGTTGCTATTTTCGCCTAAAGGTGATATTAGAGAATCAGACTCTGAATATAGGATTATCGATTTCAAAGAAGGAGATTAAGAGATGAAAGTCGGAATCAATGGATTTGGAAGAATCGGCCGCTTCGTTTTCCGCGCCGCTATGGACCGTGCGGATGTCGAGATCGTAGGCATCAATGACCTCTGCCCGGTAGACTACCTCGCTTACATGCTCAAGTACGATACGATGCATGGCGCATTCAAGGGAACGATCGAGGCTGATGTCGAGAAGAGCCTCCTGATCGTCAATGGCAAGAAGATCCGCGTAACGGCATGCAAGGACCCCAACGAGCTCAAGTGGGATGAGGTCGGTGCCGAGTACGTCGTCGAGTCGACAGGTCTCTTCCTTACCAAGGAGAAGGCCCAGGCCCATATCAATGCCGGTGCCAAGTACGTCGTCATGTCTGCTCCTTCCAAGGATGACACACCGATGTTCGTCGTCGGCGTGAACGAGAATACATATGTGAAGGGCACGCAGTTCGTCTCCAACGCTTCCTGCACGACAAACTGCCTGGCTCCGATCGCCAAGGTCCTCAACGACAAGTTCGGCATTAAGGACGGCCTCATGACGACTGTCCACTCCACGACTGCCACGCAGAAGACGGTCGATGGGCCTTCGATGAAGGACTGGAGGGGCGGACGCGCAGCTTCCGGCAACATCATCCCGTCCTCGACTGGCGCTGCCAAGGCCGTAGGCAAGGTCATCCCGTCCCTCAACGGCAAGCTCACAGGCATGTCCATGAGGGTCCCGACGCTTGACGTATCCGTCGTCGACCTCACCGTCAACCTCGCGAAGCCTGCTACATATGCAGAGATCTGCGCAGCCATGAAGGAAGCTTCCGAAGGCGAGCTCAAGGGCATCCTCGGATACACGGAAGATGCGGTCGTATCCTCCGACTTCCTCGGCGACACAAGGACATCCATCTTCGACGCCAAGGCCGGCATCGCCCTGACGGACACATTCGTCAAGGTCGTATCCTGGTATGACAACGAGATCGGATACTCGAACAAGGTCCTTGACCTCATCGCTCACATGAAGAAGGTCAACGGCTAAGACGGCTTTCCGGCTCTGCCCGGAGATTCGGGCCTGCCATCGTGCAGGCCCTTTTTGGAAATAGGAGATTCACAATGGTTCTTAATACGATCAATGAAGCGGACCTGAAGGGCAAGAGGGTCCTTATCCGCGTAGATTTCAACGTACCTCTCAAGAATGGAGTCGTCACCGACAGTACGAGGATCAAGGCAGCGCTGCCGACGATCAGGTACATCCTCGACAATGGCGCATCGCTCGTCGTCATGACGCATCTCGGACGCCCCAAGGGGCAGAAGAATCCCGATTTCTCCCTCGCTCCTGTGGCAAAGGAGTTCTCGGCTCTCCTCGGCAGGGAGGTCAGGCTCGCTCCCGATGTGATCGGTCCTGAGGTGGAGAAGGAAGTGAAGGCCCTCAAGCCAGGCGATGTGCTCCTTCTCGAGAACGTCAGGTTCTACAAGGAAGAGGAGGGCAATGACCCTGGGTTCGCCAAGACGCTCGCATCCTATGGCGACATCTACTGCAATGACGCATTCGGCACGGCACACCGCGCGCATGCATCAACGGAGGGCGTATCGCACTACCTTCCTTCCTATGCCGGCTTCCTCATCGAGAAGGAGGTCAAGTTCATGGCACCGCTTCTCGAGAACCCTGAGAAGCCGTTCGTCGCCATCATCGGCGGATCGAAGGTCTCTTCCAAGATCACGGTCCTCGAGTCCCTTGCCAGGACATGCAGTACCGTCGTGATCGGCGGAGGCATGGCATACACCTTCCTCAAGGTCCAGGGCCACTCGATCGGCAAGTCCCTCGTCGAGGACGATTACCTCGAGACAGCCAAGGCATTCCTTGCCAAGGCCGCGGAGAAGGGCGTGGAGGTCATCCTCCCCACGGACCATGTCTGCGCAGCTGAGTTCAAGGAGGATGCGGCTCCTGTAGCCGTCGATTCCGTGGATATCCCTGAGGACCTCATGGGCATGGATATCGGCCCGAAGACGACAGAGAGGATCGTGGCAGCCGTCAAGGGCGCTAAGAGCGTCGTATGGAACGGTCCGATGGGCGTCTTCGAGTTCGCTGCATTCGCCAAGGGTACCGAGGAGGTCGCCAAGGCCCTCGCAGCATCCGATGCCACTACGGTCGTAGGCGGCGGCGACAGCGTCGCAGCTATCAACAAGTTCGGCCTTGCGGACAGGATCAGCCACGTCTCCACAGGCGGCGGCGCATCGCTTGAGTTCCTTGAGGGCAAGGTCCTCCCGGGCATCAAGGCACTGGAGAAATAAGATGAGAAGACCATATATCGCAGGAAACTGGAAGATGAACCTGACGCCGAGCGAGGGAGCGAAGTACGCTGCTTCGCTGGCAGAGGCGGTGGGGAAGGAGAAGCCTTCATGCCGCGTGATGATCGCTCCTTCCTTCGTTTCGATTCCCGCGGTGCTCGAGGCTGTCAAGGGCTCCGATATCATAGTCGCTGCCCAGAACATGGCGGACCACCTTGCCGGTGCCTATACCGGTGAGGTGTCGCCTGAGATGCTTCTTGACCTCGGCGTGAAGACGGTAATCCTCGGACACAGCGAGAGGAGGCAGTACTACGGCGAGACCGATGAGATCATCAACGCCAAGGTGCTGCTTGCGCTTTCCCTGAAGATGGATGTCGTCCTCTGCGTCGGCGAGACGCTCGAGGAGAGGAAGTCCGGCAATCTCGAGTCTGTCCTCAGGAGGCAGGTCGAAGTCGGGCTCAAGGACGTGCTTCCCGAGGAGATGGAGAGGATCACCATCGCCTATGAGCCTGTATGGGCGATAGGCACCGGAGAGACGGCAACCCCGGAGGATGCGGACGCGGCCCACAGGTTCATCCGCTTCACCGTGTCATCTCTGTACTCATCTTCTATTGCAGAAAATCTGGTAATACAGTATGGTGGTTCAGTCAAGCTTGGCAATGTCAAGGCTCTGATGGCGAAGGAAAACATCGATGGCGCACTTGTAGGCGGTGCCTCTCTTACGCTTGAGCAGTTCCTTCCGATAATCACATACGAGAAGTAACGGAGATAGAAATGGGTATTTTAGGTATCATACTGCTTGTGCTTTTCTGCATCATCGCGCTTCTGCTCATCTTCCTCGTCGCAGTACAGGATGAGAAGAACGCAGGACTCGGCGGCATCTTCGGCGGCAGCTCCGATTCCGCATTCGGTTCCAGCACATCGACGTTCCTGTCGAAGGCTACGACGGCGCTGGCCATAATCTTCATGGCCCTCTCGCTTATCGTCGCCTTCGCCAACAACACGACGTACGAGGTTCCCGAAGGCAGCGCTGCCGCTGCGGCACCTGTCGAGACGACCAGCTGGGTGGACAGCGCATCATCCGATGCTGCCCCTGCAGCTGCAGAGGAAGCCACTGCAGGAGAGCCGATCGCAGAGTGATTCCTCCTGTGGATCGGGCCGGCTCTTTCCTTTTGGGAACAGCCGGCTTATTATTTCTTAAAAGGATAATCTATGCAGGTATGTATTCTCTATGCAGGCAGGAGCAATGAGTCGCCGAAGCTCAGGTCGATAGCCGAGGGCCTGGCCAAGGGCATCTCGGCCCAGGGGCATATGCCTACTGTCATCAATATGAATGCGGATCAGGAACGGCTTTCTATCTATGACTACGTCATCATAGGTACGGAGCCCGTTTCCATGTTCTCAGCCAAGGTCCCGGAAAGGATCTCCAGGTATCTTGCCCAGGCAGGGGCTGTCTCCGGCAAGAGATGCATGGCGTTCGTCTCCGGCGGACTGAGGAAGAACAAGACCCTCCTGAACCTGATGAAGGCCATGGAAGGCGAGGGGATGATGCTCAGGACCTCGGAGGTCATCACCAAGGCCGATGAGGCGCTTGCGATCGGCAAGAGGCTCAACGTCGAGAGGAATATCTGAGGTACGCCTGCCCCCGCAGGCCGGAAAAGGAGAATGAATATGAAGAAGATGCTTACGATTGCAGCGGTGCTCCTTGCGGCAGCAGCCCTCGGTGCCGCTTCGATGATATCCCAGCCTGCGGCGACGGTTAACCTTATCCGCAATGAGGTCATCACGACAGATGAGCTTGACCAGCAGGTCGCACGCCTGCAGGCAGCCGGCGCGCAGGACATCAATCCCCTTGATGCGCTGCAGACGCTCATCAACGACAAGGTCTTCCTCCAGGGCGCAGAGCGCGATGGCATAACGATCTCTGACCGCCAGCTTGAGTCGAACTACCGCCAGGTATTCAATAATGCCGTGCAGCAGGCAGCCCAGTACGGGCAGACGATCACGGAGGATGACTTCAGGGCGGAGATCATCAGGCAGTTCGGCTCCGTCGAGGCCTACATGGCCGCGCTGAAGAACCAGGCCATCATGCAGATGTATCTCACGCAGGAGAAGGGCGAGGAGATCCAGGCTGCCGTGACAGAGCCTACTGAGGCTGAGATCTCCAGCTTCTACAGGCAGAACCAGCAGGGCTTCTTCCAGCCGGAGAACGTGAAGCTCGCCCACATCTACAAGGAGAAGGCGCCAGCCGATGCCGAGGATGCAGAGGCAGTGAACGCAGGGAAGAAGGCTGCGCTTGAGAAGGTGAGCGAGGATATCAAGTCGGGAGCGATCACGTTTGAGGCAGCGGTGGCGACCGAGAGCGAGGATGAGGGCAGCCGCAGCGTTGCCGGCGATATCGGCTGGCTCGCATACAACAACGAGGCTGCGCGCCAGGGCTGGGGCGATGAGTTCTGCGATGCCGTCCTTGCCATGCAGCCGGGCCAGGTCTCGGATGTGCTTGAATCGAATATGGGATACCACATCGTGAAGGTCTCCGTGCACAATCCGGCGAAGATCCTCACCCTCGATGACCCTGTCTCTCCTGGCCAGGCCATGACCGTCAGGGAGTACATCGTCCAGCTCCTCATGTCCAGGAGCCTGCAGCTGGCCAGCGCCGATGCTCTGCAGGATATGGTCACTGAGCTCAGGAACGAGGCCAGGATCAATATCCTCTACAAGGGAACCGGCAACTGATGAGAAGGCACCGCGATAGGGAGATAGCGGTCTCGACGCTCTACTCCCTGGATTTCAACAATGAGATGGAGCTCTCGGATGACCTGGACCTCTTCCAGGGCATGAGCGAGGAGGAAGTCGCCTCGCTCGATGAGGAGGACAGGGCATTCGTCCGCTTCCTCGTCGTCGGGACCCTTGAGAACCTGGCCCAGATCGATGAGCTCATCTCGAGGTATTCCCTCAACAGGCCCATCGAGAAGATCGATATCGTGGACAGGAATATCCTGCGCATCGCATTCTACCAGCTTGCGATATCCCGCGATGTCCATCCGCTGGTCGTCATAGACGAGGCGGTCAAGCTCAGCCAGGAGCTCTCCAATGATGTTTCCTTCAGGTTCATCAACGGCCTGCTGGATGCCTATAGGAAGGAGAATCTTTCCAGATGATAATGCTTAAGAACGATGAGCAGATGGATGGCATCAGGACAAGCGGCCATTATCTTGCTGAGATGTTCGAGGAAATCGGCCCGCAGATCTGTGCGGGCATGTCCACGTATGATGTCGACAAGCTCTTCCATGAGTGGATGAGGAAGCGCCATTTCGGCGCTCCCTGCGTCGGCTATATGGGATACCCTGCCGCGACATGCGTCAGCGTCAACGACATGGTCATCCACGGGATCCCCACCAAGCAGGAGATCCTCGAGGATGGCGACATCGTCTCCGTCGATATCTGCCTGGAACGCAATGGCTATATCTCAGACTCCACGCATACATATGAGATCGGCACGGTCTCCCCGGAAGTGCACAAGCTGAACGAAGTCACCCATAAGGCGCTTTACCTCGGCATCGAGGCGGCTTCCGCCAAGGGTGCCAGGACCCAGGCCATCGCCAGGGCCGTATACGACTGGTGCGCGGTGAAGAACGGCTATGGCGTGGTGCGCGACTACTGCGGCCATGGCGTCGGCTTCGAGATGCATGAGGAGCCCGATATCCCCAACTATGTCTCCCTTGCCAATCCGAATCCCCGCCTCAAGCCTGGCATGGTCATCGCCATAGAGCCGATGATCAACATGGGGACATACAAGATCAGGACGATGCCTGACGGATGGGGTGTGAAGACAGCCGACGGCAAGCCGGCCTGCCATTGGGAGCACACCGTGGCCATCACCGCTGATGGCCTTGAGATACTGACCCAGCTTTAGGAGGTTCCATGGCGAAGGAATTCATCAACTGCGACCAGATCAGGGATGCGGCCCTCAAGCTCGTCCATCGCATGTATACCGAGGACCATTTCGTACCCGATGTCATCTATGACTCCCTCAGGGGCGGTGCGTATATGGCGAACGTCATGAGCGAGTACTACAAGCTCATCGCGATGAAGGAGGGCAGGGACCCGGTATTCTATGCAGCTGTGGTCGCAAGGTCGTATGGAGACGTGAAGGAGCACTCCTCCCATGTCGATATCGACGGATGGACATGGTCGCCGAAGAACCTCAGGAAGGGGCAGAAGGTCCTCATCGTCGATGATATCTTCGATACGGGCATGACCGTGAACGCCCTTGCGGGGACCGTGATGAAGTACGGCATCCCCAGGGAGGATATCAAGGTGGCGGTCTATGACTACAAGGTCCTTACCTATAAGGAAGGGGAGCCGCTTCCCATCCAGCCTGATTACTGGTGCCGCAAGCATGTCATAAACCATCCGGAGGAATCTACCTGGATCCATTACACATGCCATGAGTTCATCGGCCTCAGCCATGACGAGGTCGATGAGGTGTATACGGATCCGGAGGTAAGGGAGATCCTCCATTCGGTCCTTTGATGATGAGGCGCAGGGACAGGGAGGTCACCGACTTCCGCCAGATCCTCGATATCCTTTCCGCATCTACCGTCATCCACCTGGGCATGGTCGATGGCGGGAAGCCTTATGTCGTTCCCATGAACTTCGGCTTCGAGGCAGACGGAAGCGATATCATCCTCTATTTCCATTCCGCAAGGGCAGGGCGTAAGATCGATACGCTCAAAAGCAATCCCGATGTGTTCTTCGTATCGGATTCCGCCCATGCCCTGATAGCAGGCGATACGGCCTGCTCGTATTCATTCCGCTACCAGAGCGTGATGGGAAACGGCAGGGCCGTATTCATCGAGGACAGGGAAGGGAAGCGTCATGCGCTCTCCATGCTGATGAGGCATGCCGGCGGGATGGATAGCCCCTCATTCCCCGATGAGGCCCTCGATGCCGTTGCCGTCTTCTCCGTAAGGTGCTCAGACTACACGGCAAAGAGGCATCTGTAGAGCAAGCTGGGTGTCCAGCATATGCCACACGATAAATCCTTATGTACCTTATGATTGATTCAATGGAGTCCTGCACAGTCCAGCAGTTCCTTGCCCCAATAGGATAATTTACTCAATCGATTGAGTTAATTAACTCAGTTGGTTGAGAAACGCTTGCGGAATTCATGGAAGGCAATCCCCCGGCTTATCTGCAGTGATTGCTCAGCTTGCATGCAATGACAGGCTATCTGGATTCATGTCTGGTGCATTACGAAAGACTCCCAGGCGTTGGCCTGGGAGCTTCTCATCAGAGGAATTCCGATATCGTATATCCTGAATCTTCCTGTATCCTCGTCATCTTGCCCCTGCCGTTCTCCCCGGCAGTCGGCTGCAGGACATAGAAGCCGTTGTTCTGCGTCATTATGAGGAATTCGGTATTGCCGTTGGTCCCTATGAATGAGAGCGGGATGATATCATTGTCCTCCCTGACGCCGAGCATGCGCGGGATGCTCTTGTTGGAGGAAGTCGCTGATGTATCCGTTATGTCCTCCCTCCAGTAGATGCCGTTCTCGGAGATATAGCCGATGATGCTGTTGCCTGACCTGAAGAACGGTACGTAGTTCGCTTCCCTCTTGTATGGGTCGAATGTGAATGAGCTGTGGCGCGCAAGGGTGGCATCATAGTCCTCTGACCTGTATGTGTAGTCGATGGAGTAGAGCTCTCCATTGGCAAGGAGGGCATATGAGCCATCGGATCCCATGGGGAAGTTGTAGTAGGTCGTTCCCGTGTAGACCTTATGTATGGCTCCATTGCGCCAGATGTAGATATCATTCACGTCGTCCTTGAATTCCTCGATCTCAGGGTCATCCGTCGTGCTCTTGAGAACGCCATCGCTGATGATGATGGAATTGGTGGGGACGAGCGCATGGTTCTTGATGTTAAGCGATGTGCTGCTTGTCCATTCGATTACGCCATAGTGCCTGTTCTTCCAGTCATCGTAGTGGTCGCTGACTGCAGATGGGTTCTCAGGGTCGACATAATCAGAGCGCCTCTCGCCCTCGACCTTGTAGAGGACCTGCGTCTTGCCTGGGGTGTTGTTTGTGGCATTGAACTCGACGATGTTGTCGCCGCTGATCTTCTCTCCGGAGATTGTCACCCTGTTGCTGCTCTTGTAGCTGTCAGGGATATCGGCAGGGGTAATCTGGTTATCGCTATTGGCATCCTTGAATGACTGGATGTCGCTTATCCTTATGCGGTAGAACCTGAACGTGCCGTCAGGATAGGCCTCCGTAACGGTATTGGTGGCCATGTAGAGATGTTCGCCGTAGGCCATGAAGGGGAAGTCGCGGCTGCCGCTTGCCTGGTTCGTGATATCCAGGAGCTTCGTATACTTCACCTCGCCCGTGGAGGAGTCGGATGCGCTGTAGACATCGCCCTCCCTGATGATGATGAGGCTCGAGCCGTTGGTGCCGAGATATGCCGAGTTTGGCTTGTCCTCCTCTGTTGCATTATGGGCTGCCTGCAGGACTCCCTGGAGGGAATCGTTGCAGGATGCGAGGAGGATAAGGAGAGCTGCTATGAGTATTATGAGTGCCTTCTTCATTTCCTACCTCCTCAATGCCTATAGATTGCCGATATGGTCGTCGGCAGGTCCAGGTCTATGCCGTTCTTGCCAGGGTCTCCCGCATAAAGCTCGGGAAGTATCGAGAGGCCGGCATTGATGCCGATGCCCCAGTGGTCGTCGATGAAGAAGTTGACGCCGATGGATACGGTGGCGCTGAATGTGATCTGCGCCCTGTCCTCGAAGGAGAGGTAGTTGGCGCCGATGGAGAAGGATATCGGGAGCTCGAACCTGCCCTGGATGGGCAGGTAGGTCATCTTCACATGGATAGGCACGGACGTCAGCACGTTGCCGTTGCGCGCGAAGTTGAACTGGTATCCTATCTCGCCTCCGACGGCCAGGTAGTTGGTGACGAATACCTCGTATCCTATGGATACGATTCCTCCCAGCGTGATCTTGCCCCTCTCGCCGAAGCCGGGGCCGATGACATTCTCGCCCTCAGAATTGTAGAGGATCGGGGTGGTGGGTCCTGCCGTGATAGCCAGGAACTGGTCGCCTACATCGTAGTATGGAGCCGCAAATACCAGTCCGGATGGAATCAGCAAGGCGGCAATGAGGATCATGATAATCTTCTTCATGGTTTTTCCCGCGTCGATTATACATGATAGCGGGGATATTTCAAAGGCGTTGCCTAATCCGCCTTAATTTCATATACAATCTACTCTATGATCAGATTAGGCTGCCGCAGCGTAGCGGATTCCGCACTCGAGGAAATAAGGAAGGAAACCGAAAGGTTTACCAGCGAAGGAAATAGGGCGCCGTCACTGGCTGTCGTGCTTGTCGGCGATGACCCGGCGAGCCAGACTTATGTGCGCAAGAAGGCCGAAGCGGCCGCATCGCTCGGCTTCATGCATTTTCAGTACACTCTCGATGGAGATTCCGAGGAGAAGGATGTGCTGGCCCTCGTCGCAGAGCTCAATGCGCGCGATGATATCGACGGGATACTCGTCCAGCTCCCGCTGCCGCGGCATATCTCGGAGAAGAAGGTCATCGATGCAATAGCCCCGGAGAAGGATGTCGATGGCTTCTCACCTGTGAACATGGGCCGCCTGGCAATCGGCGGGGAATCATTCGTGCCATGCACCCCCAAGGGGATCATGGAGACGCTCCGCTATTACGGCATAGAAACGGCGGGGAAGAAGGCCGTGGTGATAGGGCGCAGCAATATCGTCGGCAAGCCGATGGCCCTGCTGCTGATGCAGAAGGGGGTCGATGCGACGGTGTCCGTATGCCATACGAAGACCCCTGACCTGCGTGCATATACGGCGGATGCCGATATCATAATAGTCGCGGCAGGACGCCCCGGCACCATAGATGCATCCTATGTGAAGGATGGCGCTGCCGTCATAGACGTAGGCGTGAACAGGGTCGAGGACCCATCTAAGGAGAAGGGCTTCCGCCTTGTCGGCGATGCGGATTACGCCTCGTTCAGGGACAGGGACGTGATGATCACCCCGGTGCCGGGCGGGATCGGCCTGATGACCGTCTCCATGCTGATGGCGAATACCCTTGAGGCCGCCAGGAAGAGGAGGGGCAGGTGAGGTTCCTCATCGAGACATATGGCTGCCAGCTCAATACCGCCGAATCCGATGCGATCGAGACGATACTCAAAGGGCGCGGCTTCGAGAGGACAGAGGATCCCGCAGCTGCCGATGCAGTGATCCTCAATACCTGCTCGGTGCGCAGGACTGCCGAGAACAGGATCTGGGGCAGGCTGGGGTTCTATGCCGCCGAGAAGCGCAGGCATCCTTTCCGGCTCATCGTCACCGGCTGCATGGCAGAGAGGATGAAGGATGAGCTGATGAAGGAGGCGCCTGCTGTCGATGCGGTGATCGGCACCAACGACAAGGCGGAGATCCCGGACATCCTCCTCGGCGCGGAGACCGTGCACAATGACAGCTATGGCTTCCTCTCCTCCTACTATAAGGAAGGGTCATGGTCGAGCTATGTCCCCATCATGAATGGCTGCAACAACTTCTGCTCATACTGCATCGTGCCCTATGTGCGCGGCAGGGAGGTCTCGCGTCCTGTCGAGGATATCATCAGCGAGATACGCCTGCTTGAGGAGAAGGGCGTGAGGGATATCACGCTGCTGGGGCAGAACGTGAACTCATATGCCTCTTCCTACAAGGGGAAGGACATCGACCTTGCCGGGCTTCTCGCCCTGATCCTGCCCATGATGGACTCGATACGCTTCGTCAGGTTCGAGTCGCCGCATCCGAAGGACTTCTCGGACCGCTTCATCGACACGATTGCCTCCAGCAGCCGCATCTCGAAGCATATCCACCTTCCTGTGCAGTCAGGCTCGACGAGGATCCTGCAGCTGATGAACAGGAAGACCACCAGGGAGGATACCATCGCCCTGATCAGGAAGATGAGGTCGAGGATCGATGGCCTCACGCTCTCGACCGATGTGATGGTCGGCTTTCCCACGGAGACCGAGGAGGAATACGGGGAAACGCTCTCGCTGATGGAGGTCATGGGCTGTACCGAGGCCTTCATGTACTACTTCAATCCGCGCGAGGGGACCAGGGCCGCCAGCATGGATGGCCAGATCGGGGAAGGGGAGAAAATCCGCAGGCTCGAGCGCCTCATCGATGAGCAGATCAGGCGCCAGGCCGCGATCAAGTCATCTTTCCTCCCGTATGAGGCGGATGTGATCGTCACGGGCCCGACCCGCGATGACAGGTCCATGTACCTCGGCAGGGGCGAGCATAATGACTTCATCGCCTTCGCCTCCGATGCGCCGCTTTCCGTCGGCGATATGGTGAGGGTGAGGGCTGAGTCCCTTTCGGGGAATACGTTCAGGGGGTCGAGGATTGGATAGCGGATTCAGCAGCTTCATGCATCTCCTGGGGAAGGCATCACGCGTCGCCGTGCTTTCCGGGGCCGGCGTCTCGACGCTTTCCGGAATCCCGGACTTCCGCTCTTCCACGGGGCTGTATTCGAAGGATTTCGGTTCCATGTCCGTCGAGGAGATCCTCGATATCGGGTTCTTCCGCCTCCATCCCGATGTCTTCTACCGCTGGGCAGAGCCTTACTGGTACCATATGGATGAGTACCAGCCGAACATCATCCACCGCACGCTGGCCAGGATGGAAGCGGCAGGCAGGCTCTCCGAGGGCATCTATACGCAGAATATCGACGGGCTCCACCAGAGGGCCGGCTCGCGCAGGGTCTATGAGCTCCATGGCTCGCTGAGGCATGGCTTCTGCACGGAGTGCGGGAGGATGGCAGGTTACGCCGAGATGGAGAAGGCCGTCAGGGAAGGCGGCATCCCCATCTGCCCTTCCTGCGGCTCCGTCATCAAGCCCGATATCGTCTTCTACGGGGAGAGCCTTGATATGACGATGCTGATGAGGGCGGAGAATGCCTTCACGAATGCCGACCTCTCGATCGTGCTCGGCTCATCGCTCGTGGTGAACCCCGCGGCATCCCTGCCGTACAATGCGGTAAGGGCGGGGAAGGACATCGTCATAGTCAACAGGACTGAGACATATCTCGATAGATATGCCGCGCTGCGCTTCGATGACCTGGAGAGCTTCTTCGCCCAGCTATCGGCTGCTCTGGCGGATGCTTGATGATAAAGGGATTTTCCTGTATTTTATTGTGTTGAAAACGGGGGTGCAATGGTTTCGACTGGCTTTGCCAGGTCGTAGGCTGCGGACCAAGAGCTGACTTGTAAAACCGGCAAAGAAAATTAAATGCAAAGAAAGAAGACGAGTTCGTCTCTGACGAAGCATTTGCTCTTGCTGCCTGATCGCAGCGTATGAGCGGGAGCCATGGCGTTAAGCCTCTGATTCCATGGCTCCATTGACGCAGGGGGCTTTCTTCCGGGGATCTCGCCGGCCTCGGGAGGAGACTTAGGCGATGCACCGGCTGGACGCTTGTCCCACTGCCGAAGGCCGGCTAAGACGGAAATGGGACTATGTCCGTAGACGTCTGCGGATGGACTGTCAGGACGGGAGTTCGACTCTCCCCACCTCCAGGGAGCTTTATGGGCGGTAAGACAGATGTAAGGATCCTCAAGACCAAGGGGAAGTTCAGGAGAGCGCTCCTGGACCTCCTTGCGGTAAAGGGCATCGGCCAGATATCGGTATGCGAGATCTGCCAGAAGGCCGGCGTGAACCGGAATACCTTCTATGCCCATTATACATCGGCAGAGGACCTGATGAAGGAGGTGGAGGAGTCCTTCACCAAGGAGCTCATCGCCTCGATAAGGATCAAGGGCGAGTACATAACATCGGTCAAGTCGCTGATCGAGATCATCCTCAACCTCGTCAAGGCCAACAAGGACATGTGCATACTCATCTTCTCCGCGAGCGGCGGCTCCAGCCTCATGTCCGATATCCTCGGCGAGATCTATCCTAGCGCGGTCGATAACTGGCGGCAGGGCACGGGCCTTTCGCAGGCCGATGCCGAGACCCTCTTCCAGTTCATCTCCGGCGGCGCTGTCTATGTCATACGCGAATGGGTGAACTCATCGTTCAGGGAGAGCCCGGAAGCAGTCGCCGACCGCATGGACCGCATGATACTCGGCGCCCAGGACCGGCTGGCCGTCAGTAGCTGTTGAGGTCCCTCAGCTGCCTCCTGGCGTCCTTGTTGAGGTCGCGTTCCCTGATGGCATCCTTCTTGTCCCTCACGTTCTTGCCGCGGGCAAGGGCTATCCTCATCTTCACGCGGCTGCCCTTGAGGTAGATCTCCAGCGGCACGATCGTGAATCCCTTCTCGTTCACGCGCCTGGTGAGCTTCTTTATCTCCTGCTTATGCGCAAGCAGCATCCTGTTCCTGGCCGGGTCATGGTTGAATATATTGCCATGGGTATATGGCTGGATGAGGAAGCCGCGGAGCACGAGAGAGCCGTCCTTCGGCTCGATATAGCTGTCCGAGAAGGAGCACTTGCCCTCCCTGACGGACTTAACCTCGGTGCCCTGCAGGGATATCCCGACCTCAAGGTCCTCGATGATCTCGTAGTTGTAGTATGCCTTCCTGTTCTTCTGGATGAGCTTAGTTTCCATCTTTCACGATCCTGAATCCTGCGTATTCCGAGCACTGGGCCGGGTCTAGCGCGCCCACGGTCTCCCTGTCCCTGCCCTTGACGATGGCATCGTCATACGGGAAGAGAGCGGCAAGGCGCGAGAGTGTGCTGTCAGGCACGAGCCTGCCATATGGAATGAATGGCGATGATGTCAGCTCCCACATCATGCTGCCGCCTTCGCATGAGAGCATCCACTCGTACTCGGTAGGCAGCCTGCAGGGGATGCCTTCCTTCTCCGAGAGCCAGGCTGCATATGCATCGGCTGCGTGGCGGCTGATGTTCCTTATCGGGGCATCGGAAGCGACATTGGTGGAGAGCCTGATGCCGGCAAGGTAGTTCACGTCCGCCATGCCATCCTCGGCAAGCTGGGCGGCGTTGCCCTTGGCCCAGTAGGGATTCTCGGCAACGAAGAGCGCGTATCCGTATTCGCTGACCATGTCCTCCGCAATCGAGAATGCAGGGACCGTGACATGCTTGGCATGCTCCTTGACCTCGGGGAACGTCACGGCATCGGTATTGCCGATATCCATCCCGGTCCCATCATAGGAGATGAAGCCGCCTGCTGCCGTTCCTGCAGGCAATGAGCCGGCGGCAGCGGTACAGCCGTCTCCTGCCATCCCTTCCGTCCAGATGCGCCTGAGGAGGTCCTCCATCATGTCGAGCTCGGTGCTGCGGTAGCTGACGGCAGAGCCTTCAAGCATATCCATGGCGGCGCGGAAGTCCCCGTATACGGCCTCCGACGTGACATGGAGGGCGCCGTAGAGCATCGCATCCGAGATATCATCGAAGCCGAGCGCGATGGCATCGGAGGCAAGGTCCTGGAAGAGGGGAGGATATGGGTAGCGGTCCGAGAAATCAAGCACCCTTGACCATTCGGCTATAGAGGAGGCGAACCTTGCGATGACCGCATCCTCGATCTCCGGGGTGAGGACGATTTCGTGGGGTATCTCCTTTACCCTATGCACGAAAAGCGAGCCGAAGACCTTCTTCTCCACCTCCGCGGTGACGGAGCCTGCATCAGCCCCGTAGATGCTGAAGGCGAACTCATGCTCACCCTCGGGAAGGTAGTATACGGAGCCCTTGCCGGAACCGATGTATACGCCATCCATATAGACCGCCGCCGAATCGGAATCAAGGGCGAACGATACATAGCCTCCGCTGGCGATGAGCCCCGGGAGGATGAGCAGCAGGAAGGATGCCGCGATGGCGATGGCTGCCAGGCCCGCCAGGATGGCGATGCCAGGCCTTATGCCGCATATGGGCCTGAGATGCACAGGCTCTGTTTCCGGAAGTTCTGCTTTCCTTTTCATATCCCTGCCTATTGTAGCCACATCGGCTGGGATATTGCAAACAGCCTGAGGTAAGGCTATCATCACGATATGGAAAGAATCCTTGGCCTGGTTGAGCGCAGCGCGGAGAGGTATCTGACAAGGCGCAAGAGGATCAGGCTTTACGAGAAGAGCCGCAGGAGGACGGTGCTTTCTGAGATAAAGGGCTGGATCGATGCCCTTGTCTTCGCCATCTTCTGGGTCATCATCATCAACCAGTATCTCTTCCAGCTCTTCGTCATCCCATCCCCGTCGATGGTAGATACCCTCAACGTGGGCGACAGGGTCATAGTCAACAAGGACAGCTACGGCGTCGAGCTCTATCCTGCCGGCACCAAGGCCTTCACCGATGGCCGCCGCGTGCAGCGCGACGAGATCATCACGTTCTATAATCCCGAATATGACTCCAAGGGGCCGTTCTTCGATATCCTCTCGCAGGTCATCTACATGGGGACGCTCACCCTGGTGAATATCGACCGCAATCCTGACGGCACGCCTGCCGAGAGGCTCTATGTGAAGCGGGCCGTAGGCATGCCTGGCGATATCGTGGACTTCAGGGAAGGCGATGCCTGGATCGAGCTTGCCGGCACCGATGGCTTCATCCCGGAAGCGGAATTCAGGAAGGAGGCCGGGCTTGTGGATGGTCCCTCAAGGTCTGTAGACAGGTCATACTACCCAGGCCTCAGGGCCGCCGGGAGGCTGACTGCCTACCAGGAGGCCGGGCTCGGCGGGCAGGCCCCGCTCCACACGATCGCCGACTACCAGCGCATCATCGGATCGGAGTACGACTGGGTCTTCGACCGCTATGAGCTGGAGAGGGCCCGTACCGATGCACGCGCATCCCTCTCGCCCGATGACATGCGCCTGCGTTCCGACCGCGCCCATTACGATAACGGCATCTACATACCGGAGGACCATGTGCTGCCCCTTGGCGACAACAGGGACAACTCCCATGACGGACGCTACTTCGGTCCCGTGCGCGAGGACAGGGTCAACGGCCGCGTCATCGGCAGGTTCTGGCCCCTGGGCGCCATTTCGTCCCTGATGGATAACATCTGATGGAAGGGCTCGACAGGGAGAGGCCCCTCTCCCTATATATCCATGTGCCTTTCTGCTCGTCGAAGTGCGACTACTGCGCATTCTATTCCGTTCCCTCCCAGGCGGTGCCTGACGGCGCCATCGGCAGGTATACCGACCTCGTGCTCGGTGAGATATCCGCGCTGCGCAGGGAATGGGGGAGGCCGTTCCATACCGTCTTCATCGGCGGCGGCAATCCTGCCATGCTCGGTTACCGCAGGCTCGCGGAGATACTCAGGGCAGCGGAGGCTGACGGCATGCCTGAGGAGGCCACGGTCGAGATCAATCCCGAGGATCTCACCGATGGCATCATGGAGCTGGAAGGGCTTGCCACGAGGATATCGGTAGGTGTGCAGAGCCTGGATCCGCGCACGCTGGCAGCGCTGGGGCGCAACTCGTCGCGCGAGGCGGCCGCAGCAGCGCTCTCACGCCTCTCAGGCCTTCCCTTCGACTTCAATGCCGACATCATCACGGCAGTGCCGGGCCAGGCTATCGGGGGAACCCTCCGCGATATAGAGGCGATAGCGTCGTATGGCCCCGGGCATATCTCCTTCTACTGCCTCTCATTCGAGGAGGGGACGCCGCTATCAAGGCGTTCCGTGCCGCTTGGCGATGAGGCTGAGGCGGCCTTCCTCCGTGCCGGATGGAAGCTGCTTTCGGAGCTGGGCTACCGCCATTACGAGGTCTCGAACTTCGCGAAGGAAGGGAAGGAGTGCCTCCATAGCAAGGTATACTGGGGCCTTGGGCAGTATGTCGGTTTCGGTCCCGGCGCGGAAAGCTCGGTCGGCTATGGCAGGGCCGTGTCGATGCGCGACAGCGAGGACCTCGGCTCATATCTCAGGAGGCCTGAGCAGACAGTATCATTCCTCAGCGCAGACGAGACCAAGGAGGAGCTGCTCTTGGCATCGCTGAGGACGGCCTATGGCATCGATAAGGCGGAGTACATGAGGCGCTTCGGCGAGGGTTTCGATGCGCGCTACGGTGCCCTCATCTCCAGGCTCGACAGCAGCTGGTACCGTGATGATGGCAGCCGCTTCGCCCTTACGGAGGAAGGGTTCCTCTTCCTCGACAGGATTATACTTGAGCTTGCGATGGCGATATAATGCAGGTATGAGAAGGACGTTTTCGATTATACTGCTGGCAGTCTTCCTTATCGCATCGGCAGGGGCGGCATATGACCCGTATCCGGCGGCGACAGGCTTCAGGAGGCCGTATCACCACAGCTGGCATGACGGCAGGGACACCGTCTCCTATATGCCGGGCGATACGATGATACGCATCGTGGCATCCACCCATGGCCTCGACCTAGGCAGGGCACGCCTTGCGGCCGTGCTGTATGCCTATTCATATCTGGCCTCAGATCCATCGCTGTTCCATGGCAGCGAGGAGGAGTTCCTCTCGTCGCTCCTCTACGATATGAGGCGCTCGCTGGACGGCTGGACGCTCACGCGCGGGGAGGACAGGGCCATAAGGGACCTGTCGGACCGGCTCACCCCCTTCCTTTCCCCTTCGCGCCGGGACAGGTGGACCGACCTCAGATGGGCTATCGAGGACAGCTTCCCCAGGCTTATAGAGAGGCTTCGGCACCACGATATTGACAGCTGATTTTTCATTGTGGTATGTTGTGTCGGTATCACAAGAAGACTTAATCTAGCAGAGGTAAAATATGTCTGGCCACAGCAAATGGGCAACAATCAAGCATAAGAAAGGAATAGCCGACGCCAAGCGCGGGCAGAAGTTCACGAAGCTCATCAAGGAAATCACGGTAGCAGCCAAGGACGGCGCGGATCCCGATTCGAACGCACGCCTGAGGACAGCCATCCTCAAGGCGAAGGCCGAGAACATGCCGAAGGACAATATCGACCGTGCCATCAAGAAGGGCAGCGGAGAGCTCGGCAACGCCACTTTCTATGAGCTCACATACGAAGGCTATGCGCCAGGCGGAGTCGCCATCATCATCGACACGCTTACCGATAACAAGAACAGGACAGCCGCTGACGTGCGCTCCACGCTCACCAAGCTCGGCGGCTCGCTCGGCGCCACCGGCTGCGTAAGCTATATGTTCCAGACGAAGGGCGTCATCACATACGATGCTTCCAAGTACACTGAGGACCAGGTGCTCGAGGCCGCTCTCGAGAACGGCGCCGAGGATGTCTCCACAGAGGACGATGTCATCGAGGTGACGACCGCGGCTTCCGACTTCTCCCAGGTGCTCGAGGCGATGCAGAAGGCAGGGTTCGAGCAGGAGAGCGCCGATGTGCAGAGGATCGCGGACCAGACCGTCACGCTCGATAACGAGAAGGCGAACAAGGTCCTCAAGATCGTCAGCAGGCTCGAGGACCTCGATGATGTCCAGCAGGTCTCTACCAACCTCGACCTGCCTGATGACTTCCAGGAAGAAGAGTGATAATCCTCGGAGTCGATCCGGGACTTGCAGATACAGGCTGGGGCGTTGTCGGCTTCGACGGGCAGCGCTACTGGCCTGTTTCCTATGGGACCATCAAGACCAGTCCCAGGGAAAGCCAGCAGAAGAGGGTGTATACGATTGCCGAGGACCTTCTGGCCCTGGCAGCCAGGCATGGCGCCTCAGCAGTCGCCATGGAGGACATCTTCTTCACCAAGAACATCACATCAGCCATCCCCGTAGCCAAGGTCATCGGCGCCGCGCTGCATGGCTTCGCATCGGTATCGATACCGGTGCATCTCTATTCGCCGCTTGAGGTCAAGATGGCAGTCACCGGCATGGGGCGGGCAGAGAAGCTGCAGGTGCAGGAGATGGTGAAGATACTCCTCAAGCTCAAGGAGATCCCCCGGCCGGACCATGCGGCCGACGCGCTTGCGGACTGCATCTGCTACTGCACGCATAACCTGTCGCGCCAGCTCCCGCGCTGAGGAGCACCCATTGCCAACGATGGATGCAGGGGGTAGAATCCACGTATGATCAATGCAGTTGTCGGGAAGATCGCCAGGCTCCAGCCTGAATATGTGGCCATACTCACGCCAGGCGGCGTCGAATACAGGCTCGAGATCTCCCAGAATACATCATCGAAGCTCTCATCCGAGCTGAACAAGGAACGCGTGAGGGTCCTCGCATATCTCCAGCACAGGGAGGATGCCATGGTCCTCTACGGCTTCTCGTCGGAAGAGGAGCGCTTCTGCTTCGAGCAGCTGCAGACAGTGCCGGGCATCGGTGCCAGGCAGGCGCTGAAGATCCTCTCGGGAATCACCGTCGAGAACCTCGTCAGGCTCCTAGATACCCAGGATGTGAAGGCGCTGGCGAAGATATCGGGCATCGGGCCGAAGACCGCGCAGAAGCTTGTGCTGCAGCTGCGCAACGTCCTCGTCATCGATGATGAGGAAGAGGAAGGCAGGAAGGATGGGGCCGGCAGCTACCGCGACCTCGTCGATTCCTTCGTGCAGATGGGATTCGAAAGGAAGGCCGTGCTGCGCACCCTTGATGAGGTGATCAGGGACAATGCGCTCCTTATCGACGGCAAGGGCAGGGAGGAGGCTGAGAACCTGCTGCTGCCTCTGATGCTCAAGAGGATGACGAGATGATCCTGGACAACAGCGATGATATGGAGATCCTGGCAGCGGCGCGTCCTGTCGATGCGTCATACCAGGAGGAGGACAGGCAGGAGAACATGCTCCGGCCGCAGTATCTCGAGGATTTCCAGGGGCAGCAGACCATCAAGGACAACCTCGGCATCTTCATCAAGGCGGCCAGGAGCCGCGGCGATGCGCTCGACCATACCTTCATAGTAGGGCCTCCGGGGCTGGGCAAGACCACGCTGGCCTCGATCATCGCCAATGAGATGCACAGCGAGATACGCATGACATCCGCGCCGGCCCTGGATAAGCCCAAGGACCTTGCCGGCATACTCACCAATGTCTCGGAGAACTCCATCTTCTTCATCGATGAGATCCACAGGCTCAAGCCGGCTCTCGAGGAGATGCTGTATATCGCGATGGAGGATTTCGAGATCGACTGGGTCATCGGGCAGGGGCCCGCTGCCAGGACGATGAGGATACCGCTGCCCCATTTCACGCTCATCGGCGCGACGACCAAGGCCGGATCCGTGTCATCGCCGCTGGCCTCGCGCTTCGGCATCAACCTGCATATCGACTTCTATTCCCCGGCGGAGCTCTCATCGATCATAGCCAGGTCGGCGAAGATACTCGAGACGGATATCGATGACGATGCGGTGGACCTGCTTGCGTTCTGCTCGCGGGGGACGCCTAGGATAGCCAACAGGCTCCTGAGGAGGCTGCGCGACTTCGCTGCCGTGCTCGGCAACGGCGTGATCACCAGGCCGATCGTGGAGGAGGGGCTCAGCCGCCTCGGCATCGACCACAACGGCCTGGAGAGGATGGATAGGAACATACTTCGTACGATCATAGAGTTCTACGGGGGAGGGCCGGTCGGTGCCGATACGCTCTCCATCTCCGTCGGGGAGGCTGTCGAGAGCCTTGAGGACTTCTATGAGCCGTATCTCATACAGCAGGGATACCTCAAGAGGACGCCGCGCGGCAGATGCGTCACAGGCAAGGCGTACGAGCTCTTGGGGATCAGGAGCGGCAATGCTGACCAGGGATTACTATTTTGACCTTCCTGAGCATCTGATTGCTCAGGTTCCTTCCGCAAGGCGCGGCGAGGACAGGCTCCTCCTGCTTGACAGGAAGAGCGGCAGATACGAGGACCATATGATGGGCGATTTCCCGTCGCTGATAGCGCCGGGCTCCGTCATCGTCGTCAACAATTCCAAGGTGCGTAAGGCGAGGGTCTACGGCAGGGCGGAAAGCGGTGCCCTGGTGGAGTTCCTCTTCCTCTCCCCGAATGCCGACCATACATGGAAGTGCATGGCCAAGAAGGCCAAGAGGCAGAAGGCGGGGAAGCAGTATGTCTTCGAGGACAGGGAAGGGACCCCTGTCAGGACAGGACGCATAGTGCGCGCCAGCGATGACGGCACGCGCGATATCGAGTTCTCCGAGCCTATCGACGAGTCATTCTTCGCCCTTGTCGGCCATGTCCCGCTTCCTCCGTATATCAGGAGGGAGGACTCGTTCCAGGATGAATCGAGATACCAGACTGTCTATGCGAAGATGCCCGGATCCGTCGCGGCCCCCACTGCCGGGCTGCACTTCACGAAGGAGCTGATGGTGAGGGCCAGGGAGCTCGGCTTCCCCATCTACGAAGTCACTCTCCATGTCGGGGCCGGCACGTTCCTGCCGGTGCGCACGGAGAATATCGAGGACCATCACATGCATACCGAGCACTTCGAGATATCCGCAGAGGCAGCCGAGGCCCTCAATAAGGCGAAAAGGGATGGGAGGCGCATACTCGCAGTCGGCACGACCTCTATCCGCACGCTTGAGAGCGCTGCCGATGAGGACGGGAATATCGCGAGGCTGTACGGCGAGACCGATATCTTCATCAGGCCAGGCTACCGCTTCCGCTTCGTCGATGACCTGCTGACGAACTTCCATACGCCTGAATCGACGCTGCTGATGCTTGTCTCGGCCCTGGCCGGCAAGGACCTGGTATTCTCCGCATACAGGCATGCGATAGAGGAGGAGTACAGGTTCTTCAGCTATGGCGACGCGATGTATATCAGAGGCTGAACGAGGAAAGCCACCTGCGGATCTCGCTTTCCACCGTATCGATCGGCTGGGCTCCGTCCACCGTCAGCAGCTTCACACCCTCAGGCAGCGATGAGAACGCCCTGATGTAGTTCTCCCTGACCGATGTCAGGAACTCCCCGCGGTCGAAGAGCTCCCTGGCCTCGCCGCGCTTCTCGATCCTGGCGAGGCATTCCTCCACGGGAGTGTCGACGAAGATGATGAACTCAGGGGAGGGGAAGGCGTTGATGAGGCGGATGAAGCCGGGGTCGCATTCCACGCTCTGGTAGGCGATTGATGAGTAGAAGTACCTGTCCGAGATGACGATGCGCCCTTCCTCGGCCATCCTGGCGATGCCGTGGCTCTCGCTGAAGAGGTGGTCATGCCTGTCGGCGGCATAGAGCAGGGCCAGCGCCTCCGGGGTGGTTGCTACCTTCTTCTGCAGCACCTGCCTGACAAGCTGCCCGATGGGATTGTCGGTGGGCTCCCTGGTAAGGAAGTACTCCCTCCTGTTGAACTCATAGTAGCGTGCGAGATTCATGATCTGGGTGGTCGTGCCGGCCCCGTCAAGGCCCTCGAACACGATGAATGACTTGAGCACTTTGTCCATAATCCCCCTCCGATGCTGTCATTGAATTATATTTCCCGCTGTGTGATAATTCAATAAGGCCTATACGATGAAGTACCACACCACATCGAATACCATCATCATATCGCTGATTGTCCTTCTGGTCTTCATCTCGGTAGCCGTGTTCACCGTGGTCTTCCTCTCCATGACATCGCCGACGCTTATCCTCACGGAGAGGATCCTGGACGAGCTGGAGGCCGCCGACAGCGGCGTATCGGTGTCATTCGAGGGGATAGACAGGAATTTCCGTGATGGCATTTCCGTACATGGGCTGAAGATAGGGATAGATGGGCAGGAAGCCGCCGAATTCTCGTCGGTGCGGGTGCACATGAGCCTCTTCTCCCTTATAAGGTACCTTGCGTTCGCGGACGGCAGCCTTGTGGTAGAGGCCTCGGACGGCATGATATCGATACCGGGCCTGCCTGCAGGTTCCGGTTCCGCTGGCGGCGATGGCCATGAGTCGCCGCTTGATGTGCTTTCCCGCTACTCGCTTTCGGTCCACCTGCACAGGATCGATATCTCGCTGCCGCATGGCATCACGCTCGGCGATGCCGCGCTCTCGCTCTATATGGACAGAGGCATCGAAGGGCTCTCCGGCAGCCTCAGCGCCGGGGAGGTAAGCGCTGCCGGGGATTATGGCAGCGCATCCTCCGAGGGAGTCCTCCTTGAGTTCGGCTACGGCGGCGGAGGAATCGATGCGGCGCTCTTCGCCTCCGGCATCAGCCTGGATATCCGCGGCACGAGGGCAGAGGCCGGCGACCTCACGGCCAGGGGACGCATCGCCGGGGATATCATGCAGTCGGAGATCCGCGCATCCCTTTCCAGGCTCTCATTCTCCTCGGGAGGCATCACGGCTGCCACGGGCTCCTCTTCCGTCTCCTATTCCCCTGCCGGCATCAACCTCGTCATGCTCAACGGCAGCGTCTCATACGGCGATGCATCGGCATCGTTCTCGCGCCTGGACGGGCTCACGCGCGGCTTCGAGCAGGCAGAGGTCTCTGTCCATGGCCTCAATGGCGCATATGGCGGCTTCGGCTTCTCCTCGGGGGGCATATCCGCCCATCTCGATGCCGCGGGCCGCTCCGCTTCCGTCACGAGCGGGCTTGCCAGCATAACCTTCGACAACGACGGCGTGGACAGGATCGACCTCGGCGGCCTTTCCGCCACGCTTGCCATGGATGGCGATGGCTACAGGGCCTCGTTCTCCTCATCGGCTACCGCAGGCGGCAGCGACGGCATCTTCTCGGGCTCCGAGGGCAGCATCGGCGTGGAGGCGGGATTCCAGGATGGCAGCATCTCCTACATACAGGCAGGCCTCTCATCCGTCACCCTGCCTTTCATCGATGATGAGATCGCCCTCAGCTTCGCGATGCAGGATGATACCTATGCCTTCATCCTCTCCTGCGGAGACCAGGTCAGGGCGGAAGGCTCCTATGGCAGCAGCAGCGCCTTCCTCGACATCTCCATCAGCGACTTCCGGCTCTCCCAGCTGCGGCCGTTCGCCGAGCGCTATCTGCCCGCCCTTACGCGGTATATCGGGGAAAGCACCGCGCTGACAGGCTCCGTGATGGTCGATGTGGCATCATATGGCAGCGGTCTTATCGGGCCGATGTCCCTGGGCCTTGCCGTCTCCGATATCGCATTCGGCCCCTATTCCTTCTCCATAGGCGCATTCCTCAGCTCCGAATTCGAGGGCGATACGCTCTCGGTTGCCGATGCCTCGCTGACGACGGACTGGGGAAGGCTCTCCTGGACAGGGTATGTCGACCTTGGCAGGATGCTCCCCGACGGCAGGTTCACCATCTCATCGACCGAGACCGGCGAGGAGCTCTTCATCGCATCCCTGGACCTTGCGGAGGACAATGAGTACACGTTCAGCGCCCGCATCCCGCGCTTCAGGAACAGCTGGTTCCAGGGCAGGGTGGACTTCACCGATGCTGATGTCGTTTCCTCCTCCGCCTCGCTGAGGACAGGCAACACCATCTATCCGTTCACGGTCACCGTCGATACCGCGGAGCGTACTATCTCGCTCGGCAATGAGGCGCTGGCAATAGAGGCGGAGTACGGCGACGGCATCCGCGGCAGCGCGGTTTTCAGCGGCCTTGCCCTCCCTGTGCCTTCCGCAGACATCGCCCCGACCGTGATCACGGGCCGCATAGATGCGGGATTCGACCTGGCCACGCAGGCGCTGTCCATCTCCGTGCCGTCATTCCAGGTCGTCAACATGCGCCATCTGCCGACGGCCCCGGACCTCTCGTTCTCCGCCCATGGCGGCAATGACGGCATCGTCTTCAGCGATATCGTGCTGGCGGGCATCGAGACAGAGCCTCTCAGGGGCATGATGGACCTCTCGTTCAGCAGTAGGGAATACGCCCTCTACCTCTCCTCGTCAAGCGAGGAGCTGATGGCCTCGGCCGTCCTTTCCGATGGCGTCCTCTCCGGCATACTGCGCCTCAATCGCTTCGATATGAAGAGGCTGGGCCTGCCGGGCTATGCAGGCGACGTGAACCTGGCAGGGCACGGGGGAACCTTCTCCGACATGTCGTTCTCCGGCACGGTGGCGCTGAGGAGCGAGGATATGATAAACGATCCGAGGAACATCAACGCGATGATGTATATAGACTCGGATGAGCTGAGGCTGGAGAACCTCACGTTCCTCAGGGATGCGCTCAGCATCTACTCGGAAGAGGTATCATACTCATCCGCGGATGGCACGTTCGGCGCGGACTTCTCCATCGCATACAGCAGCGGCGGAGACGAGCCCGAGGCCTCCGCGTCATTCACCATAGAGGCTGGCCTGCCGCGGGGAAGCACCATCGCGGAGGCAGTCTCGTCCGCCGTATCGGAAGGCCTTTCCGTTTCCGGCAGCATCATCCTCGGCGGCATCGATGCCGATGGCAGGCTCCATGTCGGGGAGAGGGAATCCTCGTTCTCCTATACCGATGGGAGGATAGAGCTTGAAGGCACGCTGGCCTCCGGATTCGTGGATACCGGCGCGAAGACGTTCGACATCTCCTTCGACCTCGCGCCCATAGCGGCGGCGGGGATACGGGGCGATTACGGCGCCATGTCGTTCGCTGCCGACATCCCGCTTCTCGAGGTGAGCGTGGCCAACATGCTCTTCAGGTCACCGACCATGGCCTTCCATGACCCGGCGGCGCTGGAGGGGAGGATATGGCTGGACAGGAAGGGGCCGTCATGGGACCTCAGCGGATACCTGTCGGGGGAGAATGTCTCCTTCGAGGTGTTCTGGCTGCCTGATGAGCTGGTGATCCTCCATAACCCGACCTTCACCATCTGGAACAACAGGCTCCAGTCCAACCTCGACGACTGCACCGTCATGAGGCTCGATACATATGAGAGGACGCCGGGCCGGGCATCCTTCTCAGCCGTCCTCGACAGCACGCTCTCCTTCGGCTCCTACAGCTTCGATGTCTTCATCGAGGAAGGGGATGAGATAAGGGTCAGGGTACCTCTTTCCGCCTCGAATATAGATATCTGGGGAGATGTATCCGGCCACTTCGCCTTCAGCTCCGACCTCGTGACCACGGAGATCACGGGCGAGCTCGAGACCGAGGACCTGCGCATGAGCATCGGCATGGAGCCTCTTCCCGACTGGTGGGAGGCAGAGGCGCAGAGGGTAAGGATAAATACGGACCTGGACCTGCTCCTCAAGGAGAACGTCAGCTTCGTCTTCCCGCTGAGGGCGAATCCGATACTGACGGCAAACCTCGATGAGGACCAGCGCCTGAGGCTGCGCGCCGATGCCAATGGCTTCGACCTCTCCGGCAATCTCGAGATACGCAGCGGCGAGTTCTACTACTTCCAGAAGAACTTCTATATCACGGAAGGGAGCATCGGCTTCCGCGAGAGCGAGGACGGCGGCTTCGATCCCATCATCAACCTCCGCGCGAGGCTGAGGGACTTCGATGCGAACGGGCGCAGCGTCGATATCTACCTCGTGCTGCGCAACTCGACGCTCGACAACATCAGCCCGACCTTCGAGAGCTCCCCGGCCAAGGATATCAACGAGATCATGACGATACTCGGCGGCGCGATACTGCCTTCCGCCGCATACGGCAACATCTCCTTCGCCTCCGTCGCATCCCTTGTCTCCGCCTCCGTCGATATGCTCTCGACCTTCGGCGTCATCGACGGGCAGGATATCGGGCTTGAGCAGACCGTCAGGACGGCGCTGGACCTCGATACGTTCTCGCTCCATTCCAACATCGTGCAGAACATCTTCCTCGACACCGTCTCGCTGGCATCGTCATCGCTGGACAGCAATCTCTCGCCGATGGCGCGCTACCTCAACGGGACATCGATCTACATGGGCAAGTACCTGATGCCGCAGCTCTACCTGGAGGCGATGATCCATCTCGAGGCCAATTCCGACCTGAAGGAGAGCCGCAATACCTTCATCGCCGATGACCTCGACCTCGATATCGAGATATCGCTGGAGTGGGAGACGCCCATGTGCACCTTCCGCTTCTTCACCCAGCCAAGCAACTTCACCTTCTATGACCTCATCGACTCCGTCGGCTTCGGCTTCACGCGGCGCATCGTCTGGTGAGTGGATTCTGTGTGTATTTCGCCCTCCATGCCGATAGAGAGCCGTTCCCGCATCATGTGCCATTGATGTAGAATGTGCAGGCGACTTTCTGCTATTATTCACCGATAGGGAGCTGGAAATTGAAGATCAGACCGAAAATCATCCTCATCGCAGCCGCCTTCATGCTGCTGCTCATGCCGTTGGGAGCCGCAGGCGGCCAATGGTGGGATGGCAAGATAATCACGGACTTCAGGTACGAAGGCCTGCAGAATGTATCCGAACGCACGATAAACGACCTCCTGCAGCCTTATGAGGGCGAGCCGTTCTCCGATGCGCTCTTCGCGCAGATCAACGATATGCTCTATGCGCAGCCATGGCTCAGCTACATGTCGGCCGAGGCGCTTGCCGAGGGGCCCCAGCAGGACCTCGTCATCCAGGTCGACGTGGTGGAGAACCCGATGGTAGGCTCCGTGGAGGCAGTCGGCTGCAGCAGGCTCACCGCCCGCTCATCGCTCGATGCGCAGGAATACAAGGTGGGCAGCTTCTTCACCCCCGGCAGGCTGGGCGTCAATGCCGATTCGATCAGGGAGCACTATGTGTCGCGCGGCTACCGCGATGCCCAGGTCGAGGCTTCATATACCGAGGATGCCGAGGCGAATACCGTCTCCATCGTCTATACGGTCAGCGAAGGCAGGCAGTATAAGGTCAGGAGCATCCTCTTCGAGGGTATCTCCGGCCTTAGCGCCGATGCTCTCAAGTCAGAGATGGCTGTGAAGGAGAAGACGTTCTTCAACAACGGCAACCTGGTCATGTCGGACCTCGCGGCCGACAGGCAGAAGGTCATCGCGCTCTACGGCAAGGAAGGGTATCCTGATGCGTCGGTCGATGATGTCGAGGTCGTTCCCGCCGGCGAGGAGGACGAGAACACGATCTACGTGAATATCGTCTATACCATCAGCGAAGGCGACAAGTGGACGATAGGCGATGTCACGTTCTCCGGCAACTCGATCTACAGCGACGATGAGATCCAGGCGCTGATCACGATGAAGCCTGGCGACCCGTACAACAGCGAGGCAATCATGCGCCAGTATGAGGCTGTCGCCGGCCTTTACTACGATAACGGGTATATCAGGTCAGCAGTCGACTTCAACAGCCGCCGCGATGAGTCGGCCCATACGATCAGCTATGATATCACGATCACGGAAGGCACCCAGAGCATCGTCGAGGATATCATCATCACGGGCCTGACGAAGACGCAGGAATACGTGTTCAGGAGGGAGATCACCCTCAAGCCGGGCGATGTCTTCTCACGCGCGAGGCTCATCAGGAGCCAGCAGAACATCATGAACACCGGCCTTGTCACCAACGTCAGGGCCGAGCTCCTCTACGGCGACACCCCTGATGGCGTCGTCGTCGAGTTCATCATCGAGGAAGGCAACCAGATGGAGCTCCAGGTCGGCGCCACATTCGGAGGGACGGTGGATGGGTTTCCCATCTCCGGCTTTCTCTCATGGGCCGATAGGAATCTCGGAGGGACTGCCCGTAATCTTTCCATCTCCACTACACTCTCTCCCGATACACAGTCTGTATCTATATCGCTTTCTGATAATTGGGTGGGGGACCAGAGATGGTCTAACGGCATAACGTTCTCCGTCGAGCATTCATACAGGGACGATACGCTGCAGCGCGGCAACGGCTCCGGCTATTACGATGGACGCGACAGCGCCATGCAGACATTCCCGCTCGGCTATCCCAATGCCGATGCCTGGTATTCCTCAGACAACCCGATCTACCCGACCACGTCATACCTGATGGCCTATGACTACTGGAGGATCTCGCTCGGATACAACACGGGCTACACATTCGCCTTCGACCCGGGCAACCTCACGCTCTCGGGAGGCATCTCCTTCGGCCTCAACCATGCCATCTATGACGAGAACCTCTACGACCCGTATGAGGAGCTCATCATGCTCTACCATGAGAGATGGCAGTGGTCGAACAGGCTCACGCTCGGCATCACCTGGGACGGCAGGGACCTCGTGAGGGATACGACGAGAGGCTATCTGCTCTCGGCATCGTATACCTATGCCGGAGGCATCCTCGGAGGCCTCTCGAACTACAACAGGCTCACGGTCTCAGGATCCGCGTACCACTCGCTCTTCGGCTATGTAGATGAGGAGGGCAGGCCGTTCAACCTGGTGCTCTCGTTCTCCACGTCTGTCTCCTTCATGTTCGACCAGTACTGGGCCAGGAACGGCAGCTGGGACTGGTACAGCGCCAAGCAGGGTGCCACGAAGTACGAGATGCTCTACATCGATGGCATGAACATCGGCAGGGGATTCGATGTCGAATACGACAAGTCATTCCTCTGGCACAACGAGATAGACCTGACATGGCCGCTTGTCTACCAGGTGCTTGCCGTCGAGGGCTTCATCTCCGCCACGGGCGTGACATCGGAGCTCTCGGAGCTTTCCGCCTTCACGAACATCGACTGGTACTTCGCTGCCGGCATAGGGCTCAAGATGCAGATACCGGGATTCCCCCTCGGCCTCTACATCGTCAAGAATGCGACCTGGACGCACCAGGCCGGCTTCCAGTGGTCTGACGGATTCCTCTTCTCGAATCCCAACAGGCCCGGTTCCGGCCTCAAGATCGTCCTTGCGATCACGACGACGCTGTACTGATGGGAAGGGAAGACGACCTGACGCCGATGATGCGGCAGTACAGGGAGATAAAGGAAAGGCATCAGGATATGGTGCTTTTCTTCCGCCTCGGCGATTTCTATGAGATGTTCGGCGACGATGCCATAGAGGTGTCGAAGCTGCTGAACCTGACGCTGACCCAGCGCTCAGGGAGGCCCATGTGCGGCATCCCGCACCATGCGGCGAGGAACTACCTCAAGCGGCTCCTCGATGCAGGGAAGAAGGTCGCCATCTGCGAGCAGCTATCGCTTCCGTCCAGCCCCAGGGAGCTGGCGGAGCGCTCGGTTACCGAGATATATACCCCGGCGACCGTCGTCGATGATGCCTATCTCGACAGCATCTCCACATCCTTCGTCCTTGCGGCGAATATGGATAGGAAGGGCGTGTCCATCGCCTGGAGCGATATCTCGACAGGGGAGTTCTACGTACGCTCGCTGCCGCTATCGGCAGACCTCGCTGATTTCGAGACCGCCATCTCATCGATCTCCCCCAAGGAGGTCATCGTCCCTGATGACATCTACTTCACGGAGAAGGCGTTCAGGCGCATAGCCGACTCATCCGGCGCCATCATCACGAAGGTGCCGCTCTGGCAGTTCTCGCCCAAGGAAGGGCTCAAGGAGGTCAGGAGGCAGTTCCCGCCGACGATGCTGGAGGAGATCGGGCTGGGGGAGAAGGACCCGCTGGTCGGTACCGCAGGCGTCCTGCTTTCATATATACACGGCAATACGAAGGCCGAGCTGCCGCAGCTGAAGGCGATAGAGAAGGTCGATGACAGCTCCTTCCTCCTCCTCAATGCCGCGGCGATACGCAACCTCGAGCTGCTCCGCTCCAATGCGGACGGCAGGACTGCAGGCTCCCTCTTCCATGCCATGAACCGCACGCTGACGGCATCGGGGGCGAGGTTCCTCAAGGAGCAGATCATCCATCCGCTCTCCTCGCTGGAGAAGATCGCCTTCCGCCAGGGCTGGGTACGCAGGTTCTGCCAGGACAGCGCAGCGCTGGAGAGGGTAAGGGCGATGCTTGCCCAGTCATCGGACCTGGAGCGCCTCTCGTCGAAGGCCTCCATGAAGAGGCTGACCCCGCGCGACATGCTGGCCATCGCCGATACCGCTGCCGCATTCTTCGCGCTCGTCTCCGAGGACCAGGGCTATCTCTCGCTCGCAGCTGATTTCAGCGCTGACTTCGATGCCATCCTCGCCTTCTCGTCGGATGCGCTCAGGGCCATCAGCAGGGATTGCACCAACATTGCCAATGAAGGGACCATCATCCTCTCCGGATACGACAGCGAGCTGGACAGGATGCGCGGGTACCTCATCCATGGCAATGATATGCTCTCCGATTACATCGCGAGGATACGCACGGAGACGGGCATCACGAACATAAAGGCAGGCGAGAACAGGATCATCGGCTCGTATATCGAGGTCTCCAAGGGACAGCTCGACCTCGTCCCGGATTACTTCATCAGGCGGCAGACGCTTGTCGGCGGCGAGCGCTTCACGACGCCGGAGCTGGAGGAGATAAAGGGCAGGATCGAATCGGCGGCTGTCGATGCGAACGAGAGGGAGCGCGAGATCTACGGCTCGTTCATCGCACGCGCCTATGAGCTTGCTGGGCCGCTGAAGCTGATGGGCGATATCATCACGCTGCTGGACTACTTCACCTCGCTTGCTGCCCTTGCCATCGAATGCTCCTATGCCGAGCCGCAGATGACCGATGGCGGCGATATCATCATAGAGGATGGCAGGCACCCTGTCGTCGAAGCCTATACGGGCAGGGCGGAGTACGTGGCGAATTCCTTCTCCTCGCGGCCGTCCCGCTTCGCCCTCATCACAGGGCCCAACATGGCCGGCAAGTCAACATACCTGAGGGAGATCGCCATCATCACCCTCATGGCCCATATGGGGTCGTTCGTCCCTGCCGCTAAGGCATCGATACCGCTTACCGACAGGATATTCTGCCGCGTGGGCGCGAGCGACAACATCTACAGGGGCGAGTCCACCTTCCTTGTCGAGATGTCGGAAACGGCCATGATACTGCGCTCGGCCACGCCGCGCTCCCTCGTGATCATGGATGAGATCGGCAGGGGGACAAGCACCGAGGACGGCATGTCCATCGCCTATGCGGTGATGCAGTACCTGCGCGCTTTGGGGCCGATCACGCTTTTCGCCACCCATTACCATGAGCTGACCCTCCTCGATACATCAGGCATCCAGCTCCTGCATATGGCTGTCAGGGAGGAGAAGAGCACGATTGCCTTCCTCCGCAAGGCCGAGCCCGGCGTCTCCGCCTCCAGCTACGGCATCCATGTCGCCAGGCTGGCAGGGGTTCCCAGGGAAGTCATCCGCGATGCGCAGACATTCCAGAGGAAGCACTTCGCCGATTACTCCTTCGATACGGGGCAGGGCGACCTCTTCATCGATTCCCAGCCTGCAGCGGAGGAGAGCATCGCCGACGAGGTCCTTGCCGAGCTCGATGCCTTCAACCCGGAGACCTCCACGCCGCTCGATGCGCTCATATTCATCTCCGACCTGAAGAGGAAGATCGGCCGCTAGTGTATAATCATGGTATGAGAAAGACAATGATCATCATACTTGCGGCGCTCCTTGCCGCGCCTCTCTCAGCTGCGCTGGACCCTGCCGCCATGGCGGTCCTGAGCTATCCTGCCGTCCTTGCCGAAGGCGAGGGGACCATCGAAGGAGGGGAGCTTTCCCCGGATGACCTGATGCCCATAGCGATCGGCACGCTCCTATCGGAGAGCGGCATCCAGTCCATTGACTTCATCTCCGGCAATGAGGCAAAGATGGCTATTGCCTTCCTTGATGCGCTTCTCTTCGGTGCGGAGATGGAGGATGTCACGCCATATGCCGCCCGCGGCACCGTCTCTGCGATGGTTTCCGAAAAGAGGGGTGATATCGGCTACGAGGTATCATACGATGGCTTCTCCTTCGCCTATGCCACGGCGCGCGATACAGCCTCCTCTGCCATAGATGGCAGCATATACGGCTGGATCTCCCTCGGCGTGGACCCGCTTGCCTCGCTAGCCATCGGCACCGATGGGATAAGCATCGGCGGCACAGCGTATGATGCTTCAGAGTCCAGGGTCGATGTGCGCTTCGACAGGGATGCCGCGGAGCTCTTCCTTTCCAGCCATGGCATCGACGGCGAGGCCGAGGCTGATGAGCTTCTGGATGATATCGGCGCCTTGCCGTACTTCAGCGAGGAAGGGCTTGAGGGGGCTGCATATGCCATAGCAGCTGCCGCGAAGGCCGTCGAGATAGATGCCCTTGCGGAGATCGCCCCGGCATTCTCCTTATCCTTCTACCAGGACGGGAAGGAGCTGGAGGCCGACCTTGCCGAGTCATTGAGGATCTATCTTGCCCTGGCTGAGGGCTATCTGGAATGAGGCTCTTCATCGCCATCCTCTTCGATGAGGCGACGCTCGATGCCATCGCCTCATACCGCGACAGGCTGCATGACGTATCCCTGGAGGGACGCTTCCTGCCGCGGGAGAACCTCCATCTTACCCTCGAGTTCCTCGGCGAGCTTGATGGCACGGCGGCCGTGGAGAGGGCGATGCGCTCTGTCCGGTTCCCTCCCTTCGATATCGTGATGGACAGGATCGGCTTCTTCCAGAGGGATGGAGGCGATACATGGTGGCTCGGCGTGGAGAAGGGCAATCCCGTCGGGAAGCTGCAGCTGGAGCTCCATAAGGCGCTGGCCGCTCAGGGCATCCACACCGAGAGGCGCCGCTATGTGCCGCATATCACGCTGGCAAGGGGCGTCATCTCGGACGCGCCTGCCTGCCGCATCGAGCCGATTAGATGCCATGCTGGCTCATTCGACCTCATGCTCTCGGAGCGCGAAGGGAGGGGGATGCGCTACACATCGCTTCTCTCCGTTCCTCTCGGGAAAGCCTATTGACACCGATGCCACACTGCTGGTATAAGATACTTAGTTTCATTAAAGCAATTTAAGGGACCACGGATGGTCCCTTTATTCGTGATATGGAGGAATATGCTGACTGATACTGCCAGGGATAGCGCATTCTACCGGGAAATCGATGAGCTGATGTCAGCCATCGGCCTGAGGACCGTCGAGGCCTCTGTCTCAGACATGCAGGGCACGAGGAGCATCAGGGTCGTCGTCTACAAGGAGGGGCAGGAAGTCGATACCGACGACCTCGCCAGGGCCTACAACCTCATATATCCCCGCTACAGCGTGATCTATGCGGACAGGGACATCCAGCTCGAGGTCTCGTCGCCAGGGCTGCAGCGCAACCTCAAGGACGTGATGGAGTTCTCCGTATTCACGGGAAAGGACGTACGCTGCTACAGCGTATCGGATTCATGCTACATCGTGGGCAGGATAGCTTCCTGCGATGGCAGCTCGGTCACCCTTTCCGGTTACCATAAGGAAGATAAGGACGAGGATGGCGAGAGCATAACGCTCCCGTTCTCGGACATCGCCAAGGCTAAGCTTGAATATAGATGGGAGGCATGAAGTGCTTGATCTGACGGAAGCGATCAATTCGATCATCTCGGTTAACCATATGGAAGAGGATGTGGTCCTCAACCTTGTCAAGGATATGCTGACAAGCGCCTATAAGCGCAAGTTCGGCACCGACGAGAATGTTTCTATCAAGTTCTTCCCTGATGAGACGGGGAAGATGCGCAAGGTGGAGGTGTATTCCGTTAAGGAAGTCGTCGAGGAGGAGAACTGGTATGATGCAGTCAAGCAGATCCCGCTCGATGATGCCAGGGAACTGGCCGAGGATGTCGATGTAGGCGATTACCTGGAGATCCCCATCGACCCCTCCACATTCGAGTATTCCGCCGTGCAGTCGGCCAAGCAGCGCTCGCAGCAGGTCGTCAAGGAGTACAATACCGACAGGATCTACATGGAAGCCAAGGCCATGGAGGGCAAGCTCGTCTATGGCGTGATCAAGCGCAACCAGAAGCATAATGCATCCGACTACCTCGTCGACCTGAACCTCAAGGAGAAGGACGGCGGCATGGAGCAGGACGCCCTCTTCCCCCTCCGCGGGCAGAGCCCGAGGGAGACGTATACAGAGGGTACCAGGTATAAGTTCTTCGTCGAGAAGGTCGACAAGGGCGAGGATACCCAGCGCCGCGGCAGGGACGGCAGGATGCAGACGAGGAAGGGCGGCGTGAGGATCATCCTCACGAGGGCGTCCAAGGAGTTCGTCAAGGCCCTGATAGAGAACGAGGTCCCCGAGATATCCTCCGGCGATGTGGAGATCGTCTCCATCGCCCGCCAGGCCGGCATCAGGACGAAGATCGCGGTCGATACGAAGAAGGCCGACCTCGATCCGGTCGGAGCCACGGTCGGCAAGTCCGGCTCGAGGATCCAGACGGTGATGGCAGAGTGCGAAGGGGAGAAGATCGATATCATCAGGTACTCTTCGGATCCGCTTGCGTTCATCGCCAACTCCCTCATACCGGCACAGGTCAGGAGGGTGGTGACCATCGATCCCCATACCAAGCATGTCGTAGCCATCGTCGATGACAGCCAGCTCGGCATCGCCATCGGCCAGGGCGGCGTCAACGTCAAGCTCGCCAAGGCGCTGACTGACTGGAATATCGAGGTCAAGACGCAGGCCCAGTTCAATGAGATGGAGGAGACCCTGGAAATCTACAGGAACGTCGATGACCTCTTCAAGCCCGAGGCGGAGGAAGCTGCTCCCGAGGAGCATGCCCTCACCAACGAGGATATCGGCATCGACCCGGACGATACCCCGCTCACGGATATCGGCCTGCCTGAGAAGCTTGTCAGGAAGCTCCATGATGTGGATATCTGGTCAATCCAGGAGTTCTTCGAGTATCCTGACCAGGAGCTTCTCGATATGGGAATCACCCAGGAGGAGATCGACCAGGTCAAGGATAGCGTTGTGATCACGGAAGAGGGTGATGAGGAAGAGTTCGAATGCCCGGTCTGCCATCAGATGCTCGCAGCGGGGACGGCTGTCTGCCCGAACTGCGGAGCTGAGTTCGAATTCGAGTGATAAAGGTGCATATGTCGGAAGAAAAGGATAAGAAGAACGAAGTCAAGCAGGTCAATGTCATCAAGAGGCCTGCCCAGCCGAAAGCCGCCGAGAAGGAGGCGAAGGGCTCTGTCGAGAAGAAGGTCATCGTCCTCAAGAAGAAGCCCGTGGTCGTCAAGGTCAAGGAGAAGGAAGAGGAGAAGCATGTCGAGCCCCTCGATACCAGGCCCGGCCATGAGGAGCTTGCCAGCAAGGACATCAAGGCCCCTGTGATCACGAGGCCGGCCAACCTCCCTCCGCTCAATCCGGAGAAGAAGCCTGCGGAGAGGAAGGAAGCCCCGAAGGAGAAGCTCAATGTCCTTACGGGCAAGAGCTATATGACCAATACGGCCGTGAACCACCAGAACACGAGGATACAGTCGACGCTGCATAACGGGCCGGTCATCATCAAGAGCCAGAACCTGCCGCCTATCCCCGGGCAGAAGGGCGCGGAGGAGGCAGCTCCGTCGCGTCCGCGCGTAGCCGGCATAGTCGGAGGCAGGCCTGCCGGTGGAAGCAGGGCCCAGGGCAATATGGCCAGGGGACGCTTCCAGGGCCAGAGGCCGCACCAGGACGGGCAGAGGATGCCGCGTGCCGGGCAGAGCTATACGCCCAGCGGCGACGGGCGCCCGTCGTTCAGGAGGGATGGCGCTCACCAGCGTCCCGGCTTCGCGCCGCGCACCGGCGGAAGGCCGATGGCCCCGTCTGCCGGTCCCGAGCTGAACCAGAAGGGACCCGGGAAGAGGCCCCAGGGCACATCCAGGCGCAAGGACTATTCCGATAAGTACGCCAAGGATGAGGAGCTTGACTTCCAGTTCCAGAAGAAGAAGAGGGAAGAGCAGAAGCTCGCTGCCGTGCCCAAGTCCATCGACATCATGGAGAACATCACCGTCGCTGACCTCGCCAAGAAGATGAACCTCAAGGCAAGCGACATCATCTCCAAGCTCTTCAAGATGGGCCTGATGGTCACCATCAACCAGCAGATAGACCACGAGACCGCGGAGATCATCGCCAGCGAGTACGGCTGCTCCGTCCATCTCGTCTCGCTCTACGATGAGACCATCATCGCGCAGGACGAGGACAGGGAGGAGGATCTCGTGCCGCGTGCGCCGATCGTCACCATCATGGGCCATGTCGACCATGGCAAGACCAAGCTGCTCGATGCGATCAGGTCCTCCCATGTGGCTGAAGGCGAGTTCGGCGGCATCACGCAGCACATCGGCGCATACAAGGTCGCAGTGCCTGGCAAGGGCGATATCGTATTCCTCGATACCCCGGGCCATGCCGCGTTCTCGATGATGAGGGCAAGGGGCGCGCAGGTCACCGATATCGTCGTGCTCGTCGTGGCCGCCAACGATGGCGTCATGCCGCAGACGAAGGAGGCCATCGACCATGCGAAGGCCGCCAAGGTGCCTATCATCGTCGCCATCAACAAGTGCGACCTTCCGGAAGCCAACCCGGACAGGGTCATGCAGCAGCTCTCGGAGCTCGGCCTCGTGCCTGAGGAATGGGGCGGCCAGACGCTCTACTGCAGGATCTCGGCGCTGAAGAAGGAAGGCATCGACGACCTGCTCGACACCATCCTGCTGCAGGCGGAGATGCTTGAGCTCAGGGCCAACCCGAACTGCCGCGCGGTCGGCAAGGTGCTTGAGTCCAGGATCGACCAGGGCAGGGGCATCGTCGCCACCGTCATCATCGAGAAGGGCACGCTCCGCCAGGGTGACTACTACGTGGCAGGCATCTACCCGGGCCGCGTGAGGGCCATGTTCGATGACAAGGGCAAGAAGATCAAGGAAGCCTACCCATCGGATCCTGTGGAGATCATCGGCCTTTCGGATATCCCGTCAGCGGGCGATCCGTTCCAGGTGACCGAGGATGAGAAGCAGGCCAGGATGGTCGGAGCCAAGAGGCAGGAGCTGGAGAGGATCGGCGAAGCCGGCGGCAGGAACAAGATCACGCTCGAGAATCTCAACGAGAAGATCAGGGAAGGCCAGGTCACCGACTTCAACGTCGTCATCAAGGGCGATGTGCAGGGCTCGGTCGAGGCGCTCCAGGGCGTGCTCGAGAAGCTCAGCACCGACGAGATCAAGCTCAATGTGCTCAGGGCCTCCGCGGGTGCAATCATCGAAAGCGATATCACGCTCGCATCGGCATCATCGGCCATCGTCATCGGCTTCAACGTGCGTCCGACGCCTCGTGCGCAGGTCCTTGCCGAGCAGGAGAAGGTCGAGATCAAGAAGTACAACGTCATCTATGATGTCGTCGATGATATCAGGGCGGCGATGGAAGGCATGCTCTCGCCGGAGATCAAGGAAGTCGATATCGGCAAGGTCGAGGTCCGCGATACGTTCAAGGTCCCGAAGGTCGGCGTCATCGCCGGTGCCTATGTCCTCGAGGGCAAGGTCAGGCGCAACAGCCTTGTGCGCGTAATCAGGGATTCCATCCAGCTGAACAAGGATATGATCCGCATCTCCTCGCTCAAGAGGTTCAAGGATGATGCCAAGGAAGTCAGCGAAGGCTTCGAATGCGGCATCGGGCTCGAGAACTGGCAGGACCTGCAGGTCGGCGATATCCTCGAGATAGTCGAGACCGAGGAAGTCAGGAGGAAGCTGGAAGTAAATGAGTGAGTTCTCGCAGTCCAGGCTTGAGTCGAAGCTGATGGAATCGATCTCATCGCTTATCGTCTCAGGTGCCATAAAGAATCCGCATCTCTCGGTGTTCACCTCCGTCACGAGGGTCGAGCTCTCGCCCGACAACACAGCGGCCAGGATATATGTCTCCTCCATGCCGGAGGAGCGCATAGATGCCTCTGTGCGTGCCCTCAACAGCGCGAAGGGCTTCATCCAGCACCGCATCGCCGATGTGCTGAGGACGAAGAACACGCCCGTGCTCGAGTTCGTCCGCGATGACAGCTACAGGGAAGCCGAGCGCATCAACAGGCTGATAGACGAGGCGGTCGGCAATAGATGAACAGCGTGCTCCTGATGGACAAGGAGCCGGGAATCACCTCCTTCGGCCTTGTCCAGCGCGAGAAGAGGAAGCTGGCAAAGGGCACGAAGATCGGCCATGCCGGCACGCTCGACAGGTTCGCTTCGGGCCTGATGGTCATACTGACGGGCAGCTGCACAAGGCTCTGCCCGGCTTTCACGTCATTCGGCAAGGAGTATGTCGCCGAGATAGTCTTCGGCGAGGAGACAGACACGCTGGACCCGGAAGGGGAGGTCGTGCGCAGGGCGCCGGTCCCCACGCGGGAGGCGCTGGAAGCGGTCCTGCCGTCATTCATCGGCACCATCAGGCAGGTGCCTCCTGTCTACAGCGCCATCCATATCGATGGCGAGCGGGCCTACAGGTCGGCAAGGGAAGGCAGGGCAGTGGAGATGCCGGCAAGGGAAGTCACCATCTCATCCCTTGAGCTGCTCTCGTTCGCCGATGGCAAGGCCCTTGTGAGGGCAGCCGTATCAAAGGGCACGTACATCCGCTCCATTGCCCGCGATATCGCGGCGGCATGCGGATCTGCCGGGCGCCTTGAGAACCTCAGGCGGACCGCGGTAGGCCCCTGGGGCCTTGCGGACATCGGCCTCGGCACCTATGGCCTCCTGGAGAAGACGGGGCTCTTCTCCGTATCGGAGCTTCCAGGCGCTGCCAGGAAGAAGGCTGAGAACGGCTTCATCGGAGCCGCATCCGTCCTGTCTGATACGGATCCGGAACGCCCCTTCTGCTTCGTGCGCATCGGCGGGACGCTCTTCGGCATAGGGGAGAAGGACGGGGAGCGCATAAGGCTCCTTGCGAGGCTCGGCGATGAGGATATGTGATTTCGGCAGCCTCCTGGAGAGCGGCGAGCTCAGGGGCGAGAGGATGGCCGTCACCATCGGCGTCTTCGACGGCGTCCACAAAGGGCATCAGAGGATATTCTCGACGCTGAAGGAGAAGGGCGCTGAGGCCGGCTGCCAGACGATGGCGATATCGTTCTCGGTCAATCCCAAGCCACGTTCGGGAGGCAATCTCGACACGCCGAGGCTGCGTGCCGGATACATCGGCTCGTTCGGGATAGATTTCCTGGCCGTGATTGACTTTTCCGCTGAATTCAGTAAGACTACAGCTTGTGGGTTCGCGAAGCTCCTCACGGAGATATGCATCCCATGCATAGCAGTCGTCGGCGCGGATTTCCGCTTCGGCAATCCATCCGGCTCCGCATCGGCGGGGGACCTTGCCCGCCTGCTTGCCGCAAACGGCGTCAGCTGCGATGCCACCATAGTTGATTCTGTCCTGGATGACGAGGGGATGAAGATATCCTCCACGCACCTCAGGCAGCTGATAGAGAAAGGGGACCTCGGGTGTTTCCTGAGGCTCTCCGGTCAATTCTACAGGGTGGACCTTGTGCCTTTACCCTACAGGCCATGCTCTGGAGGATTGGTTTTCAGCAGGGAACCTATTCATCAGCTCCTTCCGCCACAGGGGGCTTATGATGCCAGGCTCCTCCTATCCGACGGGAGATGCATAGGATGCATCGCGGGGATCGATGAAGAGTTTCTGTCTCTTTCCCTGCCATCCTCGCTCTCTGCAATCGGCGGGAAGGGGGAGGATGGGAACGGCTCGCTGCAGCTAGATTCATTATTTCTGGAGAAGAAGAGATGATTACGAAGGAAGTAAAGCACGATCTCGTGGTAAAGTTTGGCAACGACGCCAGGAACACAGGCGATGCGAAGGTGCAGGTAGCGCTCCTGACCGCGCGCATCAATGACCTGCAGGGCCATTTCAAGGCTAATCCGAAGGACCATGCGTCCAGAAGGGGACTGCTGAAGATGGTCGGACAGCGCCGCCGCCTCCTGAAGTACATCAAGAACAGGAACATCGACGAGTACAGGACGCTCATCGCCGAGCTCGGCCTGAGGAAGTAACGATTGAGGAAAGCCAGCTAGCCTGGCTTTTCTGTTTGCAGGAACAATACAAAGAACAATAAAAGAACAAGAAGGAAATCTATGGCAGAAGTAAAGTCAGTTTCAGTCTCGGTCGGCGGCATCGACCTCGTATTCGAGACTGGGAAGATCGCCAAGCAGGCAAACGGCGCCGTCTATGCGCACTATGCCGGATCGGCGGTCATCGCCACGGTTTGCTGCGGCGAAGCACCATCCGAACCGATCGACTACGTACCAGTATCGGTTGAGTACAACGAGAAGTACTATGCAGCGGGGAAGATCCCCGGCGGCTTCCTGAAGAGGGAGTCGAGGCCGAAGGACAAGGAGATCCTCGTATCCAGGCTCATCGACCGCCCGATGAGGCCTCTTTTCGACAAGGCATTCGGACGCGAGATCCAGATCGTGCCGACGGTCGTCTCCTCTGATATGTGCCACACCCCCGATATCGTGGCCATCAACGCCGCATCATGCGCCGTGACCATCTCCGATATCCCGTTCTACGGGCCTATCGCAGCTGTCAGGGTTGCCAAGATCGGCAATGACTTCATCATCAACCCGACATTCCAGCAGATGCCTGAGGCAGCGCTCGACATCGTCGTGGCAGGAACCCACGACGGCATCACCATGGTCGAGGGCGGCGCCAAGGAGGTATCCGAGGACGATATGCTCCAGGCCATCGCGGCAGCCCAGCCGGTCATCACGAAGATCTGCGAGGCCCAGGATGAGCTGAGGAGGATCTGCGGCAAGGAGAAGCTCCCCCTGATGGAGATCGAGGACAAGGACCTTTCCTGGCTCGACCCCGTGAAGGAGTATGCCTATCCGCTCATCAGGGAGGCATCCTTCGTCAAGGGCAAGCTGAACCGCTATGCAGCGCTTGAGAAGGCGCATGACCAGGTGAAGGAGAAGTTCGCCGACCTCATCGCCGAGGACGAGAAGAGGCCGGGCGAGGTCGCCAAGCTCTTCGAGGAGATGGAATATGAGATCCTCAGGGCATCCATCCTCAACGACGGCGTCAGGACCGACGGCAGGAAGGTGACCGAGATCAGGCCCATCACATGCGAGGTCGGCGTGCTGCCATGCACCCATGGCTCCGCGCTCTTCACGCGCGGCGAGACGCAGTCGCTTGCGGTCACCACGCTCGGTACGGTGCAGGATGAGCAGCTCTTCGATACCATCGATGGCGAGAAGACCTATTCCAACTTCATGCTCCACTACAACTTCCCCCCGTATTCGGTAGGCGAGTGCGGCAGGCTCACGACAGGAAGGAGGGAGATCGGCCACGGACACCTTGCGCAGCGTGCGCTTGAGGCAGTCGTGCCCAAGAAGGACAGGTTCCCCTATACCATCCGCGTCGTATCGGAGATCATGGAGTCCAACGGCTCCTCCTCGATGGCTTCCGTCTGCGGAGGCTGCCTCTCCCTGATGGATGCAGGCGTGCCTATCCTCAAGCCGGTCGCGGGAATCGCCATGGGCCTCATCACGGAGGGCGCTGACTATTCGCGCTATGTCATCCTTTCCGATATCCTCGGCGAGGAGGACCACCTCGGCGACATGGACTTCAAGGTCGCCGGAACCAAGGACGGCATCACGGCGTTCCAGATGGATATCAAGATCGCGGGCGTAACCCCGGAGATCATGAGCAAGGCGCTCCAGCAGGCCAAGGAAGGAAGGATGCACATCCTCTCCATCATGGCTGATACGCTCAGGCAGCCGAGGCCGGAGATCAGCGAGCTGGCTCCGAAGATCCTCACGCTCACTGTGCCTGAGGACAAGATCGGCGCCGTCATCGGAACGGGCGGCAAGACGATCAAGGCCATCGCCGCGCAGTCCAATGCGGAGATCAACATCGATGACAACGGCACCGTCATGATCTATGGCAGGAACAACGCGTCCGCCCAGGAGGCGAAGAAGCTGGTCCTCTCGATCATCGAGGAGCCTGAGGTAGGCCACATCTACCATGGCACTGTCAAGCGCATCGTCGACTTCGGCGCATTCATCGAGATCCTGCCGGGCAAGGAAGGGCTCTGCCATATCTCCAAGCTTGCCAGGACGAGGGTGAAGAACGTCTCCGACGTCCTCTCCGTAGGCCAGCAGGTCGATGTGAAGCTGATCGAGATTGATAGGATGGGAAGGCTCAACCTCTCGTATATCGATGCCCAGCCGGAGAACGCTGAGAAGAAATGAGCGTCCCCGTAAGGATAAGGCTGACAGAGGATGCCGCCATGCCCGTATACGGGACGGCGGATGCAGCAGGTGCCGATATCTCATCGGCATCTTCTGCTGACATCACCATCCAGCCCGGGGAATCCGCTGCGATACCGACCGGGATCTATGCGGAGATCCCGCAGGGATATGAGCTGCAGGTCAGGCCACGCTCTGGCCTGGCGCTCAGGCATGCGGTCACGGTCCTGAATACCCCCGGCACAATCGATGCCGACTACAGGGGGGAAATCAGGGTGATACTCATAAACCACGGCAGGTCGCCATTCACCGTGCACAAGGGCGACAGGATCGCGCAGGTCGTGCTCGCGCCTGCGCTGAGGGCTGATTTCACTGCAGCCGATAGCCTTTCCCAGACGGAAAGGGGGGCAGGGGGATTCGGCTCTACCGGAGTATGAATTGGCCAGGAACCGGAGTTCATACACGCTTCTCTACCGCTATATCAGCAAGGAGTTCGCACAGAATTTCGCTGTGTCGTTCTCCTTCTTCTTCTGCATATTCTTCATCAACTCGATACTGCTGCTCGTGCAGAGGATACTGCTGAGGAACATAGATATCGGCACGATGCTGGAGATAGTATCCCTCTCGATGCCGCAGTTCCTCATCTACACCTTCCCCTTCGCATCCCTCTCGGCCTCGTCGATGGTGCTGGGGGACCTGGGCTCGACCAACGAGCTCCTTGCCATGAGGTCATCGGGCATCCCCTCATCGAAGGTATACCAGCCCCTGATCATCATCTCGCTGCTGCTCTCGCTCGTGACGTTCTTCTTCGCCGACGCGGTGCTGCCATGGTCATCGGTCAAGTACCAGGAGAAGCTCAGCGAGATAATGCGCGACATGCCGACCTTCGAGATACAGCCGAACTCCGTCAACACCATCGGCAGCATCGTGCTCTCGAACGGGGAGAGCGCAGGCAACCAGATCGATGACATACTGCTCCTCTCCAACGACCCGTCGATACACCAGAACAGGATCGTCACATCACCTAGGGGGACGCTGACCCTCGTCGATGATGACAGCTATATATACTCGCTTGAGCTCGAGGCTCCCGAGATGCTCATAACCGACCCATCGGACAGGGAGATGTACGGATTCACCCATGCCGACAAGGCCATCTTCTACCTCGACTTCTCCTCGCAGATCCCCGCGCTGACTTCCAATGCGCCGATGAATCTCTCCTCCAGGGACCTCATCAGCGGCATCATGGAAAGGGCGGAGAGGACCAGGGAGGATGAGGTCTACTGGAACGAGAGCAGGGAAGGGGCCATGCTCGACTTCGCCAGGGCGCTCAAGGACGGGGAGAGGGGACGGCTTTCCGCTGCTGATACGGCAGCCGCAGCCTCCGATGCCCTCAGCCGCTACCAGCTCTACGGCGACAGGAAGCCGGTCAATTTCTTCAGCCAGTACTACAAGGCGGAGCTTGCCAAGAAGTTCGTGCTCTCCGCCGCCTGCTTCTGCCTTACGCTGGTGACGCTCCCGCTCTCGATGGTCAGGGTCAAGCACGGCAAGCTGACGGGATTCGCCATCTCGCTGCTGATCGCCGTCGCCTACTGGTACATGCTCTTCGGCGTGCAGCTGCAGATATTCTCCATCTCCACCGATCCCTATCTGCTGATAGCTCTGCCGGATATCATCATAGCGGCAATCGCAGTCATGCTCATAATGAGGTACAGGAAGGCAAGATGAGGATACTTACGCGCTATATCATCTCATCGATACTGAAGATCGCCGTGATGGCGATACTGATGTTCGCGCTCATACTGGCCGCGGTCGAGCTATTCTCGCGGATGGATGCCATCATGAACGGCTCCATACCGGTGCTGAGCATCATATACTACCTGCTGCTCTCGATACCGCAGTACCTGCTGATGGTCGCCTCGATCTCCTTCCTCTTCGCGGTGACGTACTTCCTCTCGTCGCTTACTGCCAACAATGAGCTGATACCCATCCTCAATGCCGGCATCAGCCCCATGAGGCTGAAAATGCCGATACTGGCGCTGGCGGTCGTCCTCACGCTCCTTGGCTCGCTCTTCCAGGAGCATGCCATCATACGCATAAACGCGACGAGGGACAGGGTGGAGTCCGAGCTTTTCGGCTCCTCGTCGACCAGGGACTCCAGGAACCTCGTGCTCGAGGACAGCGATGGCTACATGATCTACACGCAGCGCTTCCAGGAAGCGACGGAGACCGTCTTCTCGCCGACGCTCCTCAGGCATGGCGGGGATGGCCGCATCCTGATGCGCGTGGACGCAGCCTCCGCCTACTGGGACGATGAGGCAGGCTGCTGGGTCTTCACCGATGCTTCGGTGTATGAGGTTGAGGACGGGGCCTGGGTGAGGACCAGGCAGGAGAGGGAGTTCTCGGACCCTCTCTTCGATATCGAGCCGCGTCTCTTCAGGAGCCAGAACACCTCGGTCGATACGATGGACAGGGCCACTGCGGAGGAGTACCTCGCAGGGCTTGAGGATACGAACAGGAATACATGGCAGGAAAGGGCGACGGAGTACTACAGGAGGATATACAGCCCGCTGGCGATCTTCGTGCTGATGTTCATATCGGCAGCGATGAACTACCGCTTCAAGAAGAACGTGCTCCTCTTCTCCGTCATCCAGTCCCTTGCCATCGCAGTCATCTACTACGTTGCCGACATGGTATTCTCCATCATGGGCAACCAGGGAGTCGTGGCCCCGATGGGCGCGGTGGTCTGGCCTATAGCCATGACGCTGCTCCTCTCGCTCGCGATCTCCCTCCTAGGAAGGAAGATATGAGCATCATCAGGATCATCAGGAAGGACAGCGGGACGAAGGCCCGCCTCGGCATCCTCTCCCTGCCCCACGGGGAGGTAGAGACGCCGGCATTCATGCCGGTCGGCACGAACGGCACCGTCAAGGGGATATACCACGATACCATCAGGAAGATAGGCTACAACCTCATCCTGGCCAATACATACCATATGTACCTCAGGCCCGGCACGGAGGTGCTCGAATCATTCGGCGGCCTCCATGGATTCGCAGCCTGGGACGGCAATATCCTCACCGATTCAGGCGGATTCCAGGTCTTCTCGCTCTCAGGGCTGAGGAAGATAAGGGACGCCGGCGTCACCTTCCAGAGCCATATCGACGGCTCGAAGCATGTCTTCACGCCTGAGAAGGTCGTCGATATCCAGTCGGTCATCGGCAGCGACATCGCGATGACGCTCGATGTATGCACGCCTCCCGGGATAGAGCACAGGAACGCTAAGGAAGCCTGGCGCGTGACTAAGCTCTGGGCGGAGCGCTCTATCGAGGAGCGCAATAGGCTGGGGGAGAGGTTCCGTGGCAATCTCTTCGGCATCGTGCAGGGCAATTTCTATGAGGACCTCAGGAAGGAGAGCGCCGAGACAATATCCGCGATGGACTTCCCCGGCGTCGCCATCGGCGGCCTTTCGGTAGGGGAGGAGAAACATCAGTTCGAGGACATGCTTGCCTATACGGCGCAGTACGTCACGGAGGAGAAGCCCAGGTACGTGATGGGCATCGGCTCGCCTGACTACATCCTCTCGGCGGTGGAGAACGGCATCGACCTCTTCGACTGCGTGCTGGCCACGCGCATGGCCAGGAACGGCGGGCTCTTCACCGATGACGGCGTCATAGCGCTCAAGAAGGCTGCCTACAGATTCGACCACGGCCCCGTGCAGGAAGGCTGCGGATGCACGCTGTGCAGGGAGTATTCCCGTGCCTACATGCACCACCTTATCAAGTGCAACGAGATGCTCGGCGGCATGCTCGCGACCGAGCATAACCTCCAGTACCTCTATGACCTCATGAAGAGGGTGAGGCAGGCAATCAGGGAGGACAGGTTCAGGGAGTTCAAGGAAGCCTACCTGAGGAGGTTCTATGCCGGTAAGCAGGGATGATATCCAGAGGATGCTGGATGCAGGCGGCATCGCGTACACGATAGCAGAGCATCCTGCCGTCTTCACCATCGAGGAGCTCTACGATCATGACATCCCTGACAGGGACCGCATCGCCAAGAACCTCTTCCTCCGCGACGACAGGAAGCGCTGCTATTACCTCGTGTCGATCAGGCCGGATGCCAGGGCCGACCTCAAGAAGCTCAGGCATATCCTAGGCTCTCGGCCGCTCTCATTCGCCTCCGAGGAGGACCTCGGGGCCATCCTCTGCCTTGCGAAGGGCGAGGTGACCCCGTTCGGCATCCTCAATGATGCAGGGCACAGGGCGAAGGCCTTCATCGACAGCTTCTTCAAAGATGGCCTGATAGGCGTGCATCCGAACACCAATACCGCAACTGCCTTCCTCCCTGCCGATGACCTCATCGCCATCCTGCGCTCTGCCGGGGCTGAGGCAGGATACATAGACCTGGGATAGCGGCCAGGAGGCAAGTTTCCCCTTCCATATGCAGATTCCTGTTCACTTTTCCTTCCTTTGCGGGCATCATAGTAGTGGATGGAGGAAAGATGTTCGAAAGGAAGATGAAGAACATGGCAGATGCCAACAAGCTTCTGCTCACGAGCGGGCTCATCACGTATACATGGGGCAATATCTCGGAAATCGACAGGCTGACAGGGTATATCACCATAAAGCCGAGCGGCATACAGTACAACCGCATGGCCTGGGATGACTTCGTCGTCGTCGACCTTGACGGCAATGTGATTGATGGCAATTACAGGCCATCGGTCGATATCGATGCGCACATCGAGATATACAAGGCATTCGAGCATGTCGGCGGCATCGTCCATACCCATTCCCCATGGGCCACGGCATGGGCGCAGGCGGGACGCCCAATCCCCTGCTACGGCACGACGCAGGCGGACTGCTTCTTCGGCGAGATCCCCATCACCAGGGAGATGAACCCTGATGAGCTCGGCGCTGACTATGAGAGGAATATCGGCAGGATCATCGTCGAGACATTCAGGGACAGGGACCCGATGGCGATGCCTTCAGTCCTCTTCAGGGGCCATGGGACCTTCAGCTGGGGTATCACCGCCATGGATGCGGCCCATAACGCTGTAGTGCTGGAGACGGCTGCGGCGCTGGCAGTCCGCACGGAGATGATCAACGATGCGGCGAAGCCCCTCTATCCTGAGATGCAGGAGAAGTGCTATTTCCGCAAGCACAGGAAGCATGCCGTCCAGGAACAGGTGATGTCCGAATAAGCGGGAACGCCTGCTATGAGATGACCCTCCGGCCAGCGCTGGAGGGTCTTGCAATCAATATCCGAAAATCTCAGAACGGGACCTTCTCAATCGATATGATATCGAAATCGAACTTCCTGTCGTTGATATCGAAGGCGACATGCTCACCGGCCTTGTGGTTGACAAGCATCCTTCCCAGCGGCGCGTTGATATCGATGATGCCGGCCTCCGGATTGGACTCCCATCTGCCCATGAACGTGTAGGAGATGTCGCTTCCCTCGATGTTGTCATGGAGGGAGACCCTGGTGCCGAAGCCGACAAGGCCGTCGATGACGTCCTCGGGATGCATGATCCTCACGGTCGAGAGGTCGTTGTTCAGCTCGCCGATACGCCTCTCAAGCTCCCTCTTGTGCTCCTTGGCGTACTGGTACTCGCTGTTCTCCCTCAGGTCGCCGAGCTCGCGTGCGAAGTTGATCTCCTTGAGGATCTCAGGGATCTGGTTCGTGTTGATGTCCTTGAGCTCCTCCGTCTTCCTGTTATAGCTCTCCTCAGTGCAGAGGAAGCCCGTCACGACCTTCACCTCAGGTGCCTTCTGCGGCTGCTCCTGCGGCTTGGGGGCGTCGAACGAGATGCCGGGAAGCCTGCTGCGGATGCAGTCCTTGAGCATCTCCTTCTCGGAGGAGTCAAGGCCTTCGTTGGCCAGCACGAGCGGGATGATCGATTCGACTTCCTGAGCGTCGGCACTCCTGATGAAGCCTGCCAGCTTGCCGTCATCGATGAGGTCCTTCCTCAGCTTGGCCTTGCTGCCCTCGTCGCTGATCGTCGAGAGGGCTGTGAGCTCGGACTTGACGATCCTGTTCCAGTCGATGCCGATCTTCCTGATATCCGTCGGGGAGAACTGGTACTGGGTCGCGAAGAAGATGAACGCCGGCACGTTGTCCCTGTAGGACTCGAGGCAGCGCCTTGCATAGGCAATGAAGTCAGCTCCCTTGTTGATCCTCTTCAGCTTCGAGGGGATGTAGGATGAGATATAGCTGGGGAAGACGAGGATGAGCAGCTCAGCGGCCCTCTTCGACTCCGCGGCATGGTTGACGAACTCCTTCTTGAGGAAGACAGGGAGGCAATTGAATACGTCCTTGGTCTCGCTGTCGCTCATGGCCTGTATCAGGCTGTCGACGGAGGTGTCGAACGATACGGCGATCCCCTTCTCTGAAAGCCAGTCGAGGAAGAGCGCGGCTGCGACCCTGTTCTGCAGCGGCTTCTTGTCGTTATCGAGCGTCTGCTCGAAGTAGGCAGCCATCTCCAGCACGGCATCGCTGGAGATATCGAGCTTCTGGTCCTCCTGCGTGAGGGCATCGGAGAGTATCGATATCTTCTCGTTGAAGATCTGCTGGTTGCGGAACGCGTAGAGCGCTTTCTCCTCCGGCGTGACCGGGTAGGGCGTGAGCTTGTACACGTCGGTGCGGCCGGTGGAGACGATGAGCACGTTGCTGCTGGTCCTCAGCTCCGCCTTGACCTTCTCGAGGATGGACTTCCACTCGCTTTCCCTGAGGATCGATGGCACGACATCGGCCTTCATCTCCTTGAGCCCTTCCTGATGGTCGGGAGCGGAGTAGAGCAGCGTCCTCACGAGCCATTCGATGCCACCGTCGCCGAGTATCTTCGCCTTGATCTTCTCGGCAGGGACTCCCTTCTTGATTGCCTTGAGGTGATGCCTCGTCAGCGGGTTGAGGCTGTTGAAGGCAGCATCGAGGTCGATATTCTGCACATCGCTGGCCGAATAGCGCACCGATACCTTGCCGTCCTTCACGTCGATGATGAGGCCGACCCTGTTGAGGGCCTTCTGGAATACGTAGGTGCCGGGGGCGAAGGAGATATCCTTCTCGAAGTCATCAAGGCACCTGACGGGATTGTCGGACCTGGAGAAGTTATACCTCCTCAGGCATTCGCCGAGGCGCGGGGATGCATGGTACTTGCCCTTGAGCACATCGAGGAGGTCCTCCCTGATCGCGGCATTGTCCCTGTCGATCATGAAGATGCGCCTCGTCACCTCGATGATGTTGTCGAGATTGCGCATATACTCCGCGCTGTCCTTATCGCCGTTCCTCTTCAGGTCCATCAGGTAGCCATGGAGCTGGATGTAGAGCTCAAGCGCCGTCTCCCTGCTGTTTTCGGAGAGGGCCTCAAGGAACGACGAATAGAAGGGGAAGCCGCTCTTGCCGTTCTGCAGGAGCTTGGAGAAGATCTTCTTCAGGTCCGCGTAGTCGCCGCTCTTCATCAGGCGGTTGAGCGCCCTCTGGTAGCAGTTCATCGCGTTCTTCTTGTCGCCGATGCCCTCGTAGTGGTCAGCGACCACGACGATGATGTCATGGTCCTGGCTGTCGGTCCTGACAAGGCGCTCATAGTAGTTCCACTTCAGCTCCTCATCGCCCTGCTGGCCGGCGACATCGCCGAGCACGCGGAGCGCCTTGGAGGACTCCGATACGGAGAGGATGACGCCGCCGATGTACTTGACGACATCCCAGTTCCTCGCCTCATAGAAGGAAAGGAGGATATTGTTGAGCCTCATGTTGTACTCATGCGGCCTGAGCATCAGGAGAAGCCTGCCTGCGATGTACGGGAGGATAAGGCTGTCCCTGTGCTCCTCGAGCATCTCCAGAGCCTCGCTGCGGGTATCGGACTTCTCCTCAGGGGAGAGCGCCTCCAGCTCCGCATCAAGGGCCTGGAACGTCTCCGTCCTGTAAGCCATGGCAGGGTTCTTGCCCAGGTTCCGCTCGTCCGCGAGCAATGCCTTGAAATCTATCATAATGCCGCCTCCTTCATCTGCGACTTGATGTCAAAAATAAAGCACCGGGCAGACCATCTGCTCGGTAACGCCCTAATGATAGCACAGCCATCCCGGTTTGGCAAATATCGTTCATATTGGTATAATCATCGCATGAACGACCGCAACCTGCTTTTCTCGCCTTCGCTCCTGGGCGGCAACTACTCCAGGGCGAAGGAAGAAGCCGATGTCATCAGCCAGTCCGGAGCCGATTACATCCACCTCGATGTGATGGATGGCCATTTCGTCCCGGAAATCACCTTCGGGGCCAAGTTCATCAGGGACCTCAGGCCCGAGACGGACCTCGTCTTCGATGTCCATATGATGGTCGAGAGGCCCGAGGACATGATACCCGGCATAGCCGAGGCCGGCGCCGGGATCATCACGGTGCACTATGAGGCGACAGGCCATATCTACAGATGCATCGACATGATAAAGGAGAGCGGCGCGGAAGCCGGCGTAGCGATCTGCCCGGGAACGCCGGTATCGGCGCTCGAGCCGCTCCTGGGCACCGTCGACTACATCCTCGTGATGACGGTCAGCCCCGGCTGGGGCGGCCAGCGCTTCATCCCCGCGATGGTGAGGAAGGTCAAGGAGCTTGACAGGCTGAGGGACGAGGAAGGCTACGCGTACAGGATCGAGGCCGATGGCGGGATATCCATGGAGAACATCGGGCTGCTGTACAAGGCAGGGCTCGATATCGCGGCGATCGGCACCTCTTTCTTCAGGGCGGCGGACAAGATAAGCTTCCTGGAGGATATGCTCGGCAGGGCGGAGGGGACGCTTTGAAGGCGGTCATCCAGCGCGTATCGGATGCTTCATGCACCGTCGGCGGCCAGGTTACCGGCTCAATCGGCAGGGGGCTGCTGATATACTTCTGCGCGGAGGATGGCGACAGGAAGGAGATCCTCGAGCCCTTCCTCGCGAAGATATCATCGCTGAGGATCTTCCGGGATGCCGATGATAAGATGAACCTATCGCTTGCGGATACCGGCGGATCGATACTGCTCATCAGCCAGTTCACCCTCGCGGCTGATATCAGGAGGGGAAGGCGCCCATCCTTCGACAGGGCGATGCGCGCCGAGGAGGCAAGGTCGTTCTATGAGGAAGCAGCCGGCATCCTGCGCAAGATGGGCTTCCATGTCGAGACCGGCATCTTCGGCGCGGATATGAGGATAGCGTATGCCAACGACGGACCGGTGACGATAATCGCCGATTCGCGGGAGCTCGGACTGTCGGATCAGGCATCTGGATGCGTATAGTAATCAGGAGGACATATGGCTAAGGAAATCGATGAGAGACAGGATAAGGGCAGGCGCGAGGCGCTGGAGGCTGCCAGGCTGCAGATAGACAAGCAGTTCGGCAAGGGCTCGCTGATGAAGCTCGGCGACAACAAGGAGATACTCGACGTGGAGGTCATACCGTCGGGCTCCATCCTCCTCGATGAGGCCCTGGGCGTAGGCGGCTACCCGAAGGGGAGGATCATAGAGATCTACGGCCCTGAGTCATCGGGAAAGACGACGCTTGCCCTGCAGGCGATCGCCGAGAGCCAGAAGCAGGGAGGGATCGCCGCATTCATCGATGCCGAGCATGCGCTCGACCCGGTATATGCCAGGAACCTCGGCGTCAACATCGATGAGCTGTGGATATCGCAGCCAGACAACGGCGAGCAGGCGCTTGAGATCACCGAGTCGCTCGTGCGCTCGGGCGCCGTGGATATCATCGTGGTGGATTCCGTCGCGGCACTTACGCCGCAGGCCGAGATCGAGGGCGATATGGGCGACAGCCATGTAGGCCTGCAGGCCAGGCTGATGAGCCAGGCGCTCAGGAAGCTGACCGGCATACTCTCGAAGAGCAACACGACCATCATCTTCATCAACCAGATCCGCATGAAGATCGGCGTCATGTTCGGCAACCCAGAGACGACGACAGGCGGCAACGCGCTCAAGTTCTACGCATCCGTCAGGATGGATGTCAGGAGGATCGAGTCGATAGGCAAGAACGCCGATGAGGTCACCGGCAACAGGGTGCGCGTCAAGATCGTCAAGAACAAGGTCGCGCCTCCTTTCCGCAAGTGCGAGCTCGACCTGATGTTCGGCTCGGGCATCTCCAGGGTCGGCTCGCTTCTTGATGCGGCGCTCAAGTACGATATGATCGAGAAGTCAGGCGCATGGTACTCATACAGCGGCGAGAAGATCGGCCAGGGCAGGGAGAAGACCCTTGAATACCTCAGCGAGAACAGGGAATTCACCGACGCGCTCGAGGCCAAGCTCAGGGAGATGATGTTCCCTTCACAGGGTAAACCTGGGAATGTATAATCGTGGCGATGGCTGAAGAAGGGACACTCATACCGCAGAAGGAGAGGCACCAGTTCCATATCCAGGAGTTCGATGGACCCCTGGATCTCCTTCTGTACCTTATCCAGGAGAACAAGATCAATATCTACAACATAGATGTCTCCCTGATAACGGAGCAGTTCCTTGCCTATATCGCGGCGCATGAGGCTGAGCTCGGCGAGCTTTCCGAGTTCTACAGGATGGCAGCCGAGCTGCTGTATATAAAGAGCAGGATGCTGCTGCCGGTCACCACGGAGCTTGATGAGACGTACGAGGATCCGCGCGAGGAGCTGGTCGAGCGCCTGATCGAGTACCAGATGTACAAGAAGTACACCGACCTGCTCATCAACGGAGGTTCCGGCGACAGGCTCTACGTAAGCAGGAACGAGAACTTCTTCGCGGTCCCTTACGATGACAGCGACCTCTTCAAGGGCGTCACCCTCGACATGCTGCTCAGGACATACGTCGAGCTTGCCAGCAAGTCGAAGCCTGCGAAGATCTTCAATGTATACGAGGAGGTGTCCGTCGATGAGAAGGAGGTCCTCCTCAATGAGCTCCTGGACGTATCGGAGCGCGTCGACTTCATGGACCTGATCTCCCACCCGGATGACAGGATGCATGTCATCTGCGCATTCTTCGCCATCCTCAAGATGTCGATGGAGAAGGTGATACTCCTCGAGCAGGAAAGACAGGGAGGTACCATCTGGATAAGGCGCAGGCCCGAGGGCTGGGAGGAGACGGTGACTGAGATGCATAAGGATGACTTCGCCGACGGCAGCGGCCTCAAGCCGGCCAAGGGCAAGGCTTCCAGCTATTCCGTGCTCACCCAGGAGGCGCTCGACGCGATAAGGAAGGCGGAGGAGAAGGCCGCGGAGGAGGAAGCCGCCGCCAAAGAGGAATTCATAGGCGAGGAGGAAGAGATAGACCTCGAGGACGATGATGAAGAAGACGACGAAGACTGATATGCTCAGCGAGGAGGCCAGGCTCTGCGAGGTCATCCTCTTCGTGGAGAACGTGCCTACTTCCCTTGACAGGCTCTCGGAGCTCACGGGCCTGAAGCCCGATATCGTGGAGGATGCGCTCCAGGAGCTGCGGGACGACTATTCGGAGAGGGGAAGCGGCCTGATACTCACGGAGGAGGAAGGGGAGATGTATTCCTTCATGCCTGCGCCGGACCTCTATCCGCAGCTGAAGCAGAGCTACGGGCGCAAGGTCGACAGGCGCCTTTCGCGCGCCGCCATGGAGACGCTTGCCATAGTGGCATACGGGCAGCCCATCACGCGGTCCGAAATCGAGGAGATCAGGGGCGTAGGCTCCGATTCGATCGTCAAGCTGCTGAGGGACAAGGAATATATCATGGTACGCGGCCGCAAGGAGACGAAAGGGCATCCTTGCCTGTACTATACGACGAGGAAGTTCCTGTACGAGTTCAACCTCACATCGATACAGGACCTGCCGAAGCTTTCGGAGATTGACCGGATCCGCTTCGGCCTGGCAGAAGAAGACAATACCGAAGAGCAGGAGGATGAGGTATGAGCGATGGATTCTATCCGATAAGGCTGCAGGCATATATGGCGAAGTGCGGCGTCGGCTCGAGGCGCGGATGCGAGGAGCTGATCAGGCAGGGACGCGTTATGGTCAACAACAGGGTCGTCAGGGAGATGGGCGTCAAGGTAGGCGAGGACGATGTGGTCCAGGTCGACCATGAGACGATAGAGCCGGAGACGAGGAAGTACTATATAGCGCTCAACAAGCCGAGGGGCTATGTATGCACCAACTATGACCCTAACGAGGAGAAGTACGCCAGGGACCTCATCGATATCGCGGACAGCCGCCTGCTGTTCAACGTCGGGCGCCTCGACAAGGACTCGAACGGGCTCATCCTCTTCACCAATGACGGCGACTTCGCCAACAGGATGATGCACCCCAGCTACGAGGTCGAGAAGGAGTATATCGTCAAGCTGGACAGGGACCTCGTCATCGCGGACCTCAACAGGGCGCTCGACGGCATCTATATCGATATGCCGAAGCCATACAGGATCAGGCGCTACGACCTCATCCCGAGGACCAAGCAGTTCGTCAAGATCACCCTCATCGAGGGCAGGAACAGGGAGATAAGAAAGATATTCTCTTACCTGGGCTACGACGTCAAGTCGCTTACCAGGATCAGGATCGGCGGAGTGAAGCTCGGCACGCTCGAGCCAGGCGAATACAGGGACCTGACGAGGGAGGAGGTATCGATGCTCCTCTCAGGCAGGGACAATGTCAAGAAAGGCAAGAACCGCATTGCGGCCGGGAGGAGGGGAGATGGTCATCGCGATTGATGGTCCCGCAGGATCCGGCAAGAGCACGATAGCCCGCGAGATTGCCAGAAGGCTCGGCTTCTATTACCTGAATACCGGCTCCTTCTATAGGGCCTACACGCTCTCGGCGCTCGATAGGGGCATCGACCCGGAAGACAGGGATAGGGTGTACGCGAACGCGAAGTCCGTCACGATAACGGTGGAGGACGGGCTCATCTGCCTCGACGGCATCTGCGTCGAGGACAGGCTCCATACCCCCGAGGTCGATGCCTGGTGCTCGCAGGTCAGCGCCGACCCCCGCATCAGGGCGATGGTCAATGACTCGGTAAGGGAGCTTGCCCACGGGATGGATATCATCACGGAGGGCCGCGATACCACCACGGTCATCTTCCCTGACGCCGATCTCAAGTTCTATTTCGATGCCGATCCGGAGGTGCGTGCACAGCGCAGGGCGAAGGACCAGCCGGGTATGGCGAAGGAGGCCATCCTGAGCGCGATCCTGGAGCGTGACAGGATGGATAAGGAGAAGGAGGCAGGGGCCCTGAAGGTGGCCGACGGAGCCATCGTTCTTGACACGACTCTATTGACCATAAACCAAGTTTGTGAGAAAGTGATACAAGCCGTGAAAAGCACGCGCTAATCGGTAAATCAGTTGGTAGGAGCAAGAGAAGTGGAAAATGAAACTCAGATGGCTGAGAAGCAGTCCTTCCTGCAGCAGCATCTTATGTCAATTCCCGAATTGGAAGTCGGTCAGATCGTAACCGGTACTGTAGTACAGACAAATGACGAATCAGTTTTAGTTGATATCGGCTATAAGAGTGAAGGCAAGATCCCTGTAGACGAATTCATGGAACTGCCCAAGCTCGGAGATAAGGTAGCCGTCACTATAGTGAAGCTCGATGACGGACGCGGCCAGGTCGTCGTATCCAAGAAGAGGGCTGAGGCGAAGGAGAGGACCGAGGTCCTCAGGAAGGCAGCTGAAGACAGGGAGCCTGTCCTCGGCAAGTTCATCAAGGTGATCAAGGGCGGATACGAGGTCGACCTCGGAGCCGACTACAAGGGATTCTGCCCGCTCTCGAAGGCAGACATCGTCCGCGTCGAGGATCCCCAGACCCTGATCGGCAAGACCGATTACTTCGTCATAGACAAGTTCCATGCAGGCTCGAAGCTCAAGAGCGTCGTGTCAAGGCGTGAGTATCTCGAGAGGAAGATCAAGGAGAACAAGGACGCGTTCTTCCAGACGGTCCAGATCGGCGACGTAGTGCAGGGCGAGGTGAAGAGCTTCACATCGTTCGGCGCATTCATCGACCTCGGCGGATTCGACGGGCTCCTCCATATCAACGATATGTCCTGGGGACATGTCACGAGGCCGAAGGATTTCGTCAAGAAGGGCCAGGTCATCCAGCTCCGCCTCATCAACATCGATCCGGAGACGCAGAAGATCAATCTCTCGCTCAAGCATATGACCCCGGATCCGTGGACGACATTCGAGGAGAGGTACCAGGTCGGCGACGTCGTCAAGAGGCCTGTCACCAAGATCACGTCGTTCGGCGTATTCATCGAGCTTGAGCCGGGCATCGAGGGCCTTGCCCATATTTCCGAGCTGTCCTGGACCAAGAGAGTCACGAACCCCAAGGACATCGTCAGCATCGGCGACGTGGTAGAGGCGAAGATCCTCGGATACGACCTCGACAAGAAGAGGGTATCCCTTGGACTCAAGCAGCTTCAGGAGAACCCATGGGATACGATCTCTGACCGCTATCCTGTAGGCAAGGTCATCAAGGGACCTGTCGTGAAGGTGACCAACAGCGGTGCGTTCATCAATCTTGAGGACGGCATCGACGGATTCCTCCACATCGATGACATCTCCTGGACCAAGAAGATCAAGAGCATGGACCAGTTCTGCAAGGAAGGCGACCTCGTCGATGTAGTCGTCTCCCGCGTGGAGCCGGAGAACAGGAGGATCAGGCTTTCCGTCAAGCAGCTCGAGGGCAATCCCTGGAGCAACCTGAAGAAGGACTATCCGAAGTATTCGACCATCCAGGGAACCGTCTCATCGGTCACCGACTTCGGCGTATTCGTGAAGGTTCCTGGCGACATCGAGGGGCTTATCTCCAAGTACAACCTCGTCGGACCGGATGAGGAGTACAGCGATAAGGTTCTTGAGTCCTACAAGGAGAAGGTAGGCGAGCCTATCACCGCGATGGTTATCGACATCAACCCGCAGGCGCAGAAGCTCAGCCTCTCCATCAAGGAGATGATCAAGAAGTCGCAGGAATCCGAGATGGCTAAGTATATGGCAGATGACAAGGAAGAGGAGGATACCTACAACCCGTTTGCCGATATGCTCAAGTCAAAGAACGACGAAGAGTAAGGATAAGGAGCTGCGGGTGAAAGCCCGCAGTTGTTATAGATGGCCGAAAAAGCAAAACTAACCGGTTCAGAGAAGGTATCCAATTCGCTGAATGCCTTCCTGGCAAAGCACACGAAGCTCGTTATCGCGGTCTTTGTCGCGGTAATCGTGATAATTTCAGCTCTCGCTATCATCCTTACTTCTATGCAGAATAAGAAGGAGGCCCAGTTCGACCTCCTCCTTGATACGGAAGCTGGATACAGCTCGCTGGCGCTGATGGATTCCTCAAGCGACGAGTATGCTGCGGCCCTTGAGTCCTTCAGGAGCAACGCAGAGAGCCTTGTCGCGCTCGGCCTGGATACATATCCAGGGGCGAAGGCGCAGTATCTCCTTGCTGACTATGCCTATGAGAATGGCGAGTATCAGGAAGCCGCTGACCTCTATATGCAGATTGCTGATGCTATGAGCGATACATATCTTGCACAGCTCTGCCTGATGAACGCAGCAGCCTGCTATGACAATCTCGGCAGCAGCAGCGAGGCGCTGACTCTCTATAACAGGGTCTTCGATACCTATGGGGAGGAGACTGCATTCGCACCGAAGGCGCTCTACAATGCAGCGAGGATCTATGAGGAGCAGGGCAACAGGGACCTTGCGGTCGCTACGCTCGAGCAGCTCACAGGCCTTTACCTTGAGACAGCCACTGGCAGCGCAAGCGAATACGCGAAGCTTGCTGAAGCACAGCTGCTCTCCATGAACTGAACAGCCTTTCTACAAAGGCGCACTATATAATAGGACAGCGATGAGAGGAAAGAAGGTTATCACATTCATTCTCCTTATGGCTGTCCTTTTCCTTTTCCATAGCTGCGGCATACCGCGCATGTTCCAGTGGGATGTGAATGATGAATACCAGAGGAACAACAACGTGACGCGCTTCAACCTCAGCTACCTCAAGCATGTCTCCGGCTCCACTGAATCAGTTGCCGTTACGCCTAAGAATAATTTTCCCAGGCTGAATTTCTATTATGCTATAGGTGCTACGACAGGCCTTACTGGCGGCAGCACGTCTTCAGGATCCTCATCACCGTCCGGAGGTGGCGTAATCGCTTCAAAGCTGGCATCTTCATTCAATTCAAGATTCACAAGCCTCGTCCCTTCTTCACGGTTGCCTAATAATAATGAACCTATTGTTTCCTCAACTGTTACGATTGCCTCAGCTCCGTCCGATAATAACACCACGTCAGTGGGGCTATATGAGTTCATTGATATCGAGACGGACCAGAGACCTATATTCTTCAATGGAATAGAGCATTTCCTCCCACCTGAGCAGGACTTGGCTCCTGGTACGGGAGAAGGGGAGGAGGGAAGCCCGGCAATCGACCTTGCCGCCTACGACTGGCTCCCCCTCAACGGATATGACAAGGCAGTCACATATTCAGCGGAAGCCATTCCCTATGATGATGGATATGCTATCCAGGTGACGCTTTACCCTGACGGACCTGAGGATGTACAGGAAGTCTATACGCTTGTCAGGAACAATGGAGAGACATTCAAGCCAGTAATGTCTGAATACATCTATGATGAGAATATAAGCAGCTCAAGCGATAGGGAATTCAAGGATCCAGACGATCTTGCCGCTGACTTCGTTGCACCTGCCATCTACATATTCGTTGCGACTTCATTCTCTTTCGATGGATATACGACGGTCGTTACCATTCCCCTTGATATCGTAGGTAACCCAATCGAGCTGAGTTCCCTCTGATGGAACGCTGCCACGCAATCAGGATATCATTCAGCTTGATATAGTTTATATTTAATATCGGAATATTAATAATTCAATGGAAGTCTGACGATGTAAATGGGCGCACGCAGCAACGCGGAATCGCAAGAAAACACAACGGCAACGATTTGATTGGGGGGGGGTACTTAGTCAGATATTGCCGATGCAAAGCCTTTTATCCTTACCATAGCTGAAATAGAAAGCAAGTTCCAACTTTGTCAAGCAATACAATAGTTTACTTGGAAAGACGTGGAGTTCTCCAAGCTGCTTCTGTGTTAGATTCTTTTCCTTTCTTGTGGCAGTCAGTTCTTTCATAAGCTGTACTCCAAGTTGCATTTCTTCACGTTCTTCAGGAGTAAGAAGGCTGTTTACATACGCAACAGCATCGCCTCCATATGAACTGCCGCATCCTTTGATTCTGTCATTCATTATTGGAATTATCCCCTTAGAAAGCCTTTTCATTAACAAATTCACTTTACAGGAGACTTCTACGCTTTTCATGGCTGAGTCGATGCCAAATTAATCAAAATATGACATATGTACAGGATATAGGATAGGCAAGAAAGCTTTATTTATCTCACATATTAACATATGTATAAAACAGCAATGTAACTTAATTAGACAACTAATTAATTATAATTAATAAAGTTGATTAAGACATATTACCGCTTATCGATCCTACTGTTAAATAAAGTAAATCCTCAGATTAAACAGTAACACATTAGAATATTATCTAATAGTTATATACCAATATTAATAATATATTTAGACTGTAGAAATATTAATATTTCAATACAATAGATAATCAATTAATGAAACCATCCATATAGAACAAAATCAGCGCACAGCGTTATTACTCCAGAGGATTCTGCTACTCCCTATGATAATATGCGTTCTAACGTATTGAAATTCTGATAAATTCCATGGATATAATGTATATTCTGTCAACTAAATATTGTTTAAGGTCCTCTTTGTGTCAATCTGACACGTGTTATCGCCTATCAATACAGAATACGCTGAATAATCGCTAAATAGGCTATCAGTGACCAGCTTTAGGGGGTAATCAGTATGCTAGATTGATATATTAATATATTCGATATATATTATATTACTAATATCTTTAATCTTGATTTATAATTTAACTCTAAATATTTCGAATATTTCATAGATTCTGTTCATCTATATATTGCATTTCTTATCAAGGCATCAAAGCATCACCTTTAATTACAAGCAAATGAGTCATTGAATATATTTTTCATCCATTTGTACTGTTCATAATATTTGTGGATTTCATGTAATATCTGCTGATTATTCTCATCTGGATGCCTGGAGTGATATGATGTCAGCATGATTGACAACTACAGGGAACATCAGGATAACTTCAGGGATGCCGTTGACAGGCTCTATACGATACTTACCATACTGCGTGCACCAGGCGGATGCCCATGGGACAGGCAGCAGACGAACAAGACCACGACTGAGGCGATGATAGATGAAAGCTATGAGTATCTCAATGGAGTCATAGCCGGGGATGTCCCTTCGGAACGTGAGGAAATCGGGGACGTGATGATCAATGCTTTCATGAACCTGCGCATCCACGAGGAAGCAGGGGACTTCTCCCCTACCGATGCCTTCAACGAGGTCTGCGACAAGCTGATCAGGCGCCATCCACATGTATTCGGCGAGGAGAAGGCCGAGAACGCTGACCAGGTGCTTTCGCTCTGGAACAGCGTGAAGGAGAATGTCGAGGGCCACAGGATGAAGGCAGAGGACTTCTTCGGCCATATCCCATCAGTACTGCCGCCTCTCGAGAAGTCCTATGAGATACAGAAAAAGCTGAAGAAGGTCGGCTTTGACTGGCCTGATGCTGATGGCGTCCTCGATAAGATCGACGAGGAGCTGGGAGAAGTCAGGGATGCAATCAAGGAAGGAGACAAGGACCATATCGAGGAGGAAATCGGTGACCTGCTCTTCTCTGTCGTGAATCTGGCCCGCTTCCTGAAGATACGTCCCAATACTGCACTGCATAGGACAAACGGAAAAGTCATGGACAGATTCCAGAAGCTCTTCGACCTTGCTGCGGAGAGGTCTATACCCCTCGATAAGGAGCATGCTGATGAGATGAACATGCTCTGGGATGAGATCAAGACCGAAGAACGATAACGAAACAAAAATGACAAATCTCAAAGTATTGGTTTGGAATTATTAAGGAATTTCAAAGTAATACTTTGATTTTTGGCATTTTCCTTGTTACACTTACACGTGATGAGGAGATTGCCATGTCTGGATATATCAATAGGATCGCGGATATCGATAAACGGCTTGAAAGGAAGTCCCTCTTCCTTTTCGGTCCTAGGCAGACGGGAAAATCCTCCTATATAAAGAACCAGCTTGCCGAGCCAGAATTGTCATGGACTTTATTGGATAATGAGCTTTACCGAGATCTCTCAATGCGTCCTTCCCTGCTCAGGAATACCCTGCGGGCAAAGGGAATCAATGAAGGTGTTGTCGTTCTTGATGAGATCCAGAGGCTGCCGGACCTTCTGAATGAAGTCCATATGCTCATCGAGGAGACAGATATTCATTTTCTTCTCACGGGTTCCAGTGCAAGGAAACTGAAGAAGAAAGGTGTGAATCTGCTTGGCGGCAGAGCCGGCAGGCTAAGCTTCCACTCCCTTGTGTGGCCGGAAATCAAGGATTCCGGGGCTTCTCTTGATAGGATATTCAGATCCGGCCTGCTTCCTGCCGCATTCACCAGCGATGATTATGAAGGCCTTCTTTCTGATTATGCAGGACTCTATGTGAAAGAGGAAATAGAAGCAGAGCGTGAGGTGAGGAACCTCCCCCCATTCTGGGAATTCCTGCGGATAGCTGCAGCAGGAAGCGGAGAGATCATCAACTATGAGAATACTGCACGTGATATAGGAATAAGCGGTGTCAGCGTACGTGAATGGTACCGTATCCTCATTGATACGCTCATCGGCTTTGAGGTCCCTCCCTACAGGAAGACGAAGATAAGGAAACCTAATGCCTCAAGCAAGTTCTATCTCTTCGATGTCGGTGTCACAAGGAAGCTCCAGGGACTCTCTGCGATTGAGGAAGGCACTGCGGAATTCGGAAGGTATTTCGAGAACTACATCGCGATGGAGATCCGTTCCTGGCTCGATTATTCAGGTTTCGATAATGAAGGGCTCACCTACTGGCATGCCCAGAATGGACAGGAAGTCGATTTCATCATCAAGGAGAAGGCAGCTGTTGAGGTCAAGGCGGCAAGGCGGGTATCCCCAAGGGACCTGAAAGGCCTTAAGGCGCTTATGGAAGAAGGCCTGATGGAGAAGTATATCCTTGTGTGCAGGGAGGATCATCCGCAGCTTCTTGACAACGGGATACTGATACTGCCCTACAGGGATTTCCTCTCGGAGCTCTGGAGCGGGAAGCTCATATCATAGCGAAGCTGCAATTCTTCTGCGATATCGAGAAAGGAGCGCTGGCGACAGCGCTCCTCAACTATCTAATAAAGGTCCCTGATAAGCCGGGTTCTGTTTATGCAATCATCTATCTAGGCGGCAGGTTACCCTGCCGCTCAAGCAGCCTACCCGCAGCTATAGCCGGACCAGCCAGCTGCATACTTGGCCTTGCTCCTGGTGGGGTTTGCCATGCCCTGTCCATCGCTGTCCAGGCGGTAGTCTCTTACACTGCCGTTTCACCCTTGCCCGAAGGCGGTCTATTCTCTGCTGCACTTTCCGTAGCGTTACCGCTCCTGGCCGTTAGCCAGCACCATCGTCCTGTGGAGCCCGGACTTTCCTCCTTTGCGGCGATTGCTTCAGGGACCTTGAAGATCCATTAGAAATCCTCGAAGCCCTCATCCATGCCCATGGATTCATCATAGCTGTCGGAATCGGACTTGGAAGAATCGGCAGAGCCCTTGCCCTCGCTCTTGGCAGCCTCAAGCTGCTCGAAGATGTAGTTCTTCTCCATCTCAGGGTCAAGCTGCTCGTAGTAGATGATCCTCGAGCAGTACGGGCAGTACTCTATCTCGTTCTGCTGCATCTTGAGCCTGAGGTCGATGACGAACTGCATCGGAAGCACGCGGTCACAGCCCATGCAGACCTGGCCGTATACAGGGACGATGCCGACGCCCTTCTTCTTCCTCACGATATTGGAGAACTTCTCGAAGAGGTCATCGGAGATATTGCCGGACTTGATCGACTCGCATTCGGCGTTCTTCTCCTCGATCTGCCTGTTGATATCAGCGAGGATGGACTCAATACGGCCCCTCTCCTCCTCGACCTTTGCAGTCTGCTCGGCGACCTTTGCCCTCTGCTCCTCGAGCTCCTTGGTGACGACCTCGGTCTCCTGGGTCTTGGAATTCCTTCTCCTCAGAAGCGCGCTCTCCTGGATCTTGGCCTCATCGAGCTGCTTGGACATCGCCTCATATTCCCTCTGGGTATTGAGGAACTCCATCTGCTTCTCATAGCCGGTCCTGGTATTGAACGCATCCTCATATTTGATAGAGAGCGATTTCACCTCTTCAGTGACATTCTTGAATTTCTCCTCAAGCTCCTCCAGCTTGTTCCTCTCATGCTCAAGGACATGCTCCTCGTGCCTGAGATCGGCAGGTATCGTCTCAACCTGGCTCTCCAGTTCGAATTTCCTGCTCAGGACATCCTGAAGCCTCCTAAGGCATTCAAGCTTATCATTCTCTGCCATCTACTTCTCCTCAAACTTCCGATATTCTACAGATATTCCAACGATTATACAATCGGAATCAGTTCCAGTCCTTGAGCTGGCGGCTCCTCTTGGGATGCCTCAGCCTGCGCAGCGCCTTGGCCTCGATCTGCCTGATCCTTTCCCTTGTGACATCGAAATAAAGGCCGACTTCCTCAAGGGTAAGGGCATAGCCGTCATCAAGCCCGAACCTCATCCTCAGGACCTCCTGCTCCCTCTGCGGCAGCGTTGAGAGGAGGTCGCGTATCTTATCCTGCAGAAGGACGAACTCCGTCTGGTTGGCAGGATTCTCGGCATCCTTGTCCTCGATGAAGTCAGAGAGCACGGAATCCTCTTCCTCGCCCACCGGCGTCTCAAGCGAGATAGGCTCGCGAGCGACGGACTTGACGTTCTTCACCTTCGATTCCGGCCAGCCGAGATGGTCAGCGATCTCCTTGTCGCTGGGCTCGCGGCCGAGGGACTGCATGAGCACCCTGGATTCCCTTACGACCTTGTTGATCTGCTCAATCATATGCACAGGCACCCTGATCGTCCTTGCCTGGTCGGAGATTGACCTGGTTATAGCCTGGCGGATCCACCATGTCGCATATGTAGAGAACTTGAATCCCTTCTCGTACTCGAACTTCTCGACTGCCTTAATGAGCCCGATATTCCCTTCCTGCACGAGGTCGAAGAACGCAAGGCCCCTGTTCGTATATTTCTTGGCAATCGATACGACAAGCCTGAGGTTCGCCTTGATAAGGCGGTCCTTGGCGCTCTTCTGTATCCTCTGCCCTGTCTGGATATCCCTGACTGCCTGGATTATATCCTCCGAGCTGCATTCGAAGTCATTCTCGATCGTCCTCAGCTCCTTCTCGGTAAGCTGGAGCTCGCGGATCTCCTCCTTTATCACATCGGCGGAAATACCGAGCGCCTCCTCGATCTGCTGGGACTTGCCCCTGGTGGCGAGGTCACGGCCGAGCTGCCTGAGCTCCTTGGTCGATGAGACCTTGAGATGCTCCTCGTACTGCTTCTTCTTGGCAGTGCACTCGAGGATCTTCTCCTTGGCCTTGATGAAGCAGTCGGTAAGGGCCTCGATCTCCTCCGGCTGGAACTCGAACGGGATGATCCAGTCCGTAACGGGCGTGTACTGCTTGGATTCCATGGCCTCAAGCTCGGCGCGGAAATCCTGGTACCTCTTGCCGAGCTCGGCCTCCGTGGCTGAATACTCATCCCTGACGGAGCGGTGGATCTTCTGTATCTCCTTCTCGAGCTCGGACTTCTTCATATCCTTGTGGTCACGCCTGAAGGCCTTGTCCTTCTGCTGCACCACATCGGCAATCTTGGCATTGACCTCATCCTCGGACTTGCGTATCTCATCGAGCTTCTTCTCGATCTCGCGGATCCTGGCATCCCTGCTCTTCTCGCGGCAGAACGCGATCCATTCCTCGCGGCTCTGGAAGTCGGAGCGCTTCTTTCCCTCATAAAGCGGGGACTCCTCATCCGGATGGCCGCCAAGCTTGTCGAGGAGGTCCTCCCTCATGCGGTAGACCTCGGCGCTCTCCTCAGGCGAGGTGCCGGCAAGGATCATCCTGTCCTTGTTCTCGAGGTACTCCTCTATCTCCTTCGGGATATCCTTGCCAAGGGCATCGCGGTAGCTCTGGTTATACCTCTTCTGCACGGAGAGGAACTCCTTCAGCTCAACCGTGGAAAGCGACTCCTCCGTATCCTCCTCGATCTTCATGTTCATCTTCTCGATGACTTCCGAGAAGAACTTGATGAGGATGCCGGACTCCCTTATCACGGATTCGACGATCTGCTGGCCCTTCTCCATCTGCATGGCAAGCTCGACCTCCTGCTCGCCGGTGAGGAGGTTCTCATTGCCGATCTCCTTCAGATAGAGCCTGATGGGATCGTCCTGCGAGGAATCGAACTTCTGCGCAGGCTGGTGCGCCTTATGGTCCGCAGGATGCTCGCTGAAAGCCGAGATATCGATGAAGCGCTCGGCAGAGGATTCAGTATCATCATCGGTGCCCTTCCACTCGTTGATGTTCTCCTCTTCCTCCTCTTCCTCCTCCTCGTCGTCCTCGTCTTCCTCGTCCTTGGCCTTCTTGGGGGCTTCCTCCTCGTCCTCTTCCTCGTCCTCGATATCCTTCAGCTCGGCATCGGAGGGGCCATTGTCGTCGGGATTGTCATCATCGATGCCATCGGCGTCCTCCTCATCGAAGCCGCCATCCTCATCGAAGTCCTCGAGGTCGTTCTCGGTTGGCTCCTCATAGTAGTCAGGCCCGTCCTCTTCCGACTCGGAATACTGTATGCCATCGGATCTGAGCGCTTCGACAACGCTATCGATATCAGTCGGGGCATCCTTATGCTTCTTCATCGCCGCAACGATGTCGAGAAGCGATATCTCGCCCTGTTCGTTCGCCAGTGCCGCAAGCTGCTTATAGAATGCAGTGTTCTTCAGATTCTGATCCGCCATTCAATCCTCGCTCTGTGTCCTTCTGTAGAGATCGTTCTTCCTTACCGATATCTCATGGTCAAGGTCGATCTTGCGCCGCATCGCGTCAGCGATCTGCTCCCTGTCCATCGATCCGGAAAACGATGCCAGCTGATCCGACAGCACCCTGCGCTGAGCTTCCAGTCCTCTGAGAGCGATCTTATCCGTTACTTCGTCGAGGGCGCTTACCTTCCCGTTCCTGTACTCATCGAGCTCGAAGGAAGTGGCCACATCATTCCTCGTCTTCTCATCATTGATGAGGGATAGGAAAAGCTCATTGCCGGTGATGTCATTCCTCATCGCATCTTCCAATGCGATGTATATGGTCTTGGCCTCGAAATCCATCAGGTCTCCGAACGATATCCTGCTGCGGTAGCCGGGAAACAGCTTCCTGTGGTTGGCAAGATAGAGCATCGCGAAGAGATCTATGGAAACGTCAGCCCTGTTGAATATCCTAGCCGTATCCTGGACGGCTTCCTCCGTGTCCTCCCTGCGTCTTCTCTGCTCCTTTCCGGAGATATCATTCCTGACGGACTCAACGCTTACCGAGAGCAGCCTGGCAAGATATGATATATACCCGTCCTTCTCCACGTCGGACACGGTATTCTGCAGGAACGGAGCAAGTGCCTGGAGGAACTCAGATTTTCCTCTCGGCAAATTTATATTATGCATCTTCTGCTGTTTTTCCACAAGATACTCGAAGGCCGGGACTGAAGCGGAAAACTCATCGGCAAGGGCCTTCCCGCCGTATTTCTCGATAATCTCGCTGGCATCCTTCCCCGAGGACAGCCTGTGCACCTGTGAATCTATTCCCCTGGCATGGAGGATCATGATCGCCTTGTCTGTCGATTTCTGCCCGGCCTCATCGCTGTCGAACATGATATCGACGCGTTCCGCATAGCGCGCGATAAGCGCTGCCTGCTCCTCCGTGAAGGCGGTACCGAGCGAGGCGATGGCCGAATCGATTCCCGCCTGATGCATCGCAACGACATCGAAGTTGCCTTCGACGAGGACGGGTATGCTGCCCTTCTTTATGCTTTCCAGGGCCTCATAGATGCCGAAGAAGTTATGCTTCTTGGAATAGACAGGGGTATCAGGGGAATTGACGTACTTGGGCACGTTCTCCCTGCCGGAGAGGTCCCTGCCGGAAAAGCCGATGGTCTTGCCGCTCCTGTTGCGCACGGGGAACACGAGCCTGTCCTGGAACAGGGAGTAAGGGAAATGGTTCTGTGAGAAGAGGCCCGACTTCCTCAGGATATCGTCGGAGAAGCCCTTGCCGGAGAGGAATGAATAGAGCCAGTCCGAGCCCTTGGGCGCATAGCCGAGCTGGAAGCGCTCGATCATCTCCGCAGAGACCTTCCTGCGCTCAAGGTATTCCCTGGCTGCCTTCCCTTCCTCCGCAGATACCAGCATATAGTGGAACGTGCGCTGTATCCGCTGGTTGAGGTCGAAGAGGACCTCGCTCTCCCCTGCAGCCTTCCTGGCCTCGGGGTTCCTGTCTGTCTCAAGCTCCACGCCGGCCCGTGAAGCAAGCGCCTCCACTGCCTCGGGGAACGTGACCTTGTCCATCTTCATCACGAACGTGAACATGTCGCCGGACTCCCCGCAGCCGAAGCAGTGGTAGAATCCATCATTGTCGTTTATCGCGAAAGAGGGTGTCTTTTCGTTGCCGCCGCCATGGAACGGGCACTTCGCCCAGAGCCTTCCTCCCCTGTTGACCACGGGGATATACGACTGGACGAGCTCAGACATCCTGAGCCTCGCCTTGATTGCATTGATCGTATTGTCAGAATACCTGGGCAACCTATACTCCAGTTTATAGTATACTGCTAAACCAGCGATTAGTCACCGATTTTGGGAATCACCGCAGGATCGGCCTGGTCCTCCAGCCTCCGCCTTATCTCATCGCCCGGGATGATATCGCCCTGCCCTATGCCAGGACAGTGCATGGCCTCCTCCTTCCAGTTCTCCTCCGACTCCATGATGGAAGGCCAGAACGGGTAGTTCATGCACTGCTTGGGCCTCACGGGGTATATGCCGCAGCCCTTCTCCGAAAGGAAGATGCAGTCATAGTCCGCCTTCTCCCTCAGGCTTATCATCCAGCTGTCGCCGAAATCGACAGCACGGCAGTATATCTTCATGAACTGGTCAATCGGCAGGGAGAGATACTGCGCTATGCCCTGTATCTCCTCCTCCGACAGATAGACATAGCCAGGCTCTGCTGAGCAGCAGTACCTGCACATCTGGCATTGGAACCTAAGGCCTGAATCGTAGAACAAGCTGATCTCCTTATCTGAAGCCAAGTCTATCTATCCGGAATGGAGGAATCAATACGATGCCCCTCCCATCCCTTTGGATCGAAGAGCGCGATCTTCGCGTACATATCCTCGAGGATGAGCCTGGAGTCTATGCGCCTGTATACCCTGATCGGCCTATTCTCATCAGAGCGGATGTACTCCATATCCTTACCGATTGCAGGCGCGTTGATGAGGTCGTATTCCCATCTATGCTCATAGAGCACGAGGCCGACAGCCGAGGAATCACCCAGCACCCAGGTCTCTCCGGTACGGAATGCATTGGTGATGGTGCACTCCCTGTAAGTCTCATCCATCAGGCGGTTGAAGAGGTATGTGCCGAGGTCGCTGCCAAGCAGCCTGTACTCCAGCTCCGCAAGGCTTACGGGCATCATCTCATAGACATCCTTGGGAACCTGCCAGAGCTCGATTCCTGACGAGAACACGGCATTGGCCGCATTGATATCATTGCCGAGGTTGAACTCGCGCCCGCCCCGAGGATGAGTCCCGCCTCCGATCCAGATGGCGGTAAGGCGTCCGGCGATACGCGGCTCCATAAGATACGCGGAAGCAAGATCAGTCAAGGGTCCCAGGAAAAGGACATACAGATGCCTTGGGTCATCCTTCATGGCTTCCTCCACGATCAGGGAGGCACCATCCGAGGGAACGGCCTCTGATACGGCAGGAAGAGCGCATGGCGCGCCATGCCTGATCAGGTCAGTGAACGGACACGATGCAGCCTGGAAGATCCTCTGCAGCTCCTGGAAGCTGGCTTCCATGCTGCCTTCCCTGCCGAAATGGGCAGCGATGAAGCCGACGTTCTCGAACTTCGGGCTCAGCATCGCCTGGATGACGGCGAACTGGTCATCGCCCTCATTCGCCGCATCGGTATCGACTATCACGCGGCACTGCTTCTCCGCAGGGACCGGGAACCCGTAATTCGCATATCTCATATCAATGTGCCTCTTCGCTTCCGGATGATACAACAGATGGCAGGAAATCTGGAACAGGCCTGCAATCTGGCTGTGTCCCTTTCCATCAACCGATTCAGGAGGAGCGCAGATCATCCTCTATCCGTGGCTCAAACAGGAAGAAGCATTGCAATCACACAGACAGCTATATGAACTTTAAGATAATCCGACGTGTGATTATCTCATACAGCTTAACAACCACGCATTATTTAGACATAATTTAATGTATACTTGTCAAGATGAGAGGCAACATGCATGACTAACAAGCAAAAAATAAAAGAACTATTGGAGGAATCGACGGATGGAATAATCACCTCCGGACAGGTGACAGCCGCAGGATTGCACCGCAGTATTCTGCAGGAGCTTGTAGAAAGTGGAGAGCTTTACCGTTTCGGGCGCGGCCTGTATGTGCGCAGCAATGCATGGGAAGATGATTTTTACCTCCTGCAGCACAGATATGGACGCGGGATATACTCACACGATACCGCATTGTATCTACTGGGTTATTCTGACCGTACACCGGCGCAATATACCATGACATTCCCCAAAGGGTACAATTCACCGTCGCTTAAGCAGGAAAGAATCATCATCAAGCGAGTCGTGCCAGAGAACTATTGCTTTGGGGAGATTGAGCTGCTATCCCCCTGCGGCAATCCCATTCGTGTCTATGATATCGAAAGGACACTGTGCGACATCCTGCGCGGCAGCGGCAGCGACATCCAGATAATAGGTGCAGCAATGAAGAAATACGCTGCTTCCAAGGAAAAAGACATACACAAGCTGATGCAGTACGCGGATCAGCTCCGGGTGAAACCCAAGGTCATGCGTTATATGGAGGTATTATTATGATTACAAGGAATCCGATGCAGCTTAAAGCCTTTGTCAAAAAGAAAGCTGCAGAAAAGAATATATCAGCACAGCTCGTCATGCAGAACTATATGCTGGAAAGGCTACTGGAAAGGATTTCGTTGTCAAAGTACAAATACAATTTCATTCTCAAAGGTGGTTTCCTCATTTCCGCAATCGTCGGTCTGGAGACAAGGGCGACTATGGATTTAGATACAACAATCAAAGGCTTTACGCTGACGCATGAATCCATCCGTGAGATATTTGGTGAAATCTGCGCCGTGGAAATCGCTGACGATGTCAAGTTTGAACTGGTGGATATTTCAGATATCCGCGAGGGCGACGATTATCCTGGCATCCGTATTGCGCTGAAAGCAAACTATCCACCAATCAGCGTACCCTTGACCGTGGATGTGACTACCGGTGATGTCATCACGCCAAAAGAGATCGAATATACCTTTTCCCTGCTTTTTGATGACCGTACAATATGCATCCTTGCCTATAACCTTGAAACGGTGCTAGCAGAAAAGATCGAAACGGTACTATCCCGTAGCATTGCAAACACACGGCCGAGAGATTTTTACGATATTCATATCCTTTATGCCTTGCGTGGTTCGGATTGTGATGGAAAGACATTGCTGCAAGCTCTGGAGCGGACAACGGACAAGCGCGGAAGCCGTAAAGTGCTGGAAATCTACCCGGAAATCATCGCTGAAATCCGTGCAAGCGGACAGCTCAGGGACTTCTGGAAGAAGTACCAGAGTGGATTCGACTATGCAAAGGATATTTCCTTTGACGATGTATGCGATACTGTCCAGCGTATTCTGGACAGCGCTGAAGTAGAATCTGCACCCTATAGTAGAGTTTAACCTCTTATCAATTGAATCTTTCCTTAAGAAAGACATAAAAAATGACCATATACAAAAGCATCCACTCCTGTATATGGCCGTTGGTGGAGAGAGAAGGATTCGGACCTTCGAAGGCTAAGCCAACAGATTTACAGTCTGCCCCCTTTGACCGCTCGGGAAC